>JBILGH010000026.1:0-8501 GCA_044351155.1 Candidatus Planktophila sp. | reverse complement strand
TTTTTCTCGGAGGTTACAACCTCGTGATTGCTGAATTACGCGCTCAAAAAGTGATTAATATTGATGATCTATACGGTGAGATTAATTCTAATCTCCAGGAACTTGGCCCTGCCTGGACCCCATTTACTTACCTAAAGTGATTGAATTTGGCCCATGAAGATCACTTCTTGGAATATTCAGCATTGTGAAGTTTACGCTGCTGGTACTGAAGTTAATCGGACTGCCGAAATTCAGCGAACTGTTGCAGCTTTTAATTGTGATGTTCTGGTTTTACAAGAAGTTGATCATTTAAATGAGCGCAGCAATCTGGAAGAGCAGACTAAGGATTTTGCCGAAATTATGGGGGCGGAGTATTGGGCATTTGCGCCAACCGTTTGGCGCAAAAATGATGAGTGGCTCGATTGGCCCAAGTCGCAGAGCTGGGATTTTCCCGAGCTGATTACAAAGACTAAAACCTCAACTCAACCAGGTTATGGCGTAAGCATTATTTCTAAGCTGCCAGTCATTAAGTGGGAACGCAAAGAACTCTCTAAGGCACTGATCGGTTGGTGGCTACCACATACAGCAGACGGCGTAACCAAGAAATATTGGGTTAAGGATCACGCGCGCAATGCACTCGCTGCTTATTTGGAAGATGGCACCGTAATTATCAACTCGCATCTTTCATGGGAACCGATTTTTCGTAATATTCAGTTAAGCCAGTTGAAGCGTTGGGCTAATGCCATCGCTAAAGATAAAACCTTACGAGTAATAATTGTGGGGGATTTAAACATTGCAGATAGTTGGGAAGAATCAGTTAACTCACTTCGCTGGCGCTCACTAGTTAAGCAGTTAACATTTCCGGTTTGGAAACCAGATCGCCAAATCGATCACTTTCTCACACGCCCAGGAACCAAAGCAAAACTAGAACCAACCGTGGCCAGCAAGATCAGCGATCATTTACCGATCTCAATCACGCTTTAAAAACTACAATCTTTATTAAATTAATCTTTCCTAATTAGCGCTACCTATAGGCCTGATGCATGACCTTCACAACGAGGGTCTGAACCGAATGCATGAGTACCGTTGGCCAAAACTTCCATGAGTTGCGCTGATGATCCATGCCCCCATGGCGAAAGAGCTACTACTTGGTGACCTTTAGCTTTTAGTTCCTCAAATACAGCCTCAGATACCCGTTCTTCAATCTCCAGAACGCCAAGGCCTGACTCTTGAGCAGAACTTTGTCCGGGTGCGTTTAGATGCTGCCAACGTGGCGCTTCGATCGCTTCTTGAACATTTAGCTTTAGATCAATCACATTTGTGAGTAACTGTAGATTGGTCTGAACCTGAATATTGGCACCCGGTGTTCCACCCACCAGATACAAAGAACCATCGGCGTGAACTGCGGTAAATGCATTAAGAGTATGTGCTGGACGTTTTCCCGGGGCAATTACATTTGGCGAAGTTGGGTCTAGCGAGAATCCAGTCAAACGATTATTTAGCAATATTCCAGTTTCCGGAATAACCCAAGAACTGCCAAAGCCATGGAACACTGATTGAATCCAGGAAACGGCATTACCTTCAGAATCTGAAACTAAAAAGTAAGTTGTATCGCTTCCCTCATTTATTGGCGCAATATCAATACCAGCGGTAGCCATTGAGATAGCACTTATGCGCTTATCAATGTGACTCTTGGAAAGTATTTTTTCAGTATTAACTGCAACAAATTCTGGGTCAGCTAAAATCTCATTTCGATCGGCAAAGCCAACCTTTTTGGATTCAACGCCAACATGAATTCGATCAGTTTCAGATAGTGAAGCCAGATCAAATCTCTCATTAATCAAAAGCTCTTCCATCAAAATCATGCCTTGAGTTGGGGGCGGCTGTCCGTAAATTGTGAAGTCGCGATATTTAACCGAGAGCGGATCTAAAACTCGAGTGGTGTGTGCTTTCAAGTCTTCGGCGTTGAACCAACCCGCTGAACCTTTCACAAGTTGCGCCGCGATTCGGCCCTCGTAGAAAGCAGAGCGACCACCGGTTGCGATTTCCTTAAGTGAGCGAGCCAGATCTTTTTGAATTACCAGATCACCAATTTTTACGGTGACTTCAATTCCCATATTTGCAAACATCTGAGTATCAGGAGCAATCGCAAGATGCGCTTTGATTCTGTTAACAAAGCCCGCGTTCGCCGGGAATCCGTTTTCAGCGTAATCAATTGCCTGAGTTAAAAGCTGAGCGAAAGGCAGCTTTCCATAGCGTTTATGAACTTCAAACCAGGTAGAAACTAGCCCTGGAACGGTGCCAGATTTATATCCGTGAAGTGGAATTCCATCGGGATAATTCTCAAGGGTGGCAGCGTGCGAACCTTCGCCACTGCCATTAAAAGCTAGATTACTTTTGGTGGCAGCGTGATGGGTAACTAGAAATGCATCTCCACCTAAATGCGATGCTCCAGGTTCGACAACGCAGATAACAGCGCTCAGCGCAATCGCGGCATCAATAAAAGAGCCACCATCTTTAAGAACTGCAATCGCAGCGCTAACAGCTAAAGGCTGACTTGCTGCGGCTCCACCGTTACGAGCGTAGACAACACTTCGTCCGGTCTGCATCTTTAGTTGCCTGGGCTCACCGTCGACATATTAAAATCTTTAATGACCAACGGCGGCATGGACATGCTGGTCATATCTCCAGCCCATTCGCGTGGTTGCGTCCACTCGCTAGCACCGGCATGAGCGATACGCGATAGCGCACTAACTGGTGAATCATTCCAGCGGAAGTTATTGGTTGCACCCACAACTTCGCCACCCTTAACGTGATAAACGCCGTCACGAGTTAATCCAGTTAGAAGTAGTGAGTTTGGATCAACCATGCGGATATACCAAAGCGTTGTCAGTAGAAGTCCGTTATCTACTTTCTTGACCATATCTTCAAGCGAACCACTTGCGCCATCAACACTCATTACTAGATTTTCACCTAGTGGAGTGAAATCTAAATTTGTGAGCTGGGCAGAAGCTCGAGTCTGAACCAAAGATTGCAGCACGCCATCTTTTAGCCAATCCACGCGCTTAATGCTTTGCCCATTGTCAAAGACAGATGAGAACGGTGAACTTACAGCTGTTGCTACAAAGTTTGAAAATGGCAGCTGCTTAAAGTCTGGATCACTAAAGAATTGCAGCGAAACATTTGCGAGTTTTTCGCCAATGCGAGTTCCGCCACCCTTTTTAGAAAATACAGATTGTCCTTCATGGGCATCGCGAGCAGTTGAGACCCACATCATGTAGGTGAAAATATCTGCAACCGAACCTGACGGAAAAATAGTGTCATATTTTCCAGCCGGAAGATCAACCTTGGTTCCTTGCCAATTTAAACGCTCTCTAATCTGAGCATCAATATCGGCAACAGATACATCAGTGAAGTCGTGAGTTTCTACTCCTGCCCAAGTCGAACGGCTGCGATCGTGCGACTTTCCAGTCATTTCTACGCGGCCAACTGGGGAATCTTTACGTAGACGTAAGCCACCCTTTGATCCAACCCAAGTTGTTTCATTTGTGTGCTCGGAATAACCGAAGAGTTCGATCTTGTCCGCAACTGAGCGGGAGAACATATCGCCCAGAGCTGGCGCAAATTTGGTAAATACTTCAGGCCCGGTTGGAACATGCTCGGCTGACCAATTGCCAATCGAAACATTCGTAGCAAGCGGGGCGTAATCATCGGCCGGACCGGCAGCTTTTGCCGAGGCAACCGCTGCTTCCAAAAGTGCCGGAACATCGGCAAGCGAGACATCGGTGCGGGTTACTCCACCAGATGCCATGCCACCGTCAACTGACACAAAGGCAATTACAGTAACGCTGCGCTCTTGAATCACGCCGTTAGTTGTTAGCGTGCTGCCAGCCCAGCGAAGGTTTGCTTGTGTCTTATCGCGCACAACAACGATGCAGTCATCACAGGTCGCAGTCGAAGTAATCTTTTCAATTAGATCTTGAGCTGAAATCATTTTCCGGCCTCCGCAACAGTATTTAGAATATTTACTTTGTCGAAGATTGCCGCTGGGCAACCATGACTTACTGCCGCAATCTGACCAGGTTGGGCTTTACCGCAGTTAAACGCCCCACCTAGAACATAAGTTGATGGACCGCCAACGACTTTCATTGAACCCCAGAAATCAGTTGTAGTTGCTTGGTAAGCAACATCCTTTAATTGACCAACAATCTTGCCGTTCTTAACGCGGTGGAATTGTTGACCAGTAAATTGGAAGTTATAGCGCTGCATATCAATTGACCAAGACTTATCACCCTTAATGATGATTCCGTCTTCCATTGATGAAACCATTTCGTCATAAGTTGGACCATTTGGGTTTGGTTGCAGTGAAACGTTTGGCATGCGTTGAATTGGCACGTGAGCTGGCGAATCAGCAAAGGCGCAACCATTACTGCGATCGCGGTTAACTCGGGCAGCAATTCGACGATCTAGTTGATAACCAACCAGAAGACCATCTTTAATGATGTCCCAACGTTGCGCCGCAACTCCTTCATCATCGAATCCGACGGTACTTAGACCATGCGGAGTGCTGCGATCTCCAGTTACATTCATTAACTTTGAACCGTATTGCAGCTTATTTAACTTATCTGGCGTAGCAAAAGAAGTTCCGGCGTAATTAGCTTCATAACCAATAGCGCGATCTAATTCAGTTGCGTGGCCAATTGATTCATGAATAGTTAGCCACAAATTCGATGGATGAACTAAAACGTCATATCGACCGGGTTCAACAGACGGCGCGGCAACCTTCTCAGCTAAGAGAGAAGGAAGTTCGGCAATTTCTGAATCCCAATCCCAATTTTTATTTCCCATCCATTCCCAACCAAAGCCAGTAGGTTGAGCCAATGTGCGCATAGATTCAAAGCCACTTTCACCGATTGAGATCGCTTCAATTTGGGTTTGGATCCGAACGCGCTGCTGTGTAGTGCTGGTGCCATAAGAATCTGCATAATGCTTTTGCTCTTTGACATACATGGTGTGAGCAGAAGTGTGATTAACGCTGGAACTCTTGAGCAAACGATTACTCAAATCAGCAAGTCGGTCTTTCTTTTCAGAATCAGAAACTTCAAATGGATCAATTTCATAATCTGATACCCAAGTTTGATTTGCATAAACTGGTTCAGTTACCAGTGAAACCAATTCAGTAGAAAGCGGCTTAGAAGTTTTTGCCATAGCCACTGCAGTTTCTGCCAGCTTCTTGGCTACCTCAACAGAGATCTCAGGAGATGAAGCAAAGCCCCATGCACCATTAACGATTACGCGCACACCAACACCGGCGATCGTTTCATCGCTTTGGGTTTCGGGCTTGGCATCGCGTAGTGAAAGAAGCCCAGTTCGGGTTCGTTCAATTCGCACGTCTACGTGAGAAGCACCAGCGCTTGTAGCTGCGCTGAGCGCTGCATCTGAGACTTTTTCGAGTGGTAAAGCTAGGAAATCCGCATCAACTGTCGTAATCATGGGTGTAACCCTAAAGGAACTCATTACATACCGCTACTAATCTCGCGTATTCTTTCCCCTAGAAGAGTCGCCCGGATCACCGCGTTACGCAAGTACCGAGGAAAGTCCGGACTCCATAGAGCAAAGTGGTGGCTAACAGCCACCCGGAGCAATCCGCGGGATAAGTGCAACAGAAAGTAAACCGCCAATAGCAATATTGGTAAGGATGAAACGGTGGTGTAAGAGACCACCAGCAATTGCAGTGATGCAGTTGGCTATGTAAACCCCACTTGGAGCAAGACTAAACAGATAGCGCTTAGAACGGCTCGTTCAAGTTATCGGGTAGGTCGCTTGATTCTGCAAGCAATTGCAGAACTAGATGGATGGTGATCCGTTCGCAAGAACGACAGAATCCGGCTTATAGGGCGACTCTTCTTTACCTTGAAAGTTAGAAACTGCACAATATATTCTTGAATAGTGGGAGCAAATTTCGGCGCATACTTTGAAATTCCAGTCGTTGACATGGATAGAGCAATTAATTTCTACCAGTCGCTTCTGAAAATTGAACTTGAGCGTGGTTCCATTCATGAATATGAGATGGCCTTCTTCCCATATAAACATAACGGAGTAGGAATTAGCGGCGCTCTTGCCAAAGGTGATGTGTATAAGCCATCTATCGATGGAGTATTTCTCTACCTTCAGATTGAGGACATTGACGCCACAATCAGCATGGCAATCAATCTTGGTTCTGAGGTCCTTCTAGAGAAGACTGAGGCGGAATCTTGTTTTGTGGCAGAGATAAAGGATTCCGAGGGGAATCGGATTTGTCTCAAGCAAGACTTCTAGTACTGTAGACACTAGAAATTTGGAAAGGAATAACCGTGAGTGGGTTTAGAGAAACTCTTTCAGGCGGAAATAGAACGTCAGTTGGGGATGCAGATAAGGTAATCAGCAAGCTAGTAAAGAACCCGGCCGGTTTAAGTGAAATTTATTCACTTTTTCTTGACGAGGACCCTGTTATTGCTATGCGAGCCAGCTACGTTGCGATGAGGGTGGCAGAACAAAAGCCTGAATCTGTGCACCCCTTTACTAAAGAGCTTTTGAAGAATCTAGATCTATATACCCAGCAAGAAGTTCGCTGGCACATTCCCCAACTTCTGGTTCATCTCAAACTAGCCAGGGCCCAGAAGAGAAAAGCCTATGAAGTAATCATGGACTGGGCCGAAACTGACAAGAGCAAAATTGTGGGTTATTACAGTTTTCAGGCAGCTGCTGATTTTGCTGAAAGCGACGATGACTTGTTTCAAGACTTCGTTCCCAGAATCAGGAAAGCCAATAAAAATGGCGCGAAATCAATTCAGAACCGATGCAAGAAGATTGCTAAACAGCTGAATATCGAGTTGTAGTTATCCCGAAATCCACACCTAAGGGATCACTCTTTTTGCTTTACTCCTGCTTAAGCAAAGCCAATGCCGCTTTCATCGTTCCAGGATTTCCGTCTCCAAAAACTACAACTGTATTTCCAGTTTCTATATCAATATAACCTTCGGTCCTTGCACCGAGAGTTCCGCCACCATGACCAACTATCTTTTTGTCATTGAAGAAATGCCAGGCAAGACCCATTGCAGCTCTTTTGCTTGAGAATCTAATCTTGAATGTCTCTTCGAAGGCCTGTGCCAGTGGATGAGTTTTATCTTGTGATGTGAGTAAGAACTTAGATAGATCTAAGGCATTCATCCGTAGCCCACCCATGGCTGCAAATCTCCCCATATGCCAAGGAGCTACTTGTTTCTTTCCAGAGCGCCCTTGTCGTAATCCTTCGTCTCCGAATGTTGCTGAACTTAATCCAATTGGATCAATGATTTCTTGCATCAATAAATCCTCATAAACTTTGCCAGTCACTTTTTCAAGAGCGAATCCCAGTAGGCCCAATCCATAGTTTGAGTAACGAGGGCGACCTAGACCAGGATTTGATTTTAGCTTCGTTTCTTGGATAGCTCGGAAGATTCTCTCTTCATCAAATATTGAATAGGGGTCAACCATGGCATCTTTTCCAAAGAGCTTCATACCAGAGGGCAGACGGGGTAAACCTGATTGATGCGTGGCAAGGTTTTCAAATGTGATTTTCTCAAAATTCTTCGGAAGATTCAGGTTCGCCGGAAGATAGCGAGCGACAGAATCTGTCATTGAAAGTTGACCTGTATGTTGAAGTTTCGCCAAGAGTAAAGCGGTAAAGACCTTTGTGATTGATCCAATTTCCCACCGCTGATCTATGGGGCCAATTGTCTTTGTGCCCTCTGGAGTTGAAACGATAATTGCTGGATCAATGTGCCTCTTCTTTTTGAGGCCACGGGCGACAAGATTTAGGTCAACAGAGTGTTTCTCCACACGGTAATTGTATTATTGGGTAATTGATCCACTACTCCACACAACTCGACGAAGGAGAAGATGATGTCTGATGCAGCACGCTGGATGATCGCATTTGCGTTTATATCTCTACCAAGTATCGCTTTTGGTGGTTACTTTTTATTATCAATTCTCAAGCGCCAGGTTGGCACGGAGAACATCACCGCTGAACAGCGAGATTATTTCCGAGCAGGACATGCTCATGCTGGAGTTTTAGTGCTTTTAGCAATCGTTGCTCAACTGATTCTTGATAGCTCAAGATTTAATGATTCGATTACTTGGGCGCTACGTATTGGATTATTTGCTGCTCCACTCTTGATATCTGGTGGATTCTTTGGCGGAGCGCCAAGAAAGCAAGGTGACAAGCCAGGTGGTCTCATCAAGTTGATTCCAATTGGTGCAGTTGTTCTGGCAATCAGCACGCTTGGAGTTGGAGTTAGTCTGTTAATTCCAAGCAACTAAAAACCTAGCTTCCTTGTTCGAGACTTTCCGGCTTATAGGGCGACTCTTCTTTAAATTAGTGATTAGTGGCCATTTCCCGTGCGGAGATGGTCACTTTTCTTTTACAACTCTCTGCATAACCTAACAAGAATTTGTAAGTTTATGTGGGCAAAAACGTGGGCAAGATGCAATTTCGAATTCGC
>JBILGH010000018.1:0-24406 GCA_044351155.1 Candidatus Planktophila sp. | reverse complement strand
ACTAATTGAGCTAACTCTTCTTGAGTTAAATCATGGTGGACAAATAAACCTTCATCAGTAACTTTTCCGAAACGATCGCCAAGATCAATTAACGCTTTAGCAACGCGACCAGGAACATCTGAGAAAACTAAATCGCCAACAGCTTCGTTAGTACGACGCAAACGTTGCGCTAGACGAGCAAGAAGTTGTAATGAAACTTCTGGGTTTTCTTTCAACCAAGGAATAACTTTGGCGTGAGACAGACTGAGTAGCTTCGCATCAGTGACTGCTGTGGCAGTCGATGTGCGTGGGCCTGGATCAAAGAGGCTAAGTTCGCCAAACATTTCGCCCGGTCCAAGAATTGAAAGAAGATTTTCGCGGCCATCGGTACTTGTTGTTCCGAGCTTTAACTTTCCATCAACAATTACATATAAGTGATCGCCAGAATCGCCTTCAGCGAAAAGCACATTGCCCTTAAGCACCTTTACTTGATCCATTGATGCGCGCAAAGAAGCGGCGGCAGCATCATCGAGGGCAGTAAAAAGTGGGGCTCTACGTACTACTTCTTCATCATGTGGCACAAGCGGTACTTTACTGGCATGGGAGCCGATAGCCAAAAGCGAGCAGAAGCCCGCAAGATCTATCGGGTTTTGACCAAGACATACCCGCACGTAACCTGCGAACTCGACTTTAAGAATCCTTTGCAGCTCCTGATTGCCACAGTTCTTTCAGCGCAATGCACAGATAAGCGCGTGAACGCTGTTACGCCAGCACTCTTTAAAAAGTACAAGAGTGTGAATGCTTATGCAGGTGCTCGGGTAGAAGATATTGAAGATCTGATTTACACAACTGGTTTCTACCGCGCCAAAGCTCGCCACATCAAAGGGCTCGCAACCAAAATTGTTAAACAATATGGTGGTGAAGTCCCAGCTGATCTTGAAAAACTTGTAACTTTGCCTGGCGTTGGTCGCAAAACTGCCAATGTTGTACTTGGTCACGCCTTTGATATTCCAGGAATCACCGTTGACACTCACTTTGGTCGCTTATCGCGTAGATTTGGGTGGACGACTTCGCAAGATCCAGTAAAAGTCGAGCACGAAGTTGGCGCACTGATTGCGCAGAAAGAGTGGACCAACTTGTCACAGCGCATGATTTGGCACGGTCGCCGAATCTGTCATTCGCGCAAACCTGCATGTGGTGCCTGTCCAATGGCCAAGATCTGCCCCTCATTTGGCATCGGTGAAGTTGACCCAGTTAAAGCGCAGTTACTTTTAAAGACTGATGCGGATTTCCGATGAAGAAAATTCTAATTTTGTTGATTGCTATTTCATTAACTGGTTGCGCGTCGACTGCGAAACCTATGGCCAGCAAAGGTGAAGTTGTTGATTGCGCTGATGTTGGCCATGTGGCAGCAAAAGCAGAAGACACAATTCTTAACTGTCTATCGGGCACTGAAAAGATTTCGGTTGAATCTCTGCGTGGCCCACTAATACTTAATGTGTGGGGCTCTTGGTGTGGCCCATGCGCCGATGAAATGCCATATTTTGTTGAGCTTAACGACCAAGCCAAGGGCAAGGTTAAACTTCTGGGTATCGCAGTTGAAGAAGCGAAATCACAAGATTCCAAAGACTTCATTATTTCTAACGGTATGACTTGGCCAAATCTCTACGATGCTAAAGGAATTACTAGAGCTAACTTTGGCATGGGAGTGCCAGTTACTTGGTTTATTGATAAAGCAGGTACTGTGGTTTACAAACATGTTGGTGTAGTTGAATCAACCCAAGAGTTAATTGATTTAACTGCGCAGTATTTAAAAGTGAAGATTTAGAGAGCGAAAGGCGGCCGTCTGATGTTTGTTGATATTGCACTTGCGTTGTTAGCTCTCGGAGCAATTAAGCGCGGATATAGCGCTGGCTTTCTAGCAACTATTTTCCGCACTATTGGCTACATCGCCGGTGGCGTTGCTGGCCTTTACTTCTCACTGCAGTTTGTCTCAATGTGGGATTCATTAATCAAACAAATTATTGCTGTGTTAGTTGCGATTTTCCTAGGCGCTCAACTTGGTTTATTTGTATTTGGCAAAGCGGCAAAGTTTTTTCATGCTCGTCTGCTTTGGAAACCACTCAAAGCAATCGATTCGTTGGCAGGTGTTGCACTAGAACTCGCCCGTGTTGTAATCATTGGTTATTTAGTTTTAACCACGCTGCTCTGGTCGCCCTGGAGCCCAGTTAAAACTCAAATTAATGAGAGCCAGATCTACGCTCAACTAGATGAGCGACTACCAAGCGTGATTACTGATTTAAAAGAGCGCGCAAATGAATTGCTAACTAACTAGGACATTTCGGCATACCCACTAAAAGTTAACCTAAAAATTACTTCTGGCTTATGGTTTATTTCCTAGAGATAATTTAAAATCTGTGGGCATGAGAAGGTTTTCTGCACTAATTGTCTTGGTTTTAACTGCTTCGACTCTTTCGCCTGCTCTAGCCGCAGCTCCGAAGCCAGGAACAGCCTGTAAGACCTTAAATCAGAAAATCACATCAGGTGGTCAGATTTACACCTGCATTAAAAGTGGCAGCAAGAAGGTTTGGTCAAAAGGCGTAAAGGTAGTAGTAAAACCCAAAGCAACGTCTTCGCCATCAGCTTCACCGTCACCTGCTGCAAGTCCCTCACCTTCATTAACACCTGCACCAACATCTTCAGCAACTCCAAGTGCGACAGCAACTCCAAGTTCATCAGCAACTCCAAGTGCGTCACCATCATCGACAACTCAGACTGGTTCTGGTTCTGGTTCTGGAAGTGGCAGCAATTCAAACTCTGGGTCTGCCAACATTGCTGAAGGTTTTCTCTGCGATGCAAACGGACCAGCAAGTGCTAAAAATGCAAGTGGCGTTGAATTATTCTGCACAAAAGGTGGCGATGGAAAATCTTCGTGGCGACCTAAGCAAAGCGGCGGATCTGGAAGCGGCGGTGGATCAGCAGGTACAAATACGCAGCCGGGATCCTTTGCACTTGGTGCGTTAGGAAGTAAATGCACTAAAGAAGGCGAAGTTGGTTGGAATGGAAACGTTGTTGCTGCATGTAAAGGCGGCGTTGTTAAGTATGCACTGCAGGCAGATATTCCCGCCACCCCAGTAAGCGGATATACATCACGGCCAACTTGGTACCCAACGTTGACGCAAATACTCGGTGGTTCAAGCGGTATTGAGCCAACTTGCTCACCTTCAACAATCAAATTTACTAAGCCAGTAATCGCACTAGATAAATTAGCTCCATCTATTCCCTACGGAATGATGGTCGCAGACCATGTGACGCCTATTGATCACGCTTATCTGGGTTTAACTTCATTAGCAATTCCTGAAGCAAGTCGAACAGCGAATGACTACATTGCGGTTACAGCGCCTGCTGACGGTGTAATAACTGAATTAAGCAGCTTAGGTTCACCTAGTAGCCATCGAGTTGTAATTAACCATGGCTGCAATATTTACAGCGTATATATGGTGCTTAATAAAGCTACTGGCGTGCTCGCAGATTCTTTCAGTAAGTTAAGCAACAATGGTTTCATGTCACTAAGTATTCCAATTAAAGCGGGCGAAGAATTTGGAAGACAACGCGACAATATGTTGGACTTTAATATATTTGATGGCACACAGTGGCTATCTGGTTTCGCAAATCCATATTCCTATTTAACTGGTGACACGTGGAAGCCATACACGGCAGATTATTTACCATTCTTTGCCGATGACATTCGCGCCGTTATGGAGAAATTGTTACAGCGCACTTCGGCACCCCGAATAGGAAAGATTGATCAAGACGTTATTGGTGCAGCAGCCGGAAACTGGTTCCTAGCAGGAACAAATGGATACGGTGGAAATTTAACCAGCGCTTACGAGAATACAACTGTGCAGGTTCCGGGCGGTTCTGTTTCAGGAAAGAACACATATGCATGGAGCCACCTTGCAATCGCTAGACACGAAGTAGATACCAGCAAGTGGATTCTTTCTACAGGTTGGTATAAAGATTCAAAAGGCGATCCCGCTCAATTCTTAATTAATCTAACAGCTGGTCAAGTTGCACCAGATAAATTAATGGCAAGTTCAGGCGCTATGGTTTATACACTTTCACAGTTCTCCTATGTTTTCCCTGCGGGGACGCCTGCTCGAGTAGATGGTAGTTCTGAACCTTACCCAGTTGGTTACACGTTAGGTTCTGGAAGTAGCATCGGGTCGGTTATTCTTCAAGTCAATGTTGATAACTCGTTATCAATTGAATTCGCAAGCACCTTCACCTCGGATAAGCGAACCTACAAACGATAAACCAGCTACTTAATCTTCGTCCTTAGAAGTATTTAACCCTTCAGAGATTAGCTTCATTACATTTGGATCTGCCAGCGTTGTGGAATCACCAACTGCGCGATTTTCAGCCACATCCTTCAATAAACGACGCATGATCTTTCCGCTACGAGTCTTTGGAAGCTCATTAACCACCACGATTTGGCGAGGTTTAGCGATAGCGCCAATCTCTTTAGCAACGTGCGCGCGAAGTGCTTGAATCAACGCCTCGCTCTCGCCGTGCTTAACGCCACCGCGCAAAATCACAAATGCCACGATGCCTTGGCCAGTCATCGCGTCCGCTGCGCCAACTACGGCAGCTTCGGCAACTTCGGGGTGGCTAACAAGTGCTGATTCAACTTCAGTTGTTGAAATGCGGTGACCAGAAATATTCATTACATCGTCAACGCGACCTAATAACCAAAGTGCGCCTTCTTCATCAATCTTGGCGCCATCGCCAGCAAAGTAAATCCCCTTAAAGCGTGACCAATAAGTTTCTTTATATCGCTCGTCTTCGCCCCAAACACCGCGCAACATTCCGGGCCATGGTTTATCTAGAATCAAGAATCCGCCGTGACCGAGTCCAACTTCCTTAGCTTGGTCATCAACAACTTTTGCACTGATGCCCGGAATCGGGCCCATGGCAGAACCAGGTTTTGTCGCAGTAACACCTGGCAGTGGTGAAATCATGATGCCACCAGTTTCAGTTTGCCACCAAGTATCAACAATTGGGCAACGATTGCCACCAATAACTTCGCGGTACCACATCCAGGCTTCGGGATTAATTGGTTCGCCAACTGAACCAAGTAAACGTAATGATGAAAGATCGTGCGCCTTTGGAAATTCATCGCCCCACTTCATCCAGGTGCGAATCAAAGTTGGCGCGGTATACAAAATACTAACTTTGTACTTTGCGACTAATTCAAAGATGCGACCTTTGTGCGGCGTATCAGGCGTACCTTCATACATAACTTGGGTCGCACCATTGATTAGCGGGCCATAAACCACATAAGAGTGACCGGTAATCCAACCAATATCTGCAGTGCACCAATAAACATCGGTCTCAGCCTTTAAATCAAAGACCGCTTTGTGGGTATAGGCAGCCTGCGTTAAATAGCCACCAGTAGTGTGAAAAATACCCTTTGGTTTAGCAGTTGTGCCTGAGGTGTAGAGAATAAATAGTGGGTGCTCGGCGTCAAAAGCCTGTGCCACATGCTCTGAGCTTTGGCGATCAACAATCTCGTGCCACCAAATATCTGTGGCTGAGTTCCAGGCCGTCTCTTGGCCGGTGCGCTTAACAACTAAAACTTTCTCAACTTTATTTTCACGTGTCAGAGCTTCATCAACCGTTGGCTTTAGGGCAAACGCGGCACCCTTGCGATAACCACCGTCGGCAGTAATTACTAACTTCGCATCAGCATCATTGATGCGTGAGATCAAAGCATCGGCCGAGAAACCACCGAAGACAACCGAGTGAGGTGCACCAATGCGCGCACATGCCAACATCGCAATTGCTGCTTCCGGAATCATCGGCATATAAATCGCAACGCGATCGCCCGCTTTAATTCCAAGTTCAGTTAACGCGTTCGCAGTTTTCTTAACTTCAACTAATAAATCTGCATATGTAATGGTACGAGTGTCACCAGGCTCGCCTTCAAAGTGAAAAGCAACGCGAGATCCGCGACCTTCATGAACGTGACGATCAAGTGCGTTAACGCTGGCATTTAACTTTCCACCAACAAACCATTTCGCATACGGTGGTTGCCAATCAAGAACCTCAGACCAAGGCGCATCCCACTGCAAGTTCTTGGCTTGCTTTTCCCAGAAACCTAAGCGATCAGCCTCAGCTTCGTCATAGAGGCTGGCTTTGGCATTTGCTTGTGCCGCGAATTCAGCGCTAGGGGCAAAGGTGCGAGTTTCGTGCGAAAGATTTGAAAGTGAGTCTTCAGTCATAGTGCTTGAGGTTACCCGTCTAGAGAAAAAATTCCTAGTAAAACTTGTCCTAGGTATTTTTCTATCAACAAGAGTTAGTACTCAAATTTTTACCAGAGCCGAAAACCGCGAAGATCACAGCCTTCGATCACATACGTGATCGCTTATCGAAAGGCTAGATATGACTAGATTTCTAATCGGTTTCATTAAGTTCATGGCCACCCCTGAACTAACCCGAGCGGTAGCCACCATCATCGCCCGAGCCCTGAAAACCATGCTTTTGGGCATGTAACCAAGGCTGGCACTCCCACCTCTGAGCCTAATTTTTCTTACGCTCGGGTAAGTGGTTGGATATGTCGTAAGCCTTTAGTCGGCCCAAAGATGCGCTCGGCTTTTACATATCCACCACTGGAGTGATCATGCCAATAGCAACCCCGGAAATTTATGCAGATATGTTGGATCGCGCGAAAGCTGGCGCTTTTGCATATCCCGCAATCAACGTTTCATCATCTTCAACCCTGATCGCAGCGCTTCGTGGTTTCGCCGAAGCTGAATCAGATGGCATCATTCAATTTTCTTGGGGCGGCGCTGAATACGCATCAGGTTCAACCGTTAAGAACATGGTTGATGGCGCAGTAGGCCTCGCAGAATTCGCACATGTTGTTGCGAAGAACTACAACGTAAACATCGCCCTTCACACAGATCACTGCCCAGTTGAAAAACTCGATGGCTTTATGCGCCCGCTACTTGAGTTCGGTGCTAACCGCATCAAGAACGGTCAAGCACCACTATTTAGTTCACACATGTGGGATGGCTCAGCAGTTGACATGCCAACCAACATGAAGATCGCAGCTGAGATGCAGCAGCTTTCAGCAGCAGCTCGCACAATTCTAGAAATTGAAATCGGCGTTGTCGGTGGCGAAGAAGACGGTATCGAGGCAAAGCACGATGCCAAGTTGTACTCGACACCAGAAGATGCGCTAATGACAGTTGCAACTTTAGGTACTGACCCAAGTACTCGCTACATGGTTGCGGCAACTTTCGGAAATGTGCACGGCGTATACAAGCCAGGCAACGTTGTTCTACAACCTAAGATTCTGCAGACCCTACAAGCTGCGGTTTCTGAAAAACTAGGCCTACCTGCTGGCAGTAAGCCAATGGATCTTGTCTTCCACGGTGGTTCAGGTTCGCTACTTTCTGAGATCCGCGAAGCCCTTGATTACGGTGTAATTAAGATGAATATCGATACCGATACTCAGTACGCATTTACTCGCCCAGTTGTTGATCACGCCTTTAAGAACTACGACGGCGTGCTCAAGATCGACGGTGAAGTTGGTAACAAGAAGGCATATGACCCACGCGCATGGGGCAAGTTAGCTGAAGCTGGCATGGCTGCTCGCGTTGCTAAGGGTTGCGAAGACCTTCGTTCCACCGGAACCACCTCTCGCAAGTAAACTTCCACACCTGCCGCTATTTAATTTAGCTAGAGAAAGGCTTTACCGATGCCTGCATTAGTTCTACTGGGAGCTCAGTGGGGCGATGAGGGCAAGGGTAAAGCTACCGATTTGCTAGGTGACCGCGTTGATTATGTAGTTCGCTATCAAGGCGGCAACAACGCGGGTCACACAGTTGTAATCGGTGATCAAAAGTATGCGCTGCACTTACTTCCTTCTGGAATTTTAAGTCCAAATGTAATTCCAGTAATTGGAAACGGTGTAGTTATTGATCCAGGTGTTTTATTACAAGAGATCAAAGGTTTAACTGAACGCGGCATTGACTGCAGCAAATTGTTAATTAGCACCAACGCACATTTGATTACGCCTTATCACCGCACCATCGACAAAGTGACCGAACGTTTCTTGGGTAATGCCAAGATCGGCACAACTGGTCGCGGAATCGGGCCGGCCTATGCCGACAAAATTAATCGCATCGGAATTCGTGTACAAGATTTATTTGATCCCTCAATTCTGCGCCAGAAAATTGAAGCCGCGCTTCGCGACAAGAACCAAGTTTTAATTAAAGTTTTCAATCGCAAAAATATTGAGGTCGAAGAAGTTCTGGCCGAATATCTTGGCTATGCTGAAATCTTGCGCCCATATGTGGCCGATACCGTTTTGATTCTTGATCAAGCGCTCAAGGCTGGCAAAACAGTTCTGCTCGAAGGTTCGCAAGGCACTTTGCTTGATGTTGATCACGGTACTTATCCATTCGTGACTTCAAGTAATCCAACTGCTGGTGGCGCTTGCACTGGTTCTGGCATTGGCCCAACCAAGATTGAACGCGTAATCGGAATTGTTAAGGCCTACACAACTCGCGTTGGTAGCGGACCGTTCCCAACTGAGTTACTCGATGAAGATGGCGAAAAACTACGCAGCATCGGTGGCGAAGTTGGCGTAACAACTGGTCGCAACCGTCGTTGCGGTTGGTATGACGCTCCAATTGCGCGCTATGCCGTGCGCGTAAATGGCTTAACTGATTTCTTCTTAACCAAGCTCGATGTGCTTACTGGCTGGGAGCAAATCCCAGTATGTGTGGCTTACGAGATCGATGGCAAGCGCGTTGAAGAACTACCTGCTTCGCAATCTGATTTCCATCACGCTAAACCAATTTATGAATATCTACCTGGCTGGACTGAAGATATTCGCAGCGCACGAAAAGTTTCTGATCTACCAAAGAACGCGCAAGCTTATGTCGCTTACTTAGAGAAAATCTCAGGGGCCCCGATGAGTGCAATCGGTGTCGGGCCGGGTCGCGACGAGACTATCGTCGTGAAGGAGTTCATCTAAAGATGAAAATCCTCCTAGTCGGAAGCGGCGGTCGCGAACACGCCCTGGCACTAGGACTACACGCAGATACTTTCTGCACCGAATTACATGTCGCACCTGGCAACCCAGGTATCGCGCAATTCGCAACTTGTCACGAACTAGATATCAAAGACAATCAAGCGATTACTGAATTAGCTAAATCACTGGAAATTGAATTCGTCGTAATTGGCCCCGAAGTGCCGCTAGTAAATGGCGCAGCTGATCGTTTGCGCGCAGCTGGCATAAAAGTATTTGGTCCCTCCAAAGCTGCCGCGCAACTTGAAGGCAGTAAAAACTTTGCTAAAGAAGTTATGCACGATGCTGGTGTGCCAACTGCTAAGAGTTTTACCGTTGGCCCAGTACAACTTGAAATTGAACGCGCACTTGATACTTTCGGCGCACCGTACGTGGTTAAAGATGATGGGTTAGCTGCTGGCAAAGGCGTAGTTGTAACAAGTGATCGCCAATTAGCAATTGATCACGCACTTCAATGTCAACGAGTTGTAATTGAAGAATATTTAGCTGGCCCCGAGATTTCTTTATTTGGCATCAGCGATGGTCGCAACATAATTCCGATGCAACCAGCGCAAGACTTCAAGCGCGCACATGATGGTGACGAAGGCCCAAACACTGGTGGCATGGGTGCATATTCACCGCTGCCATGGGCACCAACTAATCTCGAAGATGATGCCTACACTCAAGTTTTAGCGCCGATGATCGCCGAAATGGAAGCGCGCGGAACCCCATTCATAGGCTTGTTATATGCCGGTCTGGCGCTAACCGATACTGGCTTAAAAGTTATTGAATTCAATGCCCGCTTTGGTGATCCTGAGACGCAGGTTTTAATTCCACGATTACAAACGCCACTTGCGTCGCTGCTCTATAAAGCCGCCACCAATAATCTCGATGATGTTGCGTTGCAGTGGCGTGATGACTCAGCAGTCACCGTTGTCTTGGCCGCACCCGGATATCCGGCTGAGCCAATTACTGGTGGCGAAATTACTAACTTGCCGACCTTTTCCGAGACGCAAATTTTCCATGCTGGCACAAAGGCACAGGGTGAGAAATTGCTATCAAACGGTGGGCGAGTGCTTACCGTGACCGGCATCGGCAGCGATTTAACTGAAGCGCGCAACCAGGCATACCGCGCTATCTCACAAATCAAGTTAACCAACTCCTTTTATCGTTCCGACATCGCGCTTAATGCGTCGGTGGCAGAGAAGGGCAATTAAATGCGAGAGAATGACGCAGTGAACGAGTCAGCTAGCTTGTTAGGTAGCCGTTACGCATCGGCCGAGATGCGTGCCATATTTGCGCCCTCAGCCAAAATTATTCAAGAGCGCAAACTCTGGATCGCCGTCATGCGCGCACAGTCAACTTTGGGCCACGCAATCGATGCCAAAGTAATTGTTGATTATGAAAAAGTTATTACTAACGTTGATTTAGCTTCAATCGATGCGCGCGAAAAAGCAACGCGTCACGATGTCAAAGCTCGTATCGAAGAATTCAATGCACTCGCTGGCCACGAAGCAATCCATGCTGGCATGACTAGCCGCGACTTAACTGAAAACATTGAAGCGCTACAAGTGCGCGATGGTTTAAATATTGTGCACGACAAAGTTGTGGCAGTTCTCGCCGCTCTCGGTGATCGTGCGGCGCAATATGCGGCGCAACCAATTGCCGGTCGTTCACATAATGTGCCAGCCCAAATCACAACACTCGGTAAGCGTTTTGCTTCAGCCGCTGAAGAGTTGCTCTTCGCATATGCCCGTTTAACAGCGCTCCAAGAGCGTTTTCCTATGCGTGGCATCAAGGGCCCAGTAGGAACTGCGCAAGATTCCATCGATCTACTTGGTAGCAGCGATGCCCACTTTAAGTTAGAAGGCGCGATTGCCGCCGAACTTGGTTTTGAAAACGTTCTAGATTCAACTGGTCAGGTTTATCCGCGTTCATTTGATTACGACGTAGTTACCACGCTAGTTCAACTAGCTGCTGGTCCATCTTCACTTGCTACTTCGATTCGATTAATGGCTGGCGCCGAACTAGTAACTGAAGGTTTTAAAGCGGGCCAAGTTGGCAGCAGCGCAATGCCGCACAAAATGAATACTCGTTCTTGTGAACGCGTTAATGGTTTATCCGTTGTTCTGCGCGGTTATGCCTCAATGGTTAGCGAGCTAGCTGGCGATCAATGGAATGAAGGCGATGTTAGCTGCAGCGTTGTTCGTCGTGTGGCACTCCCTGATTCTTTCTACGCCATCGATGGCTTGCTCGAAACTTTCTTAACGGTAATTGCTGAGTTCGGTGCCTTCCCTGCTGTCATTGCCGCCGAGCTAGAACGTTACTTGCCGTTTTTGGCAACAACCAAGATTCTGATGGCATCGGTAAAAGCTGGCGTTGGTCGCGAAGTTGCGCATGAAGTTATTAAAGAACATGCAGTTGCCGCAGCTCTTGCTATGCGCGAAGGAAAACCAAACAACATGTTTGCAGCCATCGCGGCCGATGCACGAATTCCACTTGATGATGCTTCGCTTAAAGCGCTAATTAGCGACCCAATTGAATTTACTGGCGATGCTCGCCAACAAGTAGCTCGAGTTGTTAGTCGCATTGAAGCGATTACTTCCGCGCACCCTGCCGCTGCGCAGTACAAACCCGGCGCTATCCGGTGAGCGGCTTCGGCCCAGCTGGCCCACCGCCAGCGCCTGCGATAACTGGGTGGACTCACTTGCGCACCGGAAAAGTTCGTGAACTTTATACAAATGAAACAGGCAATCTTTTAATCGTGGCCAGCGATCGCGTATCGGCCTTTGATTGGGTTTTACCCACCGAAATCCCTAACAAAGGGGCAGTTTTAACCCAGTTATCACTCTGGTGGTTTGAGCAACTAAAGCAGATAGTGCCTAACCACATTATTAGCGACGATGTGCCCACTGAAGTTGCTGGTCGTGCCGTGATTGCTAAACCACTGACGATGTATCCAATTGAATGTGTTGCTCGTGGATATCTAACTGGCAGCGGCTGGGCAGAGTATAAGAATGATCAAAAAGTTTGCGGCAATGATTTGCCGGCTGGGCTACAAGACGGCTCAAAGTTGCCAACAAGTATTTTCACGCCAGCGACAAAGGCTGAAATTGGCGATCACGATATAAATATTGATTTTCTGGCTGCTACTAAAATTATTGGCGCCGAAACCGCAGCTGAGTTACGCGATTTAACTCTTGAGATTTATGACGCAGCCGCCAAGATTGCTAACGAGCGCGGCATTATTTTGGCTGACACTAAATTTGAATTTGGCACAGATGCCCATGGCGAGATGACACTTGGCGATGAAGTATTAACTCCAGATTCTTCGCGCTTCTGGGATGCCGCCGAGTGGCAACCAGGTAAGTCGCAACCATCTTTTGATAAACAATATGTACGCGACTATTTAGTAAGCAGTGGCTGGGATCGCGAAAGTAATGCACCAGCGCTACCAACTGAGATCGTTCAAAAAACTGCACAGCGTTATACCGAAGCGTTTAAACGTATTACCGGCACTGAATTCAAAGCAGCATAAGTTTCAAAAGCTAACAAAGGGGATAAGACAATGGGAAAAATCGTGGTTGATGTAATGCTCAAGCCAGAGATTTTAGATCCACAGGGTAAGGCTGTTGCAGCCGCTCTGCCCCGTTTAGGTTTCTCTTTTGCTACCGATGTTCGCCAAGGCAAGCGCTTTGAGATCACCGTCGATGGCGATGTAACTGCCGCGCAGATCGCTGAAGTAGAAAAAGCTGCTGAGGTATTACTAGCTAACCCAGTTATCGAGACTTTCACCGTTAGGGCCGAATAAGTATGCGCATTGGAGTCGTAACTTTTCCGGGCACTCTCGATGATCGAGATGCTGCGCGAGCAGTTAAATACGCAGGCGCTGAGGCAGTTTCGCTCTGGCACGGCGATGCCGATCTAAAGGGCGTCGATGCCGTTATTTTGCCTGGTGGTTTTTCCTATGGTGATTATTTGCGTTGCGGTGCGATCTCACGCTTTGCCCCAGTTATGACTGAAATTATTGCCCAAGCCAATAAAGGTATGCCGCTACTTGGGATCTGTAATGGTTTTCAAGTTCTCTGCGAAGCGCACTTGTTGCCTGGTGCGTTAACTCGTAACCACGAACTACATTTCTTATGCCGTGATCAAACTTTGAAGATTGAAAACACCACAAGTGCCTGGACTTCAAACTTCACCAAGGGGCAAGAAATTGTGATCCCGCTTAAAAATGGCGAAGGTTCTTTCCAGTGTGACGATGAAACTTTAAAGTCACTCGAAGATAGCAACCGCATTGTTGCTCGCTATGTTGGCGAGAACCCAAATGGTTCCCGCAATTTGATTGCCGGTATCACCAATGAACGTGGCAACGTAGTTGGTCTGATGCCTCACCCAGAACACGCGATTGATTCACTAACCGGCCCAACAACAGATGGTTTGCCATTTTTCACTTCAGTTCTAACAGCGTTGGTAGGCAAGTGATGTCACTAGATACCGTGGCTATTGCGCAAACTTCGGCAGATATTAAGCAACCATTTGCTGAACTTGGCTTAAAGCCCGATGAATACGCGCGCATTAAAGAAATCCTTAATCGTCGCCCAACTTCATCAGAGCTGGCTATGTATTCAGTTATGTGGTCTGAACACTGTTCTTACAAATCTTCCAAGGTGCACTTAAAGCAATTCGGCGAAAAAGCTCCACATAGCGACGCGCTTCTTGTCGGCATCGGCGAAAATGCTGGTGTTGTTGATGTCGGTCAGGGCTATGCCGTAACTTTTAAAATTGAATCGCATAATCACCCATCATTCATTGAGCCATACCAAGGCGCAGCGACTGGTGTTGGCGGCATTGTGCGCGATATTTTGACGATGGGCGCTCGCCCAATTGCCGTCATGGACCCACTGCGTTTCGGCCCAGCCAATGCCCCTGATACCAAGCGGGTTTTGCCTGGAATCGTCGCTGGAATCGGTGGTTATGGAAACTGCCTAGGCCTACCAAATATCGGTGGTGAGATAACTTTTGATCAAACTTATTTAGGCAACCCTCTAGTAAATGCGCTCTGTGTTGGCGTAATGCGCCATGATCAAATCAAATTAGCTAAAGCATCAGGTGCGGGCAATCTAGTTGTGCTCTTTGGTGCCAAAACTGGTGGCGATGGAATTGGTGGCGTATCAGTTCTAGCTTCTGAAACTTTTGGTGCAAGTGGCCCAGCTAAACGACCAAGCGTTCAAGTGGGAGACCCATTCGTTGAGAAAGTTCTAATTGAATGCAGTCTAGAAATCTTTGCTGAAGATTTAGTGGTTGGTATTCAAGATCTTGGTGGCGCCGGACTTTCTTGCGCAACTAGCGAACTGGCTTCCGGCGGCAGCGGTGGCATGCAGGTTCAACTCGACAAAGTGCCACTTCGTGACCCCTCACTTTCACCCGAAGAAATTTTGATGTCAGAGTCACAAGAGCGCATGTGCGCAATCGTTGAACCAAAACATATTGCTCGCTTCTTAGAGATCTGTGCCAAGTGGGATGTCACCGTTGATGTAATCGGTGAAGTTACTGATGGCGATCGTTTGATTATTACTTGGCACGGTGAAGTAATTGTCGATGTGCCACCTCGCACTGTGGCTCACGAAGGCCCTGTCTATAACCGACCTTTTGCGCAACCTAATTACATAAATATTGTTAACGCCCAGACAATCGATGTGCCGCTACCAAAAACTGCCGCAGAAATTAAAGCTGCGATGTTAACAATTGCCAGCACTCCAAACCTCGCTGATAAATCTTGGGTTACTTCGCAATATGATAAGTACGTACAAGGCAACACAATTCTGGCTCAACCAGAAGATGCTGGCATGGTGCGCGTTGACGAGACAACTCAATTAGGTGTTGCCATTAGTACGGATGCCAATGCCAATTGGTCATATTTAAATCCGTACGAAGGCGCCAAGTTGGCACTTGCTGAAGCCGCCAGAAATATCGCAGTTGCTGGCGCAAAGCCACTGGCAGTCACAAATTGCCTTAATTTTGGCTCTCCTGAGGACCCAGGCGTTATGTGGCAGTTTGCCGAAACTGTGCGCGGTTTAGCCGATGGTTGTTTAGAATTGGGTCTACCTGTCACGGGTGGAAATGTTTCTTTCTATAACCAAACTGGTGAAGTTGCGATTCTGCCAACTCCAGTAATCGGTGTGCTCGGCGTTATTCAAGATGTGCGCACTCGCACTCCAATGGGAATTCCAGCAGCCGGTCTTGATCTGTATCTACTTGGTGAAACCAAGAATGATTTAGCTGGCAGCGAATGGGCATTTTTACATAATCAACGTGGTGGAAATTCACCAATTGCTGATCTACAACGCGAAATGAAGTTAATTGATTTTCTACTTGCTAACAACTCAATCTTTAAGTGCGCTCACGATCTTTCGCAAGGCGGCCTTGCTGCAACACTGATCGAAGCAACCCTTAAGAACAATGTTGGTGCAACCATCACACTTAACGATGCTGGCATTGAACTTCTCTCAGAAACACCTTCACGAGTTCTAATCGCGATTGATCCAACAAATGCTGACAAGATTACATATCCAGCTACCAAAATCGGCACTACTGGTGGCACATCGCTAACAATTAACGGCGCTGAGATTTCACTTACTGAACTTCGCACTGCCCACACCGAAACTTTCCCAAAGTTGTTTGGCTAATCAATGCGCGACCCAGAGATTCTCGAATCAGTTAAAGCAACCCTTGCTTTATTAGTTGAGAAAAACCCTGGTCGCGCAATTGAAGTTCGGATTCCGCCATATTCAGCAGTGCAGTGCGGTGAAGGCCCAACGCATACCCGTGGTACTCCGCCTAATGTCATTGAGATGGATGCCGACACCTGGTTATCCCTGGCAAACGGCGAAACAAATTGGGCCGTGGCTATGGCGACTGGCAAAATCAACGCATCTGGTGCGCGCGCAGACCTTTCGGAGTATCTACCGCTGCTTTCAACAAATGACCAAACTACAAATAGGATTACCTCATGAGCCGCCGCCCCGATGGATTGCTTAATCACAACGTTCTAGAAGATGACAAAGGTCCACAAGATGCCTGCGGAGTTTTTGGGGTCTGGGCACCGGGTGAAGAAGTCGCAAAACTAGCATTTTATGGGCTCTACGCGCTTCAACACCGTGGCCAAGAGTCAGCCGGCATTGCTACCTCTGATGGCGAACGAATTCTGATTTATAAAGATATGGGTTTAGTTTCACAAGTATTTACCGAATCAGATTTAGCAGTTCTTAAGGGCAGCCTTGCAATTGGTCACTGTCGTTACAGCACAACTGGTTCAAGTACTTGGGTTAATGCGCAACCAACTTTGCGCCCAACTAAATACGGCACCATCGCATTAGCGCATAACGGCAACTTAACTAACACTGGCGACTTAGCAGAACTGGTTTCAAAGTTAGACCCGACGCCTGCGCGCAATGGTCGCGGCGCAACAACGGACACAGAAATTATGACTGCGTTAATTGCGCTACAGAACGAAAAGAACGTTGAAGCAAGCGCTTTGGCGGTTCTGCCACTTCTCGAAGGTGCGTTCTCGCTGATCTTTATGGATGAACACACTTTGTATGCTGCGCGTGATCGTCACGGTGTGCGCCCGTTAGTAATTGGCAAACTAGAAACCGGTTGGGTAGTGGCCTCTGAGACCGCAGCGCTAGATATTGTGGGCGCAGCCTTTGTGCGCGAAGTTGAACCTGGTGAATTTATTGCCATCGACCAAGATGGTTTGCGCGCACACCCATGGGCACCGGCTGAACCAAAAGGTTGCCTGTTTGAATATGTTTATTTAGCTCGCCCTGATACAACTATTGCTGGCCAAGGAATTCACGCCACTCGCGTAAAGATCGGCCAGCAGTTGGCAAAAGAATTCCCAGTTGATGCTGATTTAGTTATTCCAGTTCCAGAATCAGGCACACCAGCTGCCATTGGCTATGCCAAAGAGTCTGGTATTCCATACGGGCTCGGTTTAGTTAAGAACTCTTACGTTGGTCGCACCTTTATTCAACCTTCGCAAACAATTCGTCAATTAGGTATTCGCTTAAAGTTAAACCCGCTACGCGAAATTATTGAAGGCAAGCGCATTGTCGTTGTCGATGATTCGATCGTTCGCGGCAATACCCAACGAGCCATTGTGCGCATGTTGCGCGAGGCCGGAGCTGCCGAAATTCACGTTCGAATTAGCTCTCCCCCAGTTAAGTGGCCTTGTTTCTACGGTATCGATTTCGCTACCCGCGCCGAGCTAATCGCTAGTGGTCTAGGAGTTGAAGAGATTCGCCGCTCAATCGGAGCTGACTCACTGGGCTATGTTTCAATCGAAGGATTAGTACAAGCAACTTCAATCGAAGATTCAAAGCTTTGTACTGCTTGCTTTACTGGCGTTTACCCAATTGCTATTCCAACAGATTTATCTGAAGGCAAGATGCGCCTTGAAATTAATGAAGTCACTAAGCCTTCTGTAACAGAAACAGTTAGCGCAACAGAGCAAGTAGTAGGACAGATAAATGGCTGATTACAAAGAAGCTGGCGTTGATATTGATGCCGGCGAGCGCGCTGTTGAATTAATGAAGGCAAGTATCGCTAAAGCTTCTCGCCCTGAAGTGATGGGTGGCATTGGCGGCTTTGCTGGTTTATTTGACGCCACAGCACTTACAAAATTTAAGCAACCACTACTCGCTACATCTACCGATGGCGTTGGCACAAAAACTGAGATTGCTCGTATGTTGGGCAAATACGACACTATTGGCGAAGATTTAGTTGCGATGGTTGTTGATGATCTAGTTGTCTGTGGCGCTGAACCGCTTTTCATGACTGACTACATTGCAGTTGGCAAAGTTATTCCAGAACGAATTGCTGAAATTGTTTCTGGCATCGCACGCGGTTGCGAAAAAGCCAACACCGCACTCATTGGTGGCGAAACTGCCGAACACCCCGGGTTAATGGCTGATGACGAATTCGATATCGCTGGCGCAGCCACTGGCGCAGTCGATGCTGACAAATTACTTTCAGCTAATTTAGTTAAAGCCGGCGATGTGTTGATCGGCATGCCAGCCTCTGGTTTCCACGCAAATGGTTATTCACTTATCCGCCACATCATCAAAACTAGAAACCTATCGCTCGACTTTGTCGTAACCGAATACAACAAATCAGCTGGCGAAGTTTTCTTAACTCCAACTGAGATCTACACTCTTGATTGTTTAGCCTTGATCAAATCACTCGGCACTAACCTGCGCACCTTTGTTCATGTAACTGGCGGCGGTTTGGCCGAGAACACAGCTCGAGTTATTCCGACCGGACTTTGCGCTACCTATGACCGCCGCACTTGGGCACTGCCGGTTGAGATGGAGTTCATGGCCCGAATGGGCGAAGTTAGCCAAAGCGCACTTGAGCGCACCTGGAATGCAGGCGTGGGCATGGTCGCCGTGGTGGCCCCAGATGTCGCCGATCTGACCCTTAGATCGCTAGCGGCTCGGGGCATGAAGGCCTGGATTGCCGGTGAAGTACGCTCAAATGAGACCGAAGCACGCTCAACTTTGGAAGGTACCTACCAAGCGCGGTAACCTACGCGTCTTGACGGAAACAACGTGAAAAAGGAGGTCGCCCATGGGTCGCGGCCGCGCAAAAGCAAAGCAAACTAAAGTTGCTAGAGATTTGAAATATAACTCTCAAGATATGGATCTAGATCGCCTCGCTAAAGAGCTACATGGCGAAGCTCCAACAGTTGACGAGAACGATAACGATGATCCGTTCGCTGAGGGCAACTACATTCCTCGCGCTTAATTACTAAGTTAGTTAGCCTGTAACTCATGACGCGCCGAACTCCTTACGTTGCTGCGTTACGCATTTACGAACCACTCTCAGCATTTGAACCAGCTGATCGATTAGTTTGGGAAGAAGCTTTCCCGATTTATTCCACAGTTGAAGATGAACAAACTCGCGCAATGCAACGTTTAATTGCGCCCACGTTTTTTGCCAGCATCGCAGATGGTGCGCATATTCTTGATTACGAAGATGTTCGCTATGTATCGCCTTGGTCAACTGCCACTCGTAGTTGGGCGGCCTATGACAACTTCACGGATTCAATGCCATCTACAGTTACAAAATATTTCTTCACCCCCGCAATCGAAGAGTTAATTACCAGCGGTGCTGATTACATTGATAACAAAGTGCCGCACATCTTGACTGAAACCTGGCTGATTCCGCCACGTTGGTTCTCACTCTTTGCCCCCGAAGAACGAATGCGGGGCAGTGATAGCAATGGTGCGTTCTGTATTGCTAGAGCGAAAATTGCTAATGCTAAAACTAGATGTAAATTCACCCACGAAGCAGTTGTAAATGCTTTCGGCGAAGGTGGCGTTGAAGAAGAGATTCAAGATTTATATGACTGGATGGATATGTTCCACCCCAAGTCACTTGTAGAACTTGATTACGGCGGACTAGCCGATTACTTAAACATGGCACTTGCCGATCTCGGTGGCATCGAAGCTGATTCTTCAATCGAAGATATTCACGAGTCTTTAGCTGGCCTGGCTGCCAACGATGGCGCAACTGCCGGCTTGGGCTATGAACGATTGATAACTCGCTGGCGCAAAGTGTCTGCTTTCGAGCAAGCTTCTTAAAACCTGCCAACCCCTACGCTCAATTCCTAACCCTTTAGGGTGAGATTTCTGAGAAAAAGTATTGCTTTTGCCATATCGATAGACGGATACTTCACCCCTAAAGGTGCGAAACGGACATCGTTTCCACCATTTTGCGGGGAGAAGCAAACATGAGTCGACTTACCGATGCCGAAGTCCTTTTAACACCATCTGAGGTTGCCGCACTTTTCCGCGTTGATCCGAAGACTGTTACGCGCTGGGCAAAGGCTGGCAAGTTAACTTCAATTAGAACCCTAGGCGGACATCGTCGCTACCGTGAATCAGAAGTTCGCGAACTTTTAAAGAGTCACTTAAACACTCAAGGCTAACCCTACGCATAGGATCACTTCCTATGGACTTCTCGCTATCTCAATTCTTAATCTTGGGCATAGCAACCTTCGCACTTGTTGGCGGGCTTACCCCAGTAATGCGCAAGATCGCGCTAAAAGTTGGCGCGGTAGATCGCCCGAATCTTGAACGCAAAACTCAGAAAGAACCAGTTCCATATCTAGGTGGCGTCGCAATTTCTATTGGCATAACTGTTGCCTCATTTGCTGCTCTTTTGTATTCAGATTTTTCAAGTGAAACTTTTAACAAAGCGCTCTCAGTTTTACTACCGGCAATTCTCATCTCAGCAATGGGTCTCTACGACGACCTACGTGGCTTAGAGCCGTGGCCACGATTAGTTGCTCAAACAATCGCTGGCATAGCGGTAGCAATTTACTTAATTCAAAATGACACTCTTGGCCAAGCTTTTAATAATCAATTTCTAAATTACGCCGTAACGATTGTTTGGGTTGTGGGAATCTGTAATTCAATCAACTTCTTTGACAATCTTGACGGCGGAGCATCTGGCACCGTTGCGGTTATTTCAATTTTCTTGTTTGCCATCGCATTTGATCATGGTCAGTCACTAGTTAGCGCACTCGCTGTCGTAACGGCAGGTGCAACTCTTGGATTTCTAATCTGGAATAAATCACCAGCCAAGATATATATGGGCGATGCCGGTGCTTTATTTCTTGGCATCATCATAGCGGTACTAACTATTCGACTTGATCCTGAAGTTGGCCCACAATCGCGTGCGCTAGCTATTCCACTGCTGTTAATGGCAGTTCCAATTCTGGACACCACCACAGTGGTTATTTCACGCCTATCCCGTGGCATTTCACCCTTTACTGGCGGCCGCGACCACTTATCGCATCGTTTAATGCGCAAAGGCCTAGGCCGCAGATCAACCGCGTACGTCTTATGGGGCATGGCAGCATTATTTGGCGCTGTGGCCTTCCTTGCCTGTTGCGTAACAACACCTCTTGCCGTTCCCGCCATTTATCTGGCAGGTGCGATCTGGTTCGTCTTACTCGTAACTTTCCTGCAAATCCCAGCAACTGATAAGTAGTACCCTAGATACATGAGCGAAAACCAGAACCCACCAGCCGATGATGCTCGCGCAAAGTTTCTAGCTGCGCTCGAAAAGAAGAAGAACAAAAACTCCTCACTTCCAGGTGGCGGCACATCTTCTGGTTCAAAGGTTTCAGGTTCCCAAACCGGCGGGCCGGCGGCGCGATTCCAGCGCAAATCTGGACCATCTGGTTCAGCTGGTTAATTACTGATGCGGTTAGATAACTTACGAAACTTTAAGTTCTCTGACCTTAATTTCTATCACTATTTCTTTACTGCCTACATTGGACTACATGTAACTTTCTCAATCTTGCTCGGAAACTTTTCGGCTTTTGCGCCTGATGAAAGTTTATACGCAGGTATCTTCTCTCGCCTTTATCAAGCGGACTTCACGAGTGATGTGCTTGGCTTTAGCGGTGCTTGGGAACCTTGGCTTCGACTGTTCTATTTGCCAGCCAAACTGCTTACCTACTTAGGAATCTCAGATTTGTTATCGGTTCGCTTTTTAGCAATCGCCTACTCATCACTAGCCACTTATCTGCTTATCAAAATGGCAAAAGATAATGGCCGTGATGACCGCGTATTTAGAGTAGCAATAATTGCCATTTCATTTATCCCAACCGTATTTCTCTGGTCATCAATTGGGCTGCGCGAGAGCTTTCTATACCTTGAGATAGGCGCCATTTTATACTTCTTATCTCGAATCAAAGAAGAACTAGATATTCGAAATTTACTTGGTCTAGCTATTGCGATCTTTAGCTTGTCAATGACCAAGAACTACATCTTTATTCTCTTCTTGTTCGCTTTTGTTATTACTCTTCTTTTCTTTACTTTTGTTAGACGTAAAATGTTTATCACTCATATTCTAATTTTGGGTATTGCTGTAATGCCTTTGACCTTTAACCTCGAACTTGTGCCAGCAATTTCAAACTATTTCAAAGGCCAAGTGGCCAAAGTGGACACTATTGAAATTGGTGACATAAATAATGATGGCCGCTGTGATTATTTCGAACCTTGTGCCAAGGCCAAGGCCAACGGCAACGGAAACGGAATCGGAAACGGAAACGGAAACGGAAACGGAAACGGAAACATCAATGTCGATGAAGAAGATCCGATTGATTATGTGGCAACTGGTGGAATGACAGTGCATGCCTTGCTCGATCAATTGAAGGGTAGTCCAAACACAATTGTCGCAAGAATTGCCAGCGGTTTGGGAATTACTGCCAAACTTGAAGCTATTTCAAAGTCAGCGATTGTGGTAGACACCGATAGATCAGTCGTCGAGAATCAGAAGCAGCTATCTCTGCAACAAGCTGGGATTAAGAAACCATTACAGGTTCTTGAATCAAGCGCTAAGTTCTTACTTGTCCCATTTATCTTTATTGACAACGGCAGCTTGTTTTTAAATATTCAATCAATTGAGACACCTATTTGGTTATTTATTTATGGGCTCTTCTTTGTAGGGCTTTATCAAATAATACGCCGCAGGCGTGAGTTTGATTATGCAGTAATGATGGCGACTATTTTCGCTCTTGAGTTCGTAGCAATTAGCGCATTGACTGAAATCAATGTTGGCACTGCGTTAAGACATCGTTCACTTTTACTCATACCTATCCTGGTGATTTGGGTGGCGCGGAAGAAAAGCCCTCACTTCTCTAGACCGTGAGCAAATCCTGTGCCAGTATTTCGGCATGAGAAAAACAGCCTTAGCAGCAATATTGGTTACTTCACTACTAGTTCCAGTTTCAGCTGAGGCTGCTACCGCTAAGGCAGGCGCTAAGTGCACCAAACTGAAAACAACTCAAATTGTGGGCAGTAAGAAATTTACATGCATTAAATCAGGTACGAAGTTGGTCTGGGATAAAGGTGTTGCAGTCCCTAAGGCGGTAGTTAAGAAAGCTCAAACAATTGAATTCCCGCCATTGGAAAATGCTTTCTTAGCAAACAAAGCTCTAATTTTATCTAAAGCTGTAACTAGTGGTGGGCTGCCAGTTTCTTATTCAGCCTCAGGTGCCTGCACTTTTGACGCAGCCACAAGCACGCTTTCGCTAGACAAAGCAGGTACTTGTTCAGTAACTACATCTCAAGCAGGAAATGCTACTTACTTGGCAGCGACACCAATTACTCGGACTTTTGAGATTAAGAAAACTCCTCAAGTTATTGAGGTTGAAGAGTTTGAGACCCAAGATTTGACTGAATCTCAGGGACTTAACTTCTCGTTTACCATCGAAGCAGGTACACCAAAGGTTGTCATAACTTCTACAACAACCGATGTGTGCACAGTCAATGGTGATGCAGTTACTTTTGTGGCTGTTGGCGACTGCAAACTTACTTTCACTAAAGCTGGCAACGATAGTTATGAAGCAGCGCCAACTGTTAACCGCACGATAGAGATCGTCACAACTGAGGTTGTTGGAACTGAAGATAGTCCAGCCGGCTTAGGTGAAGAAGTAATCTACGCTGACATATCTGTAACACTTGATTCCATCAATGAAGAAGTAAGTGATGCTGTCTGTGAAGCAGATGCCGCTAATGAAGCTTGCCTTGACGAAGATGGCACCGGCGTATTCGACCCTGAATTAGGCAGTCGCTATGTTGAAGTTGTTCTATCAATTACAAATGACAGTGACGCAGTTTGGGTGGCAGATCAATTGTCACTTCAGATAGGTGACGAAGTCTTTGACTTTACTTCGGTCTACAACATTGATTCTCTGGAAGGACTAGAGCTCGAACCCGGCGACAGCATCTCAGGTAGCTACTTTGTACTTCTTCCAGATGAATTAGATTCTGCAGAGGCCCTAGTTATTTACGGCAATACTGTAGAAGAGACCACATTCTTCTTTAAAGCCAATTAATTGAAGACTGAAGATTTCTAAAGTGGCTAGGGCCGGGATCGAACCGGCGACCTCACGATTTTCAGTCGCGCGCTCGTACCAACTGAGCTACCCAGCCTTGGGCGGTCTATAACTTCGCACGCATCGCTGCGATCGAAATGTAAGTCCTTGCGACCCGGACGGGACTTGAACCCGCGACCTCCGCCGTGACAGGGCGGCGCGCTAACCAACTGCGCTACCGGGCCTTGATGAATATTTAGAAATATTCAAAATCACATAAGTGGCTCTTATGTCACCTTCAAAGCCGTTGTTACTTGTATTGCGTGCCCCCAACGGGATTCGAACCCGTGTTACCGCCGTGAAAGGGCGATGTCCTAGGCCCCTAGACGATGGGGACGTTTGAGGCTCGCAAATCGTACCGTTTAACGTCTCACGATCAAAACCCG
>JBILGH010000006.1:0-62421 GCA_044351155.1 Candidatus Planktophila sp. | reverse complement strand
CGCGATATCGATCACGCTAACTCAATCAAGGCAACACTTGAAGCAGCAACTTTTACCTTAATGGTAAGAGTTGCTGCTTCAAGTGTTGCCTTGATTGAGTTAGCGTGATCGATATCGCGGATCTCGCGCGCTGCACGAGCACGACGAATTCCTTCGATCTGCTTCTCTCCGCCTTGGCTCCAGGTAATCGCGTTTCCGCGTGGAAGCAAGTAGTTGCGGCCAAAGCCATCTTTAACAGTTACAACATCGCCAGCTTGACCAAGCCCAGCAACTTCGCGAGTAAGGATGAGTTTCATATTGTCATCGCTCCTTATCGCGCTGTAGATGTGTAAGGCAGTAGCGCTACTTCACGGCTGTTTTTAACAGCTGTTGCTACTGAACGTTGATGTTGTGTGCATGCACCAGTTACGCGACGTGCGCGAATCTTGCCGCGATCAGAGATGTACTTACGCAAGGTGTTGATGTCCTTGTAATCAATGTAAGTAACTTTGTTCTGGCAGAAGCTGCATGGCTTCTTCTTAAACTTCTTATTAAGGGCCGCAGCTTTAGCGCCCTTATTCTTAGGCTCTTTTAAAGCCCGGTTATTTCTTGCTCCCATTGTGGTGCTCCTTTTCGAGGGCCCTAGTTCTATTTAAAGGCGGCTACTTTTTAAAGCTTTAGCCTTTAAGTTTGAACTAGGAATGGATGGATAGGTTGGTTTAAAACGGAGGTTCATCGCTAGTGGTGGTTGCCCAGCCGCCAGCAGATGGTGTTGAGGTTGATGCAGCCCAAGGATCATCATTAAAGCTTTCAGCTGCTGGAGCAGAGAATCCACTGTTAGCACCGGCTGCACGTTGTGCACGGGTAACTTTCGCAGTTGCACTGCGAAGTGATGGACCTACTTCATCAACTTCTACTTCAAAGACGGTGCGCTTTTCGCCCTCTTTTGTTTCATATGAACGTTGCTTTAAGCGACCCGAAAGAATGACTCGCATACCTTTTGTCAGTGACTCAGCAACATTTTCTGCTGCTTGACGCCAAATCTGACATTGAAGGAAAAGGCTTTCGCCGTCTTTCCATTCATTGGTTGCTTTATCCAAATAACGAGGAGTTGAAGCAACACGAAACTTTGCTACCGCCGCACCTGATGGTGTGAAACGTAGCTCTGGATCGTCTACTAAGTTGCCGATCATTGTGATTGTTGTATCTCCTGCTGCCATTTTTTCCTTCTCTCGTATCTACTCGTGGGTGCCGTGCTTATTTATCTTTAGAAAATTACTCTGGACGAATTAACTTCGTACGAAGTACTGATTCATTTAGATTTAGCTGACGATCAAGTTCTTTAATCGCTGCTGGTTCGCAGTGCATATCTACAACTGCATAAATTCCTTCAGACTTCTTGAGGATTTCGAATGACATACGGCGCTTGCCCCAAACATCGAGCTTGTCGACTGTGCCGCCGCTGTCTTTGATGATCTTGAGATATGTCTCAAGTGATGGTGTAACTGTTCTTTCTTCTAACTCTGGATCAAGAATGACCATTAGTTCGTAGTGACGCATGCGTTAACCCGACCTCCTCTGGACTAAGACGGCCACGGCATTTCCGTGACAGGAGGGTTAGTGCTCTCATTTACCGCAAACTATATTTCAGTGGACTGACATATATAAAGAGGTGAAACAAGGGGCTAAGGGTAACTCTTGCCTGCCTCAAAGAGAAAATCGCCTAATTTGCCCTGTGAATCAGGCCTGTTTGGGGACCTCATGAGCAGGGCCCGGCGGACCAAAACCGCTATCAGCAAGACGGTGGCTGCTATTCGGACCAGGCTGATCAGGGCGTAGCCAGTTACGGGCAAACCAAACTTGGCACCCGTCACGGTAGCTAAATGTTGCCAGATTGCCACATGATAAATAACTTCACTAGCTTGCCAGACCCAGAATGCGGGTAGGTCGCGCTTATCAATAAGAGCAATTAACGCAAGCGGGGCTAGCCATAAAACATATTGCGGGGAATAAACCTTACTAACACAGGTAACGGCTGCGATAACAATAAATGCAGTTTGCGCCATCGTTGGAATGTAGTCGAGTGCGAATAAGAAAATTCCCAGAGCTGCAATACAAGCTAGTAATAATAAAATTGATAGGTAATTTAAATTTGCTAAACCGATTCCAAGTGCAGACAAGGCGTACCAAAGTGAACCCCAGTCAGCTGTGCGTTCAATATTTAACTTGTAGAAATACCACCAACCATCAAAGGTTGTTAGCGCTACCGGTAAATTGATTGCTAACCAAATAGCTGAGGCAATTACCAAATACCTTAAAGCGCCTTTGAGGTTTCGATTTCGATAGAAAATATAAATCGCCACCGGAATCAAGAACACCGGAATAAATTTGGTAGCGATCGAGATTCCAATAGCTATTGCGCTTAAATCATATTGTTTGCGGTCGAACCAATAAATAGAAAGCATCATCGTCGCAATTGCCCAGAGATCCCAATTTATATAAAGAGAAGCAATTACCGCAGGAGAAAAGGAAAGTAAATAACCAAACTGTGGTCGAATCCGCGCAGTAATTAAAGCAACAACGATAAATAAGAACGCAAGAAGAGCTGCGTTTAATAAGTAGTAACTTGTTGTTACTTGAGCAATCTGCGCAGTTAAATACATAACCACGCCAGTAATTACTGGGTACTCAACAGGTTGATCTCCACTAAAAGCCCAAGCGCCGCTGCCAATAGAACGATTACCTAGAAGGCTAGGTAAATCTGAGTAGCAAGCGTGAATATATTGGCCTGGAGTAGCCCAGTTAAAGCCAATACAAGGTGAGAATTTGGCGAATGAAATAGCGCTAGCTAGAAGCGCAAATAAAACAATAGCGCGCGTTTTCAATTTAGGAACTTTTTACTTTTTCTTAGGGGTCTGAACGCCCCCGCTTGTCATTTCAATTGGATCCAGCCCACCTATATTTGCTGGTGCTGGGAAATTTAGAACTGGCTCGCCTTTAAGCGCGCCTTGCATAAATGCCGTCCAAATTCGGGCTGGGAAACTTCCACCAGTAACGGTTGCCAGCCCGCCAACTCCTTTTAAGGATTGTGTTGCGTCATCGCGAAATAGCGCAACCGAGGCGGCTAATTGAGGCGTGTAAGCACTAAACCAAGCCGAAGCGTTTGATTGGCTAGTACCTGTCTTGCCCGCCACTGGTCGATTCAGTTTTCGTGCTGCAAAACCAGAACCGTTTGTTACTACATATTTCAGGGCATAGGTTAAATCAGCCATTACATCGGCTGCGAAAACTTCTTGAGTTTGTGGTTTGCCTTCGTAAAGCACACCTTTATTTGAACCAAGCACCTGACTAATTAAATATGGTTTTGCGTAAATTCCATTGGCCGCAAAAGTTGCATATGCATTTGCCACATCTAAAACGTGCGGGCTAGCTACACCTAATACAACTGAAGGAGTTGGCACCATTGCAATTGATTCTGGGATACCGGCACGTCTAGCTGCCTCAACTACGTTCTCTGGACCAACTTTAATTCCGAGTGGTACATACACAGTGTTAACTGAACTTCCAGTTGCTTTTAAGAGTGAGATTTGGCCCCAACCTTCAAAGCCATAGTTGGCAACTGGATAAGGTTTGCCAGCATCGTCGAAAGTTTGTGGGCTGTCACCATTCCACATTGAAGTCAACGGGATTCCTTGTTGAAGGCCCGCGATTAATGCAAAAGGCTTAAAGGTTGAACCAGCTTGTGCAATTGCTTGGGTGGCATCATTTAATTGGCGAGTTAAATAGTCTTTTCCGCCATACATAGCAATGATTTCGCCAGTTCCTGGGCGAACTGCGACTAAACCAATATGTAAGTTATCTGGCGCTTTTGTTGGTCCTTGTTTGTTCACCGCGTCGACTGCTGCTTGTTGAGCTTGTTGAACGAGCGTGGTCTTTACAACTAAACCACCAACCATGATTTGATCTTCAGTAAAGCCAAACTTAATTAACTCTTTCCGAACTGCCTCAATCAGGTGACCTTTAGGGCCGCTCAGAGATCCGGAGGTTGCTCTAGGTGCGATGTAAGGAATTTTTAACTTAGCTGCTTCTTTCTCAGTTAGCCAACCTTTTTCGGTCATTCCTTTTACAACGTAAGCAAAACGGTTTTCCAGACGCGGCCTATTATCTTTATTAAATGCTGGGTCATATAAACCTGGCGAACGCAGAATTGAAGCTAGAACTACGGCTTGTGAAACTGAAAGTTGATCTACGGAGCGATTGAAATATTGCAGTGAGGCTGTCTGAACGCCGTAAGAGCCGCGGCCAAAGTAAATTGTATTTAAGTAGTTTTCTAGAATCTCATCTTTAGATAATTGGTTTTCTAACTTAATCGCAATTACTAACTCTCGAATTTTTCGTTGAATAGTTCGCTCTGAAGTTAGAAAGGCCGTTTTGGCATATTGCTGCGTAATTGTTGAACCGCCCTGGAGTGACCCACCAAGTAAATTATTCTTTAGAGCTCTCAATATTCCTATGGGGCTAAAAGCTTTATTGCCATAGAAATCACGATCTTCGGCAGCCATTACGGCTTCGCGTAGATGTAATGGAATTTTAGTAAGCGAAACAATGGTGCGGTTTTGAGCACCCATACGACCAATTTCTTCACCATTGGCATACTGAATAATTGTGGCCTGGCTATTTACATATGCGTTTGGATCTGGAATCGAAACTGTAAAGTAAGCAATCGCAAACAAGGTCGAGCCAGCTACAAACCCAAAGCCGCCCAAGAAGATGGCAGCCCTGATAAATAACCGTTTGGAGAGCTTGAGTGACATGGTTTAAGGCTACCTGTTAAGCCCAGTCGCTATCTTCAAGCGTTCGGGTGTAACGGGGTGGTTTGCGCTCAACGCCATCACCCAGGACAAAAGAGACGCATAAGTGATTCCAGGAACAATCTCGGCAAACTTCAACTATGTAAACCCGAAACTCGCCATACTCTTTTTCCATTTGGCGCAGTTCATCAGAATTTTTAATTCGACCTGAGTATTGGCCGAGTTGATCGCCAAAGGTATACATGAGTTCAACCATTGAAACGTGTTTACAAACCGGGCAAGGGCGAGTGGTTTTAACGCCATGGAACTTGGCCGCACGAAGCAAATATGGATCAGCATCACAGGCGTTGACTGTGCCTCGAAGGAGCGCTGCCAAAGTGGCGCGCTTATCGAGTGAATAGTCGATGAACGAGCGTTGCGATTTCATTAAAGCAAAGAATAAACGGTCTTTTGTAACTACGCTTGCCAATATGAACTTCTGGCAGTTGCTACGGCACCCGCGATTATCGCGATTGCTCTTGGTGCGCTGGATTGGTCAAGCCACTGATGGCATCTTTCAAGGGGCCCTCGCAACATTTGTTCTCTTCTCGCCCGAGCGCCAAGCCAGTGCTTTAAGTGCAGCTTTGGCGTTTGCTGTTGTACTTCTTCCTTATTCAATTATCGGGCCTTTCGTTGGAACCGTACTAGATCGGGTTTCCAGACAACGCGCTCTCTTAATTTCTAACTTTTCACGTGCGTTAGATCTACTTTTGATTTCACTTCTGGTTTTCACTGGTCGGACCGGCTTAGAACTTACTGTTCTGGTTTTGATTGCATTTGGTCTTAACCGTTTAATTTTGGCTGCCACATCTGCCGGCTTGCCACTGTTAGTTGATCAACCAAACTTGATTTCAGCTAATGCAATGGCAGTCACGGGTGGCTCGGTTTTCTTAGTATTAGGTGGCGGCTTAGGGCTGGGATTACGCAAAATATTTGACTCATTCGCAACCGCGAATCATGTAGATGCCATTTTAATTATTGCGGCAAGCTGTGGATACGCATTGGCTTCATTAATGGCTTTGCGTTTGCGCAGATTAGAGATCGGGCCGTTAGAGGCAGAACGTAAACCGGCTTCATTCACCCAAGGCTTTGTTGAACTACGCGAAGGCTGGAAATTTCTTGGTGTTCACGCCGACTCTATGCGTGGAATTATTGCTAATGGTTTTCAACGTGGTGGCTTAACTGCACTAACACTTGTTGGTTTGATGTTGGAGCGGAATACATTTAATGACCCTAATCAACCAGAGGCGGGTTTAGCGGGCCTAGCTTTAGCGTTCTCCATCGCAGGTATTGGAATTGTTTTAGGTGCACTCATAGCGCCTTTTGGGGTTAAGAAATATGGCCGCCACACTTGGATGAGAACCATGATGTTCCTAAGTGTTCTTGGCCCGCTACCTCTAGCAATTTGGGGCACAGAAACAACGCTCTTTCTGGCTGCTTTTCTTACCAGTTTGTTTGGACAAAGTTTTAAAGTTACTAACGATGCACTTGTGCAGTCGAAAATTAATGATTATTACCGCGGTCGCGTTTTTGCCGTTTATGATGTTTTAGTTAACGCAGCGATTGTTAGTGGTGGTGTGATTGCAGCCCTGTTGCTATCTGAATCTGGTCAAGGTTGGCAAGTTCCGACTTTAGTTTCAACTATTTATTTAATGACCGCGCTTCGCTTATTGCGACGCGGAAAATTTCTCCCACCAAGCAAGTAATTCTTTGGTTGCCGCTTCTTCGCCAAGTGGCCCTTTTTCTAATCGCAACTCAAGTAAGAAATCGAGTGCTTTCCCAACTGTTGCTGAAGGTTTTAAATTAAGCAGCTGCATAACGGCAGCGCCATCTAAATCAGGGCGAATTTTATCTAACTCCTCAGCTTCCATTAGTCGCGCAATGCGAGCCTCTAAAGATTCATAAGCACTGGCTAAACGTTCGGCTTTGCGTACATTGCGGGTGGTGCAGTCAGCCCTCGTAAGTACATGTAAATGAATCAATAAATCACCCGAATCTCGCACATATCGGCGCACGGCAGAGTCAGTCCATTCGCCATCGCCATATCCATGAAAGCGCAGATGTAGAGCGGTAAGGGTTTCAACTGATTCAACTACCTCGCTGGAGTAGCGCAGTTTCTTAAGTCGTTCACGAGCTAGGCGAGCACCCACAACTTCGTGATGATGAAAAGAGACTCCGCCACCTTCAATTAGTGCGCGAGTTTTTGGTTTTCCAATATCATGTAACAACGCTGCAAGTCGAATAATTAAGTTGGGGCCACCTAATCGTTCTTCTTGCGCGATTGCTTGTTCAAGAACGGTAATTGAATGTTCATAAACATCCTTATGGTGGTGGTGTTCATCAATTTCTAATTTCAATTTAGGAATTTCTGGAATTACCAGTGCCGCTAGCCCGGTATCAACCATTATGGAAATACCGCGGCGAGGATTATTTGACATTAACAATTTAGTGAATTCATCACGAATTCGTTCTGCAGAGACAATCGAGATGCGTGAAGCCATATCTTTCATCGCTAACAAAGTTGACTCTTCAATTTCAAAATTTAATTGGCTAGCAAAACGAGCAGCTCGCATCATTCGTAATGGGTCATCAGAGAAAGATTGTTCGGGTGTGACAGGGGTGCGCAGAATTTGTTTCGCTAAATCAGCTAATCCATTAAATGGATCTATAAATTCAGGTACTGTCGTTGTTAATTCAAGTGCCATGCAGTTAACCGTGAAATCTCGGCGTGATAAATCGCCTGCGATATTGTCACCGAACTCAACTTCAGGTTTACGACTTTCCGGGTCATACTTATCACTGCGATATGTCGTTACTTCAACAGTTGTGTCGCCACGTTTAGCTGCGACAGTTCCGAATTCAATTCCAGTATCCCAAATACTTTCGCCCCAGATTTTTAAAATCTTTTTGCTTTCAAGTGGTAGCGCATTGGTTGTGAAATCTAAATCGTTTCCTAGGCGTCCTAAAATTGCATCGCGAACCGGTCCGCCGACAAGGGCTAACTTAAATCCGGCCGATTTGTAGGCAGCCGCCAGCGAACTGGCTAGGGGGGCGCGTTCGATAAGCGAGCGAATAGCTATTTCGCCTGCGGCACCTAATGGACTCGTCACAATAGGTAAGGCTAGAGGACTACCCTTGCTCCATGACCCCGGCACCTAGTGCGGGCAGCGAAGGTACGAAGAAAAAACGGCGACGCAGACGTCCCGGCAATCGCGCCCCACAAGCAGTTACAAACCCAACCGATGGAACTTCGGCTGCTTTAAAACCAGAAACTAGAAGTTCGGGCAACGGGCCCAAGAAGAGTCCTGAGCGTCGCCCATATGCAAAACGGGTTGATGAAGTTAGTGCTGGCGGTTTAGTAATCGATTTTTCTGGAACGCGCGGGCTCTTAATCGGTCGTATCGATCATAAAGATGCATCTCGCGAACGTTTACTTTGGTCGCTACCTAAGGGGCACATTGAAGCTGGCGAAACCCCAGAGCAGGCAGCTATTCGTGAAGTGCAGGAAGAAACTGGCATAACTTCAGAGATCACTAAGTCAATTGGCGTGATTGATTTCTGGTTTATGGCTGGCGGTAAAAGAATTCACAAGACCGTTCATCATTTCATTTTTAAAGAAGTCTCTGGTGAACTCACGCCACAGATAACTGAAGTAGATGAAGTTTCTTGGTTCCCACTCTCTGAGATTGTTGAGCGATTGGCTTATCCTGATGAAAAGAAATTAATCGCAAAGAGTGGCGAGATTTCAATATGAAACGCATTTGGTTAGTTCTAGCGGTAATTCTAGGTCTGCAATTTACTTATCTGCCTACCCAGGCAGTAGAGAGCCAAGTTATTAGATTAGTTACTGAACCAAATCGAAATTACAGCGGTTTCTTTTACAACGATGATCTAGCTACACGTTTAACACCAAATGGTGATTTTGGAAAATTAGTTTTTTCTCCAGCAAATCGCCCACGAACTTGGGTGGTTGATACGGCATTTATTGACGATGTGATTGCTATGAAAGATGAATACAAAATTGGGCTAGTGGGTGGCGAAAAGATTGATGGTGTTGGTTCTGTTGTCGCAACAAACTGGCTAAATCAATTTTCTTTCATAAGTGCTAATGACCAGGTTGTGGTTTTGCCATATGGAAATCCGGCTTATCGACTAATCAAGAATTACGCACCTGGTGAGTTAAATTTTTATTACGCAAATGCAAATCAGCGATTGGCTGAATTCTTGGGTCGCGCTGTTATTAGCGATAAATCAGGTAAGTACAGCAAGGGTTCTTTCGCTAGTTCTAACTCTTTACGCATGAACTACACTGAAAATCGCCAAGCAGTCACAAATCTAGACCGAGTAGTTGATGCCCCTGAATTAACCACCTTGCGGTTACAAATGGCTCGGCTACTAAACCCAAACATTGATCAGGAGTTCCGTGATCGCCTACTAAAGAGCGCTGATAAAGAAGTTCTTCGCTCGACTAGAAAACTCAAAGTTGTATCCGGGAGATATCGTTTAACCGCAGCCGAAGTGAAGTTACCAATAACTTTGGTTAATAATTTCAGCACCCAAGTTAAAGTTTCGCTTGAACTATTACCTCGAAACTCTAGAGTTCAAATAGCAGGAATCACTGATGTAAGTATTGAACCTTTATCTAAAATGCAACTTTCGCTACCAGCGAATGTAATTACTCCCGGAACAGTTACTGTCGCTGCTCGTTTAACTGATGCCCAAGGCGTTCCAATTACTAAGTATTCACAATTGAATTTGAATTTATCGATAGTTGATTCGAGAGTAGCTTGGTTTACTTCTAGTGCCGCCGTTTTATTATTTATCGCAGCTACTTTACAAACAATTCGTAGGGTGCGGCGCAACAAGAAATGAAAACAGTAGATCTATATCGCGCTTCTAGTGCGATGGCTATTGGCACCATAATTTCTCGAATCACTGGTTTTATTCGAGGCGTTCTTTTGGTTGCAGCTCTCGGTACGGCCTTGTTGGCTGATGGTTATAACGTAGCAAATACGATGCCAAACATCATTTATAACTTGGTTGTTGGCGGTGCGTTAACTGCAATTTTTGTACCACAGTTAATTCGTTCTTTCGCAGATGAAGATGGTGGGGTTGGATTTGCTTCTCGACTAGTTACTACAATTAGCGTGAGTCTTTTAGCTTTAACGGCTTTAGGTATGCTCTTCGCGCCAGCTTTAGTACGGCTTTACGCACCTGAGTTCACCACTGCTGGTTTTGAGAATGAATACTCGGTTACGGTCGCATTCATGCGTTATTGCTTGCCGCAGATCTTCTTTTTGGTGCTATACGCGATGCTAGGCCAAGTAGCTAATGCCAGGGGGGTATTTGCCCCTTTAATGTGGGCCCCGATTCTAAATAACTTGGTGGGCGTTTTCCTGTTAGGCGGTTTTTTGTACTTTGCGCCAAGTGTTCGCGCTGACACGATTACTGATACCCAGGTAGCAGTTCTTGGTTGGGGCACCACGTTAGGTGCTGTGGTTCAAGCGCTGATTTTGATTCCAGTAATTTCGCGAACAAAATTTAAATTGCGTTTTCAATTTGGTTTTGGTGGGTTAGGAAAATCTTTCAAGCTGGCTGGCTGGACCCTGGTTTATGTGATTATTTCGCAGCTTGGATATTTGGTAACAGTAAATGTTGCCACTAGCGCCGCAGTTAGAAGCGCTCAAGAAGGAATCACTCGCGGGGTAGGTTTTACGCCTTATAGCAACGCGTACTTAATTATGTTGTTGCCTTACTCAATTGTCACGATCTCAATAATTACCGCTTTATTGCCACATTTATCTAGATTGGTAATCTCTAAAGACTTTGATGAAGTTAAATCACAATTAGTTAGAGCAATCCGATTGGTAGGCGTGATCACGATTCCTAGCGCGGTCGGTTTGGCTTTCTTTGGTCCACTCATTACTGAGGTGCTGTTCTTTGGCATTAGTCGTAGCGACTCTTCGTATATGGGTTATGTCTTGTCGGCACTTGGTTTAGGTTTAGTGGCTTTTTCAATCAATATTATTTTGGTACGGGGATTCAATGCTTTTGAAGATACCAAAACTCAAGTGGTTTCGATTTTAATCATTAATTTAATTGCAGTCGCGCTTTCGTATATAGCTCTAAATACTATTGAAAATGAATATGTCACAATATTTTTGGGCTTAGCTTTCTCGATTAGTTATATTGTTGGATTAGCAATAACTTTAGAATTGCTTAAAAAACACGTTGGGAAAATTCACTTTTCGCAATTTATGGGACAGCACTCAAAACTAATTCTCGCCGCTGTTATCGCGATGGCGCCAATGTTTACGCTTACACGATTCTTTGACTGGCATGGGCCACTAGCGCTGTTATCGGTATTGGTGGTTAGCGCTTCTGGCTATTTCCTAGTTGCGAAGTTATTGCGTGTTGCTGAGATTTCCATGGTTTATGGGTTGTTGCGCTCTTCACGTGGCGTAGTGGGAAATAAGGAATAAATCGGGCTAAATAAAGGTTATTGTGAAGCCATGAGTGAAGTAGAGAATTTAGTAATTGTTGGTTCTGGCCCATCGGGCTACACCGCCGCTATTTATGCTGCGCGCGCCCAGTTAAATCCTATTATTTATGAAGGTTCTGTAACTGCCGGTGGTGCGCTAATGAACACTACTGAAGTTGAGAACTTTCCAGGTTTTATTGATGGAATCATGGGTCCAGATCTAATGGACGCAATGCGTAAACAAGCAAAGCGTTTTGGGGCAAATTTGATTACCGACGATATTGTTGAAATGGATCTTTCCGGTCCAACAAAAGTTTTAAAAGATGGTTCCGGAAATACTGTAAAAGCCAAATCGGTAATTTTGGCAATGGGTTCGGCGTATCGCGAAATTGGTTTAGAGAATGAAAAGCGGTTATCTGGTCGCGGGGTTTCATGGTGTGCAACTTGCGATGGTTTCTTCTTCCGAGATCAAACAATTGCGGTTGTTGGCGGCGGTGACTCGGCAGTTGAAGAAGCAACTTTCTTAACTAAATTCGCTAGTAAAGTTGTTTTGATTCATCGTCGCGATTCACTTCGTGCCTCAAAGATTATGGCAGAGCGAGCGCTTTCTAACCCAAAAATCGAAATGCTTTGGAATACTGAAGTTATTGATGTATTGGGTGCCGAAAAAGTAGAAGCGCTTTCGCTTAAGAACACAGTTACTGGCGAAGTTTCTAAACGTGACTTCACTGGTTTATTTGTTGCTATCGGCCATGATCCAAGAAGCGAACTAGTCAAAGGCCAAATAACTCTAGATGCTGAAGGGTATGTAATTGTCGAAGGTCGTTCGACACAAACTAATCTCGCAGGTGTTTTCGCATGTGGAGATTTGGTTGACCACACCTACCGCCAGGCAATTACAGCTGCGGGCACAGGCTGCCAATCTGCGCTAGATGCTGAAAAATTCTTATCGCACCACTAAAGTACCTATATATCTATTAAACAAATAAGAAGAAGTAATTACGAGGAGTAAAAATGAGCGCAGCAACCCCTGTCACTACAGCAAATTTCGAAGATGTAGTACTTAAGAGCAGCACCCCCGTGTTGGTTGATTTTTGGGCCGAATGGTGTGGGCCATGCCGCGCGGTAGGACCAATCCTTGATCAGATTGCTGATGAACATGGCGACAAGATCAAGATTGTTAAGTTAAATACCGATGAAGAGTCAGCTATCGCTATCAAGTACGGAATTACCTCAATTCCAACCCTTAATGTTTTTGTAAATGGCGAAGTAGTTAAAACAATTATTGGTGCTAAGCCAAAGCCTGCCCTACTCAAGGAACTCGAAGGTTTTATCTAAGCCGTTAATTTCTTAGGTCTGCATCCATTATGAAAGAACTTACGCCAGATGAGGTTCGTTCCTTTCAACAGGGCCGCGGATTAACTGTTACAGGTCTCATTGACGATGTAACTTCGCGCGCACTAGAAGAAGCGCGATGGAAACTCGGTGATCGCTCACTTCACATTACAACACCTGCGTTAATGCATGGCGATGACGTAGCAACTCTGCAGAACCGATTAGTTGAAATGGGTTTTGACTGCGGTCGTGTCGATGGTATTTATGGGCCACGCACATCAAGTGCGGTTAGTGAATTTCAGAAATCTGTTGGTGTGACCGTCGACGGTAAATGTGGCCCTGCCACAATTATTGCCTTGCTTCGATTAACAACAATTGTTAGTGGTGGTGCTCCAGTTCGATTGCGTGAAGATGTTTCACATAAAAATCGAGGGCCAGCGTTGGCAGATAAAGTAATTGTTTTAGATCCAAGTAATGGCGGCGAAAATCGTGGTGTAACTGGTTTTGGAATTGAAGAAGCTGAAATTGTTTATGACATAGCGCAAAGGCTAGAAGGTCGTTTATTGGCTCTTGGTGTTAGTGTTTTTTTAACTCGTGGAAAAGATAACTGCCCTACTCAACAAGAGCGCGTTGATTTAGCTAACAAAACTTCAGCCGATTTGGTTATCTCTTTTCATGTAGACCACTATCCAACCGAAAGCGCACACGGGGTAGCCACTTATTACTACGGCAGCGACTTGCATTCACTACATTCGGTTGTCGGAGAAAGATTTGCCTCGTTAGTGCAGCGCGAGATTTGCGCCCGTACTGATTTAGTGAATTGCCACTCCCATGCCAAAGTTTGGGATTTGCTACGGTTAACCAAAGCTCCCACAGTTCGGGTTGATTTGGGATATTTAACTAATCCAGGCGATGCTGAACGACTTGGCCGTGCTGATTTCCGAGATGTAATAGCTGAATCAATAGTTATTGCTATTCAACGTCTTTATTTAGCATCCGAAGATGATGCTAAAACAGGAATGTTGCGACTTTCTGACCTACGAAAAGCTGGTCTTCGTAGTAATTAACCTGCGCGTATTTATGCCTCTTTATGGGATGATTCGCAGATGTCCGATCTAACAACGCGTTTTCACACCGGAACTCCTCAGAACCTCGAGGAACGTTTCGCGCACCGAGCTACCGGCATGGTTGCAAGTGAAATTCGTTCGTTATTCGCCGTAGCTTCTCGCCCTGAAATTGTTTCACTAGCGGGTGGAATGCCAAATCTTTCTGCGTTACCAATGGAAATGATGGCATCGGTTGTATCTGATTTAATTTTGACTCAAGGTCAAGAAGCGTTGCAGTACGGCAGCGGTCAGGGCCATCCAAAATTGCGCGAACAAATCTGCGAAGTTATGGCACTCGAAGGTATTCGCGCTAATCCAGATGATGTTGTTGTAACAACCGGTTCACAGCAAGCGCTTGATTTAATTTCTCGTATTTTTATTGATCCCGGCGATGTAATTCTGGCTGAAGCGCCTTCATATGTTGGTGCACTCGGAACTTTCCGCCAGTACGAAGCCTCGGTTGTACATGTTGAGACAGATAACGATGGCATGGTTCCGGAATCACTTCGTCAGGCTATTAAGAGCATGCGTGCGGCTGGGCGAAAAATTAAGTTCTTGTACTTGATCCCGAATTACCAGAATCCATCTGGTGTCTTATTGCCAGCTAACCGTCGCACTGAAATTCTTGAAATTTGCCGTGTGGAACAGATTTTCGTCGTTGAAGACAACCCGTATGGTCTTTTAGGTTTTGATAAACCTTCACCGAATGCCATGCGTGCTGAAGATTCTGAAAATGTTATCTACCTTGGTTCTTTCTCCAAAACCATTTCACCTGGATTACGTGTCGGCTGGGCGTTGGTTCCGCAATCTCTGAAAGATAAGTTAGTTGTGGCTAGTGAATCTTCAATTCTCTGCCCGTCTAATTTCACGCAAATGACAATTTCTAACTACTTAGCTAACCAGCCTTGGCGCGATCAAATTGCTTCCTTCTGTGAGCAGTACAAGATGCGCCGCGATGCGATGCTCGAATCACTTGATGAATACTTCCCAAAGAGCGCTACCTGGACTAAACCAGGTGGCGGTTTCTATGTTTGGGTTACTTTGCCACCTGAAATTGATACTAAAGCGATGATGCCTAAGGCAATTGTGGCAAAGGTTGCCTACGTTCCTGGCACTGCGTTTTATGCTGATGGTTTCGGAACTTGGTCGATGCGACTTTCTTATTGCCACCCAACACCTGAGCGAATTCGTGAAGGCGTTAAAGCTTTAGCTGGGGTAGTCAATCAAGAAATTTCCCGCCGCGGTGGAAATTTAGAACTTAACTCTTAATTTCTTTAATTATTCGCTGTAAATCTTGACCGCCGGAATACTCAATCACAATCTTTCCTTTGTTGGCTGATCCTTCGATTTTAACTCGGGTATCTAAGTAATCGCCAAGCTCTTCAGCGATTTCATTTAGCTCAGGATTGCCTTTACGGGTTTTGCGTTTAGTAGATTTTTTTCCGCTTCCACCGGTTGCAATTATTTCTTCTACGGAACGAACTGACAAATTCTCGGCAACTATTCGGTTAGCGAGTTTTTCAATTTCGGTCGCATCAGTTAAACCTAAAAGTGCGCGGGCATGGCCGGCTGAAATAATTCCAAGTGCAACTCTTTTCTGCACTGCTTGCGGGAGTGTTAATAAACGCATGGTGTTTGAAAGATGTGGACGCGAACGACCAAGCTTGGTTGCTAATTCTTCATGAGTACAGTTGAAATCGCTCAGTAATTGAGCATATGCAGCGCCTTCTTCAAGCGGATTTAATTGACTACGATGAATATTTTCAATTAGCGCTTCGCGTAATAATTCATTATCTGGAGTCTGTCTAATAATGACTGGAATTGTTTTTAAACCAACAGCTTTGGCGGCGCGATATCGACGCTCTCCCATGATTAATTCATAGCGCCCACCACTTACTTCACGAACTACTGGTGGTTGCAGAATTCCAATCTCTTTAATTGAAACTATTAACTCTTTTAAGGCAGTCTCATCAAAAACAGTGCGAGGTTGTTTTGGGTTAGGCGAAATTAAATTGATATCAATTTCATTCTGCTGGCCAACCTCTTTGCCGCCAACAGTTAATGATGTTGGAATAAGTGCATCAAGATTTGTACCAAGGCCACCGCGTTTTGCCATTATTTCTTCTCCGCTATCTCTCTTGCTACTTGCATATAAGCAACTGCACCGGGTGATACTGGGTCATAAGTCATAATCGTTTGGTTGTAAGAAGGTGCTTCAGAAATTCGCACAGTTCTTGGGATTGGAATATTAATTAGCTCCTTTGGAAAATGTTGACGCACGCTATCTGCAACATCATTAGCAAGCTTTGTTCGGCTATCAAACATAGTAAGAATAATTGTTGATAAGTTTAAGTTGGGGTTTAACCGTTTTTTAACTAGTGAATAAGTTTCCAATAGTTGAGTTAAACCTTCAAGGGCGTAGTACTCGCATTGAATTGGAATTAATAGCTCTTTTGCTGCGGCAAAGGCGTTTATGGTTAACAAACCCAAACTTGGTGGGCAATCAATAAATATGTAGTCATACCCACTACCGGCTTCGGTTTTATATTTTATTAAATCTTCAATCGCATCTTTTAAACGCATTTCGCGGGCAACCATTGGAACTAAATTAATTTCTGCTTGTGCTAAACCGGTATTAGATGGAATACATTCCAAGTGGGCAAAGCCCGCGACTTTCTGCACAACATCTTGAACTTGGGCCGAACCCATTAATATCTCAAATACTCCCGGACTTTCTTTATGTTCAACTCCGAGAGCAGTACTGGCATTACCTTGTGGGTCGAGATCAATAACTAGAACTTTTAAACCGCCCATGGCTAGGGCGGCGGCGATATTTACTGTGCTGGTGGTCTTACCCACCCCACCTTTTTGGTTAGCAACCACAAAAACGCGGGTATCTGCCGGGGTGGGCATAGGCTCTTTAAGCTTGCGAATTCCGATGACTGTTTTGCTTACCCGCTCTGTTTCACGTGGAACAATCTCACGTGAATCAACAGTGCTCATGAGGGTAGTTAACTACCTTTGAGGTTACTTATCCACCTTCACGATGCGCGCAAGCTCAAGTCCAGGGAGATTTACCTCAATAACTTGAGCGCCAGGCACAGTTTTTGCTTCCTCCGCGGCTGACTCCCCCTTCATGGCCAAGAGTGCGCCACCTGGTTTGATCATATGGGAGGTAATTTTCTTTAACTTTTCAAGCGGAGCAACAGCTCGAGCGGTCACATAATTGGCGCTCTTTTTTACATTCTCAGATTTTCCGCGAATTACTGCCACGTTCTCTAGCTCTAAAAGCGCCACCGCCTCTTCGAGGAAATCTACGCGGCGCTGGAGTGGCTCAATCAGAGTTATTCTTAGGTCAGGTCTGGCCAAGGCGATTACTAGCCCGGGCAAACCCGCCCCAGAGCCAATATCAAATAGTAGAGATCCTTCTGGGATTAAGGTTGAAACTGGCAAACAGTTAAAGATATGGCGTTCCCAGATCCGCTCCCCTTCGCGAGGACCGATTAAGCCACGCTCAATTCCTGGGCCAACCAGAAATCCGGCATACTTTTTGGCCTCGTTCTGACGGGTTGGGAAATAGCGCTCAATTAACTCCTCTTGCGAGAAGGCTGTTTCACGTGAAACTTCCATTGCTAAATTATTAGTTAGGGAAGATAACTACAAAGCGATCTGGATCTTCGCCCTCAGATTCGCTGCTCAGACCAAGGTCTTGGATCGTGTCATGGATAACTTTGCGCTCAAAGGCGTTCATAGGCTTTAGGCGGATTTCTTCGCCAGTTGATTTTGCCTTCTCCGCCATCTCTTCAGCAAGTTTTTTTAGCTCAGATTTGCGGCCTGAACGAAAACCTTCAATATCAAGCATTAAACGGCTGCGGTCACCAGTTGAGGTCTGCACAGCAAGTCGGGTTAGCTCTTGTAGAGCATCTAGAACTTCGCCACCGTTGCCGACTAGGTGATTTAACTTGCCGCCAACAATGGCAACTGCCGCACGGTCATTTTCCACATCAATATCAATATCGCCATCAAGGTCTGCAATATCAAGGAGGCCTTCTAGGTAGTCAGCGGCAATATCGCCCTCTTCTTCTAGTTTGGCAATTGTCTTTGGGCTTTTTTGACCAGGTTTTTGCGCCTTTTCAGTGGTCTCGTCAACAACTGTCTCTGTCTCGCTCATAATGAGTTTTCCTGTCCTATTTGTAGGTTTTTAATAGTATTTGTGGCTTTTGCCCTATTTACTTCTTCTTCTTTTTCTTTTTGTTTGGTTGTTGGCGCTGACCTTTAACTTCTGGCTCGATTACTGAACCTTCTGTTGTGCCTTCAATATTTTCTTTTGATTCGTTTGGGTTTTTAGCAGAACGCTTTTTTTGTAGCTCTTCATAAGCTGGCGAGCCAGGTGTTGGGTTTCTTTTAATTACGTAGTACTGCTGTCCCCATGTCCAAAGGTTTGTTGTTGACCAATAAATCAAAACACCAATTGGAAAGTTAACACCGGAGACTGCGAAAATAACTGGGAATAAATACAACATGATTTTCTGTTGCTGCAGCATCATATTATTTGAGGAATCCATTTTCGGCATTCCTTTAACCATTAACTGACGCTGTGTTGTAAATGTAGTTAGCGACATAAAAGCAATTAACAAAACGGTTACAAGTTTTACGGTTCCATTAGATGAACCTAAGAAAGTTTCAGAGATAGGTGCCCCGAAGAATTTTGCTTGGGCGGCTGATGCGGCATCAGAGGCAGTTAATACACCTTTTCCTTCTGGTGGATTTTTTCCAATTGCGTTCAATACCGTAAAGAGTGCGAAGAAAATTGGGGCTTGCGCCAAAATTGGAAAACATGATGCTAGTGGATTTGTTTTGTGCTCTTTGTAAAGCTTCATCATCTCTTCTGATTGCTTCTGGCGATCATCTTTATACTTCTTTTGAATCTCTTTAAGGTGTGGTTGTAGCGCAGTTAAGGCACGCTGGCTTTTGATTTGTTTAACAAAAAGTGGAATTAAAATAATACGGATTAAAATAACTAAACCGATGATTGCAAATGACCAAGAAACACCGCTGGCTTCACCAAAGATTGGCGATAACAGACTATGGATGCTTGAGATAACCCAGGAAACCGCGATATATAAGGGGTTTAGGATGGTATTCATAGATATAGCACCGGTGCTCTCTCGTGTGTTTTTTGCGTATTTGTCGGTACGCCTTTTACAAAATCAACTCCGCCGTGTGACCAGGGGTTGCATCGCATAATTCGCCAAGCGCCCATGACGACTCCTTTTAAACCGTAATTCGCAATAGCGATCTCGGTGTAGGAAGAACAAGATGGGTAATACTTACAACGAGGGCCTAAAGCTGGCGAAATAAACTTTTGATAAAAGTGAATTGGTGTGATTAAAAGTTTTCTCAAGGTTTCACCGCGCTTTTTTGCTCAGCTTTTTTAACTAACTTTGAAATTAACTCAGCGGCCTCGATTTTTAGGTTTGAAGAGTTTGCTTCCGGAAGTGCTCGGACTACAAGAAGTGAGCCGGCCGGTAGCGAGGTTAAGTTAGCTGCGATTATGTGGCGGATTTTTCGGGCAACGCTATGGCGCACAACTGAATTTCCAACACTTTTGTTAATTATTAATCCGCAACGAGCAGGTTGGCCAGAGTTTGAGAGATGGAGGTATCCAACAAGGCTGTTAGTCGTTGAACGAAGTCCGCTTTTTGTTGCTTTAGCGAAATCTGCGCTGTTAGAAATACGAGCCGTTTTGGCCAGCATTAGAAAAATTAAACCTAAGTCTAAATTTTGTTAGTAATTAAGCCGAAAGGCGTGTGCGTCCCTTTGCACGGCGTGCTGCTAATACAGCGCGACCTGCGCGTGTGGCCATACGAGCGCGGAAACCGTGCTTCTTGGCGCGACGACGAACGTTTGGCTGGAAAGTGCGCTTTGTCATGGGGACTCCTTGAAAATCTAACGGGGCTTTGCGTAGCTGCAAAGCGTGCTCAGGTAAGGAGGTAACGGTACGGGTCTGGGGATAAATCGGTCAAACTGGCTTTTTACCCCTTATAAACCATCCGGCTAGCGATTTTCTGTGGATAAGCAGTTGCTTTTATTCCGAATAGCCTCTACTTTTCGCATCTATCCACAGGTGCTGATTGGAATAAAGGGTAAACCTCTCCTTTAGACCCACAGGCTGTGGATAAACATGTGGATTGTTTATCAGTGTTACGTAAGTTCTAATGACAGGTGGTTTAAACGGTGGATGTAATAGATCTTGAGCTCACCGCCCTTTGGGGACGCGTAATTGATGCTGTCGCAATAGACGCGCCTCAACACCGTGCGTTTTTAACGCTAACTAAACCGCTTGGTTTATTGCCGGGCAATGGAGTTACGAATTTATTAGTGGCTGCGCCTAATGCGTTTGCAAAAGATGTTTTAGAAACCCGCCTACGTTCAGTTTTAGGTGAAGTTTTATCTCGTGAGTTAAACGAGCGGGCAAATATTGCAGTAACTATTGATGAGTCTCTTGAAGTCACAAGCAACCCAGCCGTGCCTGAAGTTGAAATTGAGATTGCGGCCCCTAAATCTGGAACTGGTCGTGAAGATAATTCCAACACTTCGATAGCTGCTAGTAAAAGTGTAGAACAATCGCAATTAAACCCGCGTTATATTTTTGAAACTTTTGTGATTGGGTCCTCTAACCGTTTCGCTCACGCTGCAGCAGTAGCTGTCGCTGAAGCACCTGCGAAGGCATATAACCCGTTATTTATTTATGGGGATTCAGGTTTAGGAAAAACACACTTGCTTCACGCCATTGGAGCTTACGCAAAAGAGCTATATGGCAATGTCCGCGTGCGTTATGTTTCATCTGAAGAATTTACCAACGACTTTATTAATTCAATTCGCGATGATAAAGCTTCGGCCTTTCAGCGCCGTTATCGCGATTTAGATATTTTGTTGGTTGACGACATTCAATTCTTAGAAAACAAAGAACGTACGCAAGAAGAGTTTTTCCATACTTTTAACACTTTATATAACGCCAACAAACAGATCGTTATTTCGAGTGATCGCCCACCAAAGCAGTTAACTACACTAGAAGATCGTTTACGTAGTCGGTTTGAGTGGGGTTTGATTACTGATATTCAACCACCGGAAATTGAAACCCGTATTGCAATTCTGCGTAAGAAAGCTGCGCAAGATAAATTAAATGCACCCGATGATGTTTTGGAATATATCGCTAGTAAAATCTCGACCAATATTCGCGAATTAGAGGGTGCCTTGATTCGGGTTACAGCTTTTGCTTCCTTAAGTCGCCAAGGTGTTGATTTAGGTTTGGCTGAAATTGTTCTAAAAGATTTGATGCCAAACGATGCAGCGCCAGAAATCACCGGCCAAGCGATCATGGCTCAAACTGCTGCTTATTTCAGTTTGACCCTTGAGGACCTTTGCGGAACTTCGCGCTCTCGGGTTTTGGTTAATGCCCGCCAGATCGCTATGTATCTATGTCGCGAGCTAACTGATCTCTCTTTGCCCAAGATTGGCCAGATGTTTGGCGGCCGCGACCACACGACTGTTATGCACGCAGATCGCAAGATTCGACAGTTAATGGCTGAGCGTCGTTCGATCTATAACCAAGTCACTGAATTAACGAACCGGATTAAACAACAAGCTCAAAAATAGGTATTTGTCTGATTTGAGGGGAATTACCCCCAGATTGTGTATAACTTGTGGATAACTGTGGAAAAGGAGGGGTTTTATGTGGGTAACTATTAGACCAGCTGTTGAACAATTTAGCTCTTCTCCAACTTCGTTGGCGTTTAATTCATTTACCCACAACCTTTCCCACAAGATAAAAGGTTTAAATTCGCCCTTGACGTGGGGTTATGGCGGTTTCCCACAGATAAACGGTCTAGTTACTACTACTACGTATAAGTATATAAAAGCACCTGTGCGATTCCTTATATCTAATTTTTTTTAATTGCTCGATTATTAAAAGAAAAACTTGCAAAGTTTTACTACAGCGGGAAGGCTAACCAAATGAAATTCATTGTTGAACAGAGCGCACTAGCAGATTGCGTCAATTGGGTTTCTCGTAGTTTATCTACTCGCCCAATTAAAACTGAGTTGCTTGGAATAGTTATCGACGCAACTGGTTCAAACGTTGAACTTTCAGGTTCAGATTTAGAAACATCAAGTAAAGCTAATTTCGCTGCTCAAATTATCGAGGCTGGAAAAGTTTTAGTCCCAGGCAAGTTGTTGGTAGAAATAACTAGATCACTACCAAATAAGCCAATTACAATCACTTTAGACGGCACCAGAGTTTTAGTTACTTCCGGCAGCGCAAAATTTACTTTGCCAACACTTTCAATTAACGAGTATCCAAACTTGCCTGAACTTCCAGAAAGCACTGGCGTAATCGCTAGCGATACTTTCGCCACAGCGGTAGCCCAAGTAGCTATTGCTGCCGGTCGCGATGATTCACTACCAACTCTCACCGGCGTACATGTTGAAGTAAACGAAAACACTGTAACTTTGGCAGCAACCGACCGATATCGTTTAGCTGTACGTGAAATACAATGGCAACCATCAAAACCAGGCGTAGAAACCACCGCGTTGTTACGCGCGCGCACTTTGGCCGATGCAGCTAAATCACTAACTACTTCTAAAGAAGTTTCACTCTCACTTGGTTCCGCAGCCAGCCATGATCGTTTAGCCGGGTTCGCTGGCGAAGGTAAAACAATGACTTCGCGCATGCTTGATGGAACTTTCCCACCGTATCGACACTTGTTACCTCAAGAAATAACCACAACCGCGGTTGTTGAAGTAGCTCCATTTTTAGATTCAGTACGCCGTGTTGCTTTAGTTACCGATAAAACAGTTCCACTACGCCTTGAATTTACCAACGGATCACTTTCACTCGAAGCTGGTGCTGGCGAAGAAGCTCAAGCAACCGAATCAATTGAAATCTCCTTAACTGGCGAAGATATCTCAATTGCCTTCAATCCAGTTTTCTTAGCTGATGGCTTAAATGCCGTCGGTACCCCTTATGTCCAAATTTCATTTACTGGTTCTAATAAGCCAGCGATCCTTATGGGCCGCACCACGCAAGACGGCGCAGCTATTGAAAACTATCGCTACTTGTTAATGCCTATGCGTTATGCATCTTAAGTAAATTTATTTAACCAAACGATACTTAAGATGCGCATTACAAAGTTAGCGCTTAAAGATTTTAGGTCTTATCAAAACCTAGAACTAAATCTTCAGCCTGGCGTTAATACATTTATTGGCGACAATGGCAGCGGCAAAACAAATATCGCCGAGTCATTAATTTATTTAAGCTTCCTATCTTCTCACCGTGTTGCAAATAACCAACCACTAATTTCCTTAGGTGCTACCCAAGCAATTATCCGCGCCGAAATCGAACGAGATGATCGCACCCTACAAATAGATTTAGAAATAAATGTAAGTAAAGCGAACCGGGCGCGAATAAATCAAAACCCAACCCGCAGCCAGCGCGAAATTCTCGGTGCGTGCCAGATAGTTTATTTCTCCCCCGAAGATTTAGATTTAGTTCGTGGCGACCCTGGAAACCGCAGAGATTTCCTAGACCGGTTATTAATCACTCGCAGCCCTCGTTTAGCTGGGGTTATTGCTGATTATGAACGTGTTGTAAAGCAACGCAATACACTACTCAAAACTAGATCAAATAGCGCCACCCTTCAACCATGGAGTGAGCAATTAATTAATATCGGCGCAAATTTAACTGCTGAACGCATTTCATTAGTAACAGCACTAAATCCCTTTGTGGCCGAAAATTACCGCAACTTAAATGAAGTTAAACCAGCCAACATCTCGTATAAATCAGGTTCTGAAGGTTTAACTAGTGATGCGGTAAACAATGTTGCAGTTTTAACAAGTCGGTTAGAAGAAGTTCAGTATCAAGAGATTGAACGAGGCACAACTTTAATTGGGCCGCATCGTGACGACTTAACTTTAACTATTGGAGACTTTCCAGCAAAAGGTTATGCCAGCCATGGCGAATCTTGGTCTATGGCAATCTCGCTACGTATTGGCTCCTATAATCTATTAAAGAAAGAGGGTTCCGACCCAATTTTAATTTTAGATGATGTATTTGCTGAGCTAGATACTTCTCGCAGATTGCAATTAGTAGCCGCAACTAAAATGGCAGAGCAAACAATAATTACTGCAGCGGTTGAAAGTGATCTGCCCGTAGACTTAAACAGCACAAAGTTTTATGTAACAGCTGGCCAAGTACGTGCAGGTAAATAAAATGTCTAAACGAGACCTAGCTAAAGATTTATTCATCTCTTATAAAACGGGCTATATAAAAAAACCACGAGACGAAAAAAATAACTCAAGCCGCGAGGTGAACTTAAATCCCACCGATCCACAATTAATAAGTGATGTTTTAAATAATTTAATTCAAGATCGGGAATGGCAAAGTGGTATCGCTGAAGGAAACTTATTCGCTAACTGGGAAAGTATTGTTGGCGCTGAAATAGCTGAACACACTGAACCAATTGCGATTCTCGAAGGTGTTTTAACAATTAGAACTTCTTCAACAGCTTGGTCTACCCAGTTAAATTTAATCAGCAACGATGTTTTAGCTTCACTTCAAGCCAGTGCGCCAGGGGCGTTAGTTGAAAAACTCTCGATAATTGGTCCCCAAGGCCCAAATTGGAAGCGCGGCATACGGACAATCCGAGGCGCTAGGGGCCCTCGCGATACCTTCGGTTAAAACGAGAATAAAGCCCTTTTTTACCCATTTTCCAATAGGAACCCTAAATAGGCAGTTAAAGATCGCTTAAAACCTACCCACAGGGCGAATAACGGCTAGATCTGCATCTCTTTTACCACTAGGATTCAGGCTATTGGCGACGGGATTTATCCCTAGCCGCCCCTAAGGGCGATTTTGCCGCAAGGCAATTTAAGAAGATCGAAGGAGCTCTACCAGTGGTCGAAAAGTCGGGTAATTACGACGCCAGCGCGATCACCGTCCTTGAAGGCCTCGAGGCGGTTCGCAAGCGCCCCGGCATGTATATCGGCTCCACCGGTGAACGCGGCCTCCACCACTTGGTTTATGAAGTTGTAGATAACTCAGTAGATGAAGCCTTAGCTGGGGTTTGTACTGAAATTAACGTCACCTTGATGGCTGATGGCAGCGTGAAAGTAATTGATAACGGGCGCGGAATTCCAGTTGATATGCACCCAGTTGAGAAAAAGCCAGCTCTTGAAGTTGTTTTAACCGTTTTGCACGCCGGCGGAAAATTCGGTGACGGTGGCTACTCAGTATCTGGCGGTCTACACGGTGTTGGCATTTCAGTTGTAAATGCACTCAGTACAGATTTAGCTGTAACAGTTTTGCGCGATGGTTCAACCTGGACCCAATCTTATAAATTAGGAGTTCCAACTGCGCCAGTTGCTAAAGGCGCACCTGCGACAACAACTGGTACCACAGTTCAATTCTGGCCATCAGTAGAAATCTTTGACACCACCGACTTCTCTTTTGAAATTTTATCTACCCGTTTCCGCGAAATGGCATTTCTTAATCGCGGTCTAACAATTACTTTAACCGATGCGCGTACCGGCCATGTTGACGAAAAGGGCGAACAACTACATGTTGTTTATAAATTCGATGGCGGCATTGCCGACTTTGTTAAGCATTTAAATACCACTCGTGGTGAAACCCACAAGTCAATTATTTTTATTGAAAACGAAGATAAAAAAGCTCGCATGTCATTAGAAATTGCGATGCAATGGAATGCTGGTTTTTCCGAATCTGTTTACACTTTTGCTAACACCATTAACACCCACGAAGGTGGTGCACACGAAGAAGGTTTCCGTACCGCACTTACTTCTATTGTAAATAAATTTAGCGAAGATCAAGGTTTTATTAAAAAGAAAGAAGATCGCTTGACTGGCGATGACGTACGCGAAGGTTTAACCGCAATCGTTTCAATTAAATTAGCTGAGCCACAATTTGAGGGCCAAACCAAAACTAAACTTGGCAACACCGAAGCTAAGTCCTTTACTCAAAAGTGCGTAAATGAAGCGTTAACCGCTTGGTTTGAGCAAAATCCAAGCGAAGGCAAAGAGATTGTTCGTAAAAGCATTGATGCCGCAGCAGCACGCGTTGCTGCTCGTAAAGCTCGCGATCTTTCACGTAGTCGTAAAGGATTATTAGAAGGTCGTGGCATGCCCGGCAAGTTAGCTGATTGCCAATGGACTGATCCAGAAAAATGCGAGCTATACATTGTTGAAGGTGACTCCGCAGGTGGCTCAACTAAAGGTGGCCGTGACTCCCGCAACCAAGCAGTTCTACCTATCCGCGGAAAAATTCTAAATGTTGAGAAAGCTCGTATTGATCGCGTGCTACAAAATAACGAAGTACAAGCTTTAATCACCGCACTCGGCACCGGAATTCACGATGACTTTGATGTTGCGAACTTGCGCTACCACAAGATTATTTTGATGGCCGATGCCGATGTCGATGGTCAACATATTCGCACTCTTCTGTTAACCCTTCTCTTCCGTTTTATGAAACCTCTTATCGAGGGTGGCTTTGTTTACTTGGCCCAGCCACCTCTTTACAAATTAAAGTGGGGCGGTAAAGAACCAGTTCAATACGCTTTCTCTGATCGCGAACGCGATGGCATGATTAAGATCGGAATTGATGCCGGTAAGCGCTTACCGAAAGAAGATGGCATTCAACGCTTCAAAGGTTTAGGTGAAATGCCAGCTAAGGAACTTTGGGATACCACCATGGATCCAGAACACCGCGTGCTAATCAAAGTAACTCTCGATGATGCTGCCGCAGCCGATGATTTATTCTCAGTATTAATGGGCGAAGAAGTCGAACCACGTCGCTCATTTATTCAACGCAACGCTAAAGACGTTAGATTTCTGGATATTTAAATGGATGAAATAAGAAAAGATTACGATCGCCAAGAGACTGTCGACCTACAGGTCGAGATGGCTCGCTCATATCTTGACTATGCAATGTCAGTCATTGTGGGCCGCGCCTTGCCAGATATCCGCGATGGCCTAAAGCCAGTTCACCGCCGCGTTCTATACGCAATGTATGACGCTGGTTATCGCCCAGATAAGGGCTATTACAAATCTTCTCGCATCGTCGGTGACGTGATGGGTAATTACCACCCACACGGTGACACCGCTATTTATGACGCGGTTGTTCGGTTAGCTCAACATTGGTCACTTCGTTATCCATTAGTAGATGGCAACGGAAACTTTGGTTCACCTGGTAACGACCCAGCGGCTGCAATGCGTTATACCGAAGCTCGTCTTTCACCTATCGCCATGGAAATGATGCGCGATATTGACGAAGATACCGTTGATTTCTCACCAAATTACGATGGCCGATCACAAGAGCCAAATGTTTTACCTTCACGTTTTCCAAACTTATTAGTTAACGGCAGCGCTGGTATCGCAGTTGGCATGGCTACCAATATTCCGCCGCACAACTTGCGCGAAATTGGTGAAGGCGTCGCCTGGGCACTTGCCCACCCAGAAGCAAAATCTGATGAGCTATTAGAGCAATTAATGAAAATTGTTAAAGGCCCAGATTTCCCAACCAAAGCTTTAATTGTTGGTCGCACCGGAATCGAATCTGCTTATCGAACTGGCCGTGGCTCAATAACCATGCGCGCAGTTGTACAAGTCGAAGAAATCAATAAGCGTACCTGTTTAGTTGTAACTGAACTCCCTTATCAAGTTAACCCAGATAACTTAGCTTTAAAAATCGCCGAACTAGTTAAAGATGGAAAAATAAAAGGCATTGCCGATGTACGCGATGAAGGCAACGAACGTCTTGGCCAACGTTTAGTTGTTGTATTACAAAATAGTGCGATTCCGAAAGTTGTTTTAAATAACCTTTATAAACAGACTCAACTTCAAGATACTTTCGGTGCCAACATGTTGGCTTTGGTCGACGGAGTTCCGCGCACACTTCGTCTTGATGAATTTATTAGGTACTACATTGATCACCAAGTAGAAGTAATTGTTCGCCGTACCAAATATCGCTTAGTAGAAAAAGAGCGACGCGCACATATTCTGCAGGGTTACTTAAAAGCCCTTGATGCGCTCGATGCGGTAATTGCCTTAATTCGCGCTTCAACTACCCCCGAAGAAGCTCGCACTGGCTTAATGAAGTTACTTGATGTTGATGAAATTCAAGCTAACGCAATTCTCGATATGCAGCTGCGCCGTATTGCTGCTCTTGAACGCCAGAAAATCAACGACGAATACGACACGCTAATGGCCGAAATTGTTGAGTTAAACGCAATCTTAATTAGCCCAGAGAAGCAGCGCGAAATAATCGCTACCGAACTTGCTGAACTAGTTGCTAAATATGGCGATGACCGCCGTTCGCAAATTGTGGCCAGCGAAGGTGATTTCTCAGCCGAAGATTTGATCCCAGATCAAGATGTGGTTGTAACAATTACTCGTAGTGGTTACGCCAAGCGAACCATGGCCGATTTATATCGCTCACAGCGTCGCGGTGGCCGTGGCGTTAAGGGCGCTTCCCTTAAACAAGACGATGTAGTTGATCATTTCTTTGTGGCTTCAACTCACGACTGGTTGTTATTCTTTACTAATCAAGGTCGGGTATATCGCGCGAAAGTTCACGAGCTACCTGATGCTGGTCGCGATGCTCGCGGTCAACATGTTGCCAACTTATTAGCATTTAAACCTGAAGAAACAATTGCTCAAGTTCTTTCAATTAAAGATTACTTAGCAGCACCTCATTTAGTTTTAGCAACTAAAGCTGGGCTAATTAAGAAGAGTGCATTAATTGAATACGATTCACCACGAGCTGGTGGCTTAATCGCAATAGCACTCAAAGGCGAAGATGAAGTTGTTAGCGCAGCTCTAGTCGATGCCGGCGATGAACTATTACTAGTTTCCAAAAAAGCTATGTCAGTTCGTTTTGCCGTCGATGATGAATCACTTCGCCCAATGGGTCGATCTACCAGTGGTGTAATCGGAATGAAGTTCCGCGCCGATGATGAACTATTAACAATGGCGCGAATTACAGCGCAGCATGTTGGCGACACGTTTGTATTCACCGCAACCGATGGTGGTTACGGCAAGAAAACACCTCTTGATGAATATCGCTTACAAGGTCGCGGTGGCATTGGTATTAAAGCTGCCAAAATTGATGAAAACTCCCGTGGTTCACTAGTCAGCGCACTTGTTCTGCGCAATGAAGATGAAATCCTGGCGATCACCTCTGGTGGCACAGTTATGCGCACTCCAGCTGCTGAGGTTCGCCAAACCGGCCGCGATTCCATGGGAGTTCGCCTAGTAAACCTCGACGATGGGGCTCAACTCTTATCAGTGACTTGTAACCCAGAAGAAACAGGGGCGACTTCTGGTTCAGAACCTGCTTAGATACGCACGAGTTTTGGTTAAGTAGCGACTTCGGGGTAACCTTTGGCGCTTACCGCAGATAAATCCATTATTTGCGGGCCTATAGCTCAGCCTGGTTAGAGCGCTTCCCTGATAAGGAAGAGGTCGATGGTTCGAGTCCATCTAGGCCCACCCCCCGCTCAACACGGGGACCTAGCTCAATTGGTAGAGCACCGCCTTTGCAAGGCGGGGGTTAGGGGTTCGATTCCCCTGGTCTCCACTCAAGTAACACTTTCCCGCACCCATTTATAAAAACGAAAAGGAAAATAAAATGACAACAGCAACACTGCACACAACTATGGGCGACATTGTTGTAGAACTTTTTCCTGATCATGCACCAAAGACAGTTGCGAACTTTATAGAACTAGCAACTGGTGCGCGCGAATGGGTTGACCCACGCACTGGCGAGAAATCAACTGCCAATCTTTACGACGGCACAGTTTTTCACCGCGTTATCGATGGCTTCATGATTCAAGGTGGCGACCCACTAGGTCAAGGCACTGGCGGCCCTGGTTACAAATTTGCTGATGAATTCCATGGCGAACTAACTTTTGATCGTCCATACATTCTTGCGATGGCTAACTCTGGCCCAGGTACTAATGGCTCACAGTTCTTCATCACAGTTGCTCCAACAACTTGGTTAAACCGCAAGCACAGCATCTTTGGTGAAGTTAAAGATGCCGCAAGCCAAGCTGTAGTAGATGCAATTGGCACAACAAAGACTGGCGCACAAGATCGCCCAGTAACACCAATTAAAATTAATTCAATCACAGTCGCTTAATTAACCAGAACTGGTTTTATTTTACGCCCGTGTTAAGAAAAAGCACTGCAACTAATGCGTTAATTTTAATTATCTGTGCTGCTTATTTGGCGCAACAATTAATTCCTGATCTACAGAATCAGTTACTGTTGCCCGGTTTAGATTATTTGCAATACAGCAACGAGTGGTATCGATTAATTACAGTTGCGCTAACCCATGGCGGATTAATGCACCTTGGATTTAATATGTATTCGCTCTACATTTTAGGAACTCCAATTGAATCTGCTTATGGCAGAAATAAGTTTTTAGTAATTTTCACTCTTTCACTTTTAACTGGCTCGTTCGCATCAGTATTTTTCAATAACGGAAGTTTTGTATCCGTTGGAGCTTCCGGCGCAGTCTTTGGTTTATTTGGTGCTTTTTTAATTGTTGGAAAAACCATCGGGGTCAATATTCGGGAAATCGCCATAGTCATCGGCTTGAACTTTGTTGTTGGTTTTATTTTGGGCGGGGTTGACTGGCGGGCTCACCTTGGCGGCCTACTTGGCGGGGCTCTAGCTGCTCAATTGATACTTTCTCGCCGCCGTCGCTAGTTTTCAAACTAATTACTGACCTAATTGCCGGCCTAATTACATGGCTGTAATTCTCCACATCTGTGGAGATCTTTGTGGATAACTAGCTAAAGAGTAAAAACTAGCGCCATTTGGTGGCTAGCGAGAAGCCAAAAGCGATAAATGCGAAGCCGACCAACATATTCCAGGCACCAATATTAGGAATTGGGTATTGGGTCTGGCTGACGTAGAAAGTTACGATCCAGAGAAGCCCAACTAAAAAGGAGCCAACCATTGTTGGAGCTAGCCATTTTGGACTCTCAAGTGGACCCTGAGGAGCGTGGTCAACGACATCTTGAACGTGAGCGTGCTGCTCTTGAACTTTCTTACGCAATTTGGACTTAGGCATGTCGCCAAGGGTAACAGGGCAGGGCAAAATATCAACCGCGTCAACGCTGTGAGTAGGCCAGAATTGCCCCATGGCCACCACCAAAATCCTAGTTATTGATAACTATGACTCTTTTGTTTTCAACTTGGTGCAGTACTTAGGCCAACTTGGCGCTGAAACTACAGTTGTTAGAAATGATGAAATTTCGGTTGAAGCAGCTCTTAATTATGACGGCGTCTTAATTTCACCAGGGCCTGGAACACCAGAGGCAGCTGGCATAAGTATTCCAATGATTAAGTTCTGCGCAGAGAAAAAGATTCCGTTGTTTGGGGTTTGTTTAGGACATCAAGCGATCGGTGTTGCTTTCGGTGCCACAGTGTCGCGCGCACCAGAGCTAATGCACGGAAAAACTTCAGAGATTATTCATAACCGCGAAGGTGTATATGCAAATCTTCCTTCGCCATTTACCGCAACTCGTTATCACTCATTAGCAATTGAACGCGCCACAGTGCCAGATGAATTACAAATTACTGGCGAAACTGAAGGCGGCATTGTTATGTCAGTGCGACACAAATCGCTTCCAATTGAAGGTGTTCAGTTTCATCCGGAATCAGTTTTAACTGAACACGGTCACGCGATGTTAGCTAACTGGTTAACTGAGTGCGGAGATAAGAATGCACAAACCAAAGCAGTTGGTTTATCGCCAGTCATTGGCACCCGCGGCTAACTCAATATTTTCTTAAGGCGCTTTATTAATCGCAATTGTTACTGATTCACCAATCGTGCTAGTAGCTCCAGCTTCCGGGAATTGGCTAATAACTACACCAATCGCTTGATTAGGATCGTAATCATTAAATTCTTTAATTAAGAAATTTGAATTAATCAAAATTGCGCGAGCTTGACTTGCTTCAACTCCAATTAAATACGGAATCTCAACTTGGCCATTTGCGATAGTCAAAACCACACCAGTTCCAGCTGTCACAGTTGAACCCATTTCAGGAGAAACTTCTAAAACTGTTCCTTGTGGTTTATCTGATGGCGAAACTTCGGTTCGCGCTACAACTAAACCAACCGAAGCCAGCACTGCGCGGGCGTCACCAAGAGATAAACCAATCAAACCATCAGGAACTAACGCATCGCCAGGCCCATCAGAGATAGTGATTACCACCGCTGAACCTTTCTTTGCTTGCGAAGTGGCTACTGGTACCTGGCTTGCTACACGATTGACTGGAATCTGTGGGTCATGCGCGCGCTGCACGGTAACTACATAGTCACCAAGTTGTGCTTTTGCCTCAGCTTCAGTTAACCCAATTACATTTGGCACCGAATTAGATGGCCCACCCGTAGTTGCGGGATTAGATAAACTCAAACCAAATACTGCAGCTCCGCCAATAATTAATAACCCAACCAAACTAATTACTAGAGATTTACGAGTAATCGGCTTGCGAGCAATTTTTGCTTTTACAACTTGGCCACCTTGAATGCGAAATAGATCATCGAGCATTAAGCCGGCGCTCTGATAACGATCAATCGGGCGCTTGGCTAACGCGACTGAGAGCATTACATCAATTCCTTCAGGTAAACCAGGCAATACTGAACTAGGTAATGGAAATTCACCAGATACATGTTGGTATGCAATTGATACTGGTGTGTCACCCGTAAATGGTGGTTGCCCAGTTATTACCTCATATAACAAGCAGCCCGCCGAGTAAATATCGCTGCGAGCATCGGCAACTTCACCAACTGCTTGTTCAGGTGAAAGATATTGCGCGGTTCCAACCACGTTCCAAGTATTGGTAAGCGTTGCCGCTAAATCATCGAGTGCGCGGGCGATGCCAAAATCCATCACCTTCACATCACCTTTATCGGTAATCATTACGTTTGCTGGTTTGATATCGCGGTGCACAATGCCACGTTCATGTGAATAATCCAGCGCCGCCAAGATTCCTTCACCAATTTCTAAAGCACGTTCAAGTGGCAAACGCTCACCAGCACGAATAATTTCACGCAGAGTTTTACCAGAGACTAACTCCATGACAATGTAAGGAGCTGGATCTTCACCAGAGTCATAAACCGCAACAATGCCGGGATGGTTTAAACCGGCAGCAGCAAGTGCCTCTTTACGGAATCTAGTTACAAAAGAAGGATCTTTAGCTAGATCAGAACGCAGAATTTTCACCGCAACCTTGCGCGATAAGCGTTCATCTTTTGCTTCGAAAACATCGGCCATTCCGCCAGTGCCGATCATGTCGCCAAGTCGGTAGCGACCGCCTAATAGTTGGTTCATTTACTAGCCCCATGTAACTCTGTTTTAACGGTTAAATCAGTTGCGATATCAGCGACAATAACAGTCACATTATCTGGTGCATCATTTACGTAAGTGGCATCAACCAATGCAGCCACAGCATCTTCACGCTTGCTTTTCTTTAAAAGCGACTTTATTTCCTTATTGGTTAGCACGCTACTTAACCCATCGCTACAAAGTAGATAACGATCGCCAGCTTTACGTTCATAAACCACCAGTACCGGATCAAGATTTCCAGAGCCCATCAACACTTGAGTAAGCAGTGAACGCTGTGGATGATCATTTGCTTCAGCAATAGTTAATTTTCCTTGATCAATCAACTCTTGAAGTACGGTGTGATCAAGGCTTAATTGTTCAAGTTCGCCATCGCGCAATCTATATGCACGTGAATCACCAATGTGCATTAGCGCAATGCGGTCTTCGTGTAACAACAAAGCAGTCAAAGTTGTTCCCATTCCACGAAGCTCTGGATCATCATTTGCTACTCGGGCAATCTCTAAATCAATATCTACCATTGCTTGTGCCAACAAATCCTCAATCGAGTCAGCATCAATATGAATACTCTGTGAAATCGGAATCAATTTTGTTAACTCTTTAATAGCAATAGCTGATGCAACTTCGCCGCCAGCGTGTCCACCCATTCCATCGGCAACAGCGATTAAGTTAGCAGATGTGATTGCAGAGTCTTCATTTCCAGATCGACGCAGGCCAATAGCTGAACGCGCAGCGAGTGCGAATACTGGTTGGCTCATGTGTCTTAGCCTAACGCTGATCGCTAAGTGATCAATGCCTAGACCACTCATTTATGGGCATCGTGGATCATCTTTTGATCATCCCGAAAATACCCGTGCTGCATTTATGGCGGCTATTGCCGACGGTGCCGACGGGTTTGAATGTGATTTAAGGCTTACCAAAGATAACCAGGTAATTATTTGGCACGATTCAAATATGTTGCGGATGGCCAATCACAAAGCGGTAGTAGCCCACACCGAATACTCAGAGTTAAAAGCTATTTATCCCGAACTAATGTTATTAACCGAGTTACTTGAGATCGCTAAAGTGCATAAGAAAGCCTTGGCGCTAGAAACAAAACATCCAGTGCCATCAGGCAACGAGGTTGAGAATATAATTATTGAACTTGTAAGACCATATAAAGAATTAGACATTGCGCTACTTAGTTTTAGTTGGTTGGCAATAGAAAAAGTAGTCAGGTTCGAAACCGGCATAGAGACAGTTGCGTTGGTGAATGCGCTAAATGCCCCGATCATGAATCGCTTCTCTTCAGCTAAATCATTTGCGCCAAGTATTGAAGAGATCAGAAATCACCCCGAATTAGTGGCTAAGTATCAAAGCGAAGGAAAACGAGTTTTTGTCTGGACGGTAAATGAAGTAAATGATCTAAAACTATGTGCCCAGCTAGGTGTTGATGTAGTAATTACAGATATGCCGGCGCGAGCAGTAAGTGAGCTCGGGTATCCTTAACCAGTGAGCACATACGCCTATCTCGGACCTGCAGCGACCTTTACCGAGGCGGCACTCAAGAAAATTACTGGCCCTACCGATCAACTTGTTCCATTTGCCAATGTCACTGCAGCTTTAAATGCAGTTCGTAATAACGAAGCCGAGTTCGCGTTGGTACCAATTGAAAATTCGATTGAAGGTGTTGTTGCCCGCACGTTAGATGAATTGGCAACAGGTGACCCACTGGTCATCGCTGGTGAAGTTGTATTGCCAGTTTCATTTGCTTTCATGATCAAACCTGGAACCAAGGAAATTAACCGAATTGCGACCCACCCACATGCCGAGGCGCAATGCCGCACGTATGTCGCTACTAATTTCCCACATGCCGAAGTTGTTGCCACCAATTCAACCGCAGCGGCTGCCGAAGCACTTAACCGTGGCGAGTTCGATGCTGCAATTGCATCTGCTGTTGCAGCTAATCGCTACGGCTTAGAAATAGTTGCTGAAAATATTGGCGACAACACTGAAGCGGTAACCCGCTTTGTTTTAGTCTCTAAACCTGGTGAATTAACAGAGCCCACCGGGCATGACCGAACTTCAATGGCAATTTTTATTGGCACCGACCATGCAGGTGCGTTATTAGAAATCTTGACTGAATTCGCCACCCGCAACGTCAACCTTACTTTCATCCAAAGCCGCCCAACCGGGCGAGAGTTAGGCGATTACCACTTTATTGTTGATGCCGAAGGGCATATCAACGACGCTAACGTTGGCCAAGCAGTCGCTCGCCTACGCGAGATCTGTGAGGAAATAAGATTCCTAGGTTCATACCCGCGAGAGGAAAGTAAATGATTGATATCAAATTACTGCGCGAGAACCCTGACTTAATTCGCGCCTCTCAAACAGGTCGTGGCGAAGATGCTGGCATCGTGGATCAAGTTTTAGCACTTGATGAAAAGCGTCGCGCAGCTATTAATGAATTCGAAGCGTTAAGAGCCGAACAGAACACGCTCTCTAAAGCAGTTGGTAGCGCTAAAGGCGATGAGAAGGCCGCTCTGTTAGAAAATGCCAAAGATTTAGCAAATAAAGTTAAAGCCGCTGATAGCAAGCGCGCTGAAATCGAAGCCGAAGCAAATACAGAGGCGTTAAAGCTTTCAAATATTCTCGATCCTGCTGCCCCAATTGGTGGCGAAGCAGATTTTGTAATTATTGAACATATTGGAACCCCGCGCGAATTTTCTGATTTCGAACCAAAAGATCATGTTGAGTTAGGCAAATTGCTTGGCGCGATTGATACCGAACGTGGTGCGAAAGTTTCTGGTTCTCGCTCATACTATTTAACTGGTGTTGGCGCACTTCTGGAATTCGCACTTGTTAATTACGCAATTAGTAGCGCAGTTAAAGCTGGCTTCACTCCAGTTATTCCACCAGTTCTAGTTAACCCACCAGCAATGGAAGGCACCGGATTCCTGGGACAAGCTGCTGAAAATGTTTATCGTCTTGAAAAAGATGACATGTATTTAGTTGGCACCAGCGAAGTGCCTCTTGCCGCATTCCATATGGATGAAATTTTGCCATCTGATAAATTGCCAATGCGCTATGCCGGTTACAGCACTTGTTTCCGTCGCGAAGCTGGCACTTATGGAAAAGATACTCGCGGAATTATTCGAGTTCATCAATTTGATAAAGTCGAAATGTTTAGTTTCTGTCACCCTGATCAAGCTGTTGCTGAACACCAAAAGCTGCTGCAATGGGAGAAAGATTTTCTAAATGCAATGGAGATCCCTTACCGCGTTATTGATGTTGCATCAGGTGATCTGGGATCAAGCGCCACTCGCAAATTTGATATTGAGGCCTGGATCCCTACGCAGCAGGCTTATCGCGAAGTAACCAGCACTTCTAATTGCACTGAGTTTCAAGCTCGCCGGTTAAATATCCGTTTTAAAGATGGCGATAAAACTTCAGCTGTCGCCACTTTAAATGGCACTTTGGTGGCTATCCCTCGCATGATTGTGGCAATTCTAGAAAACCATCAAAATGCTGACGGAACTGTAAATGTGCCAGCAACATTACAGCCTTTCTTGGGTATGACTCGATTCGAGTTAGTGTGACCGGTAGACGCCCTAAATTAATCGCAACTGATTTAGACGGAACTGTTGTCGCGCACTACGGCGACATTTCGCAGCGAACGATCGATGCTTTCCGTCGCGCCCACGCTATGGGAATTGAGATTTTCTTTGTAACCGGACGCCCACCACGTTGGATGCCGGAAATTAAAGAAGCTTTCGGGATCGGAAACGCTATTTGTGGTAACGGTGCAATGCTCTATGACTTACACACCGGAAAAGTTTTAGAAGAGTGGTTAATGCCGGTAGATGCGCAACTTGAATCAGTCAAACGATTGCGAGCTGCAATCCCACAAATTAGTTTTGCAGTTGAATCACATAATTACTTTCACCGCGAAAAGAAATACATTCCTAGATGGGATGTTGGTTTAGATAATGTTGGCGTAGATAGCATTGAAGAAATTATGGCATCGCCTGCGCTTAAATTACTGGCGCGTTGTTCTGATCAAGAGCTTTCATCTGATGAAATGTTAGAGATCGCACTAAAGGAACTAAATGGAATTGTCACCGTTACACATTCAAACCCACACGATTCACTTCTAGAAATTTCAGCGTTAAATGTTTCCAAAGGTGCCACCTTGTCCAAAATGGCAGCTCGCTTAAATATCGATGCTGCCGACTGTGTTTCATTCGGCGATAACCCAAATGACTTCTCAATGCTCGAGTGGTGTGGTCGTTCATATGCAATGGCCGATGGCCACCCAGATGGACCGAAATACGCTAAATCAGTTGCGTTGCCACATACTGACGATGGTGTTGCGATTGTGATTGAAGAACTGCTCGAACTTCCCGCCTGACAATCTTGTAATTTCTACTCAATTTTAGATAAGCGCGATCCTCGGGTAGATTACGCCGCGGAGGGCTCGCATAGCGGCCGAGTGCACCGGTCTTGAAAACCGGCAGGTGAAAGCCTCGAGGGTTCAAATCCCTCGCCCTCCGCCATTTTTTAAAAAGTTACTCAAGCCACTGTTTTTAGGTGGATCTTGTGGCTGATTTCATAGCGCTCATACCAGGCATCACCTAGCGCGCGCAAAGTCTGGAGAGGACACTTCGCCTTAGAGATTTATGAGCAGTAACTAAGGGAGTCGTGAAATATGTCGGGAGTTTTTTCACCAGGCCGTGCCAAGATCAAAGAGCGCACTCTTCGCACCGATAAATGGTGGCTTGAGCCAGCAATTACTTTCGGAGTTCTATTCTCATTCATTATATACGCAACTTTCCGCGCATTTGAAGGTGCGAATTACTACAAAGACCACCTGATCTCTCCTTTCTACTCCCCTTGCTTATCTGATGCATGTGTTCCTGAAGCAGTTATTTTGGGATTCACACCCGTTAGTGCAGAAATCTTTAGTTTCGCACTTTCACCAGCGCTAATAATTTTGATTTTCCCGCTTGGTTTCCGCATGACTTGTTATTACTACCGCAAGGCTTACTACCGTTCATTCTGGATGTCACCACCTGCATGCGCAGTTGCTGAACCACACACTAAATACACTGGTGAAACTCGTGCACCGCTTATTCTGCAGAACGCACACCGTTGGTTCTTCTACGCTGGTTTAGTTTTCAATGTAATTCTTACTTACGACGCAGTTATTTCATTTAAGAGCGTCGAAGGCGAGTGGGGACACATGAGTGTTGGTTCAGTAGTTCTAACTCTTAGTGCAACTATGTTGTGGTTTTACTCATTGTCTTGCCACACTTGCCGTCACACAATTGGCGGTCGCTTAAAGAATTTCTCAAAGCATCCATTGCGTTACAAGCTATGGACTCGCATTTCATTTCTAAATCATTACCACCAACAGTTTGCGTGGTATTCATTAGCAGCAGTTGCTTTCGCCGATATTTATGTTCGCCAAGTCGCAACTGGCGCCTGGACCAATTTCTACTTCTTCTAAAAGGGACACTAGTAAATGACAAATATGGAACGTCATAATTACGACGTACTAATCATCGGTGCCGGTGGTGCAGGACTACGTGCTGCCGTTGAAGCTCGCGAAGCAGGTTTGCGAGTAGCAATCATCTGTAAATCACTATTCGGCAAAGCTCACACCGTTATGGCTGAAGGTGGCGCAGCTGCCTCAATGGGTAACGTCAACGATAAAGATAGCTGGATGGTTCACTTCCGCGACACAATGCGCGGTGGAAAATTCCTTAATCATTACCGCATGGCTGAACTACATGCCAAGGAATCACCAGATCGTATTTGGGAACTCGAAACTTGGGGCGCTCTCTTTGATCGCACTAAAGAAGGAAAAATCTCCCAACGTAACTTCGGTGGACATGAATATCCACGTTTAGCTCACGTTGGCGATCGCACTGGTCTTGAATTAATTCGTACTATGCAACAACGCATTGTTGCGCTGCAGCAAAAAGATGGTCGCGAAACTGGCGACATGGAAAGCCACATCAAAGTTTTTGCTGAGCTAACCATTACTGACATTCTTAAAGAGAATGGCAAAATCTCTGGTGCTTATGGCTACTGGCGCGAAAGCGGAAGCGAAGTTTTGTTTGAAGCACCAGCAGTTGTAATTGCAACCGGTGGCGTTGGCAAGACTTTCAAGATTACTTCTAACTCTTGGGAAGGCACTGGCGATGGCCATGCCCTCGCACTAAAGGCTGGCGCAAATTTAGTTGACATGGAATTCTTACAATTCCACCCAACTGGAATGGTTTGGCCACCATCTGTACGCGGAATATTAGTTACCGAATCTGTTCGCGGTGAAGGTGGCGTATTAACAAATAATTTAGGCGAGCGTTTCATGTTTAAGTACATCCCAGATGTATTTAAAGATAAGTATGCCGATAACGAAGCCGAAGCAGATCGTTGGTATCTAGATCAAGATAACAACCGTCGCCCACCAGAGCTATTGCCTCGCGATGAAGTTGCGCGCGCAATTAATACCGAAGTTAAAGCGGGTCGTGGCACCGAACATGGTGGCGTATTCCTTGATGTTTCCAAGCGAATTCCGGCCGATGTAATTAAAAAGCGTTTGCCATCTATGTGGCATCAGTTCTACGAGCTAGCTGGCGTGGACATCACCAAAGAAGCCATGGAAGTTGGCCCAACTTGTCACTATGTAATGGGTGGCGTTGAAGTAGAGCCAGATAACGCAGCAGCTGTTGGGGTTCCGGGCTTATTTGCCGCGGGCGAAGTTGCCGGCGGAATGCACGGCTCAAATCGTCTTGGTGGTAATTCACTTTCTGACCTTTTAGTATTTGGCCGTCGTGCCGGAATGGGCGCTGTTGAATACGTTAAGAACAACGGCGCAAACCCAGTTAGTGATGCCTCAATCAAAACAGCAGCAGCTCGAATTGAAGCGCCGTTTTCACGCGAAGGTGGCGAGAATTCATACTCACTACACGCCGAACTTCAAGAAGTAACTCACAACTTAGTTGGCATTATCCGCACTGGCGCAGAAATCGAAGAAGCAATTGAAAAGATTGCTGATATTCGCAAGCGCAGCGCAAACGTATCGGTATCAGGTGGACGCAAATTCAATCCTGGTTTCCACTTAGCTTTCGACTTAGACAACATGTTGTTAGTTGCTGAGAGCACTGCCAAGTCTGCACTTCGCCGGGAAGAATCTCGTGGTGGACACACACGTGATGATTTCCCAGGCATGGATTCAACTTGGCGTCAGGTCAACAACATTTCCTCCTTCGATGGCAAGCAAGTAAATGTAAAATCACAACCACTTCCACCAATGCCTAAAGAGTTATTCGACCTCTTTGATATTCACGAACTCGAGAAATATCTAACACCCGAAGAAATTGCGAAAGGCGGTTCCAACTAATGACTCGCAAACTTAATCTTCGTATTTGGCGAGGCGACGCAACTGATGGCGCGCTACAAGATGTTGTGGTTGAAGCCAACGAGGGCGAAGTTGTCCTTGATGTAATCCACCGCGTGCAAGCAACCCAAATGGGCGACTTGGCTGTTCGCTGGAACTGCAAGGCCGGCAAGTGTGGATCTTGCTCAATGGAAATTAATGGTAAGCCACGTCTTGCTTGCATGACCCAAGTTGCTTCATACGGCGAAGATGAAACCATTACAGTCACTCCACTTCGCGCTTTCCCAGTAATTAAAGATCTCGTTACCGATGTCTCCTTTAACTACCGAAAAGCCATGGAAATCCCTGCTTATGAGCACCCTAAAGAGCTTGCTCCTGGCGATGCTCGCATGGAGCAAATCGATGTTGAGCGCTCACAAGAGTTCCGTAAGTGCATCGAGTGTTTCCTTTGCCAAGATACTTGTCACGTAATTCGCGACCACGAAGAGAACAAGAAGTCTTTCGCCGGACCTCGCTTCTTTATTCGTATTGCTGAATTAGATATGCATCCACTTGATATGTTGAAGAACCGTAAACGCACTGCGCAAGAAGAGCACGGCCTAGGAATGTGTAACATTACAAAGTGCTGTACTGAAGTTTGCCCAGAGCACATCAAGATCACTGACAATGCGATTATTCCGATGAAGGAACGCGTTGTAGATATTAAGTACGATCCAGCTCGCATGTTTGCTGGTCTACTAAAGCGAGAAAAGCGCAACTAATGAGATTGCTAATTCGGTGGGGTGCACTTGCTGCATCCTTCTGGGTCGCAACTGCGCTTATTCCGGGCATTGACGTTCTTGGTGGTTTTACAACTTACCTTTGGGTTGCACTTTTATTTGGGTTGATCAATTCAATCCTGGGCGGCTTAATTAAATTGTTAACGCTTCCAGCGGTGATTTTAACTTTCGGGTTATTTTTAATTGTGGTGAACGCTTCAATGTTGTTACTTACCGCCGAATGGAGCGACAAGTTAGATATTGATGGTTTCTGGCCCGCAGTTCTGGCATCTCTGGTAATTAGTGTTATGACTCGAATCCTTGGTGGAATTTCCAAGAAAGCGATTTCCAGCTGAAGTCGTTGTTTTTGGTTTCTATCGGCGGAGTCGCCGGCACCTTGGTGCGCTTCGCACTCGGTCTAGTAATTGAAAACGATCGAAATGGAACACTCACAGCGAATCTAATTGGCGTTGCTCTTGCCGCTGCACTATTAGTTTTAATGGAACGCCGTGGAGTCACTGAGCTAAGACACTTACTTTTACCCGGTTTTTGCGCTGGATTAACTACTTTTTCAGCAGTTACCGCCGAATCGCTTGAGCCTAAAGATGGCGGCTTCTTATTCTTAGCTGAAAATGTAATTCTGAGCCTAATAATTGTGGCAATCGTGCTACCACTGGCTCGCAAGATTATTCCGGTGCGTTCATGAGAACTCTTTACATAATTCTCGGCGCAGCCATTGGCGCTCCTGCTCGCTTTGCGATTGATCAATACATCCGTAAATTCACAAGTAAACCTTACGGAATATTCTTGGTTAACGTACTTGGTTCATTTTTACTTGGCTTCACCTTTAGAAATACTGATCACATTCACGATTTAATTGCCATTGGTTTTGCCGGCGCTTTCACAACCTGGTCAACTTTTATGCTCGATATCTATTTAGCCTTTGAACTTAAGCGAAAGAGCGAGGCGTTAATTAATTTGGGAGTGTCGCTCGGCTTTGGCCTGTTGGCAGCTTGGCTAGGTTTAAAGTTTGGGGCATGAGTTCAAATAACCAAATGCCTTGTGATTTCTGTGGCGCACCTTATGACCCAATAGCAACAAGGTGGTTATGCCCAACTTGTCACACTAAAACTAATTGCTGTGATGGTGCACCATGTGCAATTGACCCAGTCGAAGCCGCTCAAAGAGCTGAGACCAGCAGACTTAAATTAGCTTAAGTTATTTCGCGTGCTTAGCCATCCAGGCTTCGACTTCATCAGGGTGACGCGGAAGCGATTGACTTAAATTGCGGCAACCATCTTTAGTTACAACAACATCATCTTCAATGCGAATACCAATTCCACGATATTCCTCCGGAAAAAGTTCGTCATCAGGTTGAATATAAAGTCCTGGCTCAACAGTTAAGACCATACCTTCAGCTAAAACACCATCGAGATAAGCTTCTTGTCGCGCATGCTGGCAATCATGAACATCCATGCCGAGCATGTGTGAAACACCATGCAGTGTCCAGCGACGATGTAAGCCCATATCTGGAGCCATTGATTCTTCAACACCACAAGGCAATACACCCATGTCGAATAACCCTTGTGCCAATACCCGTTGCGCAGCGATGTTTATCGAGCGAAATGTTGCACCGGGCTTAACCGCTGCAAAACCAGCCAATTGCGCTTCATATACCAACATGTATAGCGCTCGTTGTGCCGGAGAGAACTTTCCATTAACTGGCAATGTACGAGTTATATCTGCCGTGTAGTAGGAATCCATTTCAACACCAGCATCGACCAGCACAAGTTCGCCACTATTAACTTTGCCATCGTTTCGAATCCAGTGCAGTACACAAGCGTGAGCGCCACCGGCCGCAATAGTTGTGTAACCAACGTCGTTGCCCTCGGTGCGCGCTTTAGTAAAGAATGCAGCCTCAATTACGCGTTCACCACGGTGATGGGCAACAGCAGCCGGCATTGCTTTGACAATTTCTTGGAAACCTAATTCACTGGCATCACAAGCTGCTTGTAGCTCATCAATCTCGTATTGATCTTTGATTAAACGTGCCTCTGAAACAAAAGTTAACAGCTCGGCATCACGATCATGCTTAGTTACTAACTTATCAATTTCAGCATCTTGCTCATGAATTGCAATTGTTGGATTTCCATCGCTAAGCAGATCCTTAAGATCATTTACTTTGCGCGTTTCAATCTGATAGCGATCTTTTGCTTCAGCTAAAGTGAAACGACGACCAACCCAAAGTTCGCCATATTTAGCATCACGGAAGAAGGCATCGGTATCACGAGTACTTCGTGGGTGTATATAAAGGAGCGCATCATGGCCAGAACCATTTGGTTGCATAACTAAAACTGAATCAGCAGTTGCCTCGACACCTTGCACACCGGTGTAGTAAGCAAATGCTGTGTGTGGTCGATAGGCGTAATCACTATCGTTGCTGCGAACTTTGTAATTTCCAGCTGGGATTACTAAACGCACACCAGGGAAAGCTTTAGATAGAGCTTCGCGACGAGAAACACAGAAAGCTAGCGGAGGGGTTGGCTTTAAACCTTCGAGCGGAGTTGGAATCCACCCACCCTTCATTAACTCAGCAAATGCTGCCGGAGTTGGAACATCATGCGGGCGCTTCTTAGTTGTTTCTTCGCTCATTGGGTTAGCGTAACAAGACGTTTTCGATTCAGTAGGCGTAGAAAGTGACTCAAATCAGCCTGTAGACTTACCCCTGTACTTGGAGACGTCGCATAGCCCGGTCGAGTGCGCCTCACTGCTAACGAGGTAAGGTTTAATCGCCTTCAGGAGTTCAAATCTCCTCGTCTCCGCTCTTAGTTTCAACTTAACGCGGAACCAATCACAACTTTGACTCTATTTGTGGCCCGGACATCTCCGCTCTTAGTTTCAACTTAACGCGGAACCAATCACAACTTTGACTCTATTTGTGGCCCGGACATCTCCGCTCTTATCTAACGGTAAATTTTTTATCATCTTTAGCAAATAAAGATCCATCTTCGGCTGAGTACTCAAGTGCTTGAATTACATATTCACCGGGTTCAAGATTTTCAAAAGAGATACTCCATTCACCGCGCTCTGGACAACCAGAAGTAGCTGTTGTGAAACTCTCTTGAACAACCTTGCCATCCTGCAACAGTTTCCACACAACATTTGCTTCAAAGGTGCAAGCTTGTCCAGAAATAGTAAAAGGTGCGACTAGTCCTGCACCTTCGCGTGGTGATGAAATCTGAATGGGATTTAAAACTTCGTAATCGATTGCTCTAGCAAATTGAGCAGTTGTATCAACATGGCCGGCAAAGGATTCAACCTTCTCTCCATTTACTGTGAAGGCAACTGATTTAACTTCAGGAGCCAAACTAGTCAGAGTCCACACAATCTGATCGATGGCTCGCTGTTCACCTTCGGCACCAATATTTAGTGAAATTTCACCTAGATCGACGGTCGCAACCGAACCATTAACGCTTACCGAGTTAACAGTATTAGTACCACCCCAAAGATTTACGTAATCAGGATCTAGTGGGGCTACTTTTCCAGAGACGAGATCTGAAATGACCTGCAGGTTTAAATCATAAAAATCAGAAGATATTTGCTCTTCAGAGAAAAGCTTTAGTCCACGAGGAGTATCAGAAACATAGTAAAGCTTTACCGCAACTCCGTCCTCCCATAACCGCTCAGTTGTACTTTGAGTACAACCAGTAACTAGCAATAAAGAGGCAATCAGCAGCGCAATTCTTTTCATAATAAGACGATAACACGGGTGCTTGAGAGAAATAGCAGGGATGCCTCTAAGTAAAAACAAAGGTAGGGGCCGGATATCTCCAGTGTTACTGGACTCGTCGTAAACCTTCTTTGATTGCTGCTTCAACTTCAGCAATCTTTGAATCTGAGACGGTGATTGTTTCGATAAGTGGTTCAATTTCATGCCAATCCAACTTTGGATTTATCGGAGTTGGGCTAATTGCTTTTACATCCGCCCCTAAAGCGTAATCAAGATATTTAATTCCATCGCCATGTACATATTCTTCAAATCCTTTAAATACAACGAGTGCGCAAGGGATTCCATAGCTTTGACAAGTAATTAGTACGTGCATGGCACTGGTTACAACACTGTCATATTCGTTAAGTTTCTTAATAAAAGAAACTATGTCATCAGGGTGTGAAAGCAGAACAGATAACTCATCAAAATTATTTGGAAGGATGACCGGAGCCTGCAGATGTGTGTGATGACGTATGAGTGCGATTCTGCCATTAGTTTTACCGCGGGTTAAAGGCAGAATTTTTGCGAGTACTACTCCTGGGTCACCAAAACTTTCGATTTTTGGTCCACCTGATTGAACTAATAGATCAGCAGTATGAGGCCCTCTAACCGAGACATAATCGGCCTTCGTGTTAAGCGGATACTTAAATGAGCTCACGCCAGTTCCGATCACAACAGAGTTGCTCTTAATAAATCGGCCTACAGAACCAAGGCTGACTATATGTTTTTTGATAGCTCGGCTCGTCAAACCTTGAAAAATGATCCTATTTTCTGTGTAATGACTAAAGATGTAAGGCGTCAGCCAGTCACCATAATTTCCTGGATATGGATTTTCCCACCAGGATAAATGAATTTTATTTGAACTTGGTTTTGAAGAGTAACTTAAATAGCTAGAAGCTGCCTTAAGGGCAGCACTTTCATTTCTGGTTGGCAACGAAGTGCTCTGCAGGAAAGTGAAAGAGTTATTGAATTTTTCTGCATCCCCTGCTTTACCAGCCGCGACAATGTCTCCGATTATTTTGCTGCTGACATTCTGATGTTTTTTTCCAGTCAAAAATCCGGTAATTCCTGATGCGTCTACAATAGATCGCGCCTTATTCGACAAGTCTTCAGGCAGTTTTTCTTCCACCACCTGGGCAAATTTTAGGAGCTCTTTCTTAATTCCTAACTTCTTCTTGTTATTTCCCTTGTGTTGTTCAACTTTATTCTTGAAATTATCAACCTGGCCACTTGATCCAAACCTAAAGAACGCCTCATGGCTTTCAAGCGAGCCTCGCCCTTTATCAACGGCACAATTTGAGGGGATTATTTGAAAGGTCAAATTTGGTGAAACAGATCGCCATGCAGCCTCAAAGAAGAAGTCATCTGTAGCTTTAACAGTTGCCACGGCTTCAAACTCTGCTGCCGCGGAAATCATTGCTCTCGCCTGGGCCGTTGTATTAATCCCCCAAAAACAAGGCTCCCAAAAACGTCCGCGTCTTTCATACCCAATATTTACCGGTGAACTGAAACCACGTTGAAACCCAATAATGTCTGCTGTTGAATTCAGAATGAAGTCAGGAATCGAGAATATTTCACAATCAACATCTATCCAAAATACTTTCTTATCAGGATGGGCCGCACAAACTTCAGCGATAAAGCCAACTTTCTTACGGCAGATATCTGCCCAATCATCACCTGGCTGCTTGGCAATTTCACGTAACTCATAAGGGATACCAAGTGATTCGAGATTAGCTTTAAGTCTGGCGCCGTGGCCCTTGTAATACTCATCGCTGGTATAAAACGAGCAAACTATTGCCTTTGTTACGATTTGATTCGCCATTTCTACCTTCTCGACCTAACTAGCTCTGAAGTATCACTTAAGCACGATAGGTTACCGCTTATGAGAGGGAATATCGCTCTTCAAACTCCAATAAAGATTGTGGTTTCTCTAACTTTGACATGTATTGCCGTAATTGTAACGTCTGCCAACTTGAGGAATAATTAACAAATGCTAATAGTGGTCAAAGAGTTGATCTACGCGGTAAAAACTTTATTCACGACGACTCGAGATCGGCTCATTCTTCTAGGTTTAGTTCTTATCGCGGCGATGATTTCTGTTTCAGAACTTGCGGTAGCAAAGCTTTTCACAGACATTATTGGATTTGAAAAAAGCATGGATACAACAAATCTAATTATCTTAATTATCGGATTCTTCTTATTTTTTGGAATTACCAAAGCAGGACATTTTCTTCAGCGCGTATACAAGGTCAAATTCTTTGATAAAGCATTTAAGGCTTCAAGCGCCGAGGTGCACGCCTCAAAAGAAAACTGGCGCTGGTCACTGGCATTTGAGTTAACAAACATTCTCAGCACATGTACTCAACTCGGCGCGATAATTCTTTTCTTTGCTTATTTGAGTTGGCCATTTGCAATCGTGAATATTCTAGTTGTGCTCGCAATTTTCCAAGTTTATGGAAAGTTGTTCAGTAACCAGCTTGATGCACAACGTGGCTTTCTAGAGGCAAAAAAGAATAAAGAACTAATTACAAATGCGGTACGAATCGGATCTCGCATCAAATCAGGAGAAATAGGAATTCTTATCTCTGGTATCGCAATGTTGATTCTCTTAGCTGTCTTGATTTACTTCAGTTATATTGGTGGAATCAGCACCTCAAATACCATCGTGCTCTTTTTTGGTCTAAAAATGCAGAATTCTAATTTCTCCAATATCTCAACAGCTTTGATGAGATTCGCTAGAGCTCGTACAAATAGTGAGTAAGAGTTATATCTAATGTCTGAAAAACTCCTGACTATCGGCTACTCAACCTTGGCTGACCGACTAATGAATATTATTCCGCCTAGAGTCGACTTACCTCACGATATCTTTATCTCTATCCAGAACCCCGGTAGCGTTGAATTTGAAGTACCAACTAATTTCAAATTTCTATCTACAACAGCTAATGAAAAAGGCGTGGCAAAGAGCCGAAATATAGTGCTGCGCAGTGCAGAGACCAAGTATTTGTTATTTGCCGATGATGAGAACACATTCCTTAGTCGTGGAGTAAAGTCTGCCATTTCATATCTAGAGGAACATCCAGGTTGTGATCTAGTTTTGGCCCAGGCGATCGACACCACCGGAGCACTACGCAAGTCTTATCCAAAGAAAGTAAAAAAGTTAACTAAATTTAATTCTGCCAAGGCAGCAACTTACGAAATGATCGTAAGAGTCGATAGCGCAAAGAGTAAAGGTGTGACTTTCGATGAGCGCTTTGGCGCTGGTGCTGACAATTACTTAGGCGATGAGTATATTTTTATAGCTGATCTTCTTGATAAAGGGGGCGCTGGCGCTTTCTTGCCAATAACAATTGCGATTCACCCGGAAGACAGTTCTGGAAATCGCTGGGGAACCGATTCTGATTTCCGTGCTCGCGCCATTGTTTTTCAGCGAGTTTTTGGTGATACCGCCCCGTTAATGCGAATAGCTTTCTACCTGAAAAATCGCCGGAAATTTGGTGGGCTAAAGAACCTAGTTAAGTTCAGTATTGGCAAGTTTTAGTTCAGCACAGCAAAAAAGTAATACGAAAAAGGTTAGCGATAAATCTCGCGGCGATGCCCGATATCAATGATTAACACCACGAGCACATTCTTTTGTATTTCATAGATAATCCGGTAGTCGCCAACTCTAATCCGATAACCATCTCGACCTGATAACTTCTTAGCCTTTGGTGGGATTGGGTTATCAGCTAATAAAGTCAGCGCAGCATCGATTCGTTTCTTTTCTGAGATTTGCAGCGTTTTAAGAAACTTACGTGGAGTCTTTTCAATGCGAACTACAAAAGTGCTCAAACCAAACCTAAATCTTTGCGAGCATCTTGCCAAAGAACCGAATCTTCTTTGCGTGATTTAGCTGCGTCATAGGCCGCAATATCTTCAAGTTCTTCCATTGCATCAATCATCTCTTCATAAAGTGAAGGAGAGATCATCACGGCAGCGTCTTCGCCGTGACGCGTGATCAAAATTGGTTCCTTCGCAGACTTATCTACAAGCGTAGGCAGATCACGTCGAGCATCGCTAAGGGCAAATGACTTCATAAATGTAATTGTACATAATTATATACAAAATGTACAGATAGCGAAAACATTATTCAGTGGTGAGTTAGAGCAATACTTAATAGACTACGACGGTGCCTCAATACAAAGTAGCGATAGTCGGAGCCGGACCTGCCGGTTATTTCGCCGCGCAGGCTCTACAAAACTTACAAGCCGATGACCTTTCCTTCGCAATCGACATGATTGAGCGCCTACCAACACCATGGGGCTTGGTTCGAAGTGGCGTGGCACCTGATCACCCAAAGATTAAGACTGTCTCTAAAGTCTTCGAAAAAGTAGCCATAGCTGAGGGTTTTAGCCTCTATGGAAATGTTGAGCTGGGCACAGATATCTCAATTGAAGTACTGAAAGCAAAGTACGACGCTGTTGTTATAGCGACTGGGTCTGCAAATGGAAAGAAACTTGGTATTCCTGGTGAAGATCTACCAGGCTCTATCTCAGCTGCGCAGTTTGTGCCTTGGTATAACGGACATCCTGATTTTGCAGATTTCAATCCAGAATTAAATTGCGACACGGCTGTTGTAATCGGTGCCGGAAACGTAGCGATGGATGTTGCGCGCATGTTGGCGCTTGAGCCAGCAGAGTTAGATGAAACCGATACTGCGCTTCATGCAATTGATGCGCTACGCAAATCAAAGATCCGTAAAGTTGTAATCAGTGCGCGTCGTGGGCCTGAGCACGCAGCCTTTACTTCGCCGGAATTACGCGATCTGCCAAAGTTAGAACACACCAATGTAGTCATGAACCAAGCAGATATTGCTGCAGCGCTTGAACGCGCAGGGACCGAACCAGAGAAAGAAGTGCGAAACAACCTAGAGGCAATGCGTTTGATATCCGAGCTAGAGCAAGGAAAGCATGCTCGCACTATGGAGTTCCAATTTCTACATACGCCCACGGAGTTTCGCGGAAACGGCAAAGTTGAAGAAGTCGTATTTACAACAAGTGCTGGCGAAGAGAAAATAATTAAGGCTGGTTTAGTTATTACCGCTATTGGTTATGAAGCAGAGCCACTTGCTGGAATTCCATATGAAAAAGGTAAAGTTTTAAATACCGATGGCCGCGTCAGTGAGAATGTTTATGTCGTTGGTTGGGCAAAGCGTGGACCATCAGGTGTAATTGGTACAAATAAATCAGATGCTGCCGATGTGATGAGTTTATTGTTAGCTGACATGACGGAACCAAAACCTGCAGCAGAATTAACTTCACTAATTACAACTAATAAAGTTATTTCACAGAGCCATTGGCAATCAATTAATGCTGCTGAAATTGCAGCAGGTGAGCCGCATGGAAAACCGAGAGTTAAAGCGGTTACTCGTGAAGAACTATTACAGCTAGGTGGACTCAATTAGTTAACTCGCAGTTTTAAGGGTTAGAAGTAAGGGTGAGGTTTGTCTAAATCACCCGTAAGAGTAGAAGCCCAAATCACCCCTGCTTTATCTTTATTTATTGCCGTTTACCGAGATAAATAAGGGAAATATGAGAACTTCATTGTTCAGCAGAAGGCTAAGATCTTTAACTACTTTTGCGATTTCTATTTTATGTTTTGGTTTTCTAAGCACAACTCCAGCCTCCGCTATTGGAGCTCTCTACAACGGAACTAGTGGCGATGTCGCTTGTGGCACTTCGGGATTCTTCACCATAACAAATAACGTCTTAGTAAGTAACTCAAGTTGTGTGGGAAGTGTGACAATTCCGAACACTGTTACCAGCATCGCGAATAGCGCTTTTCAAGCGAGAAGCCAAGTAACTTCAGTTTCGATTGGTACCGGGGTAACTCAAATTGGAACGTCTGCCTTTTACAATATTGGTGTCACTTCGCTTACTATTCCTGGAAATGTCACAACGATTCAAGCTAACGCATTTAACACCTTAAGGAATTTAACTTCTCTTACTCTGCAATCAGGAATTGTCAATATTGGAGATTCCGCTTTTCGTTCTGCAAGCAAACTGATCTCTTTAACAATTCCTGGCTCAGTAACTTCCCTTGGGAATTACGCTTTTGCTGATCTTGATGCCTTGACTTCACTTACATTAAACGAGGGCCTAGTAACTATTCCAGAGCGGGCATTTTCAGATTCGACAAAGAATTTACCGTCTATTGTAATTCCAAATAGTGTTACATCAATTGGGATTTCAGCTTTTGCGTGGGACCCCTACGATGGTGTTACACGCACTATCTCCACGTTAACCCTCGGTACCGGATTGATATCTGTTGGCGATTACGCTTTTATGAACTTTCTACGAAATGTTGAAACTTTAGTGATACCAAATAATGTGCAAGTAGTTGGTGCTGCCGCTTTCTACAATGACAATACAAGCTTTCAAACTGCGTTACGCACTGTAACTGTTGGCAGTGGCTTGACAACAGTGTCTGCAACCAAGATTTTCGGTAATCAGCCCTGCGTCTACAACGTAACCAATCTATCCACATTCACGAACACTTATTTGGGATTAGATATAGCTGCTAGTTGCCCTAAAGCGCCCGGACAACCAACCGCAGTTGCTATTAGTCGTGGCGCGATCGTTACCGTCACTCCACCTTCACCGTTGGGTACTGTTACCTCATATTTAATTACCGCATCCCCTGGTGGCGAAACCTGCACAATTACTGGTTCATCTGGATCATGTACCGTTTCAAATTTAACAAACGGAACTTCCTATACCTTTACTTCACAGAGCATCAATACAAAAGGCAAGTCATCTCCTTCTGTGGCATCTACAGCTGTGGTGCCGGATGCAATCCCGCAAACTATTTCTGCAGTAGACATTTCTGCCGATACAGGTTCATCGGCGAGTGACTTTAATACTGCAACCGCTTCTCAAACCATTTCGGCAACTCTTAGCTACGCGTTAGAGACCAACGACGCGATATTTGGTTCCCTCGATGGTGGAACCACATATGTAGATATAACTAGTTATGTAACTGGTACAGCGATTAGTTGGCCAACAACATTTACTTCTTCTGGAACGATTGCAATACGGGCCACTAAAGCATCAGGTGCTCTGGGTACTGCGGCAACACAGGCGTATGTGCTGGATACAACGGCTCCCGCGCAAACTTTTTCTAATCTAGATATATCTGCCGATACCGGTTCGTCAGCGAGTGACTTCAATACATCAACAGCTTCTCAGACCATTACCGCAACTTTGAGTGCAGCTCTTGGAAGCAACGAAACTCTTTGGGGTTCAACCAATAATGGTTCTACTTACACAGAAATCACCAATAAAGTAACAGGGACTTCGATTTCTTGGAACGGCGCGACGCTAAGCGGTTCCAGCAATATTCTTTTAGAAGTTCGTGATTTAGCGGGAAACATTGGAACACCGACAACCCAAGCTTACGTTTTAGATTCTTCAAACCCGACACAAACAATTTCTGCGGTAGATATTTCTAACGACACTGGAATCTCTGCTACCGACAATGTAACTACCTCAGCAGCTCAGAGCATTACCGCAACACTTAGCGCTGGATTAGGCGCCAATGACTCACTTTGGGGCTCACTCAACGGTGGCACTACCTATGTAGATATCACCTCGAAAGTTTCCGGGACATCAATAACCTGGGATGGTCAAACGCTAGCAACGGGTACTTATCCTTTGAGATTTGAAGTGCGTGACCCGGCTGGAAATGCTGGAACTCGAAACTCTACGTCACTCGTTTTCACTTTAGACACAACACTGCCAACAATTACTTCCTTCACCTCATCAACGACAAATGGCACTTATGGTGCAGGTGCGACTATAAATATCACGGCTAATTTCAGTGAATCAGTGGGTGCCTCAGCTGAAGTAACAGTGACTCTAGATACTGGCGCAGTCGTTGTTTTAACGCATGCGAGCGCAGGTAACACACTCTCTGGAACGTATACCGTGGGTGCATCCGATAGCACTGGCGACTTAACTGTTTCTTCCTATCAGATCACTAGTGCCGTTGAAGACACTGCAGGCAATCTAATGACTTCAACTGCGGTGCCTTCGGGGGCAAACAATATTGCCGGTGCTAAAGCTTTAGTTATTGATACAACGTCGCCACTTCTATCAAGTGTAAGCATCTCAGCCGTGACTGGTAATTCGGCAAACCTAAATTTCACTTCGAATGAATCAGGAACTTACTACTATCTAGTTTATGCAGCGTCAGATACAGCACCATCAGCTGCAACAATTGTTGCGCAAGGCACCGCTATTTCTAAAGACACATCAACGCATACAACAGCTGCGAAAACTGTGGCAGCTTCGGGTCTCGACGCAAGCACCCAATACATTGCTTACTTAGTCGTCAAAGATAGTGCGGGAAATTTCTCAACTGTTTCAAATACAAGTTTTACAACAACTATCGCAGTGCCTAATGCGCCAGTACTGCAAGCAGCTTCTGATTCAGGAAGTTCAAATTCTGACAAAATCACAAATATTGATACTCCAACATTTGATCTAACTGGCTTAACCTCAGGGGCTTTCATTACAGTGACAGCGACGCCAACATCTGGCTCGCCAGTAACCTGCACATTTACTGCCTCAGGCACCACTGGTTCTTGCGCCTTTTCAACACCTCTTGCTAATTCAACTTATTCGATAAAGGTAAAGCAGACCATTGGTGGTGTTGATTCTGCTGAATCTGTAGCACTCAGCAGTGTGGTAATTAATAAAGGCAATCTTGCGACTCCTTCAGCACCAGATCTACAAACCGCATCTGATACTGGCAACACTTCAGATAATTTAACTTCAGATAACACGCCAACTATTGCATCAGTTGGTTCATTAGTCGGATCAGGTGTCATCACAGCCACCAAGAGTGGTCAAACAAGCGTGACATGTGCGATCTCATCAGGCAACTGCACACTCGGAACTTTGGCCGATGGAATTTGGGACATTACGATCACAGATACAGATGCTGCTGGAAATACAGCGACATCGGCTACACTTCAAATAACAATTGACACTAGTGGCCCAACGGTAACTTCGGTGACATCGACTACTAGTGATTCAAATACAAAAACTGTTGGTGACGTAATTGCGATCACGATAACTTTCAGTGATTCGGTAATTGTTACCGAAACTCCGCAATTAACTTTGGAAACAGGCAGCGTCGATCGAACTGTTAATTACACTTCAGGTTCAGGCACAAATACCTTAACTTTTAATTACACAGTGCAAGCAGGAGACAACACCGCAGATCTAGATTATCTAGCAACTTCTAGCTTGGTGCTAAATGGTGGAACAATTAAAGATGCAGCAGCAAATAACGCAGTTCTAACCCTGGCTTCACCTGGCTCTGCTAATTCGTTAGGCGCTAACAAAGCCTTCGTTATCGATGCTGCTGCGCCCGCAACTACTGCAACCGCTGCGTCAATTTCAGCGGCCGGAAATGCCGTTGTTCAAAGCTCAGAAATCGGAACTGCTTATTTAGTAAGCAGCGCGATCACGGTTACAAATCTGGCCAGCATCACAGGGGCAGTTGATTCTGCTTGGAATAGCGCAAGCATCGCTGCCGCTAACACCAACACGAACTTGGCAGCCACTGGTCTGGCCTCTGGAACCTATAAAACATATTCAGTTGATGCGGCCGGAAACCTATCAGCAGCAGCTTCAGGGACAATCATTGTCTTGCCACCTGCCCCAACGACACTTATCGCAACTGCTGGAGATGGTTCGGCAAGTATCGCGTTTACTTCGAATTACGATGGTGGCGCAGCGATTACTAATTACATGTATTCACTCGACGGCACCACATACACCGCCCTTAGCCCTGCAGATATAACTTCACCGGTAACAATTCCGGGTCTAACAAATGCGACCGCATACACAATTTATCTAAAGACAGTAAATAGTGTTGGTGATTCGGTAGCTTCGACTTCAGTTTCAGTCACACCTACTGACTTAACACCACCAACGCTGACTTCATCAGTATTAGCAGCTGACGGCGTAACACTGACTCTTACCTTCAATGAAGCACTTGGTGCGACAACCGCCGCAGCAACTGCATATGCGGTTACACAAAATAGTGCAGCAGTTTCAGTTTCCTCAGCAGTAGTTGCGGGCTCGACCATTGTTTTAACCCTTGCTGACCCAATTGATCAAGGCCGCGCAGTACTAATTACTTATACCGACCCAACATCTGGAAATGATTCTTCGGCAGCGCAGGATTTAGCGGGAAATGACGCTGCCACATTTACTGCGCGAACTGTCACAAATAATTCAACAGTAATTACTATTCCAGATAAGCCAGCGGTGCCAACAGCTGTGGCAGGTAACGCGCAAGCTACTGTTTCAGTAACTGCTGCGACTACAGGTGGAACACCAACTTCTTATTCCGTCACGGCTTCACCACAAGTAGCGGGCGTTGATAAAACCTGCACAGTAAACGGCGCAAGTGGCTCTTGTGTGATCACTGGCTTAACTAATGGAGTTGCATACACATTTAGATCCGTCGCGATAAATATAATTGGCTCTTCTGCGCTATCTGACACATCAACTGCCGTGATTCCTGCTGCACCACCTGCCCCACCCGCACCTGCGCCTGCCCCAACTCCGTCACCTGTGCCCGTAATTCCACCTGCACCACCTGCGATTCCACCAACACAAGTAGGCGGCGTGATTGCTTCTGGAAGCGCGAGAGTCGGAAGCACCGCATCAGTATCAGCAACTTTCAACGGAACACCAACGCCGGCATTGAGTTATCAGTGGCTTCTATGCGCTACGCCTTCAAGTATGTGTATTGATATCGGAGGCGCTAATGATGCTAACTATCAACCAAGAAATGCCGATATTGGAAGCTATTTATTAGCCAAGGTAACCGCTACCAATGCTGGCGGCTCAATTTCAACGACATCTAATGCAATCGGCCCAGTAACGGCTGCACTTTCTATTTCTACTTTAATCACAAACTCCCCTGCGGTAGAGGGAAGTGCGCTCTCTGTAAAAGTTTCAACTGACGGTGGTAAATCGCCAATCACATTCGCACTAACTGCAGGAGTTCTACCAGCCGGAGTATCTCTAAATAGAACTACTGGTGAAATATCTGGCACACCAACTGAGTTCGGAACTTTCCCTGTGACTATAACTGCCACAGATGGCGATGGAAGTAAGGTCACTTCGAGTTTTGTCATAAACGTGGCAAAGGCTCAAGTGCTAACACCAACACCAACACCGTCTCCAACACCAACACCAACACCGTCTCCAACACCAACACCGTCTCCAACACCAACACCGTCTCCAACACCAACACCAACACCGTCTCCAACACCAACACCGTCTCCAACACCAACACCGTCTCCAACACCAACACCGTCTCCAACACCAACTCTTTCACCAACACCTACGCCTTCACCGACACCAACAGTTTGTTCCACTGCGAACACTGTTGGCTGTCTTCCACCGTCTCCAACACCAACACCAACACCGAAACCAACAGTTTCGCCAACACCAAAACCATCTGTAACGCAAACACCTAGAGCTGCTGTATCTCCAACACCGCGACCGTCTGTTTCGCCAACAGTGAGAGCAACTCCTACGCCAACAGCAAAACCAAAGCCGAAACCAACTATTGCGGCATCGCCTAAAACTTCGATTTCTACAAATAAAACAAAAGTTGCCGTGACTGGTTTACAACCAGGCCAAAAAATCAAGGTGACAGTTAAAGTTAAAAGATAAGTAAAAGTGCCGTAAATAGCGGTTTTTAGCGGGTTTGGGCAGGCTGTAAAAAGCGGGTATCATTGCCACTTCGGTAAGCGCCCGTAGCTCAACGGATAGAGCATCTGACTACGGATCAGAAGGTTAGGGGTTCGAATCCCTTCGGGCGCACACAGTCTTTGATCTATTTAATCCATCAAATTTGAGATATCTTTTCGTATGCGTGATTTAACCGAATTACAGAAACTACATAGTTCAAAGTGGTTGCGCTATCCCTCTGATGTTTTGCCTATGCACGTTGCCGAAATGGATTTCGAAGTTGATCCTGGAGTGCGCGCAGTTCTTACCGAGATGGTGGCTAAATCTGATCTTGGTTATTTAGGCCCTATCCCAGAAGTACCTGAAGCATTTGCGGGCTTTGCGCAACGCCATTGGGGCTGGACTCCAGATCCTGCTCAGATTCGCATGACTACCGATGTTGGTGTTGGTGTCGTTGAAGTAATTCGCGCACTAAGCAAGCCAGGTGACAAAGTAATTATTAATTCACCGGTCTATCACAGCTTCTATATGTGGCTAGACGAGTTACATTTATCAACAGTTGACGCACCGCTTATCCATGAAGGTACTGATTGGCGACTTGATCTAGCTGCAATTGAAGCTCAATTCAAAGCTGGCGCGCGCTTTATTTTGCTCTCTAGCCCACATAATCCAGTGGGTCGAATTCACACACTTGAAGAGTTAACCGCAATTGCCGAACTTTCCAATAAGTACAACGCCTACGTGATTAGTGATGAAATCCATGCGCCACTTACTTATGCAGATCATAAATTCATTCCATATCTTTCAATTCCAGCGGCTCAACGCCGTGGAGTTATGGTGACTTCATCTAGCAAAGCATTCAACTTTGCTGGCTTAAAGGCTGCAATCATCGTCACACAAAACCAAGAGATGTTTGAAAAGTTAAATGCGATGCCCGAAGCAAACCATTGGCGAGCTTCATTATTGGGCGGTTTTGCGATGGCAAAGGCCTTTTCTGATGGTGATAAGTGGCTTTCCGAAACAATGGCCCAACTTGATCACAACCGTAAATTAGTAAAAGAACTGCTTGCTAAGTATTTGCCAGATGCGAAATATGTAATTCCACAAAATAGCTATTTAGCTTGGATTGATATCTCCTGCCTAGGTCTTGGTGATAACGCATCAGAGCTCTTAATTGAAAATCAGAAGGTTGCTTTTAATCCAGGTACCGAGTTTGGTGACCAGTTTGGCGCTTACATCCGCCTTAATTTTGCGACCTCACCGGAGATTATCGAAGAAGGAATTAAACGTTTAGCTTCTTAATCCCCCAAAGTCTTATAAAACCGAGCGCTTCTTAGGCTTTCTTACTTGCGTAAATTTCGTACTGCCAAGGCTTTAAGGTCAAAGTTAACGTAGGCTTAAGTGTTACTAGCTTTCCGGTACTAAATAGATAGTAAGGCGCGTTTAGCTTATTTAAATTTAAAGTCACTTTTTGGGTTTTATCACTTGCGTTAATTACTGTGATCACTTTGTTTACACCTGAAGTGCGAGAGTAAGCAATTACCGAATTGTTGTTACCTGGTGTTGGTGCCAACTTTGCCTTTGAATTATTCCAAAGCGACGAATTCTTGGTTTTTAAAGAAACTAACTTGGTGTAGAAAGCTGTTGTCGAATTGGCGACACCTAAGCCTGGAATCAAGTCTTTTTCAAAGAATGCCAATCGCTTAGTGTTGCCAACTTCTTGTCCAGAATAAATTAACGGCATTCCAGGATATGTAAATGTTAAAGCGGCCATGGCAGAGACTGCATCGCCAAGTCGCTCAAACTCGGTACCGCTCCAACTGTTTTCATCGTGATTGGTAATGAAGTTCATTGGAAATGATCGAGTTGGGTAATTGAATACCTGATTCGCGGCCACGGCATCAAAGACAGTGCGATCTTTGCTGCCATCGGCAATTGCTTTGACTAGATCTTTAAGCTCCCAGTTGTAATTTGCAATGAAGGCATCATCAAGCAAACTTGTGCTGCTTTGGTCTTCAGCCAACATAAATAGCGGTTTTATTGCTTGTAGTTGGGTATTTGCCGCTTTCCAGAAATCCGTTGGCACGCCCGCCGCTACATCTGCGCGGAATCCATCAACATCGAAAGTCTTGACCCAATAAGCCATCGCATCGATCATTGCTCTGCGCATATCTTGGTTTTTGTAATTAAGCCAAGCAACATCTAGCCAGTCGCTATTTGGCGGCACGACATTGCCATCAGAATCTGTGTGATACCAAGACTTATTGGAAATCCATGGGTTATCCCAACCAGAATGGTTAGCCACCCAATCGAGAATTACTTTAAAGCCAAGCGTATGTGCCTTATCAACTAATGACTTAAAGTCGGCTTCGTTGCCGAACTCCGGATTAATGCCTTTGTAATCAGCAACGGCATATGGCGAGCCAAGAGTGCCATTTCGCTTTACTTCTGAAATTGGGTGAATTGGCATCAACCACAAAATCTTCACGCCTAGCTTTTGTAATCTGGGCAAGTGAGCTTCGAAAGCTTTGAAAGTTCCAGCTTCGGTGTATTGACGAACGTTTACTTCATAAATTGTTGCGCTATTAGCCCAGGTGGGTAATACGGAATTGCTGTTATATGCGCTAGCAGGCTGCATGCCGAGAGCCGCGACGGTAAACATTGCAGCAAGAATAATCCGTAACCGCCTTGAAGTCATGCTTAATTCTATTGCCATGACTAAGATTTTCCTATGATCACAATTCCAGAGACCGACTTAGTAGTTCACCCACTTTGTTTAGGAACTAACGTTTTTGGTTGGAGCTCCGACGAAGCTGAATCACATCAAGTACTTGATGCTTATGCGGCCCACGGTGGAAATTTCCTAGATACCGCCGATGTTTATTCGCAATGGAAACCTGGTAATCAAGGTGGCGAATCCGAAACAATTATTGGTAAGTGGCTTACTAAGCGCGATCGCAGCAAAATTGTGGTTGCTACAAAAGTTTCAATGTTAAATACCCGCCCAGGGCTATCAGCAGAAAATATTCTGGCGGCCTGCGATGACTCTTTGCGTCGTTTACAAACTGATTACATTGATATCTACTACTCGCACCGTGATGTAGCTGAGACTCCGATGGAAGAAACTCTGGGTGCTTATGCTGAATTAATCGCAGCTGGAAAAGTTCGTTATATTGCCGCCTCACAACATACTGGCGCGCGCTTACAGCAATCTCTAGATATTTCAGCAGCCAATGGATTACCTTCTTATATTGGATTACAAGATCAATACAACTTGATTTATCGCCAACCTTTTGAATCTGAGCAACAACCAGTACTTGCTGCGAATCACTTAAGCGCGATGCCTTTTTTTGGATTAGCGCGTGGATTCTTATCTGGAAAATATCGGCCCGGGCTTAAAGTTGAATCTGTCCGCGCTGAAGGAGTTGCTGAGTTCTATAACGACAAGAACTGGGCCGTGCTAGATAAAGTGCGCGAGATCGCTAATGATCACAACGTGCCAGTCGGTGCCGTCTCACTAGCGTGGATACGTTCAAATCCGCAGGTCAGCACACCAATCGCAAGCGCGCGCACGGTCGAACAACTCGAAGAGATTGTCCAGATTGTCGAGCTAAGCGATGCCGAGCTTGCGAGCCTGAATTCCCTTTCCGCCTAACTACTAATAGAGTTTGGCAACGTGAAATTTATAAATAAGCCAAATCACGATCTCACCTATGACGATGTATTCATGGTGCCAAGCAGTTCCGAAATTTCTAGTCGCATGGAAGTTGATTTAGCTTCTAACGATGGATCCGGAACCACAATTCCAATTGTTGTCGCAAACATGACCGCAATTTCAGGTCGTCGTATGGCCGAGACGATCGCTCGTCGTGGTGGCATTGCTGTTATTCCGCAAGATATTCCACTTGAGATTGTCAAAGATGTTATTTCCTGGGTTAAATCTCGCCACACCTTCTTTGATACGCCAATCACGCTAAGCCCTAATGAAACAGTGGCCGATGCCGTTGGGTTGCTATACAAGCGCGCGCATGGCGCCATAGTTATTGTTGAAGAAAACAAACCTGTCGGCATTGTTACCGAAGAAGATTGCGCTGGCGTTGATCGCTTTACCCAGCTGCACTCAGTTATGAGCAAGGATTTAATGACTCTGCCAGATACCGCAGATGCCCATGCGGCCTTTGATTTCCTTCATCATCACCGTCGCAAGCTAGCGCCAGTGGTTTCAGCCAATGGCGAGCTAGTTGGCATTTTGACCCGCATTAGCGCGCTTCGTGCAACACTTTATTCACCAGCACTTGATGCCAAGAATCATTTACGTATCGCAGCAGCAGTTGGAATCAATGGCGATGTGGCTGCGAAAGCTAAGTATTTAATCGATGCTGGCGTAGATGTTTTAGTTGTTGATACTGCGCACGGACATCAACGCAAAATGATGGAAGCGCTAAAGGCTATCCAAGCACTTAATTCAAATGTGCCAATTGTTGCCGGAAATGTTGTTACCGCCGACGGCGTTAGAGATTTAATTGCAGCAGGCGCCGACATTATTAAAGTTGGCGTTGGTCCAGGTGCGATGTGCACAACACGTATGCAAACTGGCGTTGGTCGCCCACAATTTTCAGCAGTTCTTGAATGCGCAGCTGAGGCAAAGAAACTTGGTAAATCAGTTTGGGCCGATGGCGGTGTTCGTCATCCGCGCGATGTTGCACTCGCTCTCGCAGCTGGTGCCTCAAATGTAATGATCGGTTCTTGGTTTGCCGGAACTTATGAGTCCCCTGGCGATTTACAAACAGATGCAAACGGAAAACTTTTTAAAGAATCATTTGGCATGGCATCTGCGCGCGCAGTGGCTGCTCGCACTTCACAAGAAGATGCATTTGATCGTGCACGCAAAGCTTTATTTGAAGAAGGCATTTCAACATCGCGTATGTATTTAAATCCCGCACGCCCAGGTGTTGAAGATTTACTCGATGAAATTATCGCTGGCCTTCGTTCATCATGCACATACGCAGGAGCTAAATCACTAGAAGATTTTGCCGAGCGAGCAACGATTGGAATTCAATCAACTGCTGGTTTTGCCGAAGGTCGCCCACTTCATTCTTCTTGGAGTTAATTCTCACCCGTTAAGGGTGATTTCATAAGGTGATCTAAGGCCATAAAGCCTGTTTCGGTCACCCTCATTATTTTGCGCTACTTACGCTTATCACCTCGGGGTTTCCCGCTTATTAGCGCGCAATAAAGAGGTATCAGTGAATCTTTTTCGGCATCGCCAAAAGAAGATTAATGCGCGCCCAAAAGCAATTTCGGCGTTAGTCGTAGCTTTAATTTCAGGGCTATTAGTTTCAATCCCCGCGCCTGCAAATGCAGCTGAATGTGTAAAAACATCAACAACTATTGGTATCGAAACTGTATTAACTTTTTCAACCGTTGGAACGTGCGAATGGACAGTTCCTGCCGGAGTTACATCTGCACGAATATTAGTTGTTGGCGGCGGAAGCAGTGGCGGCGGAGGGGTTGCCGGCGTTTGGTGGCCTCAAGGCGGCGGCGGCGGCGCTGTAGTAGATCAATCAAACTTTGCT
>JBILGH010000001.1:0-244051 GCA_044351155.1 Candidatus Planktophila sp. | reverse complement strand
TAATAGCGGATGTAATCAACAAATAGTTGAGTTTGATTTATTGCCGGATCAATGTCGCCACCAAATTCGCCGCCCATTGCCAAATTAAGAATTAGATAGAACTTTTGATTGAAAACCCATCGACCCGGCTTGACCGAAGCAGGAGTTTCACTTGAAATTAAGCGATCATTAAAATAGAAATCAACTTGATTCTTTTTCCATTCAATCGCGTATATATGGTAGGCATCACTTACGGGAGTTGGGTTCTGGTATGACCCACCTACGCCAGGTCCCTTTCCGTATCCTGGACCATGTAGTACTGCCGAAACCCGATTCGGTTCTATGCCGCGAGTTTCGACGATATCAATTTCGCCACATTCGGGCCAGGGATTACCATCTAACAAGTCAGCACCGAGCATCCAAAAAGCTGGCCAAGTTCCTTCGCCTGCGGCAACTTTCATGCGAGCCTCAATGCGCCCGTATTGAAACTGTACTTTTTTGGCTGACTTAATTTTTGCACTTGTAAATTGACATTCCCAACAAGAATTTAAAATCTGAGTTGCGGCACTGGAATTATCCGTGGCATTTCCTTGTAAATCAGAAATCCGATTTGCCGAAATAACTAATTTGCCTTTGCCATCAGTTGAAATATTGGCACGCTTATTTGTGTAATACTGAAGTTCGGCGTTACCCCACCCATAACCATTTCCTATGTCGTATTCCCAATTCTTCGAAGATGGCAACGAACCTTTCTTGCCATTGAACTCGTCGGCCCAGAGGAGCTTGAGAACTTTAGGACCGGCAGCTTGAGAAATAGTCGCTGGCATGATGGCAATTATTGAGGTCGCCAAAATGGACGCTGACAATAGGGCCGACACCCGCACTCGAGATTTCCGGTTCTGGTTCACGCTGCTATTTCCTCTTCTCTGCCTATTCGGTCACGCTTTGATAACAAATTACAACTCGGCGCAATTGGTGTTGCGCTCCTAGCAATTACACACTTAGATACAGTAGTGTGAAACCGCTTTCATAGTGCGTAAGAGCCTACCTCTAGGTCAGGCAATTTGGTACTACGAAACGATAACTTTTTTAATTGGCGCTGTTAATTACTAAGGAGTTGGCTATGCGTAAGAAGACCTTATTTAGAGGCTCGATTGCTGTTTCAACCGCGGCTATTTTGGCGGCCGGCGTTCTGGGCACTCCAGCTCGCGCAGCAGATCCAGTAACAATTACTATCTGGACCTTCGGCGATGTTATTCAACGCCAATTAGTACAGGAATATAAGAACCTGCACCCAGAAATTACCCTGCAGATTAAGAAATCAGATTTAGACCCACTAAATGGTACAAATATGGTTACCGCATGTACCTCTAAAACGGGCCCAGATATTGTTGCCGTAGAAGTTCAATATTCTGGATACTGGCGTTCGTATCCAAAGTGCTTTACTGATTTGCGCAAAATGAAAACTTCCGAGATTAACGTTGCTGCGGGCGTTGCTGCGGGCAAGACAGCCCTAGACTTTAAGAAGAATTACTTGCCATGGCGCTGGGAACAAGGCGTTGGCTATGACGACAGCGTTATTGGATTCCCAACAGATGTGGGCGGACTTGAAGTTGCCTACCGTGTTGACTTGTTTAAGAAAGCTGGACTTCCTACCGAACGTGGCGCAGTTGGAAAACTGTGGCCAACTTGGGACAAATTCATCGAGACTGGCGTTAAGTACAATAAAAAATTAAGCGCAGCAGATAAGAAAGCTGGCAAAGGATTTATCGATAACGCTGGCACAATTTATGCCGCAATCATGAATCAAGGCACCGAAAAGTATTATAAGAATGACGGCACCGATGCAGGTAAGTTGATCTACACCACAAATCCTCAAGTTAAAAAGGCTTGGGATACCACGATTAAAGCAACTGAATTAGGCATCGGAACCCGTATCGGTCAGTACACATCTGACTGGAATATCGGAATGAACAAGGGAACTTTCGCAACTATTTTGGCGCCAGCCTGGATGATGGATTACATCAAGCAGCAAGCTCCAGATACCACGGGTAAGTGGGATATTGCCTCTCTTCCTGGTGGTGGAGGTAACCAAGGCGGTACTCAATTAACAGTGCCTTCTTATGCCAAAAATTCACAAGAAGCCTACGACTTTATTTCTTGGTACCTGGCTCCAGAGCAACAACTGAAGGTATTTAAGACCTACGGTTTGTTCCCAGCAGCCTCGGTTTTATATGACGATGCCGCTTTGCTCAATTACAAGGATCCTTTCTTTAACAACGCTCCAGTTGGACAGATTTATGCTGCGGGTGTTTCGAAGGTGAAGCCAATCTTTGAAGGCAAACTACAGCGTGCAATTGATCAAGCAATTGGTGCCGGTCTAGGTCGAGTAGCTGCAAAGAAAATGACGGCTAAGAAATCTTGGGATCAAGTTCTTGCTGACATCAAAAAAGTTATCACGAACTAGGTATAGAACTAGGTACTGAAAAACTTATGAGCCATTTAAGGGACAAAGAGAGGCGCCGCAAGGCGCCTCTCTCACCTTGGAAATCAGCTAATCCAAAAAAGAGTGCCAAAGCTAATAAACCTGCTGAGGGTGTTGCTTCGTTAGATCATCGTTTTGGCATTCCGTTTATTGCGCCTTTCTTTGTGATCTTTCTGATTTTCGGCCTGGCTCCAGTTATCTATTCAATTTACATTTCTTTCTACAAGTGGGATCCACTGGGTGGATCTACTTTTAATGGCGTACAGAATTTCGTAACCCTCTGGGGAGATTCTGACTTCTGGTTAGCAATTCGAAATACATTTAGCATTTGGGCACTTTCTACATTCCCTCAAATGGCGATGGCTATCGGCTTAGCTGTAATTCTGAGAAGTAAGCGATTACGCGGTGCTTCTTTCTGGCGCACGATTTTCTTAGTTCCAAATATCACTTCGGTAATTGCGATCACTATTGTCTTTGGTCAGTTATTTGGTCGAGATTTTGGAATCATTAACGGAATTCTTGGGTTATTCGGCATTGACAATATTGACTTCATTGAAGGTGTGATTCCAAGCCATATTCAGATTGCGGCCATGATTACTTGGCGCTGGATCGGTTATAACACGCTGATTTTCTTAGCTTCCATGCTGGCTATTCCAGATGAACTATATGAATCTGCCTCCGTTGATGGTGCTACCAAATGGCAGCAATTCATTTACGTAACCCTGCCGCAACTGAAAAACACGATCACTTTCGTTTTGGTGGTAGGCACAATTGGTGGCCTGCAAGTATTTGCTGAACCGCAACAGTTAGCAGCAGATGGTGGATCAAGCAAGCAATTCTTGACCTTAACTCTTTTCCTCTACAACCAAGCATTCGTAAACAATAAGTATGGCTATGCCGCAGCTATCGGTATCGCGATCACCGTAATTGTGCTGATTATCTCGATGATCAACTTTTTGATTACTCGCCGTATTTCCAACGATGGAAGTGGGCGATAATGGAGAAGATTCCAAAATGGCAGCGTACCTCGCCGTTAAGTTATGTAGCCTTAGCCTTAATTACCTTTCTCTCTATTTTTCCGTTTTATTGGATGTTTGTGGTTTCTTCAAACACAAATGCCGAAATCTCTAAGAGCCCTCCTTCTCTAATTCCGGGTGGACGATTCTTAATCGTCGCAGAGAAGGTGCTTAACGCTGAAGGGGTTTACTTCAACACTGCCTTGATGAACACATTCATCGTTGGTATTGCGATTGCTGTTGCTCAAGTTATTTTCTCTGCTTTTGCCGGATTTGCCTTTGCCAAACTCAACTTCAAAGGCCGTAAGTTCTTTATTCTTTTCATTGTCGGAACGATGATGTTACCTAGCCAATTAGGCATCATTCCGCTCTTTATCTTGATTAAAAACTTGCAAATGATTGACACTCTTTATGCACTTATCGTGCCGGCGCTAGTTACCGCGTTCGGCGTATTCTGGATGCGTCAGATTATTGATGCTCAAGTACCAAATGAGCTTCTCGAAGCGGCGAGCATTGATGGCGCCAGCGTTCCACGAATCTTCTTCGGCATAGTTCTTCCGATCATTCGCCAAAGCTCATTCGTACTTGGTTTATTCGCCTTTTTGGCCGCCTGGAACGATTATTTATGGCCAACGATTGTTCTGCAGAGTCCACAAAATTTCACACTACAAGTTGCCTTGACTCAACTTAAGCCGATGTATGGACTTGATTACGCATTACAAATGGGTGGAGCTTTCTTAGCAACTGCTCCGCTACTTATTCTCTTCGTCTTTGTTGGACGCAAGCTGGTAAGCGGAGTTATGGATGGAGCAGTAAAAGGTTAAGAATTTTTCTCGGGACAAGAGAAAAGTAAGCACACAATACAAAAGCAAAAGGAAGAGGAAGATAAATGAGTATCAAGACAAAGAAAGTACTAGCTGGTTTTGCTGCCGCTGTAACTGTGCTTGCTTTATCAAGCGCTGTATCAGCTCCGGCTATGGCTGCGGGAGATCCACCGCAGGACGCGGTAATTAAATTAATTAGCCCAATTCTTACCGCAGAAAATACCAGTGAAGCTGCGGCAAACCAGAAGATGGCTGACGGCTGGGTGACTAATGGTTGGTTTGGAACCGGTTTGGTATATCAACGCGCATTCGTGCCAACTGGGTCAACAATTACCTTGACATACAACGTCACAGATAAGAATGGAAAAATCCTAGTTGGTCAAGATGTGACACTTCGCGTCAATAAGGGTTACTCAAACTCTTCAGCAATTGTTCAAGTTGATGACAAGATTACAACTGGTGTTCACAAGCCAGAATCGGCTGATCAGGCACGAGTAACTCACAAGACTGATGCTTACGGAAACGTTACATTTGTAATGAAGAATCTTGATAAGCCAGGAACTGGTGAACCAGAACCTGAATCAATGACAGCTAAGCCAGATATCAGTGCTGATGGACTGAACGATCTTCACGCACAAGTTTTGCCTGAGATTGCGGGCGAAAAGCCAGATCACTCAGTCATCACTGAATTCCATTACTACGACCCAAAGACACCTGTAGTTCAACCAGCAACTAAGCCAACAATTCGGCTAGTTTCACCAATTCTAAATGATGCTAACTCAATTAAGCGTGCTGATCTAGAGAAGACATTTAGCGTTGATAACCCTTGGTATGCAAAGGGAATTGGTTTTCGCCAGGCTTATGTTCAAACCGGATCAGCAGTCAACCTGGTTTACAAAGTTACTGATGACAATGGAAAGCCACTTCCAAATACAACAGTGAAGCTTCATGTGAATAAGGCTTACAGCTCTTCGAAAGCCGGAATGACTGATGGAACTAATGCGACAGATCCTGCAAAGGACAGCGCGCAAGGCAATGATCAACTGCTGCTAACCGGAACTACTGATGGTTTTGGGTATGTGCTCTTCGCTTTAAAGAACACTGACAAGAAAGGCGAGCCAATTCCGGCTTCTTTGACAACACCGACTCCACTAACTAATGGTGTATTCAGCCAGATTTACCCAGAAATTTCTGGCCAAGCAACTGACATCGCAGACATGGTGGAATTCCACTTTGTTGGTGATGTAGCTGTTCCTGCTGCTCCACCATCGACAGCAGTTTCAGTAAAAGCAACTGCGTCCAAGGCAACCGTGAAAGGCAAAGCTGTTTATTCAATGACAGTTGCTATCGCGAATGCATCAGGAAAGACAGCTGCTATCTCAATTACTGGAAATAAGAAAGTTACTGAGAAGATCTCAGTTGCGAATCAAGCTTTCAAGTACACCGTTACGGCAGGAAAGAAAACTGTCACGGTTGTAATTGCGGGCAAGACCTATACGTCAACAGTTACAGTTAAGTAGAAAAATCGCCGGCGAGGCCCTAAAAAGCCTCGCCGGCCATTTCTAATTTAAGGAATCAGAGAATATGTATCGCAAAGTTCTAGCAGTAGTCCCAGCATTGGCATTGAGCGTTTCATCATTTTCAATGATTACAGCGCATGGCGATGAATCGAAGACGCCAATCACTTTGCCAAAAATTACCGCTGGTTCAACCGGATATACCTTTAAAGCCACCCCAGCTAAGTGGTCGGATAATGGCCCGAGCTCCTTTGAATGGCTGCTAAACGGTAAAGTTTTGGCTACTTCGGCTCTAAATTTGAAGTTAAAAAGCAGCGATAATAAGAAAAAATTACAATTTCGTGAGTCACATATTTTCGATGATGGAACATCAGCTATCGCGAAATCAAACACAATTACAATTGGTAACGTTCTGTTAACTGAATCTTTAACTATTCGCGTTCGTCCAAGTGATGACAAAGTGATGGAAATTGCGATGCTTCCGCAAAGCATTCCGACGACAGCCAAGCCAACTTACCAATGGTATGTGGGATATTTTGAGATTAAAGGTGCGACTAAGAGCACCTACAACTTAAAGACTTCAGATTTAGGCACCGATATTTCGCTGGAAGTTAGGTTTTCGGCTAAAGGTTTTGTTACGGCAAAGAAGACATCAAACACCGTTGCCGTAGCAAACATCACTCGTAAGTATGATCAGATTTGGTCAGAAGAATTCAATGGTCCTGCTGGCGCACCAGCTGACCCAACTGTTTGGGTTGCTCAAAATGGCGATGGTGTCGCATTTGGCAATCGCGGCTGGGGAAACAACGAAAGACAGTGGTATGACGACAAGATTTCTTCAACCAATGGTTCGGGATCTTATGTAATTAAAGCAACAACACAAGGTGCTGGCGTAAACAACTGTTATTACAAAGCACCGTGTGAGTGGGTAAGTACGAAGATTGTTACCAAAGATAAAGTTGGATTTAAGTACGGCCGCATCGAAGCGCGAATTAAGGGCCCAGTAGGTAAAGGAACTTGGGGCGCTTTCTGGATGTTAGGTGCAGATATCGATGACCGAGGTTGGCCTGGTTGCGGTGAGATTGATGTAACTGAATTACTTGGAAGTCTGCCATCGACAAATCTTGGATACATTCATGGCCCTTCTGGCAGTCGTGGCGAAAGAGTTGATATGAAGACTCCACATGCATCGGAGTACCACACATACGCAGTTGATTGGTTGCCTGACCAAATTCGATATTACTTAGATGGCGTTCCATTTTTAACGCTTGATAAACGTGATCCAGGCTGGGTTTATGACCACGAGTTCTACATCATTATTAACTTAGCCATGGGTGGAAATCTGGGCGGGGAAATTGAAGCAAATCTGAAAGATTCCACAATGGAATTTGATTACATTCGGGTTTATTCAATCAACGGTGTCGGCGAAGTAATTAAGCATAAAGCTTAAGTACTAACTCTTAAGCTGGAAGAACTTCGCCAACACCATCAATCATAAAATGCTTGATATAGGCAATTTCTAGCTTGCTCGTACTCAGTTGGGGATCTACTTCACCTACGAACCAGCCGCCGATTGCCTGATTTATGATTAGATAGAAATAGTCATTAAATGGCCAAACCTTGTCCACAAAATCACCTTGATTGCGGCTGAATTTCTGAAACGAGTGATCATTAAAGAACCATTCAATCGAGTCTTCTCGCCAATCAATTGCAAACCGATTGAAGTCCGCAGATAACTCAGACAAACTTTCATAGAAGCCGGTAATTCCAAATTCGCCGGCATAGCCAGTTGCGTGAAGAGTCCCTTGAATAGTTGTGGGTTTAGCACCGTTTCCTTCAAAGAGGTCGATCTCTCCACAAGCGGGCCAAGTAGTACCTTCCGAAATGTTTTTGCCTAGTAGCCAGAGAGCGGGCCAAGTTCCAACACCCTTCGGCATCTTGGCCGAAATTTCTAGATATCCATATTTAAAGTAGACCTTGCCGTTGGTATGTATTTTCCCACTCGTCCATTCAGCAGGACCGTAATAAGTTTCTAATTCAGAGATACCTTCTTCACGAGCTGCCGTGATGGTCAATCCATTATCTGCACTCAATGAATCGGTTGTGTAAAACTCACGTTCATGATTTCCCCAGCCAACTAATCCGTGTTGTGATCCATCACCTAGATCAGGTGTCCAGATTTCGGGATTTGGCTGTCGGTCACTAGTTGGAAGAAATTCTTCTGACCAGAGCAATGTTTTCGCATTTGAACTTAACATTCTGGCCTCCAAATAGGATAGGGTTTGAAGATATGTAACCGCTTTCAGAGGCGGTTTATAGGGCTCTTATGTGAAAGTATAGGGGTAGAAATTGCCGAAATGGAGTTCAGAGTTTATGTCTAATGTTTTTCCAGATGACTTCCTTTGGGGAACAGCAACAGCCAGTTACCAAATCGAAGGCGCGGCGCAAAAAGATGGTCGTGGCGTGAGCATTTGGGACACCTTTAGTAAAACTCCGGGCAAAGTTGTAGGCAGCGATAATGGTGATGTTGCGTGCGATCACTACCATCGCTATCCAGAAGATATTGAAATCATGAAAGATTTAGGCGTTAAGGCATATCGTTTTTCAATTGCTTGGCCAAGACTTTTTCCTAATGGCGATGGGGTACGCGAGGAACGCGGCTTTAACTTTTACAACAACTTGATTGACTCGCTCATTGAAGCTGGAATCGAACCGATGGTGACTTTGTATCACTGGGATCTTCCGCAAAAACTTGAAGATGCAGGCGGTTGGGCAAATAGAGCAACAGCCTTAGCATTTACAGATTACGCACTTGCCTGTGCTGAAGAATTTGGCGATCGAGTAAACAACTGGATTACCTTAAATGAACCTTGGTGTGTTGCATGGTTGGGTTATTCAATTGGAGTTCACGCACCTGGTAAAAAAGATCATGCACTAGCAATTGCAGCATCGCATCACACAGCTCTTGCTCATTCAATGGCAACTCGCGCAATAAAGGGCATTCGTCCTAACGCTCAAGTTGGCCTAACCGTGAACATGACGAACCATAATTTGGAAAATCCCGAGAATGCCGAGTTAGTAACTCTTAATGCGTTGCTTGATTCAAATATCAATCGTTGGTGGATTGAAGCAATGCTCTATGGAAAATATCCAACAAATATTCTTGAGTACTACGGTCAAGCGCTAACTGATGTAATTCTTCCAGGTGATCAAGAATTACTTAAGGCAAAACCGGATTACCTTGGCATTAATTACTATTCTGATTCGTTCTTGCGTAATCCACGCCCAGAAGATTTGGTAGATAAGGGCCCAGGAATCTTCCCATTCCCTCAAAAAGGCGATAATTCACCGCCCGCACACTTGGCTGGTTCCCTAACCGCGATGGGTTGGGTTGTGACGCCTGAAGGCCTCGGAAACTTAGTAGCGCGAGTTCATCGTGATTACCCAGAAATTCCTTATCTAATGATCACTGAGAACGGCTCCTCTTATGAAGATTTAGTTGAAGCCGATGAAAGCATTAACGATGTTGAGAGAACTTCTTACCTAGTACGCCACCTACAGTCGCTTCAGAAAGCGATCGCTTCAGGCGTGCCAGTAAAGGGTTACTTCGCATGGTCACTGCTTGATAATTTTGAATGGGCTGAAGGTTATGCAAAGCGATTTGGCTTAGTTCGAGTTGACTATAAGACCTTAATTAGAACGCCCAAGTTGAGCGCGAAAAAGTACAAAGAAATTATTGCTTCCAATAGCCCTAATTAGCTTTTAGCGGTTGACTCTCTAGCTACCAGTTTTACTGGCAACATTTTCTTAGTAACTTCAGAACCACCCAGCGCTGCCACCAACATATTTGCCACTTCAGCGCCTAGTTCGCGAGTTGGCTGATGGATACTGGAAAGCGCCGGCACCGAACGCGTAGCAACTGGTGAATTATCAAAACCAATTACTTTGACTTGTTTCGGAACCGCAATTTTGTTTTGTAGTAACACATTTATTGCGCCAATTGCGCTTAAATCATTTCCAGCGAAAATTCCATCAAATGGAATCTTCTTCTTTAGGAACTCGCGAACAACTTCTTCAGCTTTAGAAGATGAATAATCACCGGTTAAAACTGAATCTGGTGAGATTTCTCGACCAGCCTCTGACATAGCTTTTTCAAACCCTTCAAATCGATCACGCCCTGATTGCAGCTTTAAATCTCCAGTGATCGCAACTATTTTCTTACAGCCCTGCGAAATCAAATGTTTTGTAGCTAAATAGCCACCTTGAACGTTATCAACGTCGACGTAAGGGAATTTGTCTGAGCCGCCCAAGTCACCACCAAAAACAACAGGCACGCCTTTAGGAAGTAAGCGTTCAAAACTCTTTACCGAACGGTGCCAGCTAAACATGGCGATTCCATCAACTTGAGCTTTTCGAAGTGATTCAAAGAGAGAGTCTTCGCTACCAGTTTTCGGGCGAATAAGAAGCAGAGGTTGCATGCCCGCATCGGAAATCGCGGTGGTAAATCCTTGAACCACCAAACCCCAGAATGGATTTAGGAAGAATTCTTCACTTGATTCCTCAAGTACAAGTGCGACAAGTCCGCTGCGCCCGCCAGCAAGTCTGCGAGCGGTGGTATTTGGCACGAAGTTATATTTCTTGATTGCCTTACGAACTGCCTTCTCAGTTTCTGGTGAAACTTTTGCGCTTCCATTTATTACTCGAGAAACCGTGGCACGGCTGACACCGGCAGTTTCAGCAACTAAATCAATAGTTACCTCAACGCTTCGGGTAGTACTCTTGGGGGTCACTGGGTAATTCTAGGTTAATTACAGCGATGTGGCTATAAAAACATTTGCCAACGTAAGAGCGATTAGCCCAGCCCAGAGGCCCGTTGAAACCTGAGGCTTCTTCTTATTCAAAATGGTCAGCACCAAAATAAGCAGAAGAATAAGGAACTTAACTCCGACTTTGCCATGCTCTGGTTCCGCGTACTTAACTGCATCTGTTGCATGTAGCGAAGTGTTTATTCCAACTAAGGCGATACCAGTAACCAGAGCCGTGAGCATTGAATGTAAGAAACCAATGTGAATCGATTTCTTTGGCTTAGGCAGCGCCGTTAGTAAAAGCGCCAAGCCACCCAAGATGGAAAGAATATGGATAATAAGAAATATGGTTTTAACAGTGCTCATGTGAAAATAATAGAGGCGATACAGACGTATCCATGGCCATTTCACGGAATAAAGGAGCATAATTTAGCTATGGCAACCACTAAGAAAGCTCCAGTTAAGAAAACAGTCGCTAAAGCCCCAGCAAAGGCTCAAGTAATTCAGCCGATTTACCAACAATCGAGAATTGATTGGCGTTCGCTCTATCTCTATGCCGTCTGCTTGATAACTCTTATGGTCTGTCTTTTCTCGTTAGTTTCACTTATTAGAAGTGGTGTAAATGTGGCATATCCGGATCCAGCATATGTCGATCCTTATGCAACAAAACCGCAAGTTGATTCTGCTGTTATTGCAGCACAAGTTAAAGATCAGAACCAACGTCAAGCCGTAAAGAGCATGATTGATGCGGTCACTACTTTAATTATTGCTGGGCCACTTTATGTTTATCACTGGCGTTTAGCTCGTAAGTAATCATTTGAATGTTTAAATCAAAGTACGCAATTGTAATTTCGGTATTGCTGGCTTTAGGAATATTCCCAGCACAGGGTGCTCTAAAGGTTGTAAAAATCTACGATGGCGATACCGTAACTATGGCTGATGGTCTGAAAATTCGATTATTGCAAATTGATGCACCAGAACTTGCCGAAAGTGAATGCTTCGCTAAAGAGTCCAAGGCCGCACTCGTAAATCTTTTGGCAAAAAAAGGAACAGTTACGCTAAAGGCAGATCCAGCGTCAGCATCTTTTGATCGTTACGGTCGAGCGCTGAGATACATTTTTGTGGGAAAGTTAAATGTAAATCTTGAGATGGTAAAAATTGGAGCAGCAGCTCCTTACTTTTACCAAGGCGAAAAAGGAATCTACTCGGCAGCAATGTTAAAGGCGGCGCAAGGCGCCAAACTTTACAAAGTAGGACTATGGAAAAGTTGCCCTGGCACGAAGCTGATACCAACGAAAGCAATTACGACATATAAAGCCGTGGGCACTCCTGTCGCATCACCGACATCTACTATCGCTATCGCGCCTAGTTCATCAGCAGGTTGCGATCCAAACTACTCAGGATGTATTCCGCTCTTTCCACCTGATTTGGACTGCGGCGACATTAAAGCACTTGGTTTAGCGCCAGTTACAGTCATTGGTAAAGATCCGCATAGATTAGATGGCGATGGTGACGGTAAAGCTTGTACTAGTTAAACCCAATGTTTATGAAGTACTCTTTAGCGAGATACCTATGTTATTGTTTTTCTATGAGCAATTGGGCTAAATGTACTTTCGTAATTTTGATTTGGCTGCAATTAGCGGGAAGATCGAAATCATAGAATGAGATCACGCAGCCATTTATATGTTCCGGCCAATGATGCCAATAGATTACTTAAGTCGTTGAGCCGTGGAGCGGATGCGCTTATTGTTGATCTGGAAGATGGCGTATCGCCCTCGGAAAAGGAAATTGCCAGAAAGAACCTTTCTTCGTTTTTAGATAATTTAGATGCGGGTCATGAAATCTGGGTGAGAGTTAATCCAGAAAAGGGCGCACTTGAATCTGATTTAGAGGTATCAGTTCATAAAAATTGTCGTGGAATTGTTTTGGCCAAAGCCAATAAATTAAGTGACATTGAAAATCTTGATCAACTTTTGACTCGGATAGAGAATTCACGCGACATAGAAAAACCGCTTGAAGTTTCGGCGCTGATTGAATCAGCCGCTGGAGTTTTCAATGCTAGAGATATTGCAAGTGGCTCACGCGTAAGTCGCTTACAACTTGGCGAAGCAGATCTAAGAGCTGATTTAGGAACCTCAGGCGAATCTGGAAGCACAACCGTTCAATTTGCTCGCAGCACAATGGTCTTTGCTAGCGCAGCTGCGGAAATTAACCCACCAGTTGCTGCAGTCTCAACTAACTTCAAGGATCTAGCTGCTTTCCGAAAGAGCACAATTGAATTCAAAGAGTGGGGTTATTTCGGGCGGGCTTGTATCCACCCTGATCAAATCGAGATTGCGAACGAAGTTTTTACGCTGAAATCAGAAGAGATCCAAGCTGCGCAAGACATTATTGATCGTCTGGTAGCAGCTGGCGGTGGCGTAGCACTTGATGCTCAAGGTCGCATGATTGATGAAGCAATTGCGAAGATCGCACGACGAACTTTAGGAATTAGAAACTAAGACGACTTGTTGATTTCTTAAGCGCTCTTGGTAGATAAGAGTTTCATAAGAGCAGTTAGATCGCCCTGATTTTCAAAGTTAACGTATTTTGTAACTTGTTCAACTGCATCTAGTGACAAATAGCGAGAAGCATTCAAATTGAATTTCTGCATTAACTGCGCCTTGGTTAACGGAGATTCTTTGCTTCCTAGACTGGCATCAACCCGATGAATACGAAGAAGCCCATCTTTGGTTATGACCGTGAGTATTGCAGCAAATGCGTTTGGAAATATCGCAGTTGCTTCTTCATCTTCAATAACACTGACTTTAGCTGCTAGCTCTAATCGCTCAGGCTGATCCCAATTACTTTCTGAGAAATCATCGAGATAAACACCAAGACCACCACCGCCAATGAATGCAGTTGCCAATGTATAAGGTGCTGAAAATTTGCCATGATAGCCAGACTTAGGCTTTATTTTTTCTTCGCGTGGTTCGCCTATTGTGCGGATAACAGGTGCGGCAACTCCTAATACCATTTTTTCAACATCAGATGCTTTGATTCCACTAGCACGAATTGCAAGTGCGCAATCAATACCTGGATGAGTGAAGTGGTTTGTTGGGTAAGGCTTGTAAGCAGTCTTTAACAATTCCCAGCGTTCACCTAAGCCATCAAGAAGTGCGTCAGCATCGTATTGCCCGTCAAGGTAGGCATTAAAGAAACCAAAGCGACCTTCGAACACAGTTGGGGGACCGGTGATACCTTCACGAGCCATGCTCGCCGCAACAACTCCACCGTGTGCTGCCCAACCACAATGAATTCGTTTCACTGTGCCACCGGTGCGATTTGCTTCAATAATTCCAGCACCCATACTCGCTGCGATTCCCATCGCATTGGCAATCTTCTCAGCATCTAAGCCATACAAAATGCCTGCCGTGACTGATGCTCCGATAGTTCCACAAATTGATGTGGCATGAAAACCTTTTTCAAAAAAGATTGAATTGCCCGCACTTGGAATATATGAAGCCATTCCAAGACGATTAGTAATTTCAATTCCAATCGCAACTGAACGCAAAATTTGATCAGGTGAAGCGTTGACTTCTTCAGCTACAGCAAGTGCAGTTGGGACAATTGATGCCGAAGGATGTAGCACTGAGGGCAAATGTGTGTCGTCAAAATCAAGGATATGAGCCAAGGTGCCATTGATTAAGGCAGCACTTGCTGAAGGCAGTTTGAGTTGCGACCCAATCACACTTGAAGTTGGTGCCCCGCCCCACGCTGCGACAACTCTCTCTACTGCGCGGTCGGGATCAGTTTCATGTAATGACTCTGCGCGACCAGCCAAACTATTTCCGAGTACGTCAAGAATTCTCTCTCGAGCGTCAGCTGAAATATTTGGCGACAAAACCTTGGTATCAGCAGCGAACTCAGCCAAAAGCTGAACGTGAGTTTTCGGACTGCTCATGAGTTCAACTAAACCAATACAGCCAGTGGCCGAGTAGGAGAACCTGTTGCTCCTTGTAGATTCAATGGTGTTAGCACAAAGAGGAATTCACTTACACCTGTATCAGCTAACTCATCGAGCTTCATTGTTTCAATGATATGAATTCCAGATTCAACCAAGAAGGTTCTATGCACCGGAAGTTCGCGGTGACCTGCACCTGCTGGGATATGTTCAAAAGCAATTGTTTCGCCACCGCAAGCTCGAGGTTTTTTGGCAGCTAGCCACTTTGCGGCAGATTCACCAATTCCAGGTGTGCCAAGTGATTGACCTTGGAAAAGATCTTTGTTGCCCCAGTTCTTAGTCCAGCCAGTTCCAATTAGAACTACATCGCCTTCGTTTATTTCAACACCTGCAAGTTTTTGGGCTGCTTCAAGATCTGCAATCGTAATTTCATAATCAGGCCCCAAAATCTCTATATTTAGGGCTTTGGCAACGTTTAAGAAAATTCCGCGACATAGGAATGGCGCAACCGTTTCAATGCCCAGTTGGCTAAATCCCATATGACTCATCACTGATTGAGCATCAATGCCACCAAAGATTCTTCCTTGAAAAGATACATGTGCTAGCGCATCAATATGAGTACCAGCGTGCGTGCCAGTAACAATTATGTCGTTCGCTGCCGAACCACCTGCTGCCGAAACTACATCGCCATGTCTACGATCGAGCACCATTCGATAGGGCGTGTGATTCGGTGATTGAGGCATGCCGCGAAACATAGGTTGCGAAAGATCGATTACTTTTGCGTTCGCAAGTTGATCCCAGATCTTTGCCATGTCTTCACTTTCCTTCGGCTTGTGCGTTTTGCGAGATTATTCCCGCAGCTTCGAGTTCAGCAATCTTGCTTTCAGTTAGACCTAAGGTCTGCGCCAAAATCTCGTGGGTATCTTGTCCTTTAGCTCGCCCAGTCCAGTTAATTTCACCTGGCGTTTCGCTTAATCTATAAAGAACATTCTGCATCCGTACTGGACCCAAATTCGGATCTTCGACTGTAGTGATGGTGTCTAGAGCCTGGAACTGTTTATCAGCCATGATGTCGCGAATATCGTAGATCTGGGCAACCGCAGCCTCTGCTTCTTCAAATGCTCGAACGACTTCGGCCGTGTCTCGCTCAGCAATCCAAGTTGATACAAAGCCGTCTAGCAAATCGGCATGCTTTGCGCGTTCTCCGCCAGAGGCAAACCATGGTTCAGCGATTACTTCAGGATGACCTACTAAATGCATTAAACGTTCAGCAATAGATTGTGCTGAAGTTGAAATTGCTACCCATTTACCATCTTTAGTCTTATAGGTATTTCGCGGCGCGTTGTTAACAGAACGATTTCCGGAGCGAGGTTGCACAATACCTAGTTGATCGTAAACAGTTGGTTGCGGGCCCAAAATCGCCAAGATAGGTTCAATAATTGCTAAATCTATAACTTGACCAATTCCATAAGCCTCGCTTTGGGGATTTTCTCGTGCCATCAAAGCCGTTAAAACAGCTTGCGAGGTAGCGAGTGCAGCAATGCCATCTGCTAAACCAAAGGGTGGCAATGTGGGTGGACCATTGACCTCACCAGTCATCGCTGCGAAACCACTCATTGATTCAGCCAAGGTGCCAAAACCAGCGCGGCCGGCATAAGGACCAAATTGTCCAAAGCCAGTAACACGAGCAATTATCAGTTTTGGATTAATTGCCAATAAAACATCTGGACCAATACCCCAACGCTCTAGGGTTCCGGGACGGAAATTTTCAATGAATACATCTGATTGTTTGATTAATTCTTTAAGTACTTCGCTACCTGCAGGCTTACCTAAATCCAGCGCTAAAGTTTTTTTATTACGGGCCAACATGGTCCACCAAAGTGGCACCCCATTTTTGGTATGACCATGTAATCGAACCGGATCACCTTTTCTTGGATGCTCAATCTTTATTACTTCAGCGCCAAAGTCTGCCAACATTGTTGCAGCCATCGGCCCTGCAAACAAAGTCGCAGCATCTAGAACACGGATGCCTGTTAAAGCGCTCATGCGCGGAACTGATACTTTCCGATTGCTGAACCAACAATCTTGCCATTTTCTAGAACGTGATTACCGCGAACAAAAGTGTCGGTTACTTTGGCTGTCAAAGTAAATCCTTCAAAAGGAGTATGACCTTGGGTTGATTCTGAATCCTCGGCCCGCACTACATAATTTACATTTTCATCAACCAAGGCAATGTCAGCTTCAAAGCCAACCGCGAGCGAACCCTTCTTCTTTAAACCGTATCGAAGTGCTGGAGTATATGAAGTTAATTTAGCAATATCCGGACGCGACATTCCTCGCTGTAAGCCCTCGGTGATCATTCCAGGTAGAAGATATTCTGCACCGCCAAATCCTGACTTTGCCAAGAAGACATCTTCTTTAGGATTTCCAAATTTTAACTCTTCTTTACAGCACGCATGATCACTAACGACCCAGTCAATATCACCGGCTTTAAGGTGCGTCCAGAGAGATTCAACATCGGCTCGAGGGCGAAGTGGTGGATTTACCTTTCCGCCAACACCTTTAGTGTTTTCAATATCCGCAAGTAAGTGCCCCACGGTGACTTCGCGGCGGAAATTGATATGCGGAAATGTTTTCTGCATCAACATGGCCGCTTCGACAGCTTTACGAGAAGTCAAATGAAGCAGATTAATGTTGGGCAATTGAGTCTCATAAGCTAGGTATGAAGCAATAGTGATTGCTAATCCTTCAGAATGCGGAGGACGTGATTGGTGATATGCCTCAAGGCCACTATATTTACCTTCGTCTTCAACAATCTTTGTATATGCACTCATAATCTCCGCGGTCTCGCAGTGAAGACTTAGCGATATTGCATCAGCTTTTTCGCCAAATTTTTCTCGGGCTGCTTGAATTCCACGCATTACAAATTCAAAGTGAGCGATGTCGTAGCGCTCATCTGGGGGAGTCATCAAAAACGAAGATTGCTCGTTAGATCGCCCATGTAATCCATGGCTGCCATAAAACATAAATATTTTGAAAGAGCTGACACCGAACTGTGAAATTATTTCAGGTATCTCTGAAATATGTTGTTTAGTCATTGGCGCAAGGTGAAACCCGTAATCAATATGCGCTCTATTTTCGCTAAGCGCTAAAACTTCAGGAAAGAAATCTAAATAACTGCCACCTTTATTGAGGTAGTACTGACCGGTTCGCATATAAGTAATTGCGGTTGTCACTCCACCTTGAACAGATGCTTTACTCTCTGAAACAGTGTCTTGATCGAGGGGGTTATAAATACCCCAATGCTGATGCGCATCAACAGCGCCTGGATACGCAACGCGGCCAGTGCCATCAATTACTTTCTTTGAACTACTTTCATCCAAGCCTGCGCCAATTGCGACGACGAAGCCATCGGTTATGGCAATGTCTTGCGGTGATTCGGATTCGCCATCGTGATTAACAACTTTTACATTCCTTATGAGCAGGTCGTACATGGCCATCACTGCACCTTTCACCGCATGTATACGTTCCACCTAGTGAAACATTGTTCTTACACAATACCTGAAATGTGGGGTGTTAAACAAGAGTTTCCTCTTCCCAATTCCATTTTAGGGTGTTACGTTCTGCGGAACGCGATTCCAATTACGGGAAGGTTTAGTTAATGACGATAGAGAGTAAATCACAACGAATCGCCACTGTTGAACGTGCCGCTGATGTTCTTCTTCTTTTTTCACAATGTGGTGAACCAGATTTAGGTATAACGGAAATTGCTCGAAGTTTAGGTTTATCAAAAGCTGCAGTTCATCGTATTCTGGCATCTCTTCGTAGCCGCGGATTTATTGACTTAATTGAAGAATCTCGCCGCTATACGCTTGGCACTTCTTCATTGGCACTAGGTTTAACTTGTTTAGCTCAACTAGATATTCGCTCTTTGGCAGCGCCTGAACTGGCGACTTTATCTCGCGCCACAAACGAAACTGCAACTCTCTCAATTCGTTCGGGCTTCGAACGCCTTTATGTTGATCAGGTTATTCCGAACCGTGAAATTGTTATGTCGGTTGCTATGGGAATCACACATCCACTTCATGCCGGAAGCTCATCAAAAGCATTTTTAGCTTGGTTGCCAGAAACCGATATTCTGCAGTATCTAAAGCGAAAATTGAAACCCGTAACATCGAATACACCAACTGACCCAGCAAAGATTGTTTATGAGTTACGTCAAATTAGAACTCGCGGATATTCTCAATCGGTCGGTGAAAGACAAGAAGGCTCTGCATCCGTTGCGGCGCCTATATTCGATCGTTCAGGGACTCCGATAGCCGTCATTAGTATTTGCGGGCCCGCAGACCGTTTCAAATCAGAGCTTTCTCAGTGCGTACCTTTGTTGCTCAACTCGGCAGCTCGGCTTTCAAAACGCATGGGATATATTCCGAATAAGAATCCTAGGCAAAACTCAACTGGAAGATAGGACTCAAAATAGGCTTTTTAAGCCTTAAATTTAGCCCTGATGTATATGAAGGATTTCGGTAGTTGAATTCTGAACAGTTCTAATCACTCTTGGACTAGTCCATCTGAGAAGTCCTTGAAGTGATCCAGCTTTATCATTTGTTCCTGATGCGCGTGACCCACCAAATGGGTGCTTGCCCATAACTGCGCCAGTTGGCTTGTCATTAACATTAACGCTACCCGCAGCGTTGCGTAATCTATTGAGGGAGTTCTCAATTACTTCGTCATCTTCAGAAAAGATAGATCCGGTTAAGGCATAGGGCGAAGTTCGCTCAATTGTTTCCAGAATATTTTCAAATTCTTCATCGGCAAAAACATGTACCGCCAAAATTGGTCCAAAATATTCGGTAGCGAAAACTGGGTTTTGGGGATTGGTCGATATGAGCAAAGTTGGTTGAATGAAATACCCAACACTGTCATCAGCTTTTCCACCTGCCAGGATGTCTACTTCAGGATCATTGGCGATATTGGTTAATACCTTTGACAATCGAGTAAAAGATGCATTATCTATAACGGCACCCATGAAGTTCTTGAATTCTTCAATTTGGCCATAGGCAAGATCTTTGATCTCAGTGGTGAGTTTTTCCCTGATCTCATCCCAAACTGATTTGGATATATATGCTCTAGAACAAGCAGAGCATTTTTGGCCTTGATATTCAAAGGCACTGCGAATAAGAGCTGAAATTAAGCGATCTCGGTTTGCGCTCGAGTGCGCCAAGATAAATCCTTTTCCACCTGTTTCGCCAACTAATCGTGGAAAATTTCGATATCGATCTAGTTTATTTCCAACTTCTTGCCAAAGCTGTCTAAATACTTTGGTCGAACCGGTGAAATAAATACCCGCCAGATCTTCATTTTCTAAAAGGACACTACTTACTTCTGGTCCATAGCCTGGGATTAAATTGATTACTCCGTCAGGTAAACCTGCCTCTTTGTAGATATTCATCAGAATGTGTGCGGGAAGCATGGCAGTTATTGAAGGTTTCCAAATAACTACATTTCCCATCAAAGCTGGCGCAGAAGATAAAATTGCGGAAGTTGTCGTAAAGTTGAAAGGAGTTATCGCGTAGACAAACCCTTCAAGCGGGCGATAGTCCAAAATGATATTGGTAAGTTCACTATCAGGCGGTTGCATATGTTCTATATCAAGGGCGAATTTAGAATTAAATCTAATCGCATCAATAAGTCCAGCGGCGGCATCAATTTCTCCTTGAAAAACCGTTTTTGATTGCCCAACCATGGTCGCTGCTACTAGTAAATCTTTATATTTGAACTCAATTAAATCTGCTACTTTGTTAAATATCTCTGCACGTTCCGTCATCGAAGTGTTCGCCCATTGATCACGCACTGATAATGAATTCTCAAGTGCCTGCCGAATCTGAGCCTCATCAGGAAGGCTAACTACAGCGTATTGATCGGTTTTTCGGTGCGGAAGAAAAACCGGAATTTTGGTCCCAGACCCAGTTATCTTCTTGCCATCTACGATCATTGAGAGATCATGAATTTCAGCAGAAAGTTGCTTAATTGTCTTTAGAATTTCGGTTACTTCAGAAGTATTTGGCGAAAAAGTTCGGGGCGAAGTATTTGCGGGATAATTTGACATAGTTACACTCAAATTTCCCGGTAAGGAACTTTGGAACCTAGAAAGCCCGAAGCGGTATTCCAAAGCAAATCTTTCCTAACTTCAAGACTGAGGTGCTCCATGCCGCGAATCCAATTGGCAGAACCACCTGGGTGATCCCAATCAAACGGATAATCCGTTCCGATTAAAATATTTTTGGGACCTAGTCTCTCAAGCAGAAATCCGAAAGATAAATCATCGTGAACCAAGCAATCTACATAGCAATTCTTTAAGTATTTTTCTGGGCTTAACTTAGTAGCTCTATTTTCTACTGAATCCAGGCTCCACCTAACTCCGTTTCTGCCAATGGAATACGGAGCAAATCCGCCACCTTGAGTAAACGAGACCTTAAAGTCTGGATAACGATCAAAAATTCCAGAGTAAATAAGGGACAACATGGCAACTGAAGTTTCGGCTGGAGCACCAATTGAACTCTTAAAATAGTGCCGCATTAATCGATCTTTATCGCCAATTTTATTGAAAAACTCAGGGTGTATCGAGAGACTTAAATTCTCTTTCGCAATTTCCTCAATAATCTCGAGGACTTCTTGTTCATCTAGGTTGGAGCCGTTTACATGTGAAGCCATTGAAAATGAGGTCAAACCCAAGGTGTCGACCGCATAACGCAATTCTTGTAACGCAGCTTTTTTGTTCTGCGCTGGCAATATTGCCAAACCATGGTAATTATCTGGAAAAGCATGTTGCACTTCTGATAATTCTTCATTTACTTCACGGCAAAACGCAATCGAATCATCGAAATCAAGGTGGTAGTTCCACAAAAACCCGACGACCATGGGGGCTTCTAAAGTAACCCCTTGAGTTGAAATTCTGGTCTTTGATCTGGCCGCCGGATCAACTAAATCTGTCTTTGGCAACTTAAAGGTGAGCACATCATTTTGAATCTGTAAAACAGTTTTAGAGTCAACGTTACCGATTTTCTTCCAACCAAACCACTCTGTTCCATTTTGCATGCTTTCTAAAAAACGCTTTGGCCAAAAATGGGCGTGCATATCAATTGCAGGAATCAAAACTTTTCCTTTCACCGGAAAATTACTGTAACGAGCCTACCTAGTCAGTTGCGATTGTGCCATACTTTTCTCAATTCAAAATGAAATGGACGGAACAAAATGGACTGGACATCAATTAAATTAGCAAGGGCAGCAAAAGCAGTTGTTGAACAATCTTTAGCTGTTAGACCTAACGAGCAAGTATTGATCGCAGCAGATGACGATTCAGATTTCGCAATCGTTCAAGCACTTACTGCGGCCGCTCGAGCAGTAGGTGCCGAACCTACTGTCGTTGTTATGCCTCGTCGTGTTATGGCCGGCGCACCTGCTACTCGGATTATGGCGCAAGCAATTTTGGGTGCCGATGTAATTATTTCGCCAACTTCAACCGGGTTGGGTTTCACCGAAGAATTTGGTCGCGCGCTAAAGGAGAATGGCGCAAGAGGAATCGTAATGACAGGCATGACATCAGAATTGTTGATGACTGGTTCTAGCTTGGCAGACTATGACGAGGTTTATAAAATAACTAAACCTCTTTCAGACATTATGACTTCTGGAAAAACTATTAGAGTTACAAGTGATGCTGGTTCCGATTTCACGGCTTCAATCGAAGGTGTTGTAGCTGGATGTGGAGCTTCATTTGCTAGAGAACCAGGTCAAGTTTCGGGATTCCCTAGTGGTGAGTCATGGCAGTGCCCAGTACCTGGTACAGGAGAAGGAATTCTTGTTGCCGATGGTTCAGCTCATATGTTAGGTCGTTTACTTGAACCTATTTCTGTTAGATTCGAAAAAGGTCGAGCAGTAGAGATCACTGGTGGTGCTCAAGCTGAAGAGCTGAAGAGAATCATCGCCCCGATTAAAAATGGCGATAATTTAGGTGAGTTATCTATCGGAACTAATCCAAATTCAGGATTTAGTGGAAATGTTACTGAAGATAAGAAAGCACTAGGTACTTCACACTTTGCTTTAGGAAATTCAGTTGTTGGCGGTCCAGTTCAGGCTGATATCCACTTGGATCTTTTGATGATGAAACCAACAATTCACGTCGATGGAATTTTGCTAGTAGACAAAGGCAAAGTGGTTTACACCGGCTAATGATAAATACAACACGTGGTCCAGACCGAGACATGGTCGGTTACGGCAAGGACGTACCTCTGGTTACTTGGCCTAATGGAGCTCGCGTTGCCATCAGCATAGTTTTGAATTGGGAAGAAGGTTCAGAACTTTCATTTTTCAATGGCGACTTCAAGAACCCACAAGGTTTATTGGAAACGCCCGCTTCAACTGGAACCGAGGTAAGAGATCTAGCTGCAGAGTCGGTTTTTGAATATGGTTCAAGAGTTGGTATTTGGCGACTAGCGCGCTTAATTGATGAACACAATATTCCGATGACTTTGTTCACTACGGCTCAAGCATTAGAGCGACATAGCGAGTTCGCGGATTACGTTCGTGAGAAAAAACATGAGCCAGCGGGTCACGGATACCGTTGGGATCGTATGTGGGAATTCTCTCGAGAAGAGGAACGAGAACAGATTAAATTGGCAGTTGCAACTATTGAGAAGGCTTGCGGCCAAAGGCCTCAAGGTTGGTATAGCCGCTATAGCGCTTCAGTTAATACGCGCGAATTACTGGTTGAAGAAGGTGGCTTTGTTTACGATTCGGATGCGTATAACGATGACCTACCGTATTTCACAAATGTAAGTGGAAAAAAACATTTAATAGTTCCATATTCTTTGACTCTAAATGATGGCAGATTTGCAACATCACCCGGATACGCTGATCCAGCCGGATTCCTTGATCACTTAAAGCGCGCATTTGATGAGCTTTGGCGAGAGGGTGAAACTCGACCAAGAATGATGTCAATTGGCTTACACGCACGTTTAATTGGTCAACCAGCCAGACTTAGCGCGCTACGCGAATTTATTGAATACACCGAGAAAAAAGGTCAAGTTTGGTACGCGCGCAGAAAAGATATTGCTAATTCTTGGCTAGAACAACACGGTTAATTACGAGTAAAGTATTTTACAGTTCATCAAATAAAGAAATGGAGACAACATTGAATCTAACCGGTGGTATTGACATTGTTGCCAACCTTTTCACTCCTGAAGTAGTTGAGTCCAGACCTGAGTGGACTAAAAGTTTTCACGCAAATAAAAATAAACTCCCTAGACATCTTATTGAAGGTACTCCAGTTGACCTCATGATTGAGATGCTTTTGGAGAACAACTTCAGCCATGCCTTTTTGATTTCTGCTCAACTTGGTCGAAAAGGTTTGCCAGGATCTTGGTCTTTATCGCATGAGAAAATTCTTGAAGTAGTTCAAGCTCATCCAGAGAATTTCTCGGCAATTTATGGCATCAACCCTTATGACTCTATGGCAGGTGTTCGAGAATTAGAACGAATGGTTGTAGATCACGGTTTTATCGGAGCGCACCTTTACCCTCATTGGTTTGAAAAAGCCCCGGATGATCCTATTTATTACCCTTTCTACGCTAAATGCGCAGAGCTGGATATTCCTGTTCAGATTCAGATTGGTTACTCGCGAATCTATGAACCAAGACAACGTATGGCAAGCGTGGATCGCCCGTCTGCGATAGATAAATTGGCCTGCGATATACCTGACTTAAAAATTGTTGGTATTCACGTCGGATGGCCATGGACAGAAGAAATGATTTCCGTCGCTGACAAACACAAGAATGTCTACATTGGCACAGACAGACATGCACCTAGCAAGTGGGGAAAAGTATTAGTTGACTACTTAAGTTCATGGGGACAAGACAAGGTTTTATTCGGAACGGATTTCCCAGTAGTTCCTTATGATGTCGCCAGATCCGAAATGACAGCCTTAGGTTTAGATCCAGCAATCGCTAAGAAACTTGAGACAGATAACGCAATAAAACTCTACAAACTAGATTCAAAGAGATAATTTGTAGAGATCAATTGCGTTTTGCGCAAACAATCTTGGTTTAGCTTTTTCAGGTAGATCAAGCGACTCGATTTCTGCCAAGACCTCTTGATATTTTCGCGAAGGGAAATCTGCGCCGAAAAGCACTCGGTTTGTTCCCCAGGATTTAATGTAATTAAGAAGTGGCCAACCTAAACTTGAAACAGGATGTTTATCGACAACAACATAAATGTTTTCATGCTTATTAGATGCTGAAACTAATTCCTCAACCCAAGGCCAGCCTGAATTAGTGGCAACCATTTTCAAAAATGGCATTGTGTATGCAATTTCATCAAGGCTTGTAGGGCTAGCCGAACTTACTAATTGTTGTGACTTAGTATGAATTAAGGCAGATCCAATATGGATCTGAATTGGAATATCTAATTCAAGACATTTGGCATAGAAAGGAAAAAGCCTTTCATCATCTGGGCTCATTCCAAACCAGTGGGGGATAACGTGAGCGCCAACAAATCCATGTTCTAGAACGTACTTTTCAAGCTCTCTCACGCCATTCATTCCTGAAAATGGATCAATGCCAACTAGCCCAAAGAAACGCTTAGGATATTTTTTTGTAGCAGCAAGAATAACTTCTGGGTCAACGTGCCAACTACCTTCGAGCCCTAATCGGCCAACTTTGGTCGCAACTAATAATGCGGCTGTAATTCCAGCTGCATCCATATGTTTAATTTGCTCATCGAGTGAAATCGGATCAGATCCGAAAGTATGTTTGGTATGGACTCGATTAAGTAACGGACGATCCCAATTTGATTGGGCGTTCTTTGCCGATTGGTCACTTAAGTGAACACTTACGTCGATAATCATATTGCTCATCGTCTATACCAATCCGTAAATTCTCTGAGTGTTTAAATAGAACAGGTGGTCCATAGCTTCTTGGCTTAAACTCAACTCTTTAGTTTCTCGTACCGCTCGGTCAAACGGAATTACCGGCCAGTCAGTTCCGAAGATAACTTTCTTCATTCCCCACGAATTGATGTAGTTAACTAATGATTCACCTAAGTACTGAGGTGCGTAAGCATCAATACCAATAAAGACATTTTCATGCTTATCGGCAACTGAGATCATTTCTTCGGTCCAAGGCCAACCCACGTGAATTCCAACTAGTTTTAGTTCTGGAAAATGACAAGCAACTCGATCAATAGCGGCGGGGAACCCTACATTTCGCATAGGACGCTCATGCGCATAACGTTGACAACGGCCAACCTGCATTTGAATCGGGATATTTAACTCGACGCACTTGGCATAAAACGGATAATAAATACGTGAGTCAGGAGCTTCTTCGAACCAATGTGGATAAAGATGCGCGCCAACAAACCCATAGTTTTTGACAAATATCTCTAATTCTTTTGTTCCCTTTACGCTATCAAAGGGATTAATTCCCATTAGACCTTTAAAAACATTTGGTTCAGCTGCGCATGCTTCGGCAACTGTTGCGGCATCTAACTCCCATGAGTCTTCCAAGCCTCTTCGACCTAATTTAGCGGCGATAAGTAAAGCCTGACTTATGCCTGCCTGGTTTAACAATTTCACATGATCGCTGATGGTTACACCATCTAAAACCGCACCCGCGACTTTCATTTTCTGGGTGTGAAATTTTCTGGTCCATTCGGGTCGTGATTGATAAATTTCAGGTGTGAACATGTTGCAAACTGCGTCAATTATCACTTTGCACCGCTTTCTCTTTATCTATCGAATCTACTTGCTAACACTAGTTGTCTACCCTTAAATCTTCCAATCGTTTCGGTTTCATTCCATCCTCTGGAATCCAGATTGACTTAAACGGTTTTTCTGATACTTCTACTCTTAAGCCAGCGATTTCACTTAGTGATTCGACAAGGCTCTTATGCTCCTCGCGAGTGAGGCTGCCATCTTTAGTAGCTACATCAACACTGATTTTATCTAAGCCACTCGAAGCTTCGTTTGAAATCGAAATTTTATAGTCGAGTATTAATTCAGCATTATCAAGCCAATCGGTGATCAGTTTTGAATTAACCATCTGACCTCTAACCTTTAGAAATTTGCCTTCTCGGCCCAAGTGTTTAGTAATACTTCCGCCAGTCCAGCCACAGCTTTGACATGGATTGAAATCCATTTTCGCTAGGTCGCCTAATAAATATTTAATCAAGACAGTTCCACGGCGGTTTAAGTGAGTTACTTGAAGTTTTCCGGTTTGCCCATCTTCAACTTCTTGCCCATCTTCATCAATGACACTCACGTGAGCAATTTCTGGAACCGGATTGTGGAACGAAGTTCCATTTGGGCATTCGACTAACGAAAACTGTAATTCGGTAGCACCCAAGCTGTCAGAGATATAAACCTGATTATTTGTGATGCTCGCTGCTGATTCTTGTAAATTTCTTCGCAGTGATGGACCACAGGGTTCGCCACTCACATTTATCAATCTAAGTTCAGGGACTTTAAGGTTTCTACGCTCAAGTTCACGAAGAATTTTCAGTACGTAACTGGGAACTCCCCAGAGCACCGAAGGATTTGAGCTTGCTACCAAATCAACGACTTCTTCAAATCTTCGGATAATCGGAAAGACTGATGAGGTACTTCCGGACATGCCAACTACCGCCGAAGCCCCGATAACCGCGGCGGCTTGAGAAGGTCTAATCCAGCCACCATGCGGATAAGGAGCTAGCGGATATAAATTGAATATTTTGTCACTGGCAGTCATACCTCTAAGGCCAGCCATTCTCTTTTGCGCAAACAGCAATGCTTTGAAATCGAAGGTTGTTTGATAAACAGGCGCAGGTTGACCACTAGTCCCAGCGGTGTAGGTCACATCCCATACCAAATAATCCTTTGGATTTAGAGAATCTGGACTTAAAACGAAGTCAGTTGGATTTGAGAGAAAACTTTCCTTAGTAGTAATTGGGAAAATTCTGTTCAGGTCGCTAAAGGTTGCGATTGAACTTATGTCAAGATTGTTTTCACGAATTATTTTTGAATACACCGGATGCTGATTCGCGACCCTGCTCAAATTTTGTCTGAGTATTTTTTCTTGGAACAACCTAACTTTTTTGGGGTCTGCCCAGATCAAGGCTTCATCTGCGAAAATCAGATCAGTTGACCCAGAATCAATGTTCATTTAGCTCTATCTTTCGAGTAAGTTTTATTCTGTGGCACCCAAATGCTCTTTCAACAACGAATCTATTTAGAAAATATTTTTACAAAGACTAGACAACTACTTCCTAGAAAGCAATGATAAGCGCATGGATAATTCACAGGGAATTGCTCTTGTGGTCGTTGATCCACTTCGGCGCTTCTCTGCAGCCAATGCCCCTTTTGAAGTTGATGACGCATCCGAAATAATTGATGGCATAAATGCGTTGGCCGATCAGTTCAGAAAGAAGAAGCTGCCAGTTGTATGGATGAGCCGATTAATCCGGCCTCAGTTGTCACTTGGTACTCGAACCTCTGCTAAGTACGCCGGAATGAACTCAGCCTTTTTCGGTGAATGGGCTGAAATTGATGAGCGATTAAAGATAATGCCTGAGGATTATTTGATTTATAAACCTCGGCACAGCTCTTTTTTCGCGACAGATCTAGATATTGTTCTTCGCGAGAGCGGGATAAAAGAAGTATGGCTAAGCGGATTCACCTTTAACGTCTGTATTTTGGCAACTGCCTTTGATGCAGTTGCAAGAGACTTAAAAGTTAAGTTCTTAACTGACCTTTGTGGAACTCTTCCTGCTAAACATGAGGATAAAACAGTTAGCGCTGCTTCTATTCATGAATACACCAGAATTATTGCCGACTATGCAGTTGGTGAGATGTTAGACAGTCAGACCGCTACTCATATTCTGCAGAGTTAATTAAAGGAGAAAAAGATTGATCTTGGTATATCCGTTAGATTTGATTTCCCCGGTAACGGAAGAAGAATTAATCCAAATCAAGAAAAGTGCTGGTGATTTAGAAGTAATTCTTACTCGTGATAGAGCCGAAGCAGTAAGACTAAGTAAAGATGCACAAGTTATTTTTGGCGATATCTGTAAAGAATTCTTTGATAACCCAAGTCAACTTAAATGGGTTCAATCAGTTGGTGCGGGCGTAAACAAGATTGTTGATTTCATCGGAGATCGCCCCGTCGGATTAGTCTCTGCGCGCGGCTTAGTTGGTTCTCATCTAGCGGAACATGCGTTTGCTCTTTTGCTCTCAATAACTCGAGGGGTAGCAGCGTCAATTAGGAATCCAGGTTGGGAAAATCGCGAAGCGATTCGAATAAAGCAATGGGAGTTCACAGATAAAGTTGTTGCGATTGTTGGCATGGGATCAGCAGGCCAAGCTTTTGCCAAACGTGCTCGAGGATTTGAATTTCACAAGATTATTGGTGTCGACATTAATACAGAGACATCGGCAGAATATTTAGATCTACTGATTACCCCAGATAAAATCGAAAGCGTCATATCCACTTGCGACGTTATCTGCCTGATGCTTCCTCTGACTCCCACGAATGTTGGCTGGTTTAACTATGAACTCATGTCAAAGATGAAAGATTCTGGGATTTTGATTAATGTTTCTAGGGGAGGTTTAGTCGTTCAAGCGGATCTACTTCGACTGCTAGATGAAGGCAAACTTCAGGCAGCTGGTTTGGATGTCCTAGAAGATGAGCCAATTGATAGTAAATCTGAGCTATATGAACGTGAAAACCTAGTCATTACCCCTCACATTGCTGGTGGGTCACCTTTGCGATCAAAAAGGGTGATTGACCAATTCTGTAGAAATCTTGAGATTTGGCGAGCCGGTGGAGAACTGCAAGGGATTTATGACCATAACCGAGGTTTTTGAGCCATTCCACTAGTCGGAATAATCCTTGACGCGCACGCTTACGCAACTTAACATTCAAGCCTCGGGTCACCGGGGTAAGTCGTTCAATTTAGGAGCAATGGTTGCTCCGGAGGGATTAGGGTAAATGACTCGACATTTCGAAATTAAAAATAAATTTCTCGGAGTTTTTCTATCTTTGAGTTTAGCGCTTTCCTTGTTTGGTGCAATTAATGCTGCGCCATCTTCTGCAGCTGTTTCAGCTGCTGGCGCAAAGTGCTCGACACTGAATGTACAAGATTATGTAAATGGAACTGCCCTAGTGTGCGCTACTAACTCCAGCGGAGCTAAAGTTTGGACTAAATATTTCACAGGTGGTGCAGGTGGCACAGTAACAATCGGTATTGGTGCTCTTCCAGCAACACTTGAAGCATACGCAGCGAGTGCGCCTCCGCGTTCTTACGTTGTTGCGGCGATTTATTCAGGTTTAACTCGTGTAGATCTATCAACCGGAACACCGATTTTGATGCCAAATGCTGCCGACTCTTGGGCGCAAGAAAAGGGTCGCCCAGACGTTTGGGTATTTAACATTATCAAGGGCAAAGAATTCCCTAACGGCGAGCCAATGAATGCTGCTGCTGTTAAAGCTTCACTTGATTATGTAATGAATCCAAAGAACAACGCAGGTCTACGTGCGAAGGTTTTGGATATTACAAAAATCGAAGTTGCTTCTGAGTATCAAGTAAAGATCACAACTTCAGCTCCTCGATATTTACTTCCAAGAACTCTTTCTACAATTCCAATTCTGCCTCCAAAGCTATTTGCAGAGCAGGGTGCGACAACATTCTGGAAGACTCCAGTTGGAACCGGGCCATTTAAGGCAACTAGCTTTACACCTGGTGTGCAGCTAACGCTGGAAGCAAACCCTTACTCACTTCGCGTTAAGCCTTCAGCTTCGAAGATTATCTTCAAAGTTATCCCTGAGGATTCCTCAAGAATGGCAGCCCTACGTTCAGGTGGCGTTGATGTAGTTACTAAAGTTCCTACAGATTCGATTACCACACTGAAGTCAGCCAACTTTGATATCAAGGGAATTGTTGAGCCTGCTACCTACATCATGAGCTTGATGGCTAAATCTGGTCCACTTGCTGATAAGCGGGTTCGACAAGCTCTAAATTACGCTGTTAATAAGCAAGCACTTATTGACGGTATTAATGGTGGTCTAGGTGCGATTGCCCAAGCACAGTTGATTCCTAAGGGACTAACTGGTTTCTGTAATTCGGTTACTGCTTATCCATATGATTTGGATAAAGCAAATGATCTAATGAAGGCAGCTGGAATCCCTAAGAAGTCAGTTAACTTGGTTTTCCAAACTTCAACTGCTTACATCACAAACGACGTGCTAATGGCTCAAGCAATTTCACAAATGCTTGAGAAGTTGGATGCGGTCGACTCAGTAAAGGTCGAAGTTCTTGAATTCTCCAAGTTCCTTGATGTTTATTACTTACGTGGCGCAATCCCACGAAAAGATCTATTTGCGTGGCGCATGTCATCTTCACCAGATCTAGATGCTCTGGTCCAGATGGAGCGTTACACAACAGGGTACCCAACCAGCAACATTGGTTACTCAAATCGTAATTACGATGTAGCAATTAATGCTGCTGCAGCACTTGACGTTAAGAGCACAGCAAGAACAGCTCGTCTATGTAAGGCAGCAAGCATTCTGAAGGAAGATGCACCAATTCTTTGGGGAATTCACACCCCAGATGTCTGGGCAGGCAATAAGGCGCTAGAGCGTCTAACTGTCGACGCAGGCGGAAATATTGACTTGGTGAGCATAGGAAACAAGTAATAAAAGCATGATCCGAATACTAGGATCCCGATTACTACAATTAATACTTGTAGTAATCGGGATCGGTACTCTTCTCTTCTTTTTGGTGAGAATTAGTGGCGATCCCGCGCTAGCAATAGCTGGCTCTGATGCAACGACCGAAGATATTGCATCCATCAGACAATCTTTAGGACTAGATAGATCAATTCTTGAACAGTACCTATCCTTCTTGCAGAATTTGTGTACCCTTAATTTCGGAGAGTCTTATACCTATCTACTTCCGGCGATGCCTCTTATTCTGGAAGCACTGCCAAATACTCTTTATTTAAGCTTTGTAGCATTCCTGCTTGCCATTGTTGTAGCGGTACCAGCAGGAATCTATGCTGCTGTTAAGCGCAATTCAATTTCTGGACGAGTTATTATGTCATTTTCTATGCTTGGACAATCTATTCCGCCATTCGTAATCGGAATTTTTCTTATCTTGGTCTTTTCGGTTTGGCTAAGATGGTTACCAAGTTTTGGTAACGAAGCCAGGTTAAGCATCATTATGCCTTCGGTTGCTCTTTCAGCTGTGTTGATGGCGCGTTACACCAGATTGATTCGCGCCTATTTTCTTGAGGAACTCAATCGCGGTTATGTTCGAACTGGCAAATCTCTAGGATTTACTAACCCTCGTATTTGGTTCAAACATGTTTTAAGAAATATCTCTGTTCCCATGCTTTCCTTAATCGGAATCGACTTAGGAAAGTTTGTCGGTGGCGCTGTAATCGTTGAGGCAGTGTTTGCTTGGCCAGGTATCGGGTCATTGATGATTAATGCGGTAAAGGCAAGAGATTACCCGCTTCTTGAAGCAGGCGTTTTTGCGATAGCTGTAATGGTTGTTCTATTGAATTTAATTGTTGATTTACTTTACCTATACATCGATCCACGAATAAGGGCTAAGGTAAATTAACATGCAACCCAAAGCGGCCATTGGTAACCTATTTTTAGGTTCAAAATTAGCATCAAAAATTGAACCTAAAGGTAGTAGACCTACTTATTTACAAGCAGGGCCTATCTGTCTTTTTCTATTGGCTCTAGCGTCGATTTTAAGTTTTACAGCGAACCTTTGGGTATCACAAGATCCGGGTTATCAAGATTTGATTTCTCGACTTTTACCTCCTTTCTCTCAAGTAGATTCCTTAAATTACTATTTGGGCACCGACCAACTTGGCCGTGATGTATTTAGTCGCTTAATCCATGGTGGAAAAATTTCATTCGCAGTTGGATTAATTACTGCCACTTTCGCAATGATCATTGGAGGTGCTCTTGGGTTAATTGCTGCCTACTTTAGAGGGTGGCAAGAAGCTGTAATCCTTCGTGTAGTTGATATTCAGACAGCTTTTCCATTTTTAATTGTTGCGATTGCTATTGTTTCAATTGTAGGTTCTGGACTTACAACAATTATCGTAACTTTGGTAATCTGGCTTTGGACACCGTTTGCTCGTTTGGCTCATGCTAAAGCTCTCGTTGTTAAAGAGAGCGAGTTTTATAAAGCCGCCATTTCATCTGGACGTGCGGGATTTGGTTTAGTTTTTCAACATATTGTTCCAAATATCGTGGGCTCCATGATGGTGGTCTGGACCTTTATCGTTGCTCAGACAATCATTGCTGAGAGCTCCATGAGCTACTTAGGTTTAGGCGTTCCTCTATCTACTCCAACCTGGGGGTCGATGTTAAGCGAAGGTAGAAATTATCTTGAAAATGCCTGGTGGATTGCAGTGTTCCCAGCGTTTGCAATCATGTTGACTGTTTTTTGTGTAAATGTCTTCGGTGATTGGTTAAGTGACCGAATTGATCCGCAAACAAAGAAGATTTAGGTGACTATGCCTCAGAATAACCAGACGCCAATTGTTGAAGTTAGCAATTTGGATGTATTTTTCAATACTACCCAAGGAGAACTTCACGCTATTCGGTCAACGAATTGGTCAGTATCTCAAGGCGAGACACTCGTAATTTTGGGCGAATCAGGTGCTGGAAAATCTGTTTCAGTTCATGCTGTTTCTGGATTATTGCCTAGCACTGCAAAAATTTCTGGGTCAATCAAGTTTGATGGTGAAGAAATTTTAGGTTCGGACGAAGAATCCTTGCGTAAATTGCGAGCAGAGAAAATAGGAGTAATTTTTCAAGATCCGCTAGCAGCTTTAGATCCTTGCTTCAAAGTCGGAGCGCAAATAGCAGAGATTTTTACAGTTCATAGAGGAATGTCAAAGAAAGAAGCTTGGGACGAAGCAGTTAAATTACTTGATTCGGTTCAAATTCCAGATCCAGAACGACGAGCTAATCAATTTTCGCATCAGCTTTCTGGTGGTCAACGTCAACGTGTTGTAATTGCGATGGCGATTGCTCTAAGTCCGACCTTACTTATTGCCGATGAACCAACTACGGCCCTTGATGCATCCGTTCAGGTTGCTGTACTTGAATTGATTAAAAAGCTACGCAATGAGCGGAAAATGGCAATTGTTCTGATTACTCACAATATTGGAGTAGCGGCTTCAATTGCAGATCGCATAGCGGTTATGTACGGCGGTCGAATTGTTGAAATAGGAGATGCCAAAGAAGTACTGCAATCTCCTCGCCATCCTTATACTCAAGCACTACTAGCTTCGATGCCAAAAATTGGTTCAAGCGCGACTGAAAGACTTATAACAATCACAGGTACACCACCATCGCTTGCCACAATTCCTGGCGGATGCTCATTTCATCCGCGCTGCAGTAGAGCGATAGCGAAATGCAGTGAGGTAGTTCCTGAAATAGAATTGAACAGAAGTGGTTCGCTTCATTCATTTGCTTGCCATAATCCTGAGGGAGCTAAATCATGACAAACTCAGGTACTCCATTAGTTCAAGCTATTGACCTTATTAAGGACTACAAGATTGGCCCTCGTGGTTCCCGCACGAATCTGCGTGCTACAGATCATGTGAATTTCTCAATTTACCGCGGCAAAACTCTCGGAGTTGTAGGTGAATCAGGTTCCGGAAAATCTACAGTGGCTTCGATTTTGGCAAAATTGCTCGCGCCTACTGCTGGTTCAATTCAATTTGATGGAACTGATATTGCATCTCTTTCTGGAGCATCACTAAAGAAATTTAGACGCCGAATTCAAACTGTATTCCAAGATCCATTCTCATCTTTAAATCCTAAAATGACAGTTTTAAAGTCGATTTCTGAGCCTTTGGTCGTTCATAAAATAGGAACCAAACAAGAGAGAATTGCCAGAGTAGAAGAGCTATTGGTAATGGTCGGGCTAGAGCCAAGTTATGCATCCAGATATCCACATCAATTATCAGGTGGCCAAGCGCAACGTGTCAGCATCGCCCGTGCCTTAGCCCTACAGCCGGAATTTATAATTTTAGATGAACCGATTTCATCATTAGATCTATCAATTCAAGCCCAGATTCTAAATTTATTGAAAGATCTTCAGCAAAAATTTCAGTTAACTTACCTATTTATTGGGCACGATCTAGGAACTGTGGCATTTATTTCTGATGATATTGCGGTTATGGAGTCGGGTAAAATTGTCGAAACAGGCTCAGTCGAGACGATATTTAACAACCCAAAACATGAATATACGAAAAAACTACTTAGTGCCGTTCTAGATCCCACCAAGGATCTTGGTCGCTTTATTTAGACCCGATTTAAACTAGTTTTTATAGTTTAAGGAATCGTTCGGCATTTCTGTACAGAATGTCAACTTTTTCGGAATCAGTTAAGAATTCCATAGAATTAATCCAATTAGCTGAGCCACCAATAATGTCTCCACCAAATGGAAAATCTGTACCTATCAATATCTGCGATGCGCCAACTTTCTTGATCAAATATTCAAGAGTATCTGGATCGTGTACAAGGCAGTCGTAGTAGAAACGTTTTAGGTACTCAGAGGGCATGCTTTTCATTTGCCCTCGATCATGTCCATGGGCAAGTCTCATCTCAAATCTACCTAAACCGTAATGAATCCATCCGCCTCCATGGGAAGTTGCTAAACGCAGATTGCTATATTCATCGGGTAGTCCAGAGAAAATAAGTGACATTAAAGCGACACTTGTTTCAAGTGGTACTGAGAATGAATTTCCAAAATAGTAATTCGGCAGTCTTTCAGCACCGATTCGGTCAAAGTAAACTCCGTGAATTAAAACAGGCAAATCAGCGTCGAATAAGTGGGAGAGTGATTTTCGTACTTCAGGATCATCAAATGATTTTTTTGCCACGCTTGTGCCGATAGCAAAGGCGGTGATTCCAAGCTCCTTCACCGCGAATTCAACTTCTATGCGGGTTAATTCGGGATCCTGAAGGGGAACTACACCAAGCCCAATTGCGGTTCCATTTGTTTTGCGCGTTGCATCTGCCATTTCTCGATTTATGTCACGGCACATTGCAGCAGCATCGACAGGGCTCATCTCGTACCCCCATAGAAATGAAGGAACCATTAACAACTCAGTTGTAATTTTCTCGATCTCAAGTCTTTTTTCACGCCTTAGAGCGATATCGCCTGCGTATTCATCGAATTCAAACGGAGCTAACCAATTACCGCGAGCAACTGCAAGTTTGCCCTTAGCTGCTTTAGTTAGTTCCCATCCATGCCAAGAGCCGCCAGTCTTAAGCGTTGAAACCATCGCTTCAGGCCAATAGTGAGAATGGGTATCAATAATCTGATGCGTTTTAATGATTTCAGCCATTAAAGTTCCAATCTAGCTATAGTCTCGTGAATCAATGATTCGGGTTGCCTTCAGGCTATTTTCATTTACCCAAATATCTTCTCTACTTACAACCACCACCACTGGTTTGATTTTAATTGCTTTTGATACTTGATCTGCGATGTTAGAGGTATTACATGATGGTCCCGGGACAACTCGAATCGTTAATTCATCTAAAGATAACGAGTCCGTTTCTGATTGTTTGTGAATCTCAACTTGGAACTCTAGTATCGAAATGTTTTCAGCTAAGACCCTGATAAGTTCATCCAGATTTACTAAATTTCCACGAATTTTGGTAAAACGTCCTTCGCGTCCCTTATGAGCCACAATGCGACCCCCGCCACGACCACAGTCGTCACAATTTTTATAAGTAATTTGGACTTTATCGCCGAGCAAATACCTTAAGAGCACAGTTCCACGACGATCTAAGTGGGTAATAGCTAAACTGCCAATCTCTCCTTCGGCGACTCGCTTACCATTTTGGTCTAAGGCTTCGAGGAAGAATAGCTCTGGTGCTGGATTATGAAAACCAGTTCCAAATTCACATTCAATTAGGCCACATTGAAGTTCTGAAGCGCCCAAGCTATCCGAGACTTTAACCGCTGTATTGGATACTGATTCAGCTAACTCAGTGAGAGATTTCCTCATCGCTGAAGTACATGGTTCACCACTAACGGCAATCATATTCAATTCTGGTAATTTCTTACCGCTACTAGCAATTTTACTAAGAACTTCACGAATATAAGATGGTACGCCCCACAAAACAGTCGGATTCGTATCAACAGTTAAATTAACTATCTCGGCTGATTTTCGAGTTAACTCGAAAGAACCAAAATCTCTACCACTCATTCCAGCTGTAATGGAAGCTCCTAAAGCTGCAGCAGCATTGTTGGCACGCAACCAAGCGCCATGAGGGTGGGTGGTAATTGGATATAGATTCATAATTCTTGACCTATTGTCCATGCCTCGAATTTCTGCCATACGGATTTGAGCGAGCAGAATGCCTCGAAAGTCATAGCTGGTTTGGTAAATCGGCGTTGGTGAAGAACTGGTACCAGCCGAGTAAACAATATCCCAGATGACATATTCATCTTCAGCGCCAATGGCAGGCTTTAACCTGAAATTATCTGGGTTTAGAACGAGCTCGCTCTTTTCGGTGATCGGAAAAGTTTCTAAACCTGCGAGAGTAGAAATATCTGAGATATTTACGCCTAATTCACGAAATTTCTTTGAATAATGTGGATGATTTTCGGCAATTAACTTAACCATCTTTGAAAGGGCTAAATCTTGGTAGCTAGTTATTTCGTCGAGTGATCTACGTAGATCGCCAAGTGGTGAGTTATACAAAGTCATACTCCTAATTGAAGATTTCTTCTGAATTTACAAGCTTGCCATAAGCCCAAGATATGAAATTAATTGCCGAAAACTGAGTTTCTGATGATCCTAAGGTCATTTTCGAATCCACCAGAATGGGAAGTGAACCGGTCAAATCAACAACCACATTTACATCCATATCTCTTTCAGCTGCATCTTTCGCTGTGCCAAGAACACAAACATTGGTAGTTACACCAGCAAGATATAACTTAGTAATTTCAAGACCTCGAAGAACTATTTCTAGATCACTTGAATAAAAAGAGCTTTGTCTACGTTTGGTTAAAACAAGATCTTGAGGCTTAATTTCGAGGCGAGAATCAAATTTCGCACCTTCTGCCTTATGTATTCCGCTACGTCCGTACCTACCTGCTGTAACACCTGGACCAACTGAATTCCGATCTTGTCGTTTTACCCAAATTACCGGCACACCTTTTTTCCGTGCTTTCTCAGCAAATTCATTTGTTTTGGTAATCAAATCATCCGCGCCTTGAACCCCAAATTGTGAAGTTGGTTGCGTGAAGGTATTTTGTAAATCAATAATTATTAAGGCAGATTTTTCTTCTTTTTCAACAATTTTTAGGTCCTTATTGGTTTCAATTTGATCAAGTACTTTTTGATATTTTTCAACGGGGCCATATGCCCAACGTAAAAAGTTTAAGGCTGTATTCTGCACTTCTTCAGCGCTCATAACTTCTACTTCATTATGTAATATCGGAAGAGAAGCTGTGCAATCCTCCAATAACGTAACAGCAAAGTCTCGCTCACTGGCATCTTTTACAGTGGCAAGAACACATACATTTGTGGTTACCCCGGCTACGCAGAGATATTTAATACCCTTGCTACGCAGCAAATACTCGAGATCTGTCGCATAAAAGGCACTTTGTCTCGGCTTAACTATTACTTCGTCATCATCCATAAAATGAAGTCTTGGGTCAAGCGCCGTACCTTCGCCTGTATGCAGATCTTCAACGCCGTAGCGCTTACTAGTTAGACCTTGTCCGACTTCAGTACGCACTTGGTAAAGGACCCAAATAATAGGTATACCAAGTCCTCGAGCCCTATCGACAGCAGAGTTAATGTTGTTAAGCACGCTCTGAGCAGATGAAATACCGAACAAAGAACTCTCCGTGAAAGTTCTTTGCACATCGATGACAATTAGAGCGGTATTTGCAGGAGCACGATCACCGACGAAATCGATGTGTGTTATCGCCATAATTACGAGATTAGATCTTTTGGTAAATTCAGGAATTTAGCAGCGTTTTTGTAAGCAACCATTTCTATTTCAGATTCCTTCAACACGCCAGATCTAAGCCAGTTTGAGGCGCCCCCTGGATGATCACTCTTAAATGGATAATCAGTTCCCAACATAATTTTATCTATACCTGCTCTGTCAATTAGTAGGCGAAGTGATAGGTCATCGTGAGTAAGGCAATCAAAATAAATTCTACTTAAATATTCATGTGGCGGATTATCCATCACACGACAATCTTCACGCTCTAAATAACGTTGGGTAAATCGCATAATGCTATAAGGAACACATCCGCCACCTTGCATAAATTGAATTCGCGCTTCAGGGAAACGATCGAAGAATCCTGAATAAATAAGCGACATCAAAGAAAGTGAAGTTTCTAGTGGCGCACCAAAGCTATTCATGAAGTAATATCTAGAAAAACGTTCAATACCTACCGGATTTAGATAAGTAGCATGAAATGACATTGACATATCTTCTTTAGCAGCAATTTCTATAATTTTAAGTAGGTTACCTTCATCAGAATTTTGACCTCTAAATGATGTAGGCATTGCCAGTGAAGTAATTCCGAGTTCATTTTTAAGTCTCTTGATTTCGCGCTCAGCTAATGCGACGCTCTGAATTGGAAGAATTCCCATTCCGCGATATCTATCTGGTCTTTGAGCCTGTACTTCACTAAGTTCGTCGTTCACGAGGGAGGCATATTTCGCAGCGTCTTCTTCATCTAGGTGCTGACACCAGAGAAATCCAACGATTTGAAGCGCTTCCATAGAGATAGGTTGATAAGCATTTCTATGCTTGAACCGAGTTTCTAAATCTTCTAAATCAACTTTAGGGACCGGAAAAGTCAAAGTTGTTTCACCCAGTGAAATTGCTAACTTGTCGCCACTCTTTTCTGGCTTCCATCCAAAGAATTCATTGCCTGAATGCATCGCATGCAGGAAACTTTTTGGCCAATAATGTGAATGAGTATCAATATTCATTGGATCCCTTTCAACCTAGTTGTTTGATTAGAGCAGTAAAAACTTCGGCGCAAGAACCCTTGACCTTCACCTTTTTTCAAGTCTACAATGTGAACGTAAAAGTTTCAGGTGAATTACATCACAAGATATTAAAATATAAATTTCTATTTATTTTGATGAGGAGCTTTCAAAATGTCTGGTCCAATTGGTTTTGGTAATCCTGTAGCACCTAAAGGTCGAGCATCATTAGTGGAAAATCCACCTCATCACATTAGCGCTGATGCAATTCAAGTTAACTTTCGCGTAGATCCGAAAGTTGTTAATCCATATTTACCAGAAGGTCTTACGTTAACTGATGATTGTTTAGGTTATGCATACGTAGCAGAGATGGTGAAGGTAAGCGCTTCACATCCAGGACAAGAGTTTGATGAACCACAAAGAACTCAATACACAGAAGGCTTAGTTGGTTTCTATGTCAAGTACGCAGATGTACCGGGTCGCTTTAGTGCATTCATTTGGGTTACTGAAGATTGGTCAGTTGTGTTTGGTCATTACATGGGCTTTGCGAAAAAGCAAGCACAAGTTTGGAAAACTAAATTACAGCCAGCTAATCCAGGATTACCAAAACTGGGCGTAGGTACAAGACTTCGCGGTCAAGTTGATCGCTACGGAACCAGAATTCTTGATATGGGTATTACATTGACTGAAAAATTACCTGATGATGGAATTCCTTCATATGGACACCGTATTTATACCTACCGAAACTTGCCGTCACCTTCACCTGATGTGCCTGATAATAAGCAACTTTTTGGCCTTAATTTGGGTAACGCTACAACCATAAATGTGTGGAAGGGCGATGGATTTGTTAATTTCCAAGATGGCACCAATGAAGAGTTAGAAGCTTTTCAGCCAACCGAAATTGTAAGTTCATATTACTTCCAACGAGGATGGACTACTGATATCGCTGCAGAGCTCATTAAAGATTATTCAAAGTAATCTTTAATTCAATTACTCAATGAAATTTAATGGAGTAATAATTAAAAGAGCAGTACCAGATTCATTAAAGTCGAGTTTTAAGCGAACTTTTCTTTCTTGGAGCTTTAAGCACTACCGACGCTTCGCTATCGGAGCACTCATTATGAACCTGGGCACCTGGATGAATCGAATAGCCCAAGACTGGCTAATAATTCAGTTAACAGGCAGCGGACTTTCACTCGGAATCATTACGGGATTGCAGTTTGCTCCTGCAATATTCTTTAGCTTCTATGGTGGCGGGTTGGGGGATAGGCATGACAAAAAGAAAGTTATGTCTATCTGTTCTTCATTCATAGCTTTTAGCGGGCTAGTTCTAGCAGTGATTGTCTATAGAGACATGCATAATGTTTTAATTGTTTACACTTTTGCATTAGTAGTTGGAATATTCGCATCAATTGATATGCCAATTAGACATTCGCTAATGTCAGATTTGGTGGGCGAGCCGAACGTTCCAAATGCGGTGAGTCTAAATTCGGTCAATTTTAATATCGCTCGAATTATTGGACCAACTCTCGCCGGTATAACTGTTCATGCCTTTGGTGTTCCGACTGCGTTGCTTCTTAGTACTTGCTGTTATTCTGTATTTGCGATCATGATTTTTAGTGCACGGAATACAGAACAAATCTCAAGAAATAAAGAAGTAGATTCGACTAGTCTTTTTGCGATTTTAAAGTTCATTTGGGCTGATAAATCAATTGTAAAAGTACTTGTAATCATCGCAACGGTTGCATTCTTTGGTTTAAATTTTCCAATTACGACTGCGCTTATGGCAGTTAATGTCTTTAAGCTTGATGCTGCTGGTTATGGACTTTTAAGTTCCACAATTGCAATTGGGGCACTTTTTGGCGGCCTAATCTCAGCTAATCGCAATAAAAAGGTTCCAATAACAAGATTGGCTAGTACTTCTCTCATATTCGGAGTTTGGCAAATTGGTGCGGGATTTTCACCTAACATTTTCTTTTATTCAGCGATGCTGGCTTTATCTGGACTATTTGCTTTACTAACTACAATCGCAATAAATTCATTAATTCAAGATCATTCTCCGTATGCAATCAGAGGAAAGATACTAGGAATTTATACAGTTATCTTTAGTGGTGGCATGGCATTCGGTGGTCCAGCTATTGGTTTTTTTGCGGATTTAATCGGACCTCAAAACTCTTTAAAACTTGGTGGAACTTCAGTAATTGTCATTTCATTTCTTGTCATATATTCAAGCTTAGAATTTAGGTTGTTTTCATCTAAACAAAGAAAGTAACTTTTACTTCAAATCAAAGGATCTTGTTTAGTTGAGTAGAGCTTCCGGTTGCCCAGATTCAGCAAGAATCCTTCGCAAATTTCATCAGGTGGAACGCAAGGCACTTTTCAAAGCTTTCGAAGGCAATTGATTTAGGATACGAGTTACTACCTAATCCAAGGATTAGTCCTTAGAATAGATGTTGATTCAGAAAGCGAGGGGTACGAATATGCGAGTGATTGCGATTACCCCAGTTCATGTAACTGAAGAAGAATTCAATAGACGACAAACTCGCTATGATCGAATTTCACCGGATGGCTTGAAAGTAGTTTTGATTAATTTCTCTGAGCTAGAACCTAAAGAACTGGAAACTTCCTTAGATGTTTTGGCTAGCGATCTCGGGCTTATTGCCGATATTCACTCAATCAACAGAGAAAATTTTGATTACTTGATGCCAGATTGCGTTCTTGATCCAGGCTTTAGACAAGATGGTGATGAATTTGTTGTGGGAATGTTGGAATGCGTAATGACTAATTTAGTAAAAGCTGGTCATCGGATTGGTTCTGTAACGAGAAATGAAGCTATTGGAGCTGAATTAGTCAGAAGAGTAAATGAATATGGATATTCATCGAATTTTGTAGGAAACGAAGTTATTAACCTTAGTTTTGATGCGATAAGCAATGATGATCTTTGGCATCAATCATTAGAAACAGCAGTTCAGAATCTCGCAGACAAAGGCGCATCAATTGTTATAAATGGTTGCTCAGCGGTTAATCTAATCGAAGCCAAGTTAGTTTTAGAAGTTATCGATCCGGCCGAGATGGCCCTAAGTCTAATTATGGATCGCAAAAAAGCAGTGGGAGCTAATTATGGAAAAATTTGATTTAGTCGTAGCCGGTGCTGGAGGCGGCCTAGCAGGTGCCATCAAGGCTGCCCAACTCGGAGCAAAAGTATTATTGATTGATGCTTCGCCAGATTTTATAAATACCTGCAATACATCCATGACTTCAGGAATGTTTCCGGCCAGCGGTTCTAGATGGCAAAAAGAATCAGGCGTGATCGATTCACCTGAGAACTTTCTAAATGACATCAATAAGAAAACTAAGAACCAAGCCGATCCAGTAGCAACCAAAGCTCTGACAAATGTAAGCGTCGAACTAGTTGAGTGGATGGCTGATTCACTCAATGTGCCGTGGGAGTTAGTAACAGATTTTCACTATCCAGGCCATTCGGTAGATAGATGCCTATCAGTACCAGGGCGTATGGGTCAGTTAGTTTTAGGACCAATCTGGAAAGAGGCAATGGCTAAGAATTTATTTGAATTCAGGCCCAACACTCGATTAGTAGATGTTGTAATTGAGGATGACCAAGTTGTAGCTGCTTGCGTTCAGAATGCTTCCGGCGAAGTAGAAGAAATTAAGACTTCAAATTTATTGATGGCGACTAATGGCTATGGTGCCAACCAAAAGTTACTTCTAGAACATAACACAGAGATTTCTTATGTTTATTACCACGGCTCTAAATATTCCAAAGGCGAGGCGCTTCAAATAGGAATTAAACATGGTGCTGCATTTGGCTATCTTGATTCATATCAAGGTCATGCTGCGATTTCGTCACATGCCCAAACATTGGTTGGTTGGACAACAATTATGCAGGGTGGATTTATTATAAATCTTGACGGTTCACGGTTTGGCGACGAATCAGCGGGATACTCTGAATATGCGGCCATACTTAATGAAGAAAAAGGAAACGCTGGCTGGATCATTATTGATAAAGAAATAGATGCAGGTTCAATGCTCTTTAAAGAGTATGAAATTACTGCCGCTAGCGGCGCAGTTGTTTGGGCAGAGACAATTGAAGAATTAGCAAAGTTAATTTCAGTTCCTGAGTCCAATCTCGCTGCAGAATTCAAGAATGCAACCGCAGTTATCAAAGGTGAAGCAACTGATCGATTTGGCCGGAAAGTATTTGAAAAAGAATTAAAGTCACCATTCGGTGCCATTAAAGTGCGGCCAGCTCTATTCCATACTCAAGGCGGACTTCATGTCACCCAAGATGGTGAAGTTGTGAAGGAATCTGGTGGACTCATAAATGGACTGTTTGCCGCTGGCGGCGCAGCTGTAGGAATCTCGGGCCATGGTTCAGATGGATATTTGGCGGGCAATGGATTGCTTTCGGCATTTGGATTCGCTTACTTAGCCGCGAAAACGGTAGGTAAGAGAATTGAAGCAAAATAGTAAGAACAGAACTTTTATCTTGATGAGTCAAAAAAGATTATGGAAATAGAGTTAGGCCCACTGTCCGAGAGGGACACTTACGCTTTATTAACCCAAACCATAATTCCACGCCCAATAGCCTGGGTATTAACAGATAATTCGCTAGAAGGAGACGCAAGGTGGAACTTAGCGCCATTTTCTTTCTTTAACGGAATAGCTTCAAACCCTCCAATGGTCATGTTTTCTATTGGCAGTTGGGATGTTCATGGTAGAACCAAAGATACGTTGGTTAATTTAAGAAATAGTCCTGACTTTACGATTGGAATTGCAAATAAATCTCAGGAAAATCAGGTTCAGCAGTCAGCTACTGAATTACCTTTCGGAGTAAGTGAGGTTCAGGAGTACGGGATAGCGTTAACTCAATGGAATTGGAAAACTCCATTAATAGATGGTTGCAGGGTCAATTTTGCTTGTTCTTTATCAAAAGAAGTTAAAGTTGATGATAGTAGTCAGATTCTTATTTTCGCGAAAATATCAAAGATTTGGGTTGCGGACGAAGCGCTTAGCAAAGATAGTAAAGATAGAATTGTGATTGATCCCAAGGTAATTGATCCTTTACTTCGGCTTGGTGCTGGTAAATTCGGGAAACTTGGATAGGTTCTAACCCGAGCCAGAATATATCTCCGAGGCGAATCAGGTTTTTGGCTAGGCTCCCGCATAAGATTTGATCAATTAGATTAGATGCCCGCGCCCCTGAATCCGAGATGATGCTTGAATTAAAACGTCAAGGTGATCTTCACGAAGCTCGCACTATTGAAAATCTTATGACCAAGAACCTTGATATTTTGGTTATTAACAAAGATCAAGGCGAGATTGAAAAAGAGTTGACTACGGCCGAAGCTTTGATTAATTCGACTGCGCACATCATTATCGGTGCCTGGATTAGTTCAGTGTGTGAAGAAAAAATTGCCGAACTAACAGGGCGCGAAACTGCGAGTGATCCTGATCGTGTTAGTCGCCCCGATTAATTAATTCGGGTAGGTGAAGGCTCCGATGGGAAACCACGTTAAGCGCCGGTTGATATTAAGAGTCATGATCCCATTGAAGACAATAAATCAAGCAAACTCTATTTAGCTAAATGGGATTCATTCTTACCCACTGACGGCTTAGAAATAGTTTCTCGACTAAAGCTCGACGATGCCACTCAACTTGCTCATTACAACGAACACCTGAGAAATTTGGGCCTAGCTTCCGAAGAAGGCGAATATCAATTACTACTTAAAATGTGGAACTTTCTCAAGGATCAAGTATCTAATGCCGAGGCGGCTGGAAAGACAATTGGCATTTTCCACTACAGCACCCACGAGAAAACTTGGTGGCGCACTCTCGCTCTTGAAGTATAAAGATGCGGTCGATCCTAATAAGTCACCTGCCGAACAAAAGGAATCTATTGAGTGGTTATATTCCTACAACCTCGACGATGTGCGTGCTACTTTTGCGGTGCGCGATTTTCTGCGTAATTTAACTTTTTAGTACTGCTTGAGCGATCTTGTAGTCTTTTTCAAAGACCATAAGTGCGGGACCATCGAAAGTTTGGGTCAGGGTAACTCGGATATCAGCAGCCATTAGTTTCTGCTTAAGCATCTCAGCTTCAATGTAATTCTTTGGCGTTGGAAGAGCCACCAGTAATCCATATTGATCTTTTTTGCCCGCTTGATCAGGAATCGCAACAAACTTCTTATCATTTACGCGATTTCCAAATGCCCATCTCAAAATCAGAGCGAGAAATGCTAGGGCGAAAAAGCCACCAAAGGAAGAGAGAAATAGTCCGTTATTTATTCCACCAAGCATTGGTAAAGCGTATTAGACCAGACTATTTTCTGCAGGGCGAATAATCTGGAGAAATGATTTCACTTGTTTAGGTGATGACCGCTTCATAGCTTATGCGTTCAAAGTTGAATTATTCTGTTTGAATTGTGATGCGATAAGAAAAAGCAAAGATAAAACCAAACCAAGAGCAGAGATTTGCCACATTAAGGCAAATCCAGAGAGTTCATAAGTAGCACCAAGTGCAATTGGTCCTGACATCGAACCAACCGCAGCAGCTGCCTGCATTAATCCAACGTTGGAACCCAAGTTTCCGTCTGATATTCGAAGCATTTTGTAGGTGATAAGCCCAATCCAGCCCCAGCCAAAGGCATAGCTAATGAGTGAGGAAATAGTGATTACTCCCTTACTCATCGTGGAAAGTCCAAACAAACCAATAGAACCGAGAAACATCATTCCGATGCAGATTCTTATTGAATCTATTTTTGTTCTATCCATGTAAAGCAAAACTACAAATCTCGTAATGAGAGAACTTGAACTAGCCAAGATCAAAACAAAAGAAGATTCTGTAGAGTTTAAACCAACTTCAGCAATTGAAAGTGGGAGGTAAGTGATCAGTCCGGCACCTACCGCAGCGCCGATAGCAAAACTTGTAGAAATAAGCTTTACCTCAGAGGAGTAGGAATGTTTGGCTTTCGTGCGAGATACCTTTAGCTCTTTTTTATGAAGCTTTCTCAAATCAGATAACTTACTTGATGACATGCCACGCAATTTCAACAAGGTACCCAGTGAGAATAAGACACCTAATCCAAAAACGTAACGCCATTGGTTATCTAAAGCCACAAAAGGAATAGCAGCACCACCTATCAATGTTGATAAGCCAGTTGCTGACTGCTTAAAACCATAAGCTAAGCCTTGCTTTCTTAACTCAATTCTGTCTTGTACCAGCTGTGCGATTCCAGGTGTAGCCAAAGCATTTCCTAAACCACCAATTGCCAAAGACGCACAAATCACAACCAGTGAATTTGAGAGCGTTATTCCAAGATTACTTATTATGGTCATAATTATTGCCAGTCTTAAAGTTATAACTGGATCGAGTCGGTCGGTTGTCCTTCCTAGACTTACGGCAAACACCGCAGCTACAAGGTAAAAGGATGTAGCGCCAAGGCCGTGTAGAGAAGGTCTATATCCGAGGCCCTGCGTTATTTGAACAGATAAAGCCCCATAAAAATAGAGAGGTGATATCGCGATGAAAGCTATTCCGCTAATCATCGCCAAGTTAGACACCTGGTAATTGCGCACTATTTTATCTCTCAGTTTCTTTTGTTAAGTAAATCGAGTCCATTCAATGTGTCCGTATTTGGATCTTTGCAAGCTCATGATTCCTACTAAAGCGAGAATAAATTAGTTTCTATAGTTACATCACCCGTCAAGATAGTTTCGACTGGGCAACTATCCGAAAACGACTGTAATTGATCTAGCAATTGGGTATCGGTCATATCTTCGACAAGAATCGATCTTGTTACCTTTATCTGCTGCTTTTGATGAGTTACTTGCTTGCCATCTGGATCTAGAACCCGAGTGTATGAACAAACAACTGCAAATTTCGGGGTGGTTAAGTCTGCGTCCCGGGCTTTTTTTAGAATCGTAACCACACTGCAGGCAGCAAGCGAGCCCATAAGAAGCTCAACCGGGTTCGGACCCAGATCATTTCCCGTGAAATTAAGCGGCTCGTCAGAAATCCACATGTGCTTTCCATTTGTCACATTCGCTAACATCGTATTACTTGTGCTGCTGTAAGCCCACGCAGTTCTTCCATTCATGCGAGACTTACTGACAATATTGGTGATCCAGTTGCTTTCCATTCTTCCCCAATTCAGAAAAGTTGAATATTCCACTCAATTTATTGAACCAATTGATTCCCAGCATCTTCAGATTATGCCTATCAGATCAATTAATAAATGGAGATTTCATTGTATGGAACATAAGCGAGATCTAAGTGCTCAGATCTCAAGAAAATGGAAAATGTACTTCCGTGAGGACTTCAAAGGTAATAGGGTGCGGTGAATTAAGAGCCTCAGACTAAAGGAGTTTTGAAGTTGGATAATTGGTTGGTCGACGCTGCGTATCGCAACTTAGGAACAAACTTCCTGCTGCCTGACGTTATTGATACGTTACTTGAATTTGATTTTAACCATGCTGACGTTAAATATGTTGAGAGAAATGCATTTAATGTAAAAGCAATTCCAGCAACTTGGGCAAAACTTTCCGAACATCTTAAAGTCATGGTGGAGGAAGCTGAAGCAGAAAATAGACCCCATACAACTTTTATGCTTAGACAAAGACTGATTCACGCATTGATAAGAAGTTGGACACATGCTCAAGGTAAAGAAGCGGCAGATTTGATTTGGGGGGAAATCAACTCGGAATTCGATAAGGGCACTGCTTATTTGGAAAGTTACAAAGGAGTAACCTGTTCGAGAGTATCCATCAAGGTAAATGGTCATGAATGTTACGGATTGCTTCGCATTCCCTCACATCTAGCTAGCGAGAAATTAAGTGTCTTGATCACCCTCCCGGGGATGGATATGACAAAAGAATATTTCCCAAGCCTGACCGGTGCACATACAGATTTCAGGAGTTTTGCAACTCTTGCTCTAGATCCACCAGGACACGGTTTCTCCTTTGTCAATGGATCCAGATTAAGCGAGACGAATATTGATAATTTTATGGAGGCAGCCATCGGCTGGCTAGAAGATGAAAGTCGTCATGATTTCTCTATAGGCAAAATTGGAGTATTGGGAATCGGCACTAGTGCGACTTATGCATTTAGGGCTGGAATCAAGAATGACTCCCTAGCTGTCGTAGCAGGTTTTGAGGGTGGATTCCTGTTCAGAGTTGACGAAACTTTACCAGAACAGTCCAGTATGAGAATTAAGAAACTTGCCAAGATGTTTAACTGTGAAAAAGAGCAAGTTCTGATGAATCTAAAAGGATTGACATTGGAAAATCAAAGTAAAAAGTTAGAGATACCAACAATTTTCACGGTTGGAGAATATGACGATCTATTCCCGATGAGTCATGTTAAGGACTTTACGGACTGCGTCGCCTCAAGCTATTCAGTTAACCTATTTGAAGTTGAGGGTCACGTTCTGGGCAAAGTTGTTAGTGAAGCATTAATGATGACTCTTGATCAGATAGAAGAATGTTTTGAAGGAAATGTAGATAATTTAAAAGGACTTCAGTTGATAAAGAAGAGAAGTTAGCCATGAATATCGCCACCATTGTTCCTAGGACTCATTTTGGTGAAGGTAGCGAATTCATTAATTTTCAAAACTTCCAAAGTTATCTGGAGCAAGCGAAGAATTTAAGCGCTGACCTAGTAGTTTTTCCGGAGTCCTATCCAGACAATTGGCAACCTCCAGCCAACTTCGCCCTATTGAGCAATCTTAAAGATCTAGCAAAACAAAACAGTGTTCATCTAATTGCTAATATTCTAGAACCAGCATCAGGTAAGGAAAAGTTCTACAACACCGCTGTTTTGATTAACGACCTCGGTGACGAAGTTGGCAGGTATAGAAGAACTACTCCCAATCTTGATCCTTGGTTATATAAGGATGGCGGCAAATGGGAATATCATTGGGAGCGAGATAACCAGCTTCCAATTTTTGAAACAAGATTTGGAAAGATTGGAATATTGATCTGCAGTGAGTTGTACGCGCCCTACTTAGCAACAAGAATGGCTCAAAAAGGCGCAACGATCATTGTTTATCCAACTGGTTTGACTTCCGAGAAGTCGCCTTTATTCGAAACCTGGAAAACGCTGGCCTGGGCAAGAGCTATTGAGAATTTATGTATAACTGTTGTGACTACGAATTCAACCGGTGATGGAGGTTTATCAATGATCTGTTCTCCGGAAGAAGTACTGTTAAGTACAGTAGATGAGGGTGTTCACATCAGAGAAGTGGATCTCGAGAGAGTTACTCTCTTGCGCCAAAGCCATGATTCATTTCTGAAAAATGGCCCAGATATTCCTTTCAAAACTAAGCCTGGAATCTTTATGGATTGGATTCGGGAAGACATAGAAAGTTAACAAGTTGTTATAAATAAGGTTTTCCACGCAGAGGAACATAACTTCCGACACGCGCTTTTATTGCGCATACTTTAGCTACTTGAAGTTAATAGAAACTATCCTGAATACTTAAAGTGAAGTTAAAAAGGAGATAAGTAAATGAAAAGAAAACTTCTTAATAAATTGTTCTTGATTCTTCCCATGGCACTAGTTTTTGCGACTGTCGGAAGCGCGCCTAGCCAATCGTCTGAAGCAGATAGAGTTCTAACGATTGCTGCTCAAGATATTCCTTTAGCTTTTGATAGTGATATTTTGACGCCAGGCGGTCAGCAGATCATTCCTCAACTTTTTGAGCCACTTGTTGAATTTGGATATGGTCGACCAAATGCCACCGGTGCGCGATCTATTAATGTTGAGAAAATTGGTGCACGCTTAGCTTCAAGTTGGACGAAGAATGCTGCCGGAACAAAATGGGTATTCAATCTAAGAAATGGCATCAAGAGTAACTTTGGAAATACTTTCTCCGCAGCGGATGTAAAGTGGAGCTGGGACAAGTCGATTGCTCAAGGACGTACAGGCAACTTCTTGCGAAATATTTCTAACGTTAAGGAATTGAAGGTTCTGAGTAAGAACAAGATTGAGTTCACTTTAGATAAGCCAAATGCCTTTTTCATTCAAGTATTAGCACTTAACACTCCTGCTATTTATGATTCTGTTCAGATGAAGAAAGTAGCTACTGCCTCAGATCCTTGGGGCTTGGTTTGGTTGCGCACAAACACAGCGGGATTTGGTCCTTACATGATAGATACATATCAAGCTGGTACTCAAATAGTTTTGAAGACTAACCCAAATTATTATCGTGCTAAGCCTTACTTCGAAAAAGTGATTTACCGATCTGTACCTGAAGCCTCAAATCGCGCACAACTCCTAAACAGTGGAGATGTAGATTGGGCTGAAGGACTAACATTTGATCAAATTTCAAGAGTAAATTCAAACTCGAAGAACATTGTTAGATCAACTGACGGAAATCTACAAGTACGTCTAGTAATGAACCCTAAATTCAAGCCTTTTGATGATGTAAGAGTTCGCCAAGCTATCAACTACGCAATTGATAAGGCAGTAATTGGCAAGGCAGTCTTTAAGGGCTACGGACAGGAAATGGTTGGACCAGTGCCTGGTGGTTTTGAGTGTTCAATTAAGACAACTTCCTATAAGGCAGATTACGCAAAAGCCAAGCAACTATTAGCTGCCGCGGGTTACCCTGATGGAGTTTCGGTTAAGTTGCTTTACTCTGAATACAGTATTTGGGATCCAGAGGTAGCTCTGCAGGTACAACAAGAGCTAAAGAAAGCAAACATCACTGTAGAGCTTGAGAAAATCACAAATGCTTCGATAATCTCACGCAGCGCTGTAACCACAAGAGATATGCCATTCTTCGTGTTATTTGAACAAACTCAAATTCCTGATGCTGGCTATAGCTTAGGTCTGACTTCAATCCCAACCGGAGCTGCGAACCGAGGTGGATTTAACCTTCCAGCTTTCACAGCAGGTGTTGATGCGGCAAACAATATTTCAGATGAGTCAGGGCAAAAATTATCTGTTAAGCGTTGCCCAATGCTCGCCGCCCTCCAGCAGACACACGTTGATGAAGCACCTTGGGGCTACCTATGGCGCCCAGGAGCTCACTTCGCAATGAAGAAGCAAATCCAAGGATGGGTATGGCGCTCTGACAATGCACCACGTTGGGCAGACTTAAAGAGAGACACTAAATAGTCTGCGAGTATAAATAATGAATTAGTCGGCGCATTCCATGCAGAATCTTGGAATGCGCCGACTAATTCAATAAATCAATCTAAAAAGGCGGCCATGACTTTTTTAAAAAGTTTAATTTTGTTGTTTGTAAGGCGTTTTGTTTTCTCGGCTCCGCTAATTGTTGGTGCATCCTTTCTTTCTTTTGGTATTTTACGCTTAGGTAATTCGAACCCCGCAATTCTCGTTGCCGGTCCACAAGCTGATGCCGCAACTATAAATCGCATCAGTGAAGAGTTGGGCCTCACCAAACCTTTTCTAGAGCAGTACTTCATTTACCTGCAAAAGTTGCTTTCGGGAGACTGGGGCACTTCTTGGAACTCCGGACTGCCGGTTTTGACTGATCTTTTTGGCAGAATCTCACCGACTCTTGAACTACTTGGATTTGGATTAACTCTGGGAATGATTGGCGGAGTTACATTAGGTTTCTTATCGGCTAAGAAGCAAGGGAAGTTTCTCGACTCAGCTACTAAGTCATTTTCACTTATCGGAGTTTCAATGCCAATCTTTTGGATTGGCCTCTTGTTTATTTCACTTTTCACATTTAACTTACGAGTATTCCCACCACCATTGGGTCGTCTCGGACTTTTCGATTTAGCGCCTGAAAAGGTGACGGGTTTCTATACCATCGATTCATTGATTGCTGGCGACATTGGGTTGTTCTTTAAAGCCCTTCATTATTTGATATTGCCCGCTGTAACTATTGCCGTGGTTTCGGGAAGTCAAATCTTGAAGCAAGCTCGGGCATCGACTCTAGAATTGTTGAATTCAGAAGGAGTACGTTTCTATAAATCACAAGGAATGTCTCCACGAAAAATTGATAAAATGATTCTGCAGTTAGCTTCTCCTACTATTTTTACAACTATCGCGATGACCACGATCTACGCTTTAGCTGGGTCGGCGCTAGTCGAACTCATTTTTTCTTGGGGCGGATTAGGACAGTGGGGGCTAGCCGCGATTACCTCATTAGATTATGCAGTCGTGCAGGCATATGTGTTAACTCTGGCTATCGCCTCAGCGATCATCTTTCTTATTTTGGATGTATTCGTTGCTTTCGTGGATAAGAGAAAACTACAATGAAAACTTCAAGTATGAGAAAATATCTGAAGCCATTAAACATTGGTTATCTCATTGTTGCTATTTACGCACTCCTTGCGATTTTTGCGCCGTTATTGCCGCTAAAGGATCCAAAACAGATTTATGTTGACGATATGCTCGCTAAACCGTCGGCAGATTTTCTCTTCGGTACCGACTTAAACGGTATGGATGTGTTATCAAGAACTATCTACGCAGCTCGATTAGATTTATCTATCGCTTTTGCTGCGGTCTTTTTAGCTTTGTTGTTGGGAATCGCCATCGGTGCTTTAACGGGCTTTGTCGGCGGATTTATAGACACGCTAGTAGCGAGAATATTGGATCTGTTTCAGGCTTATCCAGTATTGATTTTGGCCCTTGCAATATCAGGAATTGCTAGCGATTCACTTATCACGGTCGTGTTCATCATCACGCTGGTCGATGCTCCTGTGTTTATTCGGTTGGTCCGAAGTGAAGTCATAAGAATCAAATCAGCCCTCTTTGTAGAGTCGGCAAAAGCACTTGGCAATAGTGATTTCAAGATCATTTTTCGCCATATTCTCCCGATAGCACTTCCACCAGTATTGATTCAAATCCCAATCAGAATTGCCTACTCAATTAATATTGTGGCAGCGATGGCATTCGTCGGCGTAGGAATTCAGCCGCCAACCCCAGAATGGGGTTCCATGATCAAGACTGGTACTCCATATATAAGTTCCGGTGAGTGGTGGATGGCTATTTTCCCTGGACTGGCAATATTTGGAATCTGTTTAGCATTGAATTTGATTTCTGATGAACTTCAGAAAAAGTCTTTAAGAAGCAGGTCCTAGATGAGTAACGTATTAGAGATTCATAACCTGGCTATTCAGATTGGCGGGGACGAAAACGTCGCACCTTCAAAAATCATTAACAATTTAGAACTCACTGTCAGAAAAGGCGAGATTCATGGCTTGGTAGGCGAAACAGGCGCCGGAAAATCTATGTCAGTCTGGTCAATCATGGGCCTTCTGCCGAGAGGTATGGAAATTAAGACTGGCGAGATTATCTTTAATGGCAAAGTAGTTTCGGGTTATTCAGATAAAGAGTACCGAGAAATACGAGGAAGAGAACTTGCCATAATCTCACAAAATCCTTTTGGCTCGCTAAATCCGGTTAAGAAGATCGGCAAGCAATTAGTTGATTTCTACAGGCAGCACAACAATGTTTCTTATGCTGTAGCTTCGCAAAAGGTTTTGGAAGAGTTGAGTGCTGTCGGAATCCCAGATCCAGTGCGCAGATTTCACAGTTATCCAGACCAATTAAGTGGCGGCATGGCTCAAAGAATCCTCATTGCGGCGGCCATGATCAATCGCCCAAAGGTACTTTTGGCGGATGAACCAACTACTGGTTTAGATGTGACAATTCAGTCTCAGATTCTTGAGCTAATTAAGAATCGCTGTAAAGAGCTTGGGACTTCAGTTCTATTTATTACGCATGACTTGGGCATTATTGCGCAGTATTGCGATTATGTAAGCGTAATGTTTGCTGGAAATATTGTTGAGTCTGGACCTATGAAAGATGTCTTCTTAAATCCTCAGCATCCTTATACCCGCCAACTCTTGGACACCACGCGTCCTAACAATAAAAAGTTTAATTATAAGGATAATGGGTCACCACCAAATCTTAAACTTATTCATGAAGGCTGCAACTATAATTATCGCTGCCAGTTTGCCACGGATGAATGCAAAACACCTTTGAATACTTCAAAAGTTGATTCGACCCACATCGTAAGATGTCATAAGTTTGGAAAACTAGATGACTAAATTGTTAGAAATAAATAATTTGGTTAAAACATTCCAAGCCGATGGCCGCAAGCTAGTTGCGATAGATGACGTATCGTTTTCCGTAAACAAAGGCGAAACTCACGGCGTCGTGGGTGAAAGTGGCTCAGGTAAATCTACTTTGGGTCGGTGCGTTCTTCGTCTAACAGGTATTGATTCAGGATCTGTATCTATAAATAGTCAAGATGTGACAAAGCTTAAAAATAAAGAGCTTAAGAATTGGCGCTCAAAGAATCAAATTGTTTTTCAGGACTCATATGAGTCTATGAATCCGAAGTACCGGATTGACTGGATTCTCGCAGAACCTTTGAAACTACATACAAAAATGTCGAAGGCTGAAATCGGCACCAAAGTATCCGAGTTACTTGAGATGGTTCAACTGCCTGCCTCGTTTGCGACTAGATATACCAATGAGTTAAGTGGTGGGCAGCTACAGCGGGTCAATATTGCTAGAGCTTTAGCGACTAATCCGGAATTTTTGGTATTGGATGAACCAACTTCAAGCTTGGATCACTCAGTGCAAGCCAATATTTTGGCACTATTGAAAGACCTGCAGGCAAAGTTGGGGCTTACCTATCTTCTGATCTCTCATGATTTAGAAATGATTGCAAATTACTGCGATTCAGTTTCGGTGATGTATCTTGGAAAAGTTCTGGAATCAGGAAAAATCAAGGATGTTTTCGAGAATCCGCAACACCCATACACAAAAGCATTGTTATCTTGTACTTTGTCGGCAAATCCGCTCGAAAAGAAGACCCAGATAAATCTTCAGGGTTTGCCGTTTAGTCCGTTAGACCTACCGATCGGTTGCCGGTTCTCAAGTAGATGTAATCAAGTACTTCCCAAATGCCTAGAAGCTCAGCCAGAAATGGTCTTTCAAGGCAATCATGGAACGGCATGTATCAATATATAGAAATGTCCAACTCGTGTTAAATGAAAAGGGGTAATTATGTTATGCAATGTGGACCGGCTTGTAGCTCTGATGGAAGAAAAGGGCATTGATGCGATCGTTGCAAGTAGTTTTGAGAATGTTTACTACTTTTCAGGCACTGGCTCGAGATTGCCTTTTTATACCGGTACTGGTGCCGCGGCGGTCATAACAAGAGAGAGACTTAACGAAGACACAGTTTGTATGGCAATTCCCTACGTTTCTCTTGAAACTGAGAAGCCAACTTGGATGGGAAAAGTTGAAATTTTCGGAAGCATTAATATTCTTAAGAATGATGCAGGTGCCATGAAATGGCCAGAGTCGGAAATTTCTGAAAAATTAGATTATTACAAAGGAAAATCTCATGATTCACTAATTACCTCAGTTAATGAGACCTTAAAGCGCCTTAAACTCTCTAAGTCCAAGGTTGGTTTTGAGAGTCTAGAATTTAGCAATAAATTGGATTCTTCACTCTTTGCCGAAAAATGTAGCGCCATCGACATTATTAATGACGCAAGGCAGATAAAGACTGCCGATGAAATAAAAACATTGCTCAAGTCTTCGCAAATTAATGAGTCTGCTTTTATTGAATCTCTTAAGTTTTTGCGTGAAGGCAATGATTGGCATGATGTAACACTGGCTTGGTACACAAAGTGGGCAAGTGAAGGTGGTGCTGGTCTATTTTGGGGCGGCGGCGCTGGAAGCCACGCTTCTCAGTTCTATCCAGTCGAATCTAGCTACAAATTGCTCGATGGAGATGTTGTTAGATATGAAGGTGGTGGAACTTATCAAGAATATTGGGCTGATTCCGGAAGATCAGCAATTATTGGAAAGCCTTCTGAAAAGCAACTTCAATTCGCCAGCGCACTTGCTTCAGGGGCTAATGAAGTTCGCAAACTGCTAAAGCCTGGTGCCATGCCTGATGATTTGTGTAATTCAGTTCTTCAGAAAATACGTGAAGGCGGAATTACTGAGTTCGAGATTTCAAATGTTTGGGGTCATGGAATCGGTTTAAGCCTAAATGAATTACCTAGAATTCGACCAGGTGTGAATAAACCATTAGAAGCTGGAATGGTGATCTGTTTTGAGACCCCTTACTTTGAGTTGGGTTGGGGTGGCCTGCAGTTAGAAGATACTTACCTTATTACCGAAACCGGATATGAGAAATTTACCGAAATGAAGGATGAGGTTTACACAAGTGGCAACTGATTCGAATATAAATCTAGAAAATGAACGAAAGTTACGAATTGAGAAAGCGCTAGAACGCTTGCGTAAGTTTGACGCAAGCTGGGCAGACTTATTCAAAGATTATGTTCTGGAAGGAATGTATGAACGAGAAGTCATTGACCAAAAGACGCGCGAGCTATGTGCTATCGCAGCACTTACTGCGTTAGATCGTAAACCTCCCTTAATGGATCATATAAAGGGAGCAATTCGCCAAGGTGCTGAAGTTCAAGAGATTATCGAAGTGATTCTGCAGGTTTCCGTCTATGGTGGCTTTCCGGTTGCTCTCGCAGGACTTAGGGCGCTCGAGGAAACTCTGGCAGAACTCGGTATCGAACTAGATTAGAAAGTTAAGACTTTTTTAATCGCAGCTTGGTAATCTTCAACGCCAGGAATTGAAGCGTTAACTAATTGAGGGTTCGCGCCAATCGGAACTCTTTTTGCGCCAATTCTCAACACGGGCGCTTTCAGAGAGCTATAGAGTTTTTCCGAAATAGTCGAGGCAATTTCTCCGGTTATAGAACCAAAAAGTGGAGCTTCATCAGCCACGATTACCCGGCCAATGTCTGCGGATCTCTGAAGAACCATTTCATAATCAATTGGATAGACAGTTCGAAGATCCATGACCTCAACCGATACACCTTCAGTTTTCGCTAATTCAGCAGCTTTTACGGCAACTTCTACTGAATAACCATAAGTAACAATCAGCACGTCAGAACCTTCAGCAGCGATTCTGGCTTTTCCGAAGGGTATAAAGACATCCTCGCCGGCTATTTCACCTTTAGCACCAGTAAGTTTTTTATGCATAATAAATATAACTGGGTCCGAACCTCGGAGCGAAGTTTTAAGCAAGCCTTTAACATCATAAGGACGATAGGGGACAGCAACTGATAAACCAGGGATCGCAGAAAAAAGAGATTCAAAACTATTATTATGTTGTGGACCGAATAGCGCAATTCCAGCAGTAGCTCTGATAATTAAAGGTAAATCTGCGCCGAACATATAACGAATCTTCGCTGCTTGATTAATGATTTCGTCCATAGCGCCGTAGGCAAAGTCCATGAAATTGAGATCGATAATCGGGCGTGCCCCCAGCATTGCTGAACCTACGCCCGCTGCAACCATTGCCGACTCTGAAATTGGGGTATCTCTTATTCGTTCTGGACCAAACTCTTCGGCTAAGCCCTTTACTTGCGAGAAGTGCCCACCACGTTCCTGCAAGTCAGTACCCATAACAAAGATACTTGAATCTCTGTTCATCTCCTCGCGAAGGCCTGATCGCCATGCTTCCGAGTAAGTTACAACGGTCATAGTTGCCTCAATAGAGAGCCAGAGTCGACATCATCAGCGACCGTATTGGTATCAGGAAACGGCGAAGATTCAGCAAACTCAACTGCTTTTTCTATCTCAGATTTTGCGTTGGCTCTAATTTCACTTACCTCATCTTCGGTGATCAAATTCTTGGCGAGCAAATTACTTATCCAGTTATCAATTGGGTCCTTATTTGATTTCCAATCAGAAATTTCTTCTTGAGTACGATACTTACCAACTTCGCCAACGTTGTGGCCAAAGTATCTATACGTTACTGCGTTGATCAGCTGAGGGCCTTCTCCGGCCAAAATACGTGCTCTAGCTCTCGCGGTGGCTTCAAATACCTCTTCTACGTTCTGACCATCAATGACTTCGGCTGACATTCCAAAACTTTTGGCTCTTGCGACGAAATCTTTTCCGCCAGTGACTCTATCCATAAAGGTTTCAACTGCATATTGGTTGTTATCAATGACAATCAAGAGAGGCAAATTCCAAATCACTGCCATATTTATTGATTCCCAGGTTCTGCCTGTGTTAATCGCGCCATCGCCCATAAATCCAACAGCGATCGAATCTTTCTTCAGAATATGAATTCCAAGCGCTAATCCCATAGCAATCGATACACCTGCCCCAACAATTCCATTCCCACCAAAATAATTTCTTGATAGATCCACTAAGTGCATAGACCCACCACGACCTCTTGAGCACCCTGTAGATTTTGTAAACAGTTCTGCCATCATGCTTTGGGGAGACATTCCTCGAGCAAGACTGTGATGATGAGAACGGTGTGTTGAAGCAATGGCATCTTCATCCTTTAGCGCAGACATAACGCCTACAGCTACTGCCTCTTGCCCCGAAGAATTGTGCATACCGCCCGGAACTTTGCCGCGCAAGGTAAGTCCTTCAGCAATTGTTTCAAATTCTCGGATCAAGATCATTTGGCTTAAAAAATCTTTTGCCTGGGTTTGTTCAGTCATGAATCTAGTTTTCCGTTTCACCTTCGTGAAGCAAAACGCAGATAGTTACTCCAACAGCAACATCTGTATCTTCGTTAAATCTTTGCTGGCCCATAGTTCCAGAAGTATTCGAGGTGATCTCAAGCTCAGCCTTATCGGTCTCAATAATGGCAATAGGTTCACCCGCTTGTACTGCATCACCTGGCGCCTTTAGCCACTTCTGTAGATAGACATTTTCGGCTGAGACGCCAAGTGCTGGAACAAAAATCTCTTCCATAACTCCTCTTTCTTCAATTCTTAAGATTACAAATAATCGAAAATCTGCCCGATCAATTAATTTTAATTTACTCGACAACGCTTAGCCTAGGCCGTGGATATCGATTAATAAACTGTGATTCCACCCGCTGGAAAGCGAGATCTACCCAGATTTAGGGTCATTATTTAAGAAAAGCGAAACTTTAGGACACTTGCAATAAACGGATTGTATAAACTTGCCAAGTGAACGATTTCCTTGTGGTCTTAGACTTTCTATCCACCTTTGCTTTTGCACTGGTAGGAGCTCGTCTGGCAGCAAGCCGCTTTATGGATTACGGCGGCATTCTTTTTGTGGCCTCTGTTGCAGCCCTTACCGGTGGAACATTTCGTAATTTAGTTCTTGATATTCCACTTACTTGGATTGAAAAGCCTTATTTACTTGGCGCAGTTCTATTGGCCGTGGTTCTTACCATTCTGTTTAAGTGGTCTAAAGAAGTTGGCAGCTTTGTGCTCTTCATAGACTCCATTGGTTTGGGCGTTTCAACTGTGGCCGGCACCGCACTTGCCTTGGATTTAAATTTAGATCCGATCCCAGCAATTTTGCTTGGTTTGCTTAGCGCGGTACTCGGCGGATTAACGCGTGACTTACTCGCACAGGTTCCACCAGTATTGCTCCATCGTGAAACCAATGGAACCGCTTCATTTATTGGAGCCAGCGCACTAGTTGTTGCAATCGAAGTAGGTGCGACTCAAGAACTAGCTTCGGCTATCGGATTTGTACTAGTAATAGGTATCCGATTGATATCAATTAAGCAGAACTGGAATCTGCCTAAAATCAAAGCCTAGTCTCTGGGTTTATTAAGGTTTGCCTTGTATTCTCATTTCATGGCAAAGCGCGTTCTCGCATCTTTCTTGGTTATTGCCCTGTGCGCTGCGCCAATTCCACAAGCTAGTGCGGCCACCGCTAAAGCCGGAGCTACCTGCATAAAGTTCAAAGCCACCTCGATCGTTAAAGGTAAGAAATTTACTTGCATCAAGAGTGGTAAGAAATTAGTTTGGGATAAAGGCGTAACTGTTAAAGCTTTGGTTACTAAGCCATCACCGACTCCGAATAGTTCTTCAACTTTAATCAGTTGTCCAAAGCCGGATTCCGCTGATCAATCTGGAATTTCGCAAATTAGAGCTAATGCGCTAATTGGCATGAGCGAGTCAGAAGGCTATGAATGTGCGGGCTCGCTTGATTGGGGGTTCCGAGTTGGGCAACGAGATAAAGAGATGTTCGCAACCACCAGGGACTATCGCTTTGATCGGGTAACTGTTGTCGTGATGTTAGGCGTGATCACACGCGTAGATGTTGGCTAATTGAATTAGTTAACTTGAGATTCATGGCTATTTTCCTAGGGGCTACCCCAATTTTGCCCTAAAATTAGGCGATCGCTAAGGGTTGCTATCAGGCACCTTAAGAATTGTGCCAAGGGGCCCAAATGAAGCGCTTTACCCAGAAGAAGTTTCGACTCTCAGTCGTAGCTTTCCTCTCAACATTTTTAATGTTGGGCTCTTCTGCGCATTCAGAAGCGCTAAATCTTGGCGCTAAAGCCAAATACATAATTTCGATTAATCCTGCAGCCCGCGCGGCCGTTGAAACGGCAATTACCAACGCAGGCGGCAAAATAAATACTAAATACAATTATGTTTTTGATGGGTATGCAGTCGAATTACCGACGCTAGTCGTTTCACTTATCAAAAAAGTCCCGAATATTTTAAGCCTTGAGTTAGATCAAACCGCAGTTGGTTTAGCCGAGCAAACGCCGACGCCATCTTGGGGCCTAGATCGAATCGATCAACGTGAACGAGTAGGTTTAACGGGCTCGGTAAGTTCATATGGATATCGCAGCGCTGGAGCTGGTGCCACAATTTATATTGGCGATTCTGGAATTTACCCACACTCTGATTTTGGTACTCGACTTTCTAATTCTGGATTCTCAGCAATTGCTGACGGAAATGGCACTGTCGACTGCAATGGACACGGAACCCACGTTGCTTCAACTGCGGCAGGAACAACATATGGCGTTGCTAAAAATGCGACCTTGGTTCCGGTGCGAATCTTGAACTGCTCTGGCAGTGGACAGTATTCACAAGTTATAGCGGGTCTCGATTGGATTTTAAGCCCACAGAATCCGAACTCGAAGAGTAATGCAGTACTTAATCTTTCAATTGGTGGTCCAAGTTCTGCTGCCTTAAATTCAGCAATTCAAAGATTGACTAATGCCGGCATAACAGTTGTTGCTGCCGCTGGTAATGAATACACCGATGCGTGTACCCGATCTCCAGCTGGAGCACCTAGTGCCATTACGGTTGGCGCCACATCGCTAAATGAAACCCCTGCGGGCTTTTCGAATTCTGGAAGTTGTGTTGATATCAATGCACCAGGTGTAAGCATTACTGGCGCCTGGATTGGTTCTGCTACAGCCACAAACACAATTAGCGGCACCTCTATGGCAGCTCCCCATGTAGCTGGAGCAGCAGCAGTTTATTTAGGATTATCAGGTGCATCAGTTCCGCAGGTTGCATCCTTCCTTAGTTCGCAATCAACCAAAAACGCCATCACGGGATTAAAGCCAAACACAGTAAATAACTTGCTTTACGTCTCACCCACTGATGGGGAAGCGCCAGTTGTAACACCACCACCAGTTGTTGTACCACCGGTTGTTGCGCCAACAGTTTCGCTAAATAAAATTACGGACATAACTCACGAGAGTGCGAATTTTGCGATAGATGTGAATCCTGGCTTTGCTCCGACAACTCTTGGTTTTGAGTATTCCCTAGATTCAACTTTCGCCACTGGCGTGTTAACAGCTTCGGTTAATCCAGGAACGGTAAACGGCGGAACTACAACCGCAGCAGCCGTTGCCCTAACAGGTTTAACCGCTTCGAAAAACTATTCATTCCGAATTTCAGCTACCAATGAATCAGGAAAGACTTTAAGCCAAGTAGGTTCATTTACGACTTTAGCGCCACCGCTAACAAAACCGACTCCCGTTGCTAGAGCTGCCACAGATATAACCGCTTACAGTGCAGTTCTAAACGGAACTGTTATGGCGGGCAACTCAACAACCACTGTTACTTTTATGTACAGTACTGATTCAACTTTTGCGACAGATGTAGATTCGATTGCGGCTATTCCATTCCAGGTTTACGGCAACACGGTAACCGCTGTTTCTCTACCTCTTTCTTTCCTTGATGGTGGAAAAACTTATTACTATAAAGTTATAGCAATCAATTCAACTGCCACAGTTCAATCAAGTGTCACTTCTTTTGAAACCCCGATCGCACCTGGTTTAGCTCCAGTTGTTACTACAGATCCAAACCCAACTAGCCGCATATACAATTCGGCCTCTTTTGTAGGAACTGTTCATCCTCAGAGCCAAACTACAAAAGTCACCTTTACCTATGGTCGCGATAGTTCATTAACGTCGGGCCAAACAACAATCACGTTGCCGCAGAGTCCAATTACCGGCGATTCAGTCGTTAACGTCTCTGCGACCATCTCAAGTGGAATGCTTCCGGGCACCGGTTACTACTATGCATTTTCAGCACTTAATGCCTCAGGTGTCACAAAGGGCCCAATTAGATATGCGATTTTAAATCGCGAGACGCCGGTACTTAAGAACATTTATGCCAATTTAAATACTGCATCAGGAATTACGCTAAATGCACAGTGGAATGCGATGGGAAGCAATAGCCGCACCTACTTCAGTTACGGAACTGACCCTGCGCTTGTAGGAGCAACGATCGTTCAGGGAACTCCTTTTGCTGTTGCGAATGCGACAGATACCGTTTCAAAAGTTGCAATAACTGGTCTACCTTCAGGAAGTAAGTTCTACTACAGGTTCTATGTAACCGATGTAGCCGGCGGTGGTTGGACCATCGTTGAAAGTGCGATTCTGACTTTTGGAACTTTGAACGTGGCACCAACGCCAACACCAACACCTTCACCAACACCTTCACCAACACCTTCACCAACACCTTCACCAACACCTTCACCAACACCTTCACCAACACCTTCACCAACACCTTCACCAACACCTTCACCAACTCCAACACCAACGCCAACGCCAACGCCAACGCCAACGCCAACGCCAACGCCAACGCCAACGCCAACGCCAACGCCAACACCAACACCAACACCAACACCAACACCAACGCCAACGCCAACGCCAACACCAGATCGTGAAGCGCCAATTGTCGTGCTTGGTTCATCTGAGATGGTTAGTGGATGGACCTTTTATCTTGGAATGACTCCGGTAATGAGTTTCAAAGCACGTGATGGCGTTGGTGTAACACGCGTATCAGCAAAGGTTGAAGTCAACGGAACTACGCTGGGTGGAACCCCGGGAACTTTCTATTCAGGTACCGAAAAAGATGGAGTTTGGCGAGTAAACCTAAGATTCACTGGCTCTGATTTTGTTGGTAATTGGAAGGTATATGCGACAGCTTTTGATGCTGCAGGCAATCAATCTATTGAAGTATTGCTTAGAGAGGTTCCTCTTCAAGCTGCACCAACACCGACACCAACACCGACACCAACACCGACACCAACACCAACTCCGACACCAACTCCGACACCAACTCCGACACCAACTCCGACTCCGGCACCTGTTGTTCCTTCTCCAACACCAACACCAACTCCGGCACCAGCACCCGCACCCACACCAACACCAACACCCGCTCCGAAGTCTTCACAGACGATCAACTTCCCAGCCTTAGCTGATCGCTACTTCAATGAAGGCGGAACAGCACTGAGCGCAACTTCTACTTCAGGTTTGGCTGTTGTCTACTCAGCGAAAACCGCAAATTTATGTCAGGTGCTAAATCTAGGAAATGGAAAGTTTTCAGTTCAGCCTGTCTATCCATTAACAGGGGCAAACACAATTACCTGTGTGATTACGGCGGCACAACCAGGTGATACACAATTTAATGCAGCAATAAGTGTTGATCAATCAATGCTAATCTCAAAGCAGCCGACTCAAGTAAATGTTAGAACTTCTGCTTCAATTCCAACTCCGGCAGGTATTTTCTTATATGCCTCGACTATAACTACCGCAGGACGAACAGCTGGAAGCACCACGATGGTTTCTATGGCTTCTTTGACTCCAGAAATCTGCACCATTTCTGATATCGGAGTATTTGATACAACAAATGGTCCACGAGGAACAGTGCGTGCAAAGGCAAATGGAACATGTCAAATCAAAATTGACTATCCAGGTAATAGCGATTCATTTCCATCAACAACTACTTGGACTGCAACAGTCACTGGAATAACAGGGCCACCAGTTGGTTCAAATGCACCTCAGACAATTACATTCCCTGCGATCCCGAATCGTGAATTTGGTGGTGGGGTATATCCAAAGGCAGTTGCCAGTTCATCTTTGCCAGTGACCTACAGATCTTTAACCCCAACTGTTTGTTACATAATTACTCAGTTAGCAGATGGCCCGGCGATTCAGACTGTTACGCCAAAACCTACAGGGGATAACCTGACCTGTACGGTGGAAGCATCTCAAGCAGGTGATGATCGTTATGCAGCTGCGGCACCAGTTACGCAGTCATTTGTGTGGAGCAAAGCGGGAATGTACATCACGCCTTACTGGGCGCCCTCATTGGTCAGAAATGTACGCCTACAACCGCTAACTGCAACTACATATGCAAGTAATTCAACTTACTTCTTTACCTCATCCTTGTTGTTTACAAGTGGTCAGAATTCAGGGTTGCTGAGCATCGGACACATCATGAGCGCTGTATCTACGACTCCTGATTTCTGTACGGTTCAGGTAGTTGAAGCTGATGATCGCACCGGCGGGATATTTACGCGAGCCACTGTTCGCATGATTAAGGTTGGAACATGTTCAATTACCTGGGGATTTGCTGGAACAGACACTCGTTCAGCAGCTACTCGTGTAATGAGCGTTGTCGTAAGTAGATAAGATTTTCATATGCGCAAAGTCTTAGCAACATGAATAGCTTTGGAATTCGTGGCGTAATCGAAGGCTTCTATGGCAAGCCATGGACACATGTTGAGCGCATCGACATGATTAATTTTTTGGAAAAAGCTAAGTTAAATACCTATTTTCTAGCCCCAAAAGATGAGCCCGGACACCGCCGTAGTTGGCAGGATCCACGTCCTGATTCTGAGTTAATTAAGTTGCGAGAGCTAGTCGCACACGCAACTAGCCAAGGAATCACTTTTGGAACTGCGGTTTCACCCGGCCAGACAATCATTTATTCTGATCCTTCTGAGTTAGCCGCGCTTAAAGGTCGACTCACTCAGTACCTAGAACTAGGGATAAACCTGGTTGGAGTCTTCTTCGATGACATTCCAAACGATTTTCAGTCTGACTCAGATGCCACAGCATTCACCTCTTTTGCCCAGGCGCACGCAACCTTAGGCAATCAGCTACATGAGTGGTTAGAACAAAATTATCCAAGTGCCCAATTAGTTATTTGCCCAACTGTTTATCGTGGGACTGGGTATGAAGAGTACTTAGTTGAAATTGGAAAGTTGTTGAATAAAAGCGTTAATCTGTTGTGGACCGGAATCCAGATTTGTTCTTTCCGACTAGATGTTCGCGATGCCTTGATTTTTCAAGAGAGTGCAAAACGTAAACCACTTTATTGGGATAATTATCCAGTCAATGATGTTGCCATGGTTCATGAACTGCACATCGGACCATTGCGTGCGCGCGAATCTGGTTTAGTTGAACATAGTGAAGGTCTACTAGCGAACCCAATGACGCAAGCAGAGTCTTCGAAGATTGCGCTTTGGACAATTGGCGAATATCTGATTGATCCTAAAAATTACGATCCTGATCAAGCATGGGATCGAGCGCTAGCTGAACTTATTTCAAATAGCGAAGACCGCGCGGCATATCGAAAGTTTGCCCGTACTTCGCTGGGTTCATGCCTTAACGATGATGCATCACCGGAATTTTCAGGAGCTCTCGGCGATGTGGCATTTAGTTATCGTCGGGGAGAGATGCCGGCCGCTATCGCGAAACTGAAATCAATGGCGCTAGAAATTTCAATCGCAAGCGTGATCATAAAGTCTCCGACTTTCTCGAATCCGAAGCTGGCGGAGGAATCGGCTGCTTGGGTTGAGGACTACCAGCGAGGTGGCGAAATTCTTGAACTCTTGGCTGAGAATTTGAGCAGGAAGCCTGAAGCTGATTACGTTAAGCAGTTGGCGACCGAGGTTTTGACCTGGCGCAGTCGGATTTTTGGCGATTCGCTACATATGTTCCTAGGCGAACTCGCCGATGACTTAAATTCTGCGGAATTCCATTGACCCACCCTCACCTTCACCCATAATCTCTACCAACGCCACAACCGGCGTAACAATTCTGGGGAGGGTTTATGTTCAAGGGAAAGAAGCTGATTGCGGTAATCGCAAGTAGCTTGCTAGGCCTTGCAGTAATAACAGGCTGCTCGAGCAGCGATAGCGCAGATAAAATCTTGCGCATTGCTACACCAAGTTTGGGTGAAAAAGAACTTCCAGTCTGGGAAGCAGCGAAAGCAGCTTATGAAGCCGAAAATGAAGGTTGGACAGTTGAATTTATCCAGCAAGATGATGATCTTTATTCAACAGTTGGTTTACCAACACTGCTAAATGGTAAGAATAGTCCTGATGCATATTTCGAATGGTCCGGAGCTCGACTAGATCAGCGCAATGCTGAAGGTTACGCTGCAGATATTTCTGGCGACATTGAATCAAGTGGCTTAAAGGATCTATTCACTGATGGTGCTTTTGCCGGTTATGACTCAAACGGTGCGCTATCAATGATTCCTCGAGCACGCGATGTAACAAACGTACTTTGGTACAACGTTGATATGTTCGAAAAGAATGGTGTTACACCTCCAAAAACTTGGGAGGAACTAAACGCTGCTTGCGCTAAGTTCGTCGCTGCCAAGGTCAACTGCTTCGTACAAGGAAATAAAGATCTCTGGACAGTTGGAAACTGGGGCGGACATATTATTTCTCGTGTAACTGGCGAAGCTTTGTATGCTGAAACGCTACAAAAGAATAAGCCAATGAACAGCCCAGAATTCGTTAAGGGCCTAACAGTTCTAGCGGATCTTGCTAAGGCTGGTTATGTTAACGAATCTGTAAACAGCATTGCTGACAACGAAGCTGCTAGCCAGTTCTTCCAAGGCAAAGCTGCTTTCCACCCAATTGGCTCATGGTTAATTGGTACACAGCAAGGAGAAGCTCCAGATTTCAAGATGGACTTTATTAACTTGCCAGCAATTAGCGATGGCGCGGGCGATCAGAACAGCATCATGGCTGTTTACACTGGCTATATCGTTAACGCTAAGAGCACCAAGAAGACCGAAGTTATGAACTTCTTCAAGGTACTTTATAACGCTGAAAATGCGAAGAAGATCGCAGATGCCGGAACTCTACTTCTAGTGAAGTCATTGGCTGGCGGAGCACTTGATCCACTAACTGAAAAGATCAATGCCCTATTAAATGGTGCAACAGTTGTTGTTGCTCCACCTGATACCGGCTTTGAACTTCCAGTTGCAGATGCTCTAAATGCAGCACAAGCTGAGGCAATTGGTGGCAAGTCGACACCACAAGCAGCACTTGATGCAGCGCAAGAAAAGGTTGCCGCACTTGGTTAACCTCTCGCAATAAAGCTATAAAGTTAGTTCAGTAGTGAAGCGACCAGGATGGTAGGGGAATGAAACCGACAGCACGTTGGATCCCTTACTTCCTGGTCGCTCCTGCTTTTGCAATATTTTCGTTAGCAATTCTGGGTCCAATTTTTGCGACCTTTGGCTTGAGTTTGACTGACTGGGATGGCTTTAGCGCACCAAGTTTTGTCGGTTTTGAAAACTTTTCGCGTGCCTTTGATGACAAGATCTACATGAATTCTTATCTACATGCCGCGATCTATATTTCCTTAACTCTATTTCTAGAAGTTGCCCTTGGCTTATTGCTCGCAGGCCTTGTCAGCGCTAAGCGCAATACAACTTTCTATCGGGTAGCTTTCTTTACACCAGTTATGTTGCCGTTAGTTGTTATCTCTGTCCTTTGGTCATTTTTGCTCAATCCTGATTTAGGAATTCTCAATCGCTTACTAGGTCAATTTGGCTTGGAATCGTGGCAACGAATCTGGTTGGGTGATCAATCAACTGCGCTTCTTTCACTTTCGGTTATCTCAGGCTGGATTTATGCAGGTTTCTACATGGCTATTTTTTACGCGGGCTTCCAAAGAATTCCTAGCACGATCATTGAATCAGCTCGACTAGACGGTGCCACCGAGTGGCAGTTGCTACGCAATATCAAGATTCCAATGGTTAAAAACTTAACTGAAGTGGCAATATTGCTCTGCTTCACTGGCGGCATTCAAATGTTTGACCTGGTTTATGTCCTTACAAATGGCGGACCATATGACAGCACCCAAATGCCTACTACGTACTTAGTTCGCGTGGTGTTCCGTGATCAGCAGATGGGTTACGGCTCAGCGTTGGCTGTTATTTTGACCTTCGTAGTCGTCTCGGTTGGGCTGATTTACAACAAAGTACGCACTAAAGACGATGCGGTGGTGGAGTACTAATGAAACGTAATCCGGTATTTCACATCGCAATGGCGATGTATTCATTGATCTATTTTGTCCCGTTACTTTGGATGGCACTTTCAGCTCTTAAGAGCAATGCTGAGATAGCCAAGAATCCACTTTCGCTGCCAACTTCTTGGGATTTTTCAGTCTTCCCCGAAGCTTTCACGGTAGGTGGGTTAGGAAAGTACGCAGTTAACAGCGCAATTGTCACCAGCACTTGCACTTCAGCTGTTTTGCTATTCGGCTCAATGGCCGCATTCGCATTCACGCGTTTGAACTTTAGATTCTCGAAACAAATTTTGGGGCTAATAACTTTAGGTTTGATTTTGCCGCTTCAATCTTATTTCATCGCGCAAAATGCGCTGTTTGATTCCTTGGGAATTAAAGACACTCGCTTGGCTTTAATTTTGCCGTACACCGCTATGGGCTTGCCACTTTCGATCTGGTTGTTCCGTGCCTATATTCAGAACTTGCCAAAGGAAATCTTTGAAGCAGCTCGCGTAGATGGTGCGAGTGATCTAATGGTTTATCGAACAATCCTGGTACCGATGCTAAAGCCAGGTATCGCAACCGTGGCAGTGTTTACAGCTCTGAGTGCGTGGAATGAGTTCTTGCTAGCTCTGGTTTATATTCAAAACGACGATTTAAAGACTATTCCTACCGGGCTGTTAACTTTCTCGACTAGATATTCCACAAACTACCACTTACTTTTTGCGGCGCTTACTATTGTGACTATTCCAATGATTATCGTTTATGTGATTTTCAACCGTAAGGTTATTGCCGGTCTTACTGAAGGCGCTGTTAAGTAACTTAGTTATATAAATCGATTAGCGATCGGTATTTATCGAAGATCGCCGCGTTGTTTTCATCTCCGCCAGCAAGGTTGCTGCTCAAGAAAATATCAGGCTGAATTCCGCGCTTTAGGCACTCGGCTACGGTTCCAACAACAACTGATTGCAGCAAAGCGCCACCGATTACTGTTGAAGTTGGGCCAGCTGACATGGTTGAGCCTGCCACCCGAACCGAGGCGTCACCCACCACGCCTGAGTTATCCAGAACTACATCGGCTAATTGGTGAATTTTCTCGGTGGCGCTAGAGCGTGCTGCGCTACTGGTTGCGTGATTGATGCTGGTTACTGCAATAACTTTGGCACCGAGACCTTGAGCCAGTTTTACTAGATCGATAGTTACTTGATTGCCGCCGCTATTTGAAATCACGATAACAACATCACCTTTTGCGATGGCATGGGTGTTTAGTAATTCTTGAGCTAGCCCAGGTAAGCGTTCTGTTTGGCTGCCCTGAACAACATCTTTGTGCAGCATTAACCGCTCATCAAGAATTGGGTAAATCGCAGCTAGCCCACCTGCTCGGTAGAAGATTTCCTCAGCTAATAAATGCGAATGACCAGTACCAAAGGTATGAATCATTTTTCCATTAGCCAGGGCATCGGCAAAGAGGCCTACGCAAGCTGCCACCGAATCGCGTTGTGAATCAGCAACCCGGCCAAGTAGTTCCTGGGCAGATAATAGATATAACTTGCTCCAGATTTGGGTATCAATCGAATTACTTGAAACAACCACTAAATCGTTTTGTAAGTGGCTATCTTCGGCAATCTTGCGGGCACCCTGAAGTGGTTCAGCTGAATCAGTTACGAAAGTAATCTCGAGACTCTGGCAAGCAGCTAGAACTTGATTATGGAGAACTTGTCCATGGGGGATAGCGCCACCAACGAGGGCTACAGTTTTAACATCAGCTCGTTCAATCGCTACTTCAATCAAAACCGAAATTTCATTTGCGGCTTGTGAAACAATAAAGAGCGCTTCAGCATCGCCTTTGAGCGCAGCTGATGTTACAGCTGGCGCGAACGCAGCAACTTGTGCGACTGGGCTTGGAAGTTGATGTAGGTGATCTGCTAATTTGCTTGCTGGTACTTTATAGAAGTCTATGGCGGCATTTAGCAAAGAAGTCTCTGGGCCACGACCTTCATCGGCGCGGAGAGCGGCATTTAACCCAGTTCGCCCAATCCAGAAACCACTTGCCTCGTCACCAATCAAATAGCCATGTCCAGTTAACTCAAAGTTATGTGTGGCAGTCTTTATCAACGCGGTGATGCCAGTTCCAACAGCAATTGTTAAGTCAGCTTGTGAATTACTACTTAGCGCTGCTGCCTTGGTATCAGATGCGATGACTAACTTCGCATAGCGAACCCGCTGCAGAATTGCGGCCGCCAATAATTCCTGATCTTCTCGGCTCTGTGGAATTGCGGCCAAACTCAAAACTAAGGTATCAACTTCGGAAATGCCCTCAGGTATTGCAGCTGAAATATTTCGTGCCAGATCAAGTGCGAGTGAGTTGGTGTGAGTGACACCAACACCCGTGAATTCGGTTTTGGATACTGAGTCATATCCACGAAGACGTGTGCCGCCAGCATCGATAGCGATATAGCTATCTGAATTGCTTGCCAACTGCCCCACCACCCTTTCGGAGATTAATCCCCAGTTGCGAAGGTACGATTATGGCGTGAAAGAGCAGCATTTAGGTAGTGGCGTCCTGCTGCGGGCGGCAAATACTGCCGATTTATCTGAGTTGCGGCGAATTTGTTTAGAGACCGGGGATTCTGGCAAAGATGCCACCCACCTTCATAAGTTGCCTGAACTCGTCGGCGATATTTATGTAGCTCCCTACGTTATTCATGAACCCGAATTTGCCTATGTTTTGCTAGCTGAGAATAAAGTTGTTGGGTATCTACTGGGGGTCCTAGATACTAAAAGTTTTGAAAATACTTTAGTTGAAAAGTATTGGCCGATTACCAAAGCCAAGTACCAGCAAATCGATTTTGAGATCACCCATTCTGATCAAGAGTTGCTTGCGGAACTAGGCAAGCAGGGCTTTAGCGATGAGAGACTTACCCAGAAATATCCATCTCACTTGCACATTGACATAGTCGAATCACATCAAAGTGCTGGTTATGGTAAATCGATGATCGCATATTTGTTAAGCGAGTTAAAGCAAGCTGGTTCTTCTGGAGTCCACCTACACATGTCAGCTAGTAATGATCGAGCGCGCGTTTTCTATAGGAAGTTTGGATTTATCGAAGTAGTCGAAAATGCCAACGAATGCATCATGGGTCTAGCTCTTTAAATCTTAGAACTGATTTTATTTCGCCCAATAAAGGTGACCGAGAAAGTAACGAGAGTAGCCATCGCGCCAAGTCCAAAAGCGTAATTCGTTCCTCGATTATCGATTAGCCAGCCGGCCATAGCTGCCGCAAAAGCGAAACCAATGCTGATGCCCGCATACATTGACGCTATCGCTTCGGTTGTGCGACCAACGGGGGATCGTTCCTGAGTGATGGCAGCACTGGCAATCAGAAGCGGAGAGATACCTATTCCAGCAAGTATCACCAAGATGGCGAGCATCGAGATGCTATCTACGAAAACTAAAATCGCAGTTGTCGGCATGAGAAGCAAACTCACCAGGATCAATTGCTTATGAAGTGGCGTTTTGAAATCCAGTCCACCGTAAATAAAGCCACCAACTAAAGAACCAAATGCCCATAGCGCCATGACGATTCCACCATAAATCGGCTGTCCTTCAAGTTTTGTGAAAGCAATGATGGTTGTTTCAACAGCGCCAAAGAACATTCCGATAACAACATGAAAGACCCACATGTAAATAAGGCCATTTTGAAAAATCACTGGCTTTCCATGTTTGCTTTGGGAGGGATTTATTGGTGGCTCACTACTGCGCATTGAGGCTAACCAAAGACCGCCACACGTAAGTAAAATCATGCCAAGCACTTGAGGTGCAGCCGGGTGAAACTTGACCGAGGTGGTTGCTGCGATAGTTGGGCCAACAATGAAGATCAATTCATCGATCATGCTCTCAATCGAAAAAGCTGTCAGCAAAATAGGTCCAGAGTTTAGAAGCGCTGTCCAGCGAGAGCGAACAAATGCGCCAATTGGTGGATATGCCAACCCACTTCCAATAGAAAAGATGAACAAGTAGGGAGTTGGAACGCTCGATGGAATTAACAAAACCAATGAACCTGAACAGGCAAGAATTAGCACAATTTGTATCGGCAAGACTCGATGCTGTCCGAGTTTGTCTACCAATCTAGAACTTAGCGGACCACCAATAGCAGTTGCAATTGAGAGTGAACCAGAAACTGCGCCAGCGATCGTATAGCTGCCGCGTTCAGCTTCCACATACATCAAGATTCCGATGCCCACCATTGATATTGGAAGACGTCCGATGAAACCTGCCGTAGAAAATTTCCAGGCCGAATTCCCCGCAAATGCCAGACGATACCTACTTAACATTAGGCAAAGTTAGCCTATTTTTCAGCGTGACTCTCAGCTAAACGCGCCTTAACCATTGCCTGTAGCAACTTAATATCAACGTCCCAATCATTAGGCACCGCGATAGTATTCTTAGTAACTCTGTATTCAGTCAACTTGGGCCGGAATTTATCTAGTACATCGGTGCTCCAAGGCGCAATCGAAATATGATTCTTAGAAACCGAGGCACCAAATACATACATCGTTCCTATTCGTAGCATTGGTTGATTCCAGGCAATCACAAGTTCTAACTCTGGGTATTTATCAGTAATCGCTTTCATAATCGCTCGAACAGTCTTGGCCTGCAACGGATCAATACTCTTAAAATATTGCGCTGGGGTTTCATGTCTATGAGCCGACACCGAACCTCGTGAATACATGACTAAAGCATTGGCATGGGCTTGCGAGAAGCCATAGTTCTCACGCAAATGGGCAATCTGTTCGGGATACTTCTGGCCTTCAAGGGATGCCATTACTTTGAACCAGTATGACATTTTCTCGCCATACTTTTTCTCAATCGCCGGAAAATGAGCTTCGCGACTTGGGTCCTTGGTAGCCATGACAAAATTCTATTACAGTTAACTAATGAAGAAGTTAAAGGGACTGCTCAAAGCCTCTCACTTTGGCCCAACCCTAATTGTGACCACAATTTCCTTTGCGGTCTCTACGTTTTACTGGTGGGAAGGCCCAGCATATGTAATTGCCTTCGGAGTCTTTACTGGCCAACTCGTGGTCGGCTGGAGTAATGATCTTTATGATCTTGAAGATGATCTGAAACATCAACGAAGCAAAAAACCTTTGGTAGCTGGTCTAATTACCAAAGAATATTTACAAAAGTGGCTGCGTTTCATGGTGCCCTTTTCATTCGTAGCTAATCTTTTGGGCCCACTTGGAATTAAGGGTGGTTCGGTTTACATGTTAGGTATCGCTTGCGGTGTTGCGTACAACTTCTACTTTAAGTTCACCATGCTCTCACCCCTTCCTTTTGCCATTGCTTTTGCGGCACTTCCATCATGTGTAGTCATCTCGAAAGACTTGAACCCACCTCTATGGATGCTGCTTGGGGGAGCGCTTTTCGGTATGGCTGCGCACTTTATAAATGTCATAAAAGATATGGATCAAGATCAAGCCAGTGGAATAAAAGGTTTGCCGCAGCGACTCGGTAAGGCAAAATCGATTGTGGCAGCAATTTTTTTAATTCTCTTGGGCGTTGTCGCACTGATCTTCGTTAACTAAAAGCAGAGCAATTAATCCCTTAAATCTTTCCCGCTTCTAAACCCGTTAGCACTTCTTGGGCTCGCAGCTTTAACTCTGGCAGATCACTCAAGCGATTTAGGCCAAAGACTTGCTGGCTCATGCGGTGATTCTTAGCAAAAGTTTCCTTATGGCGATCTAGAAAATCCCAATAGAGAGTTGTAAATGGGCAGGCGGTTTCGCCAGTACGTAATTTGGGGTTATATGCGCAACGTTTGCAATAGTTAGACATTCGCGAGATGTAGGCACCACCTGCTGCATAAGGTTTAGTCATCATCTGCCCACCATCAGCATGAACACCCATGCCAATTACATTTGGAACCATTACCCATTCAGTGGCATCGATAAATACTTCACGCATCCACTCCAGAAATTCCTGCGGATTAGTGCCGGTGACTAAGGCCAGGTTTGAGAGCAACATAAGTCGCGGAATATGGTGCACCCAAGCGCGATCTTGAATATCGCTGACAGTTTCTTTGATGCAGTTCATTTGCGTGGCGTTAGGGTCATTAAATAGTGGCAATAGCTTGCGACTAGCCATTAGCTGATTATTCTCGCGATAATCAGGACCAAGAAACCAATACATGCCGTTTACATATTCGCGCCAACCAATAATCTGGCGGATAAAGCCTTCAGCAGATTCGATCGGAACTCCACCGCCATCGAAAGCTTTGACCGCAGCGCTTATCACTTCACTTGGATGTAAAAGCCCATTGTTTAAGTAGGGCGAGAGAAGTGAATGATGTAGCGCCCAGTTGTCAGTAGTCATCGCATCTTCAAGTGGACCAAATTCAGCAAAGTGGTTATCAATGAAATTCTTTAGTTGTTTTAGCGCACCCTTACGAGTAGTAGCCCAAGTAGTTGTCATTACATGGCCGATTTCTTTGGCTACCTCGGCATCAATTTCATCACGTTTATGTTCTAGATACTTTGGCCCCTCGTATTTCTTTGGGGGAGGCAGCCGGTTCTCTTTATCAAAATTCCAAGCACCACCAGCTGGCTCACCGGCAACCATGAGAATATTTAGGCGAGCACGTTGCTTGCGATAGAAACTTTCCATCAAGTAACTCTTTTGAGAATCAGCCCAAGCTCTAAACAGCTGGCGAGGAGTTAAGAAAAAATCGTTTTCGACAAACTCCACCCCAAATTCTTTAAGTGCTTCGAATTGTCTAAACGATGACGGTTCGGCGCAATTGATCGGTAAGTTCTTATGTTTAGCCTGAATTGATTTGAGTCCATCAACAGTTGTGGCGGCTTTTACATATTCAACGCTAAAGCCTTCAGTCTCTAGTGCTTGCGCAAAATGTCGAGCACTAGAGATTAAGAAGAAAAGTCGCTCTTTATGCCAATTGCGACCAGTAGTCATGCGAGCGCTTTCGACAAAGGCAATCAGATCGCTTTTTGGGTCGGCCCCTTTGAGAGCTCCAAATTCACGATGAAGATGATCAAATGGAAGATAGATAATGCGCTTCATTTATTCTCTCGGCAACGCTCGCTGCAATACTTAACTTCAGCCCAGTTCTTAGCCCATTTTTTACGCCACTCAAATTCCAGCCCACAACGCACGCAGACCTTTGGCGCAAAACCGTTCTTCACTTTAGCAACGCGTGACATTAGGTAATAGTAGATCAGTGTTTAAGAACTTTCGTGGCAAGATTAAGGCATGAGCAAAGAGATAAATTCATCAACTATTCGTCGCTATAACTTGATCGCGGGCTTTTTCCACTTAGTCCAAATGTTCGCAGTTATCGCCTTAGCTAATGATTTCACGCTACCAATCGTGGCCAGGTATATGACCGGCCCGCCAGGCAGCACATTTGCTGAGCCAATCACTTTACTCGACACCCCAGTCGGATTAACTGTGGCACTTTTCCTTGGTCTATCTGCTTTCTTCCATTTCTTAGTCGTCTCACCTCAGTTCTTTAATCGATATCAAAGCGGATTAGCCCAGAATCGGAATTATTTCCGCTGGGTCGAATATTCAATTAGCTCTTCAGTAATGATCGTTCTGATTGCGCAAATCGTGGGTGTCTCAGATGTTGCAGCAATAATTGCCATCTTCGGCGTTAACGCATCGATGATTCTTTTCGGCTGGCTCCAAGAAAAATATGAGACGCCAGGAAACGGCGGATGGCTACCATTTATTTTTGGCTGCATCGCCGGAATAGTTCCATGGGTTGGCTTGGTTTTCTATATCTTTTCAATCAAGGGCATCGGTGATGCCTCGGCACCGCTTTTCGTGTACGGAATCGTATTTTCACTTTTCGTGCTCTTCAATATTTTTGCCATTGTGCAGTACCTGCAGTACAAGAAAGTTGGCAAGTGGGCACAATACTTACGTGGCGAGAAGACCTATATAACTCTCTCCCTCGTTGCTAAGTCAGCCCTGGCTTGGCAAATATTTGCTGGAACCTTGGTGCAATAAAGCTAATTACACCTAGACTCACTAAATGAATGGCTCACTCGCGCTAGTTGGTTCAGGTGAATACCTGCCTGCGCTGGCGCAGTTTGAGAATTCACTAATTGTCGATGGGGTTAAGAATGGTAAAGAGGCCCGTTACTTACAAATTCCAACAGCTGCTGGGCGCGAAAGTCCGGATCGATTGGAATATTGGCGGTCACTTGGGCAAAGACAAGCAGATGCCCTTGGTGTTGAGTGTACTTATCTGCCCATCTACACCCGTGAAGATGCTTTCAATCAAGAATATGTTGATGCAGTAGCAAACAGCGCACTGATGTATTTGTCAGGCGGAGACCCACACCATCTTGCCGAAACCCTGGTTGATACCCCACTTTGGTCGGCGATGCTTGAAAACTGGAACACCGGGGCATCTTTAGCCGGTTGTAGTGCTGGTGCGATGGTACTTAGTGCGCAGATCCCCAACTTTCGCTTGCTTAAGAAAGCTCCGACCGCCGGACTAAATCTGCTCCCTGAAATTCGCGTAATTCCGCACTTTAATAAGTTCTTTAAATGGATCCCAGAGAGCGCTGCCAAAGTTTTATTGCACGTGCCTGATGATTCAATTTTGATCGGAGTTGATGAACTAACTGCGATTGTTAAGCGTTCGGGTGATACCCATTGGGTAGTAGTCGGCGAGGCAAAAGTTCATGTTTTAAAAGGTTTGCCCGACCAGCAATTACACGGTGGCGAACAGATTAATCTTTCAATCACGAAATAGAAGAAATCAAGCCCCGCCAGGGATACGCACACCAAATGGCCCCACGGTTAGTCGCGAGGGGCCATTTGTATGCCTGAAACTTGACGCTGCATATTCCCAACGCAACTTCGTTGACCTACACTTTTGACATGAGAAGCTGGCGAACCTGGCTCGTAGTATTAGTTGTAACTGTTGGGGCTACCAATTCGGTACTCCATGCGCCGGTGGGTCAAGCTCACGGAGGTAAAGGTTCAATCGAGGTTATACCCGGTGTTAACACAAATACGATTTCAGCTTCAGAGGTAATTCCTGGTAACGAATGTGCCAAAGTTGGCACAACAAAAACTATTTCTGATCTCAAATACTTCTGTGTTAAGAATGGCTCCAAATTACGTTGGAGTAAGGGTGTCAAAATGATCTCCTCTAAACCAACACCAAAATACAGCGGGCCACGTGACATATTTGGAACCGCTACTTCAGAAGAAGCCTTAGTCGTAGAGAAATTAGTTGATATTGCCTGGGAAAAAGGAAAACCGTCAACTCAATTTGTTACCAGCTACGTAAGTGATCGAGTTAAGGGAACCACTTGGGCAAACGATAACGCTGCTGTGTTGCCAGCGATTACTCGAATCTTAGATGGCGCAGGTGCTCCACTTTCTCGAAACGTTGATTGGTATGTTTGGTGGGACTTGGTAGGTCTACAACCAAAGTTGCCCGAATATTGTTGGGCTAAAGATACAAGGTTCTTTGATGTGAAGTCAGTGGGTGCGGGCTTCTGTCGACCAAGTACCATCTTTATTTTCTTTGACGCATACCAACAGTGGTATCCAAAAGAAGGATTTCTTGAAAAGTATCCAAATGAATGGGATAAGTTTGGAATTGTGGCAGTAACGGCTGGTGAAGTAGTCCACTTCGCCCAACAGACTTATGGTGAAAAATTTGGTCACGAGTCATTTAATTTCTATCCAGCTTGGCTTCGCGAAGGACCCTCAGTTCTCTATAGCGCGATGGCTTATGCAAAACATATGAATATTCCATATTCAACGGTTAGAAATTTAGCTCTTCAACACTTTAATAACTATAAATGCGGTGAAGTTCCGTTAACCGATCTATTGTCATTTAGCCAAACTGAACGGTTCTGCGAATATAGCGGTGGTTTTCTCGCCTCTGAGTACCTAATTGCCAAGAGTGGTGACATATTGGCACCATTTAGATATCTGGAAAGTAAGATGCCTGGCAATGGCGAAGTTTGCCAAAGCCCGTATCGAATTTGTCGCCCGTCATATGAAGAAGTAATTCGAGAGATCTACGCAAAGGATGTAGATGCCTGGCATGCCGAACTTCAGAAGTACATTATTAAGTGGGCTCGTTAAGATCGATGTCAATCGAAAGCTGGTTATGGAGCTAATTCGCAAAGCGACGCAAGTATTACTCGGCGCTGCTCTGATTTATGCCGGCATCTCGCACCTAACAACTAGCCGCCTCGAGTTTCAGGCTCAAGTTCCTAGTTGGGTTCCACTCTCGGCCGACTTTGTTGTGCTGGCATCTGGGGTGGTTGAAATCCTTTTAGGTTTAGCGCTTGCTTCGTTGAAGTATCGACGAGAAGTTGGAATTGCTACCGCACTATTCTTCATCGCAATTTTCCCTGGAAACATCTCGCAATACGTAAACGGCATCGATGCTTTCGGATTAGATACAGATCGAGCACGAGCAATTAGATTGTTCTTCCAACCTTTACTTGTTATCTGGGCGTTATGGTCGACCGGAGTCTGGCCAAGGGCCAGAAAAGGCAATCGCCGCCGCGGGTAGCTGACTGCCTTAAGATCTAAAACGAGCAGTGGTCCGTGTCACCTGATTTTCCACCACGCTTAAGAAGAGCCAAGGTGTTCCACTACATGAACCATGTCCGGCATGTGACTGAGCAGACAGCCTAGCTATGTTGGCTACTCACCAGTGGAGACTTACTCTGAATCCCAGAAGATCGGGGAGAATCAATGGAGATTCAGAACTTAAAGCATGCTGGGCTATCTGCGTGGATTAAAGATGTTGAAGCGTTAACGCAACCCGAGAGTATTTATATTTGTGATGGCACAGACGAAGAGTGGACCAGAATAACTGGTGAGCTAGTCAGGGCTGGAACACTCGTGCCACTTAAGAAAAAACCTAATTCATTCTGGTGCGCATCTAATCCAACCGATGTAGCTCGTGTCGAAGATAGAACTTTTATTTGCTCGGTAAATGAATCAGATGCTGGGCCAACAAATAACTGGATGGCACCAGCTGAAATGAAAAATATCATGCGAGATCTCTATCAGGGATCAATGCGCGGACGCACTCTGTATGTAATTCCATTCTGCATGGGCCCGTTAGATTCGGTTAATCCCATGTATGGCGTGCAAATTACTGATAGCGCCTACGTTGTCGCCTCTATGCGAATTATGGCTCGCATGGGTAATGATGTAATTAGCGCTTTAGGTACCGATCGTGACTACGTTAAAGCGCTTCATTCAGTCGGTGCGCCACTTGCGGAAAATGATAAAGATGTAGCTTGGCCATGTAATGAAACAAAATACATTGTGCAGTTTCCTGAAGAACGAGCTATCTGGTCTTACGGCTCGGGCTATGGTGGCAATGCACTACTTGGTAAGAAGTGTTATTCCTTGCGAATTGCATCCGTCATGGGGCGCGATGAAGGCTGGCTTGCTGAACATATGTTGATTCTTAAGTTAACGCCACCGAATGGGAATGTGCATTATGTTGCGGCAGCCTTCCCATCAGCTTGTGGCAAAACGAATCTGGCAATGCTGGATCCAGCAATAAAGGGTTGGAAAGTTGAAACCCTCGGTGATGACATCGCTTGGATGCGCTTTGGTGATGATGGTCGGTTGTATGCGACTAACCCAGAATTTGGCTTCTTTGGCGTAGCGCCAGGCACCGGTTGGGGCACTAATGCCAATGCAATGCGCACTATTGAAAAGGGAAATTCAATCTTTACTAACGTAGCGCTAACCGATGACGGCGATGTCTGGTGGGAAGGTATGAGCGATAACCCGCCTGCGCATTTAACTGACTGGAAAGGTCAGAGTTGGACACCAGATAATGGCGAACTTTCATCACATCCAAATTCGCGTTTCTGCACGCCAGCCGAACAATGTCCAATCATCGCACCCGAGTGGCAGAGTCCAACTGGAGTTCCAATTTCAGCGATATTTATGGGCGGCCGACGTAAAACAACAATTCCGCTAGTTGTTCAATCTCGCGATTGGAACCACGGCGTATTTATGGGAGCAACTCTCTCTTCTGAAACCACAGCCGCAGCAACTGGACAAGTTGGGGTTGTACGTAGAGATCCGTTTGCGATGTTGCCGTTTATTGGTTATCACGTTGGCGATTATTTAAATCACTGGCTTGAAATCGGCAAGAAGAGCACTCCCGATAAGTTACCTAAAATATTTTATGTTAATTGGTTCCGCAGAGGCGAAGGCGGCAAGTTTTTGTGGCCGGGATACAGCGAAAATATCCGCATTCTAAAGTGGGCTATTTCTCGAATTGAAGGAAGCAATGATGCTGTTGAGTCGCCACTTGGTTATTCACCTTCTCCTGGTGCCATTGATGTCGAAGGCTTAGATGTAACAGAGGCCGATATGAAAGCGGCACTTCACATCGATACCAAAGAGTGGCTGGAAGAGTTACCGCTGATCGATGACTGGTTTACGACAATTGGTCCGAAATTGCCGATGGAAATGACCGTTGAACTAGAAAAGCTACGCGCAAAGGTTATTAAGGCTTAATAACCAGATAACTAGCAACTAGAAGCAAATCAAGGCGCAGGCGAGTAACCCATCACGTCAAGTTTGCCTTGCGCATTGGCTCCTCTAGCCATCTGGCGCATGGCGCAGTATTCAAAATACAGAAAAAACAATATTATTTCTGTATGAGAACAAAAACAGCCACAGTCCTTTCATTCTTGCTTCTTCAATATTTCATGATTGTGCCGAGCGAAGCTGCACTAAAACTAACCGTGCAGTACGTCGTTCCGTTTTCCTATGATGACGATGCCGATTGGCCCGATTCAACTACGTTATGTATGGTCGATTCTAAGTGCGCGATTGATAATAGAAAATTGGCTGTCGCGACACTTAAGAAGGCGTCAACCAAAACCACTTTTAACTTTGGCTGTAAAAAGCAAGATGAAAGTTTTCTGGGCTCAAGAATTAAGGTAACTTCTGCCAGTGGAGCAACAGCAGGGCTTGGCAACTTAACATCTGTTATTGCTACAAATATTCGATGGGCAGTCGAGACTCAAAATATAGAAGAGTGGGATTGGGACAGCGGAGAAGATTATCCTTATGAGTATGAAGAAGATGATCCTACTTATATTGAAGATGGTTATGAATATATTTACTTCACAGCTGACTGTACGTACAGCGGCGCAGTAACTCTTACTAAAAGCAATGCTTACACAATTTACATTGCTGGTGAACGTGGTCCTGAATATAGCTATGCCGAATTAGCTAAGAAGAAGTGGAAAGTAGTATTGACTGATAGCTAGAGACTAATCCGCTAAGGTTTGAACCTACATTACAAAGAAAAGAGATAAATCATGGGCGCTTGCGTTTGCGGTCACACCAGAGATGAAGAGAAGAACTGCGACGGAACACATAAAGTCGTTAAGGCGGTTAAGGAAGATATGGCCGAAAAGCTAGCAGCTAATGGTTTTCCTCATGCATCAGAATATGTGAAGAATAACTAAATCTATTCTCAAATAAGATTCACCAAGAAGCCCTCGTAATCGGGGGCTTCTTCTTTTTGCACAGCAATTAGTGGGTGTGGCGATTGCCGAACAATTAGCCCGTTGTCTCGTTGGCGAAGAATCTAATTGGGCCAGCGTGATGCAGTGAAACTTTCTCACCCAGCACAAAATCAAATGGCCCAGGTATACGAACCTTTAAAATCTGGCCAGAGATATCAACGCTGACCATAGCGTCGTGACCGTAGTAATCAATTTTTTCAATTAAGCCAATCGCAGTTGCCTTAGAGAGATCACGATCAATCTTTATCTCTTCTGGGCGAATAACAATGTGCCCCTTTTCAACGGCGGCACTATTGGTACTTGAATTAAATAGATAGGTAGTGCTGCCATCGGCCATCTTGGCAGCATCTAGAACTAGCGCATCGCCGGTACCAATCGCGGTTTCAAGTGAAATCGGTGCAGAGTAAACAGCTTCAGGTGAGCCTTGCTGAATGATCTTGCCTTCGCGCATAAGTGCGACAACATCGGCTGAGACAAGTGCCTCTTCGCGGTCGTGTGTCACCAAGATGGCAGTTGTGTTCTGTGCTCGCAGTAGATCAATGACATCAGAGCGCAGGTCGGCACGTAGCTCGGCATCGAGTGCCGAAAAAGGTTCATCTAGCAAAACCAGAGCTGGTTTGATAGCTAGCGCGCGAGCTAGAGCAACGCGTGTTTGTTGGCCACCAGAAAGTTGGCTGGGCATGTGGTTTTCATAACCTTGTAACTCAATTAACCCAAGCATCTCTTTAGTGATCTGACGGATCTTATCTTTGGTAAAAGTTGAGCGATCTAAGCCAAAAGCAATGTTCTCGGCAACGCTTAGGTGTGGAAATAAAGCACCTTCTTGCGGAACATAACCGAGTTTACGTTTATGAGATGGCAGCACTAGTGAAGAAAGTGAAACCAACTTATTTCCAAAGCGAACAGTGCCATGAGTCGGCTGAACTAATCCGGCAATGCTGCGCAGAAGTGTAGTTTTGCCACAACCTGATGGCCCAAGCAACGCTGCGATCTGACCTTCAGCAAGTGAAAATGAGAGATCGTCGAGAATTAACTTTTTCCCCAAAGTTACTTTGAGGTGGGAGATCTCAAGTGAACTCACTTTTGACTCCTTGCATTCTCTTGAATAAATGTGCGATCTGACTTATCAGGGCGACTGATTAAAAATGTGGGAACTGCTGCGATTAGAACCAAGATTAATGCATACGGTGCGGCTTCGTTAAATCGGTTAATTGCCGCTGCCGACCAAATCTGTGTTGCCAAAGTGTCAAAACCAGTTGGCCGCAACATCAATGTGGCAGGCAGCTCTTTCATGGCCGTTAGAAATACCAAGATTGTTCCTAGCCCAATCCCGGGTGCTGCAATTGGGGTAACAACTTTTTTGATTACTTGCCACTGATTCATGCCCAGGGTTGCCGCAACATCTTTAACATTTGTGGGAACTCGCGAGAGAGATGAACTCATGCTGGCAACTGCTTTGGCCAGAAAGAGTAGAGCGTAGGCAAAGGCTAGTAAAAATGTGGTCTGATAAAGAGCGCCGAGTTTTGAGCCAATTGAAACTAAAGCTAATCCGATAACTACACCTGGTAAACCATGACCGATAGTGATGATTCGTTGTGCGTAGCGACCAGTACGGGTTTTACCCCCTGATAAAACTATTCCAAGTGGCGCTGATAGAACCAGCGCAATTAGTGCTCCGAAAGCTGCGACCAGAATGGTAGAAATCGAAGTGCTAGCAAGTTCGCCCCATTGGATAGCAACTCGATTACTCATAAACCGAGAGATCAATACAAAAAACGGAATGATGACTGCGATTAATGAAAATATCGCCAGCGCTGCGATAATCGAAATGCGCAACCAAGCTTTATTGATCAGCGAATTCTTCGTTGAATAAAGTTTCACCATGCCTTCATTGGGGCTCTTCTGCTTTACCTTTTCATCGGCCAGCACGACGAGTGTTGAAAAAGCAATAAGCACAAGTGAGATGACCGCAGCTGCGCTTCGATCATATGAAGCACGATACATATTCTGAATTGTCACCGTTAAGGTCTCCACATTTAACAGTGAGACCGCACCGAAATCACTAATTGTGTATAGCGCAGCCAACAAAGCACCAGCACTTATATGTCCCTTTACTTGCGGAAACACCACGCGTCTAAATGTTTTCGGAATCGATAACCCAAGTGATCTAGCGACTTCTATCTGCGCACCATCTACTGTGCGCAAACCCGAAAGCGTTGCCAAGATAACGTAAGGCAGAGTCGTCACTGAAAGGATAAAGACTGCGGCGAGGAATCCGGAAAACTGCGGAATCAAAGCAATCCAGGTATAGGTGAAAACATAAGAAGGAATCGCAAGCGGCAGTACTGCTGGGATTATGAGCAATCGGCGCATCGGCAACCTAACAAAGTGCAGCCCGCAAGCCAAAGCAACGCCGATCACCACGGTTACAGAAACCACGCTAAACACCAGCGCGGATGTGGTTAAAAGGACCTCAAGTGTCTTGGGGCGCACTAATAGTTGAGCAATTTCATTGAGCGGTTTTTGACTAGATCGCACCAGTAAATAACCGATGGGAATCATCGCTAACGCCGCAACAATTCCGACAGCACCGTTAAGCACACCGCGGATAGCGCGCTGATTGCGCGCACCTTTAGTCAGTGCCGTACGAGTGCTATCGATAACTGTTGTAGTCATTGTTAAAGCAGGCCAACCTCAATTAATAAATCTTGAGTGGTCTTGATATCTTTCAAAGAGTTTAGATCAACTGTTGGTGCACCAATCTGAGCCAAGCCCGGCACATAAGCTGGCGCTATTGCTCCATCAAGCAATGAGTATTCATGGGTATCAGCGACAAACTTTTGCTGCGTCGAATCAGAGGTTAAGAAGTTAATCAGATCTTGCGCAGCTGCGTACTTCTTACTTGATGTCAGAACTCCGGCACCGGAAACATTGATTAGATTTCCAAGATCACCTGGTGCGAAGAAACCAATCTTGACATCAACCTCGCGACCCAAAGCTTCGCTGACTTCCCAGACGTAATAGTGATTTACTAAACCGATCGAGATTTCGCCCTTATCGATGGCTTCAACGATTGCGCTATTTTTTGGATAAATCTTCACACCATTTGCTTGTAAACCTTCTAGCCAACTCTTCGCAAAATCTTTTCCGTTGGCGTTAATCAAAGCGGTCAAAAATGCCTGGAACGATGCGTTCGTTGGCGCGACACCAAGTTGATTCTTGTAAGCGCTATTTGTTAAATCTGTAACTGACTTTGGCAACATTTTCAATCGCTCAGGAGAATAAGCAAAGACGCGTGCGCGACCTGTTACTCCGACCCAGTTGCGATTAGCTGCTACGAACTTGGCCGGAATCGCAGATGCAACATCAGCGTCTAGCTCGGTAAATAACCCAGCCTCAGCAACTGCGCCAAGGGACCCAGCATCTTGAGATAGAAATAGATCGGCAGGGGAGTTACTTCCTTCTTCCAGAATTTGCGCAGCTAGCTCGGCTGAATCCCCGTAGCGGATATTTAGCTTGATGCCTGATTCGTTCTCCCATTGCGCAAAAAACGGTGCAATAAATTCTTCAGAACGACCTGAGTAAACCGTTAACTCCGTGACCGCTTGGGCCTGCTCGTTATTTGATGAGCAACCAGTTAAAAGGGCTAGGAAAAGAGCTGCGGCGCTACTAAAGGCAGCCAAGCGATACTTCTTGGACATTTAACTTCTCTCGTTTGGGATCTCTACGCCCAGACTCTATGGCAAAGCCCACAATTACGCAACAAAAGTGTTGCGTAATTAACCTCACAAGCGCGTTAAGCCTGAACCTTCGTTATTGGAGTCTTACAACTCAAGAAAGCATGACCATACAAAAACGTGCTGAACCTTTAATCGGCTGTTCACCAAAAATCTGTCAATAAGTTACCGTGCGTAAATTCTGCCTACGCGATATTTCGCCTATGAAAAAATTTCCGCTAATTGCAATAACAGCATTAACTGCCTCCGCCCTAATTACCGCTGGACAATTTCCAGCACTGGCTAATGAAGCCACCGTTAAAGTCACGGAGATCTCAGCAATTGCTTCAGGCGATGGCGAGGGTAGCCACGAGATCGTTACCTATCACGCTGGCTCAAAGCGAATTTTCGCGACTAACGGTGTCAAGAACGCAATCGATATTTTTGATATTTCAGATGTAGCAAATCCAAAGAAGGTTAGCTCAGTTTCATTAGCACCTTATGGCAATGACGTTACCAGCGTTGCTGCTGGCCGAGATGTTGTCGTAGCCGCAGTGCTAGTAACTGAAACATTCTCAGCAACTGGTGTCCCAACTACGCCAAATGGCAAGATCGTGGTTTTTGATACCAACGGAAAAGTTTTAAGTTCAACAGATGTTTTAGGTGTATTGCCTGACTCAGTAACGTTTGCGCCAAATGGCACAACCGCACTTGTCGCGATTGAAGCCCAGCCAGTCTGCGCGAAAGATGATCCAGCAACTCCTGAAAAAGAAAACACAGATTACACAAAGGCTTCAGATCCAGTCGGTGGTGTATCAGTTGTTGATCTAACTGATCCAGCCGCGCCAATTGTTAAGTTTGCTGGCTTTGATCAATTCACTGTGGCACAAATGAGAGCCAAGGGAATCGCAGTCTCCTCAGTAGTAAACAACGTCTCAAAAGATTTCGAGCCAGAGTTTGTTACTGCTGTAGATAACGAAACCGCATATGTCACTATTCAAGAAGCCAATGCAATTGGCAAACTTAATATTGAAACTGCAACTTTTGAAAGCGTCACACGTGCCTTCGAATCTAAGATTGCCACTGTCGCCCGCGACACCAGTGATAAAGACTCTGGCGCAGGTCCACGAAATTATCCAAATGTAGTCGGAGCCTCACAGCCAGATGCAATTGCCGGTTTCAAAATGGGCTCAGGAAATTACTTCATTACTGCCAACGAGGGCGATGCTCGTGAGTACACATGCTTAAACGATGATCTTCGTGCCGGCTCTCTAATTGTAGATACCCGACGTTTTCCTAACTGGACCACTTTGAAGGGTGACGCCGCGCTAGGTCGCGCAAAGGTCAATCCAACTATGGGCGATAAGGATGGCGATGGCGACATCGACACAATCCATCTGCGTGGTTCAAACTCAATGACCATGTATCGCAATGGATTAGCCATCTGGGATAGTGGCGATCTGTTAGATCAGATCCAGGCACTGGCCTTTGGTGTTGCAAATATCAATGGTGCGCATTCTTACTCTAAAGATAAGACCACGATGAACTATGTGGGTCAAGAACGCTCAGACGATAAGGGCGCAGAACCAGAAGGTGTTGCACTTGGAATGGTCGGCGATCGTCGAATCGCAATCCTTGGTCTAGAGCGAATGACTGCGCTAGCGATCTTTGATATCACCCAACCACGCGTGCCAGTCTTTCAAGAGTGGCTTCAAATGCTGCCTACAACGGCAACCCCGGCCAAAGATGTTAAGCACTGGTCACCAGAAGGAATCGTCTTCGTTCCTGCAGACAAGTCACCTTCTGGCAAAGCGCTCATCATCACTAGCTATGAACTATCTGGTTCAATCTCGATTCATGAGATCGAGTTACGTAACTAATCTCTAAACAAATGAAAGACCACCTCAGCGCTGCTGAGGTGGTCTTTCATTTGTAGCCCTTTAAACTCTTCCTATGATGCGTTTCCCATTCATTAGAACAGGTTTGATCTTTGCGATCTCACCGATCCTGCTTGCCTTCATCACTTCACTCTTTCAAGGTGGATCCATGTGGGATGAGGGCAGCGGTACGGGGGGATACATCTGGCTTATGTTCTTAACTCTGCCAGTTGGCTCGCTTCTAGTTCTTATTGGTTTAGTAATGATGGTGGTACGTAGGACGCGTTGATCTAAAGCGCGCTGAGCTTCTCTTTAACCGCCATCGCCGATGGATTAGTCATTGAAGTTCCATCTGAAAAAACCAGAGTTGGCACCATCTGATTGCCGTTATTGAGTGATTCGACAAGGGCTGCTGCTTCGGGGGATTGCTCGATATCAACCTCTTGAAAGCTAATTCCCAGCTCGCCCAGTTGTCCTTTTAGCCGCTTACACGGACCACACCAGGATGTTGAATACAAAGTAAATGTCATGTCGGCATTCTAGACATAAATTATTGAGTCAAAGCGAATACCCTTACCCCATGATTTTAAGAAAATTCCGCCTGAGCGCTCTAATCGTTTCACTGGCGCTTTTATTGTCGGCTTGTGTTGAGGTTAAAGGCGATATCAGCGTCAATTCTGCGGCGCGCTTTAATGGAGAACTGACTTACACGTTAGATAAATCATTTGCTGAAGCAGCGGGCATACCTAATTTGGCGGCACTTAATAGCGAAGCAAGTGCCTCAGAGGACCCAATCGATTTCTGCCTTGGTGTTCCATTTATTGAAGATTCCACAAACTATATTCTGAAATGTTCGCTCAAAGATGCGCTAGCTCAATCGGGCGACATTACCGCCAGTGTCGTAGGCAGCAATATTGTTTTTCGATACAAAGCAAATCTAGATGCAGCTAGCGATCAAACAAATTTTGGTTCGGTATCTCTAACAGTCAGATTCCTTGACCCAGTAATTTCGTATAAAGAAAATAAGGTGGGGCTAGTAAAGAAAGTTAATGACCTCACTTATCAAATCTCTGGCTATGCAACTGAACTAATGGATATTGAAATTACCGCAAACTGTTCATCAAGATGCGGAAATACAAACCCGATTCCTGCTCCGGAACCTGCGAAAACAATTAGCCCAACTGATGCGACAAATGCTGCTGTCGATGCTGCGAAGAAAGCTACCGACGCAGCTAATGCTGCAACGGATGCTGCGAATATTGCTGCTGAAGAAGCGAATAAAGCTGCTGAAGCAGCAGCTGCAAAAGCCGAGGCAGATCTAGAAGCGAAGCAGTCGGCAGATGCGAAAGCAGCCGCAGAACTAAAGGCCAAGCAAGAAGCAGATGCTAAAGCCGCAGCAGATTTGAAAGCGGCAGCAGCAAAGGTTGCGGCAGAATTGAAAGCGGCAGCAGAGAAGATCGCAGCCGATAAATCCATAGCAGAACTAAAAGCTGCGGCAGAAAAGGCCGCAGCGGAGCTAAAGGCGAAGATAGAAGCAGATAAAGTCGCCGCAGATCTTAAGGCAGCAGCTGACAAAGCCGCAGCAGAACTAAAAGCCGTCACAGAAAAGACTGCGGCAGATCTTAAGGCAGCAGCTGATAAAGCCGCAGCAGATAAAGTCTTAACAGATGCAAAAGCATCAGCCGCCAAGATTCTTGCTGCCGCCAAAGCCAAAGCAGCTGCTGCTCTAAAGAAAACAACAATTACTTGCGTCAAGGGAAAACTCACAAAGAAGGTAACTGCAGTTAAGCCTGTGTGTCCAAAAGGCTACACAAAGAAGAAATAGCAGCCTCTGCAGTTAATGCTTATCGCTTAACTCTTTAACTGCACTTTAACTCTGACGCCATTTTTCTGCGGTATGAATTCAATTGCTTGAACATCAGAAGATATAAATAAGCCTTGCGAAAGTTTGATGAAATCAGGATCATCGAGTTGGTTGAATTTAAGGATTCTCTTATCGATTAGACGTGGCACGAAGTCATTCCAATCCCAGCCCGGGAAATGCTCCGTAAAGAATTCCCGATATAAACCTCTGATACCTGGAATCCAGTGCGCGTAACCAGTGACTTTGTATAACATCTCAATATCCATAATGACCTTAGAGCGCACAGCTGCATCAGATTCTGCGCCGCATTCGCCACACTTATGGGTTGGTGCGCTTCCGGGAATGATCTGACCTTCCACCGCATTCCTTGCAAGGTCATAAATGACGTCAGGTATGACGTATTTAATCTTCTTCATTTTGCCTACTGTTCCACACGCGTGACAACCAACTTCTAATAATTCCTTAGCTTTCATTTCTTAAACCTTTCTCCACATTGATTACATTGGTAATACGGTTCGGTAGTTACATATTTCTGATCGATATCTGTACTGCGACAGATCGGGCACTGCTTATTTGCGGCGTTTCCCATTACTTCACCAACTCTCTTAGCGTTTCTAGTCGCACTTCGGCTTCTGCTGCCGAATCTGTAAACCCGCCAGCCTTTAAGTGACTGATACGAGTTTGTTCAACTTCGGCGATCAACTTCCAGTTCTTCTCAGATGAGTAGTTGGCTAAAGCTTGCGCATCAACTAAATGTCGACCAGATGTTTCTAGATCACCTTGGGCCAGAAATGCTTTCGTGAGAATCAAGTAGGTCTTGGCCAGCGACTCTCCTTGATATTGGTAGAACGAGAGGTTTAACGCCCGCTGCCCATATGAGATTGCTTCAATGTTTTGACCAAGTTCTAGGTTGAACTCGGCTAACTTTTCAAAGCAATTTCCAACTTCTTCGAGATCTTGAATCTCGGTATAGATCGCCACCGCTTTCTCGTAATAGCTAATTGCTTCTGTGTGCTTTCCTAGCTCACCTAAACATTGCCCCGCATTTTGAAACGAGAGCGCCAGGAACTTCTGATCCCCTTCAATCTCATTTAGCCTCACTGCTTCTAACTGAGATTCCAGTGCTGACTGCCAGTTGCCTACCTTGCCAAACATCTCGGCCTGCACCCGAAGCAAGTCATCTTGAAATGAGAAGCCATCTTGTCTGTGTAACTCAATCGCTTTCGCCATCTCAACTAACGCTTCAGGCACTTGATCTAGCTGGTCATAGGCATATGCCAACCCAAGATAGAGATTCGCTTTATCCGAAATTAACGCCTCGGTCTTCGGATCTTCGTAAATCTCTTTCGCCGCTTCCACAAGTGAAAGCGCATCCTGCCTACTTCGAAAGCCAACCTTTTTAGCCAGTGCCATCATCACTTCTGCTCGGACCTTGCCACTTGTCCTTGGAATCAAATCCCACAGTTCTTCAGCTGTGTATTCAACGTTTTCTTCATCGCTCATATAAACACCTTTCGTTTAAGTACTCGCTAAAACTCCTTATCTCATTGCCATTTCGGCAGATAGAAACAACGCAATCGAGGTGGCGTCCTCGCGCAATTTCTTCGTTCGGCTCTATTTAGTTTTCAAGGTATGACGGGTTAACAAATCACGTACTGGGTAAGAATCATTTACTTCCAAATACAGCTACTTCGTGTGCATGTATGGCTCGCAATAAATCAACCTCCTCTTTAAAAGAAGTTTGACTTAACCAGCCACATATACATAAAGCTTGAAAGTAACTGCCTTCAGCCTCTAAAAGAGCTGTGGAATGGTCAGAATTAGACATGGCAATTAGCCCTAACTGGGCCTCTAAATGAAAGAAGACCCGCTACTTCCGGCGGTGTCTTTCATCGCCGGCAGGTTTTCCTTTAGGGCCACCGGACGCGGGTCGTGCTGCGCGGAGGGCACTAAGCAAGCTAAAGGGCTTATCGCTTAGTTCTTAACCTAGGTAAAATTTAACACAGGCCACTGACAATTTTCAAATCTGATCGCGTGTCATAGAAAAATAATGCAGCGCGCACGTTGACTCGGCAATGTTTGGCAATACCCTTTAGCCATGAGGCTTGATTCACGAACAGCGATCTATTGCCACGAATTACTCCATAAGAAATATGCACCTAATTCATTTCCGGGTCTAACACCTGATCAACCAGACCCAGTAGTTGAAGAGTTTAAAAACCTTGGTTTCTCGCATGAAAACAAAGCAATCGATGCACTAGAGGCAGCCAACCCAACGATTATCAAAATTGAGCAGAGCAAGAACTTTGATCAAATGGAGTTAGATACCGTCAAAGCCTTACTAAACCCAGAGGCGCTAATAATTGCGGGTGGCTATATCGCTAACCTGGCTGAGCAAGAGTTAGCCAAAGCTTTTGGAATTGAGTTCAAACCCACCGAGCGATCAAGTCGTCCAGATTTAATAATCAAAGTTGGCGTTAGGTCTGATGGCAGAACCGCTTGGGCACCGGTTGATATAAAAAGCCACAAGGCGATAGAGAAAAGTAAATCTAATTTCATCTTTACTTCGCCTATTTCAAACATTCTCCCCGCCCAAGACACCAGAGCTGAGGGTCGCTTGGATTACAACGACCTGCACCAGTTGGCCCACTACACCAGGCATTTTCAAGCACTTGGAATTGATGGCGATGATCTCTGGGTTGGAATCATTGGCCGCGATCTAGATAACTGCGTCTGGGCACGTATTGGCGATGTCGTAACTGGGTCTGGCAAAGCCCAGGATTCATTCTTAAGTGAGTATGACCAGCAATATGCCGCAGCCCGCGAAGTAGTGCGGTTATCACAAATTGAAAATGAAGATTTAACCAAGAAATCTGGCGTTATTTCAATTAACTCATCAGGCAAGATGGGTTGCACAGTGTGTAAATACAAATCAACCTGCCTAAAAGAGATGGAAGCATTTGATGGCGGCAAAGGGCACGTAACACTGCTTGCCCGAGTCACGCCGCTAGTTGTTGAAAAGAACTTCCCGCAGATTCAAAGCATCCAAGATTTGATTGAGCAAACACCACTAAATGATGCCATGGTCACAGCACAAATACGTGCTCGAGTTTGGCAGAGCGAAGTTCCTGAACTACTTGATCCCTCAACTCCTTTTGAAATTCCTGAAGCTGATATCGAAATTGATATTGACTTAGAAAACTCAATGGAAGCACTTCGTGAACTCGAGTTAGATGAACCCCTAGGTGTTGATCGACTCTACCTCTATGGCTATGGCATTCACGACCGAACCGTGAGCAAAGACTGGAATACCGCCAAAATTGATACTTTTTCAGATTACTCAAACACCGAAGAAGGTGAATTTGAAGTGATGTCTAAGATGTGGAACAAACTTCAGGAAGAAATTCAAAGGGCTGAATCTGCGGGCAAAACAATCAAAATCTTTCACTACGCATCTCATGAATACAGTTGGTGGAAAAAGTATGCCAACCGCTATGTGGGCCGCTCTGGTGTTCCAACACTTAATGAGCTTGAGATTTTTAAGGTCGACTACTTAGTCGATCTCTATCCATTGGCGCAGAAGGTTGCTTTCCCAACTAAGTCTTATTCCATTAAAGATTTAGCACCCTTAGCTGGTTTTGAGTGGTCGGTTGAAATGGCCGGGGGAGCCAATTCCCTCCTTAAATACAAATTAGCAATAAGTAAAAATGACGATGCCACCAGGCAGCAAGCTCAGCAATGGCTAGATGCCTATAACCGCGATGACGTGAAGGCGACTTTTGCGGTGAGAAATTACCTGCGCGAACTAGCGCTTTAAATCATCGCCAGAGAATCAAGTTAAAGAATTCATCGCCTTTAGTTTCTCAATAATTTCAGCATCTCCAACTACAACTAACTTATCTCGCGCGCGTGACATTCCAACATAGAGCACGTCATCTTCGTCGCTGTCGGTATGAAATCCATTGATTGCTAGAACTACCACCGGGCGTTCAAGTCCCTTAAACCCACCAATGGTGCAGTAGAAAACATCTTCGCCTGCCCAGAGATCTTCCCAATATGCATCGATATCCAAATCAGCTTGTGCGGCATGTTCACCGTGGCGTTTTTTAGTAGTTAGCAAAGCAATTTCACCAGGATGCCAATGTTCTTTATCTGTCAGATTAGCAACTACATCTTCGGCCGAATCCATTACGCCTTCTTCACCAGCAACCACATATTCAATTTCAAACGAGTATGGCCCGCGAGCAGTAGTTGGGCGCTCGATGAACTTACTCACCGCCTTGGCGATCTGTTGCGAATTACGAAGATTCTCGGTTAACCGCATGGCGGCAAAGAAACCTTCTGGCGGCGGCCGATGGCCAAAGACTGCTTGTTGATCATCGCCGAATAAAGCCATCTTGCCATTTACCGGATCCTTTAATGAATGCTTTAAGGTTTCCCACCAAGACGGCAAAAAGTCTTGTGCTTCATCAATCACCCAAGCATCAAATTTCTCTTCATTTTCAACTTCCTGGGCGCGCAGAATTAAGTCTTCGCGGTAGCGATCGATCGGGTCGTTGTAATTAGCTGGGTTTCCAGCTGTTGATCCAATCCATTCGGCAAAGCCATGAAAAGTATCAACCAACGCAACTTGTTCTGATTCTGGTAGCTCCGAGTTCTTAGTATTCATATAAGTAACAATGCCGCGATTAAAGGCCAGCACACCAACACGTAAACCTTCTCTAGTCCAACGCTTTGCTTGCTCAAATGCCAACCATGTCTTACCTGAACCTGCTGGACCCTTAACGTAATATCGATTGTTATCAGAGAGCTGGTCAAGGATTAATTCACGTTCATGTGTCAATCCACGGACAAACTCGTAATTATTTCCGAGCACACTTTCGCGATCTGTCTTCTGAGCAGAAAGCGGAATCAATACTTTAATTGCTAACTCAACCCAGTTGTCATATGCAGGTAGCGGAAAGGTGCGCACATTGTTTAATTGATTTCGAATTTGACTCATGGCATATGGCAAACCACTTTTCTGAATTATCTTTGCCATAGGTAAATTTGGATCTCTAACATCAACGACATTGCTATGTGGGAATGCCACTAACCATTCCGATCGCAACGTTCCTTGCGACCATTTCGAAGTTATGTAGTCTCGAAGCGCGTAGGTATTTCGCTTTGCTTGACCAGCCGGATCAATGGGATGAACTCCAGAAGGATCTGACTGCATCCAAGTGCCGTTGTCATAAGTTATGTGAGCACCTTTTACTTCAATAATCATCGCGCCGTAATCTTTAAGCAACAGCACTAGATCGATTTCAATGTCACCTTCGCGAGGGTCAGATAGCTGCAGGTTGGCAAATAAAGCATCACCATCAGATAGCAGGGGCTTAATCGCCTCAAAGACATGGCGCTCACCGATTGACTTGAAGATCGGATCTGGAGGATAGATAAAGGTGGCCACCCCCGAATTGTGGTTGCCCCCACTGGGCTTGGCTACCCACGCAGCAGCTCAATCGTCACCAACCCGCCACGGGTCACCAGCGCCGATTTGAGCCTAGAAACCCGACACGCCCCTATCGAAACCCCCGTCCTTGCGAACGCATGTTCGAAAATCCTGTGCTAGGTTTCGCTTCCCCCAAAAATGGGGAAGATCCAAAGCCCATCGCACTAACGGCGACGCAGCAGCCCCACTACCGCAACCCGAAGTTCATGTCACCGCTCGACTCTAAAAGTAGCCATCAGCACTACTTAGAGCCACTTTTTTGTCAGTGACTGCAAGTAATTTAACCGTTACTAGCTAGCAAGATGTAAGGAAAACAGTGTCAAATAATGAAATGCAGGACGAGAAAGAACTCTGGCAGCGCATTCCAAATACCGAAGGCACCGAACGTGCCGAGACTTTTGTTGCTCTAAGTCATCTGGCCTATGACCGCGGTGATCACAAAGCTTCCCTTGCGCTTTGCGAGAGTGCGAGAGAGATCTACGAACAACTAGGCGCTGAAACAAGTACTGCAGCCCTAATGCATGTCTACGAAGGCATCACTTGGTCACTTCGCAAATTAGATCGCGATGAAGAAGCTGCCGAACTAGCACTTCATGCCGTAGATATTCTTAAAGAGAATAACCCAACTGATGCTGCCGACATGATGCGCGATGCTGGTCGCTTTTATTTCGCAGCCGGCAAGTATGAGAAGTCTCTACAGTGCCATCAAAACGCAATTGCTGAAATTGATCCTGACACCACAGATTTCACAATGGGTATTGATTCATACAACTGCGGCTTTGCTTTGATTCGCCTTGAAAAGTATGCCGAGTCATTGGAATACATGACAGCTGCTCGCAATTATTTAAAGAAAGCTAAAGAGCCTGAAAAAGTTTATTACTGCGATGAGTATCTAGCAGTTGCCTATATTGAACTTAAGAACGGTGTTGAGGCAACAACGCATGCTCAGAAGTCTTTGGACTTCGCCCAAAGTGCGCAGAATTTGCCACTTGAAACCTGGGCTCGCTATCGCCTGGGCTGCGCCAAAGTATTACTAGGTGAATTTGATGAAGCCGAAGATCATCTGCGCCAAGCTCTAAGCATGAATGTTAATGCCCGTGATACCGATTGGGATCTAGCAATCGAACTTGAAAAAGAGATCGCCAACATCTTGGTTATCAAAGGCCGCGTCGCTGAAGCCGATGAAATCAAGCGTCGCATCGCCACCATCGAAGACACTATGAAGGATCCAGAGTAAAGATGATTATGATTCGAACCAGCAAACGAAAGGCTAACTAATGAGCGATATCACCTGTCCTGGCTGTGGCAAGGCTTTCAAAATTGATGGATCTGGTTATGCCGAGATTCTCAAGCAAGTCCACGACAAAGAGTTCGATAAAGCAATCAACGACCGCCTTTCACTTGCTGAAGCCGATAAGAAGAGCGCACTTGATCTTGCTAAAGCCAGCAAAGATGCCGAGATCGCAAAGCTAAAGGCTGACCTTGATGCAAGCGCTGTAGCGAGCAAACTCGCTGTTACTGAGGCAACGGCCAAGCTTGAGAAAGAACGCGACAAACTCGCTAACGACCTCAAGTCAAAAGAATTCGAGCAAAAGATTCAAGAGTCTGCTCTTAACGAGAAGTACCAACTTGAACTAAAAACTAAAGATGAGCAGATCGAGTACTACAAAGACCTAAAGGCGAAGCTTTCAACCAAGATGGTGGGCGAGACCCTAGAGATTCACTGCGAAACCGAATTCAACCGCATTCGCGCAGCCGGCTTTCAAAATGCCTACTTCGAGAAAGATAACGAAGTTAAAGAAGGCTCCAAAGGCGATTACATTTTCAGAGATTTCACTGATGATCAAATAGAGACGGTCTCAATTATGTTTGAGATGAAGAATGAAAATGATGCCACAGCAACTAAGAAAAAGAATGAAGACTTCTTAAAAGAGCTAGATAAAGACCGTAACGCCAAAGGTTGCGAGTATGCCGTTCTCGTTTCTTTGCTTGAGCCTGAAAGCGATCTATATAACTCCGGCATCGTAGATATGTCTCACCGCTACCCAAAGATGTATGTGGTTCGCCCGCAGTTCTTTATCCCGATAATCACAATCCTTCGCAATGCCGCACAAGGCGCTGTATCTTCCAAGAAAGAGCTCGCTCGCATGAAGGAACAAAACATCGATGTCTCTAACTTCGAAGAAGAGCTAGAAACGTTTAAAACCGCGTTCGGAAAGAACTATCGCTTAGCGTCTGAAAAGTTTGCTACCGCAATCGCCGAGATCGATAAGACAATTGATCACCTTCAAAAGACCAAAGATGCCCTGCTGGGTTCAGAAGAAAACCTGCGCCGAGCCAATAACAAGGCTGACGAGCTAACCATCAAGAAGCTAACTCGCAATAATCCAACTATGGAAGCCAAGTTCAAGGAGCTAGAAGCACCGAGCGGTTCCAGCGAGGAATAAAAGATTTAAGCAACCAAAAGTGGCAGTTTAATTGTTAGGGAGGCACTGAATGATCAAGATCGATCGCAGCATCACTGCTTCCCTAGCAATCTCAGCTCTCCTAGGTGGATTTATTGGTTGGCTGGTATCAAGCAATAATCAGCCAAATCAAGTCCAACCAAATTCAGCGCTAACAGCATCAGTCAAACCAACTCAATCAGCGACCGAAGAAACCTCTGAAACCCTTGAAGATCCAAATCCCAAGAATCTTCCTGCCGGAAATATCTGGACATATAACTGCGAGATCCCGGTTCAGTTACCTGAGTCGTTCTATCTAACCTGTGCCGATGGCGGTTGGTATGTTTACAACATTAAGTGGCAAAGTTGGGGCCAAACCGAAGCTCAAGCAACTGCGATGTACTCAGAGAATGTTTGTGAGCCTAATTGTGCCGAAGGTTATCGAGTTGAAGCACCAGTTGAGTTAACGATCTCAACGTCAGCCAAACCGGGTAAAAAGATTTACCTAACTGACCTTGTAATGACTGCTTCAACCAAGAAGAATTTCAATAGTGGCGACCGCAGCCTTACTTGGGATCTAGGCGAATTCGCGAAGATGATGGAGTAGCAGAAAATGACGGGCAAGTACAACTTTTCTGACCCTCATGATTTGCTTGACCAGTTGATAGATCATCGCCGGTACCTTGATTATGAAAAAAAGATTGAACTCTTAACCATGGAAATGAATAAAAATGTAGGAGAGTTAAAGATCCAAAGAGAGCTTAAAGCGCCAATTGATCTTGAGATTACGCAGTTAAGATCACGTCAAGAAAGTGGTTTTATTGATCGTTTTAAGTACAGGGAGTTATCGCGAGGAGTTAGACAGAAGCAATCAGAAATTGACGAAAAAATCCACAAACTTCAAACCGATAACGATCAGTTTGCCACAAAAATTTATCAATTAAAGAAATTGTTCGAACCGGCAAGAGAGTATTTGAATACCTTTAAATCATTGGTCGTGACTTACTCAATTGTGACCGTTTCTCAGAATGGAAAAGTATCTAGTTATATGCTTGTTCCAGATGCGCTTCGGCAAGCATGTAGTGAATCTGATGTAGTGCTTCTAGCTACGAATTCAGGTCTGGGAGCAGCAATTCTTAATCAGAGAATCGGAAAAGTGGATAGCCCTCAAAATAAATTTGGAGATCTTGAGATTCTGCACACAGATCTTGCGGATAATGCCACACTTGAATATCTCTCAGATGTTTATCTTTCGACTCAGCAAGCAGGAGGTTACCAATTCGTAAAGCATGTTGGTAATGAGGAGTCATTCAGGCGCTGGGGATTCAAAGGTCAAAATAATTATATTCAATGTACGAAATGCAGATCTATGTATCCTCCTGGTTCTTTATGCAAGTGTCACTCGTAAATTAATCTTATCCATGAGTTGTTTCATCTATCTAAAGGCGGCCCATAACTAGTGCCAGATCTAAAGAACGATCGCGCTGAACCACAACAGGTTCAAACTCTGGTCTTGCCCAAAAACTTTGAGATCAGCGCCGAAATGCAGAAAGCGATTAGCGCTGTTAGCGCTGGAAAAAGTATCTTCATCACAGGTCGCGCCGGCACTGGTAAATCAACACTTCTCACCTATCTGCGCGAAGAAGTTCTTACAGAGACCTTCATCGTCGTTGCCCCAACTGGAGTAGCAGCGATAAATGTTGGTGGCTCAACAATCCATAAGTTCTTTGGCTTCTTGCCTGATATTACTTTTGAGCATATCGAAAGCAATGAATACCATCCACGCAGCCAAAAAATCATGCGTAACCTTAAAACTTTGATCATCGATGAAATTTCAATGGTACGGGCTGACTTAATGGATTGCGTAGATAAAGCCCTACGTAAATATGGCCCTAAACCAACCAAGCCATTCGGGGGAGTTCAGGTAATCCTGATCGGCGATTTATTTCAGCTCTCACCGATTGTTACCAATAGCGAGAAAGAGTTCCTCTACTCGCACTACGAGACACCCTTCTTCTTTTCCAGCATCGGCTATCGCGGCCTACAGATGGAGAAAGTAGTTCTAAATAAGGTTTATCGCCAGAGCGAACTTGATTTTCTTGAGATTCTAAACGGCATCCGCATTAATCAAACAACGCCTAAAACTCTAGAACTCCTAAACACACGAGTGCTGCCTGATTTTGAAGCTCCACGCGATAAGTTCTTCATAACCTTAGTTGCCACAAATGCCATGGCCAACAGAATCAACAATGATGAACTCGAGAAGTTGCCGAGTGATGCCTATAAATCAAAGGCTCACATCACCGGCGCTCTTAGTAAGAGTGAATACCCAGCCGAGCTAGAAGTCAGTTTTAAAGTGGGTTCTCAGATCATGATGCTAAACAATGACTCTGAAAGCCGCTGGGTTAATGGCACGCTAGCCACAATCGAAGAAATCAACCTTGATGACAAAAAGCGTGATCCAAATATCGTAATCAAAGTTGCTAGTTCAGAAGAACACTATGTAGTTAGCAGCCATGTCTGGGATATCAAGCGACCACGTTCACAAGGCAATGTGCTGGTTTATGACACCATCGGAACCTTCGCGCAGTTCCCATTCATGCTGGCTTGGGCAATCACAATTCATAAGAGCCAGGGTAAAACTTTTGAGAATGTAATCATCAACTTGGCTGCTAAAGCATTTGCTGCCGGTCAGCTCTATGTTGCACTCAGCCGCTGTACAACCCTTGGCGGATTAGTACTGCGCCAAGAAATAGATTCATCGCAAGTAATCCTCGATGAACGGGTGATGGATTTTCACTTGGATGACCTATAAAGCCTTATAAATTCCCAAATTATGAAGTAATTTTGAATTTCACTTGTCCGCGTATCTATTTCATGCTGTAATTTAAGATTATCCACAAAGGAGCTGAGGATGAACATAAAGAATGAATTAGAAGATCCAGACAATATGGTTTCCATCAGGCTCTGCAAATGTGCGGGAGAACCCGAACACACTGAGTTCATTCAAGATGAGTACCTATTCCCTGATGGTTCTACTGAAAAACTTCCTATGATCTGCTTTGAGAACGAGCTTTACCCAGCTGATCTCTATCATCAATTCCGGCCAGCTCTTAAGACACTTGAATCAGATGAGAACTGGACGATGTATTCCTATTTTCAAGGGTTAATCGCCGAAGTGCGCCCCGGTCTCTATTTCTACACATTTGGTGATGTCGATGAAATTGGTGAACGTAACTTCTTTATAAAGAGTGACCTCAAGTCAGTCGTTCACATGCTGATCCGTGAATGGGGGCCATCTTCTTCTCGCTGGGAGGCGCTACTGCGCAATGTAGGTTCTCGCGGCTATCCCGGCGGCTACGAACCAGGCACAATCGTTAATCTAAGTGTGTTTATGCCCAATACGGGGGAGGAAACCCTAACTATAGGGTTCTCTTACAACATGGAGAATAAAGAGCTGCACCAAATCTTGAGAGAGCTAGAGGCAGTTTAACAAAGTAGCGTTTTATTAAGATACTCAGATGTTCAAGAAGTTGTTGCTAGCGATTATTTCCAAGTTAAGACTTAGATACGGAGGGTCCATTATGAGCATAAACCTGGATACTCAATTCGTGCGGTCAACAATTAATTTGTTTGAGAATAAGGCTGATGACAGGGCTTTAAATGATGCAAATAATAAAGCCAGAGAAGCTGCCGTTGATTTCCTAATGGGCAGCGATAAGGCCGCTAGCCAAAAATTCACAAATGATGATCAAGTAGGAGATCGTTGGAAGATAGTTGAGTCAAGTTTGAGAGAGGCTTTAAAATCAATTCCAGAATCCCTTACCGGCGAGACAGACCTAGAATTTTCACACGTTACACATCGTGGTGGCCGATCAAAGAATTTCGATTTTGACTCTGTTTATCGACATAAAGTAAGTCTTCAACAAAATACCAAGTCTGTTGAATTCAAATTTGGAAATTCCATTTATGATCAACCGCAATTCCTTTCAATATATGCCACGCCGGCCTATTTCATTACTTCTGAGTCACAACCATTCGCAGATTACTTTTATGACAATTACGGTTCATCTTTAGCCACTTTAGCAAATACGAAATTGCCAGAAAAAGAATTTTACTTATCGAAGATATTTGGCACCTCTAGAAGTGCTCATCCATTTTTTACTAATCTACACAAGCACAAAACTGCGAACGACTCAAATAAAGAAGCGTTAAAGAATATTTCAGACAACGCCATCGAGGGGTATTTAAAGACTTTTGAAAGTGGAGTTAATTCGCTTGATTATGCTGCCATAAATGCTTTATTTAAAAATCAAGTCAATAAATTCTTTATCAGCTGGAGTTATGAATCCATGTCCGCAAATGTGGAGAATTTTTCTGAGAAAGATATGACGATAAAGAGCGAATTCGAATTAAAGAAGAAGAGCAATGGTCAATACAACTCACTTGTGTTTAAAAATTTAAATGAAAACAAAATTGAAGCATTACTTCGCTGGAAGAACCACGCCTGCATCTTGGGGCCGGCGTGGCAGGTAAAGCTACAAAGAAGCTAGATACTAGTTATATGTTAAAAAGCTTTAGATCTTCGACTACCTCTTGATCTTGAGTTGCCGCAACATCACTATCGAGCGGCAGCCAATTAGTTAGCTCCACGCAAGAAATCTGAGTATTTCCGGTTAGCTTCTGAATGCGTGAGTTAACCCCAGGCAACCTAAGAAGATCTAAGAGCTCATCCCAAGAAACCTTTTGTTTTATGTTCTTTCTAGCTCTAATTATATTTACGTGGTTTTCGCCCACAAACTTATAGCCTTTAGGCACAAGAGCACACCGTAGATTTCCAGAGCCAACGCTGCCCGTAATGCGATTTACGATTATTGCCGGCCCAGTTAGTACTTCATCCGTTGCCACGTACTGTGGCTTCTTCTCTTTCTCTTCATTAATCACAATCTCTTTAGAGTCGGTGATGTTATGAGCCCAGAGCAGAGGCACAGTTCCTTTTTCAGGCGTTGCCTTAAGTTTGTCTTTATTGGCATTCCAAACTAGCGTGCCAGTTATAGCTTCATAGCCAAGATGCCAAAGCGTGCTTTTGTTCTCAAATTCATTCTCAATCAGTTTTGGTTTCTCAGAAAAAATCACTCGTGAGTTACTGGTCTTACCAAGTGCACCAAGATCGACTGTGTGCTTTTTAGACTTCTTACCTTTTTTAATAGTGACCAACTGAACGGCAGTCTGTGCATCTAAGAAGAGGGAGTGGTCGGTATATATCTCAAGGAATTCAATTGATCCTTGGCTCAGAATAAACTTTCGCAACTTTTCAAAGAAAGCACCGTTATTCATAGATGGCGGCACCACAAAACCTAACGTGCCACCAGGTTTTAGCGCACCTAACCCAGCTGCGAAAAATAGAGAGAATATATTTGGTCGCCCACCGAGAACATCCTTGTAGCGTCCCTTTAATACCGGATCTAGATTTCGCATTTCAAAGTAAGGTGGATTACCGATAACAACATCAAAGTCTTCGCGCCAAGGTTGATCAAGGGCTGATTGCTTCTTTAACTCAGCATATGGCGCAACCTTCTTAGCCACTTTTAAGACCAGCGGGTCGATATCCCACCCGACTAAATCAAGCTTTGGTTCAATCTCGTGACATGTCTTTAAGAACTCAGCTGTTCCAACACCAGGATCTAGCACCCGCATGCCTGGCTCAAACTCAATCTTGCTAGCTAGTTTCTCTCTTAAAGCTCGAGGAGTAATGAACTGCCCAAGCGGGCTACGTTCGGACTTTGGTCGGCCTTCAAGGTATTCAATGGTCTCAGGCGAGAGCTGGTTATCACTCATCATCGCTTCCTCGCCCTAGACACATGCGCTAACCATATAAGGGGAGGGTGACATTCCGTTCGATATACCTATGTCAGAGAGTTCTGATCATCTCTTTACCCTGTAGGACGATGTCTTGTTACAAAATTCAATATAAGAAAACCAGAGTCGGTGCCCGGTAATTGTCATAGGTTGGGGATTCAACCAAGGCCTTTGCCTAGGGGGCTTGTTCGATGTTGGATTAAGGAAACTTAATCGCTTTTGTCTTTGCATAGGCGAACACACCGAAGTTAGGTTTGTCTGAAGTTCCTCCAACTATTCTTACTAACAATGGTATGAATTGGTCTTTGCCCATGAGGTTTAAAATCTTTTTATGAACCTTTTTCGCTGATTCCTTATCCATATAGCCGCCATGAAGGATTGAAAAAGGAACTTCCGTATCTAGCCCTGATTCTTTTGGTTTTATCGCATATATAGCAACTGCGGTTTTATCATGTGGGTTAGCCATCTCCGGCATTAAAAAACCAGAAATCCAACCCAAATCCTCTGCCGATTGGCCTTCGCAAAAATTTGCTATTTGGTCTTGGCGATATGACTCGCCAACATTATTTATAGGTTGTTGCTCGTCGTCATAAAGAATTCTTGGTGAAGCTGAATGACTCTCAATCGAGTCCCAAATTTCCTTTAGGAGTTCCCCGTCGAAGGAAACTTGTATATCTAGAACAGAAGGTCTGGCTTCTTGTTGGAGTCTTAGGGACTCCCAGGAATCAAACCAATTAGCATCAAAAGGTATCAATACTTCTACTGGTGGCTTTTTCTTGAAGAAACCCATACGTCAAATATCTAGCCAATCGTGGAAAAAGTCAATGGATATTCGAGTTAATGGCTATGTTCAGCGCCCAACTTTCCAATAACATTAGGCAACTATTGGAGGCATTAGTGTCTAAAGTTTTGGAAAACGCATTAACTTTATTAGCACTTGTTTATTTGGCGGCATTTTCCTACCCAGCATTTGTAACAGAAATTTCGAATACAACACAAAATAGGCTTGATATAGTTCAGTGGGCAACTTGGGCCATTTTTGCGCTTGACTTGATTATCGGTCTTTGGGCTGCAGGCGATAGAAAGAAATATTTGAAGTCGCATCCCTTGGAAATACTCTGCGTAGCACTTCCATTCCTACGGCCTCTTCGCCTCTTGAGAGTCATTTCTTTCGGTGCTTTAGTCATTCAAAAAGTCGCAATTGGTAAACATATGGCAATTACTTTCAAGGTTTTTCTGTTTAGTATCTTGATTGCTTACATTGCGGCAGTTCAGATAACAATTACTGAACGAGGAGTAGAAGGTTCAAATATTAAGAGCTTTGGGGATGGGCTGTGGTGGGCCATCACAACAGTTACAACTGTTGGTTACGGTGACCATTTTCCAACAACTACAGTTGGCAGATTTTTGGCAGTTGGTCTAATGCTCGTTGGAATATCACTGATGGGTGTTATAACTGCGTCAGTTGCCGCATGGTTTGTGAAGATGTCTCAAGAAGATTCCAACCCAAAGGGTAAAGGCTAACGAACACTCCGCATCACAGCTGTTACTTTGCCCAGGGTCTCGCAGTTGTTTCCATCAATAGGTGCGAAGTTGTCATTGGAAGGTAGTAGCCAGATCTGGCCGTTCTTGAGTGAGAATGTTTTAACGGTTGCTTCGCCATCGATCTCTTATTCGGCTCCAATAAGGCATCTGCTGCGATTCGGCATACAAGAGGGTTAAATTTGGTTTTATCTACTTAATATAAACCCAGCAGAAATACTGCAATTGATGCTGGAAGACATGTAAAGTTCTTAGTTAATGGGAGAAAGTCACAATAAGATGATTTTTATGGAGAATAAACATCTCGCGTCGCAAGTTTGTCGAAAATGTAGGTATTGTCGATTTAGCTGGCCTGAAGTATGAATAGCGCTTTATTCAAAAAACTTCATCGAAACTTTATAAGGTACCTTAATTCATCCAAACAAGCGAGGCTCAACAGTAGTGAATCAAATTTAAGATTAAGGTTTAAGTCTCCTCTTTTTGTAAATGGCGCAACGCATAAGAAATTTAAGGACCCAAGACTTAAAACCAGAAAGCTCACTGAGGTGGCAACATCTATCTCAGTCAAAAATCGCTTTGGAGGGCTTTTCCCGGATTGGATTTCACTGGTCGAAGTGAATGACAAACATACTCGAGTTATCAAGAGATACCTGAATGAAATCAGAATTGATCAAGAAGTAATTGCAGAAATAAACATGAATAGTTATGGAATGTTACATCAGTATTTTAAAGTTTATAAGAATGAAGAATTTACAGGAGACTTGGGAACCTTTAATCTATTGTCTGTTATTTCGCCAAATATTTTTACTGTAGCAAATAAGATTGTTAAAGATAAAGGACTCCCGCCACTACACAAAAGCTTTTATTCTGTTTCAGATATTTCAAAAAATGACATGTTTAACCACGAAGTTTATTGGCCCGATAGGGATAGAAGTGAGGATCGTTACAGTTATATCTATGAAATTCGACGAAGAAAACTTTTTGGAATGGAAAAGAAGAAAAGTAGTCGTAAATTCAAATACGATCACGAAGCTGATCACAAATATTATGATTGGAATTTAGCCTTTAAATCAACACAAAATCCCTTAACTTTCAAACTCACGAAAGCAGAAACGGTACTTTTGGTAGTACATGAGTTATTCAAATTAGGAATTTCTCCCAAATTGAGGTTCAGCGTTTTAAGAAAACGTAAGTGCAGGCTTTGCGCACGCAGTTTTAATCCTTATATTGAGACATCTTGGTATGGACTTATTCCCCCAAATGTCTGTGATATTTGTTTGACGCTCGCTCTCGATGGGGAACTATATATTCAGGAAGTTTATGATTTTACAAGAAATCAGATAAAGAATAATTGCCTTGCGGGGGTCAAATTCTTCGAATCTGTTTTTGGCTTTGTACCCTCTTCTAACTTAGACAGGAGAGGAATGTTGGAGGATCTCCTAGATATTAGAAAGTTATCTAATTCGCACAAAGCTTTTTTGTTTGCACTCGCAACTTTGCCTCGCCGAGAAACAGTAAAAAAGGTATTTGATTCCTGGGCACATTTGCTGGCTGAGGCTGAACTTCTAGAAAGCAATAGAACTCCTCAAGGCGGCTATCGATCCATAGCAAGCGATGGTCATCTGTGTTTAAGTACAGGCGAAAGACTTGTTTGCGAATTCCTAACGAAATCACAAATAAAACACACCAAGGAACCGGTTTATCCTAGAGATAAGACTTTGAACCCTCGAGGATTACTGCGAGCTGACTTCAAAGTTGCCGACACTTTAATCGAATTTGCAGGGCGCATGAGTAAAGCTGATTATCTTTCAAACATTGAGAGAAAACGAAAGCTGGCGCGAAAGTTTAAAATAAAGTTAATTATATTGGAGACGTTTGATCAGGATGCTATTGAAGAATTAACGCATAAATTTGTGATCAAGAGACCTTAATCGAGGCCTAGATCTTGGAGTACATAAGATAAAGTTTCAAAAAAATAAACTCTTTTTATCCTACCTAACACTCCGCATCACAGCTGTTACCTTGCCCAGGATCTCGCAATTGTTTCCATCGATGGGTGCGAAGTTGTCATTGGCAGGTAGTAGCCAGATCTGGCCGTTCTTGCGTGAGAAAGTTTTAACGGTTGCTTCGCCATCGATCATGGCAGCGACGATTTCGCCATTGTTGCAATCCTTTTGGGAGCGGATTACTACATAGTCTCCGTCGCAGATAGCGGCATCAATCATTGATTCTCCGACAACGCGAAGCATGAAGAGCTCACCGCTACCAACTAAGGATTCAGGTAGTGGGAAAGTCTCTTCGATCTCTTGTTCAGCGGTAATTGGGCCACCGGCTGCGATGCGACCTACGAGTGGGATGTATTTGGTCTTATCAACTGAAGGAGAATTCTCTGCGGTCTTATCTTCAGGCATTAGGACTTCAATAGCGCGGCCACGGGTGGCATCGCGGCGGATGAAGCCTTTCTTCTCAAGGGACTCAAGTTGGTAGGAAACACTGGCTGTTGAGGTTAACCCGGCAGCAACGCCTAGTTCGCGCATCGTTGGGGGATAGCCCTGGGTCTCAACGGCAGTCTTGATCGCTTCGAGGATCTTGAGCTGGCGCCCGGTTAGGCCGTGTGGGCCAGGGGTATCTGGAAGCTCGGAAACATTGGATTTTTCGCTCATGGGTTAAGAGTAGAACATATTTTCGAAAATGTCGAACATTTGTTCGCTTTCGGGTTGCTTTTTGTCAGTGGTGGGGTGTTTACTATGACATATACGAACAAGTGTTCGAATAAAGGCAGTACCTACAACTTGAAGGAGAAAGACCATGAGCACAGCAACCTTCCCCGCTGGCACATATAACTTCGACCGTCCGTCAGGCGGTCTCACCCGTCGTGGTCGTTTAGCGCGCACGCTCTTGGTTCTTTCTCTCTCGATAGTTCTAGGTGCAGGCTGTGCAATGAAGGCCGGTGCTGGTAATAACGATGCGATATCAGCAGCCAAAATCAATGGTTCTAGCGATGTTAAGTCATACGTTGTTGTAACAGTTGCTGCAGGTGAAACTCTTTGGTCACTTGCTTCGCAAATGGCAGATGGTGGTGATGTGCAAACACTTGTTGCAGATATTGCGTCCGCTAATTCATTAAGCGGTGTTGATGTTGAAGCTGGTCAAAAGCTTCGCATTCCAGTTAAGTAATTAGAGCCGCTAGCCTGCGGCTAGCCCCGCTTGCTGGGGCTCAGGCAGGCTCGGCAGCCCTGCGCAGTCTTCACGACACGCGGATTGAGCCATATGTGCGCCGCATCCCGCAAAACCCTAAAGTCCTAACTTATAGTTACCACTAGATGTAGTGGTCCAAATGAGATATAGTTCCATTAGTAGTGGTTTTACCCCCTACTTATGGGTTTTCTCAGGAAAGCTCATTACACCTAAATTTGAAAAATCGCAGCATTCGAAAGGAGACACGCCGCATGATCTGCCCATTCTGCCGACATGACGATTCCCGCGTAGTCGACTCTCGCCCAGCTGATGATGGCGCTCAAATCCGCCGTCGTCGCGAATGCACTGAATGCGGCGCTCGCTTTACTACCCAGGAGACCACCTTGCTTAACATTGTTAAGCGATCAGGTGCCTCTGAGCCATTTAGCCGCGAGAAAGTTATCGCCGGCGTATCAAAGGCCTGCCAGGGCCGCCCAGTAAATAACGATGATCTTGCTCTGTTGGCGATGCGGGTTGAAGAAACCTTGCGCGCTACTGGCCAAGCCGAAATCGAAGCTCAAGAAGTTGGTCTAGCCATTTTAGCGCCACTTCGTGAATTAGATGAGGTCGCTTACTTACGGTTTGCCTCGGTATACCGTAGTTTTTCCTCCCTTGAAGATTTTGAAGGTGAGATTGCACTTCTCCGCGCAGCTCCTTCGAACCCCGCTTCAAATAATTCCCTAGTAAAAAAGGTAGTCGAAGTTAATTCCGCAGCGAAATAACTTTAACTGCACCTTCCCGTACGGCAAAAAAACTAAATAACAATTTAATAGCACGCTAGGTAGTAAAAGCATTACAAATCAGGGCTCGTAGCACTCACTTAGTAGTCAGTAGCTCTGAAATAAAAAACGACGCGAAATAAGAAACTGGAGATTCACATGTCAGATACGGTTATCAACCGAGTAGCAGCGAAAGTAAAGCCTGGGAAGGGCCTAACGATCGAACGCATTTACACCACCGAAGGCACGCACCCTTATGACCAAGTAACTTGGGAGCGCCGCGATGTGGTCCAGACCAACTGGAAAACTGGCGAAACAGTATTTGAACAACGTGGCGTTGAATACGCTGACTTCTGGTCAGTTAACGCGTCCATGATTGTTACAACAAAGTATTTCCGTGGCGCAGTTGGCGCCGAAAACCGTGAATGGTCCTTGAAACAGGTAATCGATCGCGTCGTTCTTACCTATACCAAGGCTGGAAAAGAAAACGGTTATTTCAACACTGATAAAGATGCTGAGATTTTCGAGCACGAACTTACCTACATGTTGCTACACCAGGTCTTTAGCTTTAACTCTCCAGTCTGGTTCAACGTAGGTACAAACGCGCCACAGCAAGTATCAGCTTGTTTCATTTTATCCGTTGATGACACCATGGATTCAATTCTTAACTGGTACCGCGAAGAAGGAATGATCTTCAAGGGCGGTTCAGGTGCTGGTCTAAACCTTTCTCGTATTCGTTCATCAAAGGAACTTCTAAAGTCAGGTGGCACAGCCTCTGGCCCAGTTTCATTTATGCGCGGTGCTGATGCATCTGCCGGAACAATCAAGTCAGGTGGCGCAACACGTCGTGCGGCCAAGATGGTTGTTCTAGATGTTGATCATCCAGATATCGAAGAATTCATCGAAACCAAGGTTGCTGAAGAAGACAAGATTCGCGCACTTCGCGATGCTGGCTTTGACATGGACCTCGGTGGCAAAGACATCATCTCTGTGCAATATCAGAACGCTAATAACTCAGTTCGTGTTAGCGATGACTTTATGCGCGCATACGAGAATGGAACAGAGTTCGGTCTAAAGGCTCGCTCAACTGGCGAAATCATTGAGACCGTTGATGCTCGCGCGCTATTCCGCAAGATGGCCGAAGCTGCATGGGCATGTGCTGATCCTGGAATTCAATATGACGACACCATCAATGATTGGCACACCAATCCTGAGACCGGTCGCATCAATGCATCAAACCCATGTTCTGAGTACATGTCACTAGATAACTCATCTTGTAACTTGGCATCCCTTAACTTGATGAAGTTCCTAAAGGCCGATGGTTCATTCGATGCGAAGACATTTGCTCGCGCAGCTGAAGTAATCATCACTGCTATGGATATCTCAATCTGTTTCGCAGATTTCCCAACCCAAGCAATTGGTGACACAACTCGTGCCTACCGTCAGCTTGGAATCGGATACGCAAACCTTGGTGCACTCCTTATGGCATCAGGTCTTGCTTATGACTCCGAAGGTGGCCGCGCGCTAGCTGGTGCGATCACTTCACTTATGTCAGGTGTTACTTACAAGCGTTCAGCTGAACTAGCTGGCATTGTTGGTCCATACGATGGTTTCGCACAGAACGCTAAGCCACATGCTCGCGTTATGCGCAAGCACGCAAGCGCGTCATCTTCAGCTAAGTCAATGACAACTCTTGATAAAGATGTTTGGGCAGAGGCTAATAAGGCTTGGGATGCTTGCCTTTCAACTGGCGATAAAAACGGCTGGCGTAACGCACAGATTTCTGTGCTTGCTCCAACCGGAACAATCGGCCTAATGATGGATTGCGATACAACAGGTATCGAACCTGACTTCTCACTAGTTAAGTTCAAGAAGCTAGTTGGCGGCGGTTCAATGCAGATCGTGAACCAGACTGTGCCAGCTGCGCTAAAGAAGCTTGGTTACGCTGAAGAAACCATCGAAGCAATCGTTGAATTCATTGCTAACAACGGACACGTCATTGATGCTCCTGGCCTAAAGCTTGAGCACTACGACGTATTCGATTGCGCACTAGGTGCACGTTCAATCGCGCCAATGGGCCACGTTCGCATGATGGCTGCTTGCCAGCCATTCCTATCAGGTGCGATCTCAAAGACCGTTAACCTGCCAGAAGATGCAACAGTTGAAGATGTTGAAGAGGTTTACTACGAGAGCTGGAAGATGGGCATCAAGGCACTTGCTGTTTATCGCGACAACTGCAAAGTTGGTCAACCACTTTCAGATGGCAAGGCAAAGAAGAAGGAAGTTGAAGTAGAAGCTGTGGCACCTGCCGCTGCAACACGTAAGCGCCTTCCAAAGTCTCGTCCATCAACTACAACATCATTTGCTGTCGGTGGCGCTGAGGGTTACATGACCTCAGGTGCATATGCCGATGGCGCACTTGGCGAAGTTTTCCTAAAGCTAGGCAAGCAAGGTTCAACTCTTGCCGGTGTAATGGATGCCTTCTCAATCGCAGTATCAATTGGCCTGCAGTACGGAGTACCGCTAGAGACCTTCGTAGAGAAGTTCACTAACTTGCGCTTCGAGCCAGCTGGTATGACCGATGATCAAGATATTCGTATGGCGCAATCAATGATGGATTACATCTTCCGACGTCTAGCCCTTGATTACCTGCCATTTGAAACACGTAGCGCAATGGGTCTCTACACATCAGCAGAGCGCTCACGTGCTCTAGAAACTGGCGAATACACCCAAGATGTCGCGGCTGTAACTGAGACCCTGTCTCAATCAGCAGCACCAGCGGCACCAGTAGCTCCAGCAACACCAGCAGCACCAGTTGCCAAGGTTCAAGATGTGAAGATTGAAGAAGCACCACGTACCTACAACTCTTCAACTGAACTAATGGAAGCAATTACAGGTGTGGCTTCAGATGCTCCGCTATGTATGACTTGCGGCGTGAAAATGCGTGCCTCAGGCGCTTGCTACGTATGCGAAGGCTGCGGAAACACCTCAGGTTGCTCATAAGACACGCGGGTCTAAATGAAAGGTTTAGGGTTTAAATACCTATAAACTTTCTCCATATTAAAGAAAGTACCTTCGCGGGTTATCCGGTTCGCGGGGGTTTTTCTTTGCCCAAAAACAGCGAGTTCGCCTCGATGCCCTAACTGCCAGCAGGGGATTGCCCGAGAAATACTTTCTGACACTCTGGGGGCGATGCTGGGGATTTCCTCAAAACAGGTTCACCCTAGAGTCTATGAATATTTCATTTCAAGTGAAGAACCGACAAGTCTTATGGGCCGCATTTCTATTGCTAATTCCAGATACTTTCTTTTGGTACGTGTCCCTTGGTTCATCATGGACTGACCCATCAGAATCCTTTAGTTTTCTAAGCTCTGATACTTATCTGTCGGCAAGTGCCGCTGTCTATTTGCTTATCTTCTTTACCCTCTTTGTTAAAGGCGATCGCATCTGGAAGCCATACTTCATGGTTTTGGCAACTCTTTACGGCATTTATCGCTACATATCCTCAGCTGATACTTGGAACAAAGAAGGCATTGCCGGAAAAACAATTTTAAATAATTTATTCGTCAAGTTTAATGAACAAGTACCGATGCAGTTGCTTTCAACAATTGCCATGATCATGATCATCGGGCTTTCGATTAATGAGTTCAAGAAAGTAAACGCGACCACGAAAGCCTTATGGAATAGAGCTTTCGGATCAGCAGCATTGTCAGCAAAGACTATTTTGGGAACGGCTCTATATTTGGGTCTCGTTCTTTTCGGAGTTATCACAGAATTTATAGCGCTTAAGGATGAATCAGGCATTCGATCTCAACAATATGCAGATGAGGGATTTCAATGGACTCTAGCCTTTGGCTGGATCTTTGGAATTCTATTGATTTTGCTTTATGTATTTGCCATAACCGTGCTCGCCGTATTCTTCTTTACAACCGTTCATATCTGGTGGAAAGAGCTAGCTCAACTCTGGCAATCACTCAAAGATTTCCGGGTAAATAAGTACATAACTCGGCTAATCACCGGCTATATCTACACCTATTCATTCGTGGCAACAGTGGTGATCATGGCGCTACTGGTGCCAATTGCGACCTTCGGGATTTATGGCGCAACCTATGGCTCAGAAGTTAAACCAGTTGTATTGGCCTATATCTTGGTTGGCGCGTTGGTCGGAATTTTTATAACTATGGCTATCTTGCTGGTAATTCGCCTACTGGTTGAAATCTCAGTGGCCTTAATCCATATCGCCCAAAACACAAGCAGATAAGGCTCTTTAAGTACTCTGTTAATATTTAAAGATGAATGGCGAAGTTGAGTATTTCCTTGAGGGCATCAACAGCCCCGTGCGCCGATTTAAACTAGGTGAGCGAACAATTGAGTATTGGGTGCCAGAAACTCAAACAGATCGAATTCTTATCGCTCACGATGGCCAATGCATTTTTGATACTCGTGTCGCTAAAAAAGCCACAACTTGGCAGCTCGTGCAGAACTCAATCAAAGTAGCTACCGAACTCGACGTTGCGCCGCCATTGATTATTGGAATCTGGCATCAAGGCGAAGTTGGAGATTCAGTTGCTCGCGGTCTCGATCTATCTCCAGATAGTTACTTTAAATCAGGTATTCCGCTCTTTCCCAAAAATGGTCCATTTGATATAAACGCCACAAAGGGTGATCTATATTTGAGTGAGATTTTTGAAACCTATTTACCTGAAGTTTTAAATCGTACAAAGGCTGCATATTCACCCGAGAAAACCGCGATGATAGGTGCCAGCCGAGGTGCGTTAAGTACTTTGTATGCTCTCAGAAACCACTCGGAAAAATTTCATACAGCTTTAGCGCATTCCACTCATTGGACTATTGGTAAATATCCATTAGTTGAATTAACTGTGGCGGGCTTACCAAAACCGGAAAAACATAAGATCTGGATGGCGCACGGCACTGAGGGTTTTGATTCTGAATATGGTGAATATCAAGATCACGCGCATAAGTTGTTGCTACAGAAGGGTTACTCTTTCGATTCAGATCTTTCCTTCACTAAATACGAAGGTCACGCACATACCGAAGCTGCTTGGGCTAACCAAGCCGCAGATTCGCTTCGATATTGGATAAACAAATCGTTATAAAAATAACGTTGCTAAATCTCGTAATCCCTTGACTTAGATGAACTCGAGCACTAACTTTCTGTAAACGTTTACAGTAGGAAGGAGCAGGGCGATGTCTCGAACCACGAAAACCAGAGCAACGATGCACGATGTCGCCCGCGAAGCTAATGTCTCAATAGCTTCAGTTTCACGCTTCATAAATGGCCAAACTGTGCGCGAAGAGATCGAACCAAGAATTACCAAAGCTATATCAGCCCTTAATTTCAAGCCAAATTCAGCAGGAAGAGCTTTGCGAGCAAGTAAAACTCAGCAGATCTGCCTTTCGGTGCCGGATATTTCTAACCCGGTTTACCAAACAATTACTAAAGGCGTTCAGAACATACTGAATAAAACTGATTATCGTTTAATGTTAGCGCCGCGCAACTTATCGGTTGAAGAAAATTTGGCTTTGATTGACTCCCTTGATTCTAACTATGCCGATGGTTTTATTTTTCTATCGCTAGTTGATGATCCAAGAATTAGAAAAGCATTCTCGAAGCTAAGAATTCCGGCTGTGGTTATCGGAAACGTTCAAGTACATGACGAAGTCGACACGATAAAAGTATCTGCTGGCGCGGTAGAACTAGCCCTCACTTATCTAGTTGATAAGTATGGTGGCGACGTTCTCTTCTTAAATGGTCCAACTTCTACGATTCCTGGACGAAACAGAGAGAAAGGCTTTCTTGAAGCGATGAAGAATCGTGGGATAGATGGCACCAAACAAATGGTCGAAGCCGAAAGTTTTGATGTTGAAGCTGGTTTAACAGCACTTAGCAAAGTAAAGAACATCAGCAAATATCGCTCGATTATCTGTGCAAACGACTTGTTGGCAGCGGCAGCGTTGCGTTCACTATCGACCTTGAAGATTGATGTACCAAATAAAATTGCCGTTATCGGAATTGACAATACCGACTTAGCAAATGTGCTTAGTCCATCGCTTACCTCAATTGACTATAAGTCTGAGTATCGTGGTGAGTTAGCTGCTCAGTTCATTCTTGATCGATTAGAAGATCCAAAGACTTCATATCGCAAGGTTAATATTGCTCCTGAATTAATCGAACGGGAATCGGCATGAAAAAGAGAATATCTACAATAAAGAATCAAGACCGATCAGTCAGAATTCTTCTTTCTCCTCTGCTTGCTCTAATTGTTTTGGTAAGCACGGTACCAATCATTCTTTCATTTTTAGCTTCGTTCAGCGACTGGGTAGCCGGAATTGATGTTGACCTGAATTTCATTGGTCTTGAAAACTACAGCTACATGCTGTCAGATAAACAGTTCCTCGCTTCATTTAGGCTTGGTTTACTCTGGTCGATTTTAGTAACGACGCTAACCACGGTCATGGGTGTTTGTGTAGCGTTACTGCTTAACCAAAATAAGCGCTACATGTTCCCCTTGAAGTTGTTAGCACTTTCCCCTTGGGCGATGTCACCGCCAGCTGTTGCGGTTATCTGGATTAGTTTGATGAACGTTAACAGCGGCCCACTCAATGTGATTCTTAGACAACTAAATATTCCAGCCGGTGAAGTTGGCTTTCTGGAAGATCCAACTTTATTCTTCCCAACTTTAGTGGTTATTGGCGCGTGGGCTTTGATGCCAATGATCACATTGTCTGCGCTAGCCTCTCTTAAAATTCTTTCACGAGAGCTTTCCGAAGCTATGGACATCGATGGCGTAACACCATTTCAGAAACTACGTCATTTGATTCTTCCGCACCTTCGCCCAGTATTGGTTCCGCTATTTGCGTTAAACCTAATTTGGAACTTTGGCGCATTCGATTTGATCTATGTGATTCTCGGATCCTTCCCGCCACCAAATTCTGACATTCCAATTGTTTTCGCATTTAGACAAGCGTTTAAATATGGTCAATTTGGGTATGCAGCCGCGCTAGGCGTGACTATTGCGGTCTTTGAACTGATTCTGGTCTATGCAATTTTAAAAAAGCAGATGCGTGAGAGCAACCAATGAAAACCTTAAGAGTTATCGGAACCGTCTTTTTCACGATCTTCTTTGGCCTGCCGCTATTTTGGCTGGTTGCAACTTCGCTTAAACAAGAAACCCAAATTGGCGGTGATGATCTGATCTGGTTCCCAAGCCAGCCGGATTGGGCTAATTACTCCGAAGCAGTTGGTCGTTCCGGAATTTTGGTAGCGGCTTGGAATAGCTTATGGCTTTCAACAGTATCTGCCTTTGTCACCACGGTAGTAACGGCACCAGCTGCTTACTTAGTGGCACAATCACGAGGTTGGTTTTCAAAGGTGACGACTGGTTGGGTTTTGAGTTCCCAAGTATTCCCTTCACTTTTGACTGTTTTCCCACTCTTCTTGATCTACGTCAAGATAGGCCTATTCAACACTTTTATAGGCGCAATAATTCTTTACGTCATCTTCAATTTGCCGTTTTGTTTATGGCTGCAGCGTGGCTTTGTTAAGAATGTTCCAAGCGAGATTCTAGAAGCTAGCAGAATCGATGGCGCATCCGGTCTCAAGGTACTTCGTTATGTGGTCTTTCCATTGATTTTGCCTGGTTCAATCGTGGTCTTTATTTACGCATTCATTAATACCTGGAATAACTTCTTGGTTGCAACAGTGTTCCTGCAAGGTGGAGAGAAGCAAACTCTCACTACGCAACTAGCAAGATTTATCGGAACCGATGGGTTAGGTTTATTTGGTCCTTTCGCAGCAGCGACTGTGCTCTCAGTAATCCCAACGCTTCTTTTGTTCATAGTGCTACAACGAAAATTCACAGCTAACTTGGTCGCAGGTGCAGTCAAGAGTTAGTCGTGATGTTTTAAAAACCAACCAATGTAGGGGGAGAAATGAAGCAAAGTCGCTTTAAAGCAAAAGCTAAGCTTTTGTCTGCAGTTGCTATTGGTGCTGTTTCAATAGCGACATTAATGCCGATGCATTCAGCATCAGCAAACAATGAAATTCGTTTCATGTCATGGGCATGGCAAGACCCACATATTGCTGTGCTAAAGAGTCAAGTAGCAGCGTGGAATAAGGCAAACCCTTCAACGCCCGTTAAACTTGAGTTAGTTGATGAAGCAGGTCTTTATACTCAACTTTCTACCGGTTTCTTAGCAGGAACTGCTCCAGATGTAATTGATACTGAATCAGCAGCCGCACTGCAGTATGCCAAGAGCGGTTATTTATACAATCTTGCTCCTGATATGCGTTACCTTCAGAAGGAGATCAACCCAGGCATATGGACAACCGTTAACTACAAAGCAAAAATGTTCGGTGTGCCATGGATGATGGAGCAATACATGGTTGTTGCTAACGTCGATTTGTTTAAGAAGCTAGGCGTACCTGTTCCAAAGTACACAGACTCCTTAACTTGGGATGAACTTCGTGCTTTGGCCAAGAAGGTTACAACAGCCGACAATTTTGGAATCGGCGTGGGTCTGGGTTCTGCTGCGAAACTAACAATGGTAATGGGACCAACAGTTGGTGCTAAGTACTACACCGGAATTACAACTGGCAGAAAAGCAAACCTAGTTCAAAAAGCTCCTGAATTAGAGGTTGTTCGGAATTTCGCCGAAATGATTCAAGTTGATAAGAGTCTGAACAGCAAATATGTGAGCTCAAGTCCTCAGACCGACTTCTTGACTGGCAAGTTGCCACTTTGGTTCACCAAGAACTCACTGGCAAACACCATCGACCTACAGTCGAACATCAATTACCAATATTTGCCAATGATTTCAGGCAGTGGTGGCGCTAAGCAGGCACCAACAGCAGGAATCTATTCAGTTAGCGCTCAGAGCAAGCAAATTAAGAACTCAGTCAAATTCGTTAAGTTCTTGATGCAGGCTCAGAATCTAGCTGAAGCAAATATCGCAGTTGGCGGATCTATCCCGGGCACAACTAGCGGACAAGCAGCTCTTAAGGCGATTAAGAAGGATGCCAACTGGCAGTTCCTTATGAACCAAGGTGCAAACCTAACTACAGCGCCATTCTTGTTCGTGGAACAGTGGGATGCCTTGAAGGGCTCCTTCCAGAATCCACAAGCTAGATTGCTGTACAACGGCAAGATCACTCTCGCCGAGTACAAGAAAGCAATTCAAGATGGATGGAATGGTCTCCGTTAAAGACTGATAAATATCTAGAACGTCCCTCAGGATCAGAGTAAAGACTGATCCTGAGGGACACTAAATAACTTGGAGACTAAATGTTTGAGAGCAAGGCACGAGGCGTTATTGCTGGCGCTGCAGTTGGAGATGCCCTTGGAGGAACCACAGAGGGATATAGCCCAGAGCAAATTCAGAAACGTTATGGTGGATTCGTAGAGGGTATTGAGAAACCTTTTCATCCTGATTTTGAAACCTTTCGACCTCTTTCGCCGTATCACAAAGGCGATGGTCATATAACTGACGATACGTTGATGACCGAGTCATTAATTTCGGTATATGAGCAAGTGGCTGATCATCTCGATGCGTTCACATTCGCTAAATACATCATTCCTGAAATGATTGAAAAATTTAGATACATCCCTGAGTTGGGCAAGGAAACACTGCTTGTCCATAGAGTTTTCTATGCAGAAAAATGGCTAGTGCAGAGACTTCACTTTGGCCACGTAGATCCGCGTGAAGCTGGCGTCGGAAATATGGTTAATTGCGGTGCCGCCATGTACATGAGCCCTGTCGGCGTTGTAAATGCTGCCGATCCAGTTGGCGCGTACAAAGAGGCAATTGAGATTACCGGTGCACATCAATCAAGTTTTGGCCGAGAAGCAGCAGGAGTTTTCGCAGCTTGCGTCGCCCAATCCTTCGTTAGCGGCACCACTGTTAAAGACATTGTGGAATGCTCAATTGATCTTGCTCATGATGGAACCAAAAAGGCGATCGAAGCAGTAGTTAAGGCTGCGCATGGACAAGATGATTGGAAGAGCGCGATACCAATACTGCGCAATAGTTTTAGGCCGTTTGACACTTTGGAAGATGAATACCGAGTGCATGGTGATGATGCGAGAAAGCCAAGTCGATTACTGGCAATCGAAGAATTACCAATTGCGATTGGCATGTTGGTAGTTGGTAAAGGAGATTTCCGTAAGAGCGTTCTTGGTGGCGTTAACTACGGCCGTGACTCTGATTCGATTGCCACGATGTCAGGTTCAATCGCGGGCGGTCTCAATGGAATTGAGAATATTCCAAGTGATTGGCTTGCCGATATTGAAAAAGCAAGCCGCCGTAACTTTTCTGAGTCTGCCGACAAAATTGCTGCAGTCGCCAGAGAGATTGGCGCGAAAGATGCCGCAAAGATTAAAGCCACTGCAAATGCACGCGAAGTTCTATTTTCAAGTAAGGGAAATTGATTGAGTCAACAACTTGATAAAGCACGTGGTTCATTAGCAGGCCTAGCAATTGGCGATGCTTTAGGCCGACCAGTTGAAGGAATGTCGTATCAAGATATCCGAGCTAAATACGGGGCGATCGATGATTTTGTGAATCTAGAACCCGCAGGCAGTGACGATACTGAATATGCACTATTAACAGCTGCCGCATTACTGCAGTATGGCAAAAACATTACGGCAGAAGATTTCGCAAATGTTTGGAAAACTAAAGTTTGTACTCAAACTGCTGCCTTCCTAGGTGCTGGATTTAGTGAAATGAATGCGATTCAGAACCTAAAGGTTGGCTTGATGCCACCATTCTCAGGTCAACATAATCATGCCTGGAGCGATGGTTTAGCTATGCGAGTTGCCCCAATTGGGGTAATCGCAAATGGCGATATTGAAATGGCAAAGCGAATCACAATTGCTGATGGCGAAGTTAGTCATTCGGGTGAAGGAATCTACTCAGGTATCGCAATTGCCGTTGCTGTCACTAGTGGCATGGCTGGAAAAGGCTATTTAGAGGTTTATTCCGACGCGCTAAATTCAGTGCCTAAGGATTCATGGACATATAGAACTTTGGTAGATGCTCAGAATGTTTTAAACGAGAATGCCAACGGTACATTGTTTGAAAATGCTGAGCGCTTGTTAGAAAAAGTAGCGCAGACGAAGTATTTCTTCGCCGACTTAGCGCCAGAAGCTGTTTCTCTGGCACTGGCAGCAGTTCTCTATGGCAAGGGCGATTTCGCAAAGTCATTGCTTTTCGCGGTAAACCTTGGTCGAGATGCTGACACGATTGCTGCAATGGCGGGCGCTGTTGCTGGCTCTATCTCAGGCTATGCAAACATTCCGGATAAATGGAAAGTAGCAGTTACCAGTGTGGGCGGATCATGTCTTGCCTTTACTAAAGGCATGGAGCCATTGAGTGTCGCAGATTCACTAGTAGAAATGGGCAGCAAGTGAGCCATTCCCAAGAAAGCAAAATTCGCGGAGCAGTATTAGGCCTAGCCTTTGGAGATGCGATGTCATTTCCTTCAACCTCGCATCGCTTAAGACTCCTAAACATTAAGCGTTCGAACCGCATGATTAGTTTGACTCAATTTGCATTTGATCAAAAGCAGAATACTTATCCGACTGTGTACACACATGCGCAATCCGTTGAATTCCTAGCACCAAGACCAACCGATGATTCAGAGTGGCTTTACTTCTCGGCAGATATTCACTTATCTGGAACCGAGCCAAAAGATGGTTGGTCAAAGCTAGCTACTGCAGGCGAAGATTTACGTGGCCGAACCGGAACCTTGATGGCACTTGATAACCTCAAGTCGGGAAAAATGCCACCTCATAGTGGCCATGACAACCCACATTATTTCGATGATATGGCGATGATTAGATCATTGTCAGCAGCTCTTATTTTTAGAGACAAGCATGAACTCGTATTAGAGAAAACTCGAAAAGATGCTGAAGTTACACATAGCGAAGATGGCATTCACTGCGCTTTGGCTCTAGCAACGGTGGCTACATCGTTACTGGCAGATGAAGCAGTTGATGCAGTAGTGGCTAAGGCCCTAAAGCAACTACCTGATGGAAGTTGGTCTCAAAGAGTAGTGACAGATGCTCTGGCTGCTACAGCTAGCGCTAAATCTGTAACAGAAGTTGCCTACATTCTGGAAGATGTTGTTATTGATCGTATTTATTCTTACTCAATTTCAGCCCCAGAGTCCCTCGCCCTAATTTTGTGTTATTTGAGAGTGGCAAAGAGCTCTAATGACTTTTTTTTGGCAGGCACAATTCACAAGCGAAAGCTTGACTCAATGCCAGCGCTACTAGGTGCAATTGCTGGTCTGATACATGGCGATGAATGGATTCCAGCAGGTTTTATCGCAAATGGATCAGATTTAGACGGCGTTTGCATACCAAGTTTGAAAGGTAAGTCTTTAACTGGTTTGGTCGAAAAGATTATTGGCTAAGCAGATTAACTTGGTATCTATTCTTTAAAGCTGAAATTGCTTAAACCAATCAAGGGCTAGTGGGTTGGCGAGTGCATCGCGGTTTCGAACTTCGCGACCATTGATGACATCGCCAACTGCTAACTCGACTAACTTGTTTGATTTAGTACGAGGCAGCTCTGGGGCCGCCACAATTAAATCTGGCACATGGCGCGGGCTGGCTTGAACGCGAAGTGCGGTCTTAAGTTCTTTCTCAAGCTCTGGTGTGAGTTCGGCGCCACTCTTTAGCGTTACAAAGAGAACAACTCGGGTATCGCCTTCAAAATCTTGCGAAACCGCCATGGCTTCTTGTACTTGGGTAAAAGTTTCAACTACTCGATAAATTTCTGCGGTACCAATGCGCACGCCTTTAGAATTTAGCGTGGCATCGCTTCGACCATAGATTACAAAGCCGCCAGATTTAGTTTTGGCGGCAAAGTCACCGTGGGTCCAGACGCCTGGGAAACCTTCGTAATAAGCGCTGCGGTATTTGGCGTTATCTTCATCGCCCCAGAAGCCAAGTGGCTTTGACGGAAATGGCACCGTACAAACTAATTCGCCCTTTTCATCAGCGGCGGCAGAATTTCCTTGTACGTCAAAAACATTAGTTGCCATGCCAAGTACTGGTCCTTGTAATTCGCCACGATAAACTCCTTGGGTCGGAACGCCAGCTGCGAAACAGCCACAGATATCGGTGCCACCTGACATTGAGGCTAAGTGAACATCTTTCTTAACATCGCTGTACACATAATCAAAGCTTTCCGGAACCAGCACTGAACCAGTAGATGCGATCACTTTTAAATTGCTTAAATCATGGCTCTGAATTGGCTTTAAATCAGCCTTTGCGGCCGAATCTATGAACTTAGCTGAGACACCAAAGAAATCTAACTTCTCGTTCTGGGCAATATCAAATAATCGCTCTGGGTTTGGATACATCGGCTGGCCATCGAATAACACGATGGTTGCGCCAGTTCCTAGGCCAGTTGCTAACCAGTTCCACATCATCCAGCCACAAGTTGTGTAGAAGAAAACTTTATCGCCACCCTTGGTATCGAATTGATAGCGATGCTCAGCAACTGCCTTTAGATAAACTCCGGCAGCGCTATGAATGATGCACTTTGGTTTCCCGGTTGTGCCGCTTGAGAAGAGCACGAAGCCTGGGTGGTTAAAGGGCAACTGAACGAACTTAGCTTCAGCACCTAGATAAGGCTTGATCCAATTATCAAAAGATGTGAATTCATTCTCTTGATCAGTGATGAGCACAGTCTTAACTAGAGTCGGTAACGAAGCTGCAATCTCGGTGAGCCGCTCGATGCAATCAAATGATTTCCCATTATATGAGTAGCTCTGGGCGGCCAATAAAACTTTAGGTTCAATTTGGCCAAAGCGATCTAGTACCGCATTCGGCGCAAAGTCTGGCGAAGAAGTACTAACTACTGCGCCAATACTTAAAGCACCAAGTGCGTAAATGATTACTTCAGCATAGTTAGGAGTCCAAGCAACTACTCGGTCGCCCGCAACTACACCAAGATCGGTAAGGGCGGCAGCAACTGCTGCTGACTTTGAGCGCAATTGGCCCCAAGTTACTTCACTGCGATTGCCGGCTTCATCGATTGCAATGACTGCAACTTCGCCATCTTTACCTTGAGCCAAGATGTTCTCAGCAATGTTAAGTGAGCCGTTAGGAAAGAATTTGGCATCAATAAAGTTCTTACCGGGGGAGTAATTAACACTGCCTTTATCGCCAATTATTCCTAAGTGATCCCAAACAAGAGACCAGAAATCCCCTGGTTGGTTGATGCTCCACTTATGCAGATCAGCGTATGAATCAAGGTTTAATCCAGTTTGAGTCTTGGCGGCTTGAGCAAGTGAAGTAAGTGCACTATTGGCAATAGCTCTTTCGCTAGGTTGCCAAAGTAATTCTTGGCTCAATTACTTACCTTTAGTTAAGTACTTAAAGCGTGCTCGGTAGTAAGCACCGGAGATTCCACCAGGCGCAAACATCACGATCAAGATAAAGATTAAGCCTAAAGTAAATCCTGGCTCAGTTAATGGGCCGCTCATGAAAGTAGGTAATGAATCAAAGGTTGATCCTTCGGCGAGTACATTGAGTCGAGTGCTTAGGATTGAGTAAACAATTCCGCCAAGAACTGCGCCCCAGCGTGTTACTGGGCCACCCAAAATCACCATCAAGAGAAGGGCAATCGTGATGTCTGCGGCTGCGTAGCGTGGCGAAGCTGAACCGGCAACGATCAACATCACACCACCAATCAGAGCAGCCATCGCAGCTGATAGAACAAAAGAAAGCAACTTAAAGCGATTTGGGTTTAGCCCTAGGACCGATACTCGCTGTTCGTTATCTCGCAGGGCAGCAAATACTCGACCCGCTGAACTTTCGGTAATCCACCAAGCCGCAAAGTAAATGAAGACCAAAATTCCCAGACCTAGTAAATAGAGATACTTGGTATTTACAACACCGATAAAGAAATCAGGGAGTCGGTCTGCGTTAACTGGCAAGCCATCGTCACCATTTGTAAAGCCACCAAAATCTCGGGCAATAACCACGTGGCCTGCTTGGCCAAAGGCCAAAGTCACCATGGCAAAAGTGATGCCGGTCGTACGCAATGCTGCGCCACCAGTTAAGGCTGCCAATAGTGAGGTAAAGAGAATTGCACAGAGAATAGCTAGTAAGAAATGAACATTAAAGTCATTGATCAAGATAGCTGTTACATACATTCCGCTAGCAAAATAGAGCGCGTGACCGAATGAGAGCAAACCAGTAAAACCAAAGAGCAAGTCGTAAGTCAGCGCCAATGCGCCAAACAAAAATGCAACCGCCATAGCCTGCTGAAGGCCAGGATTAGATAGTGGGTTATTGCCAGCAAAGGGCAAAATGGCAAAGATGACGGTGATTGCGATAAGCAATGGGCGAGAGTATTTCCAACGTAACATAATTAGTGGCTGACCTTTCCGAGCAAGCCAGTTGGCTTAGTTAGTAGAACTGTTGCCAAAATAATTACCACGACAAAGTCGCCTAAGCCAGTGACATAATAATTTGCGAACTGGTTTGTAATGCCAATCAACATAGCGGCAATCGCACTTCCGGCAACAGAGCCCATACCGCCTACCACTACGACGATAAAGCCGTAAATCAACCAAGATCCGCCCATCAGTGGCGATACGCCGTATGAGAAGACCGAGATCAAAACGCCGCCAACACCGGCGGCGAAACCACCAATGAAAAAGACGGTGCTAAAGGCCAATCGCACGTTGATGCCGAGCGCGGTAACCATCGATCTGTTCTCAACACCCGCACGAATGATTAACCCGATACGAGTGAATTTCAAAATACTAAGCATCGCGATTAGCAAAAGTGCAGCTACCCCAATGTAAATGAAACGATCGATTGGAATAATCGCATCGCCAATAGTTACCGCATTCATAAACCAAAGCGGGGTAGGCACGAAGCGTGGATCGAAACCAAACCAGCCACCAATTAATGCGGTCACAACTAAGGAAACGCCAACGGTAACCAGCGCTTGATCAATGTGGCGGTTATAAAGACGAGTAATTACCAGTTGCTCCATTAAGAGCGCGAATAAGCCAGCTGCGATTCCACCAGCCAACATGGAAACTATGAAAGTCCAAGTAGTTGGATTCGGGAAAATCTTGGTTGAAATCCACAAACCGGTAAATGCGCCGATAGTTAAGAATGATCCATGCGCAAAGTTAAGAACACCCATCAAGCCATAAATCAATGAAAGTCCAGAAGCCACAAGGAAATAAAGCGCTCCTAGACCAACGCCGGTAATCAGAATAAGAATGAATGTACTCATTTACTTATGACCTCCACTTACACCCAGCATTGATTTCACAAATGATTCATCTTGTAAGTTCTCTGGCCCACCTTCAAAAACAATCTTGCCTTGATCCATCACGATAATGTTCTGCGCAATTGCTTTAACTAGGGCTAAATTCTGCTCAACGATCAACATCGTTGAATAGTCAGAAATATGGGCTAGAGATCTAGCCACTTCAGTTACTAGTTTTGGCGCTAAACCTTTAGTTGGTTCATCGATCAGCAAGATCTTATTCTTGTTTAACAGCGCTCGCGAGATTGCCACCATCTGCTGCTGTCCACCTGAAAGGGTGCCGGCACGTTGACCTGTGCGAGTGAGTAGTTCAGGAAAAAGTGAATAAACCATTTCGTAATTTGGTTGCGAATCACGAGCTGCCAGCGAGAGGTTTTCCTTAACGGTCAAGCTGGCAAAAATCTCGCGGTCTTCGGGCACATAGCCCATGCCCATTTGTACGATCTTGTGTGTTGGCATAGTAACGATTTCAGTGCCACCAAATTTGATGCTTCCGGTGCCTGGGTTTAAGCCCATGATGGCTTTGAGCGTCGTTGATTTTCCAACGCCGTTGCGACCTAGTAGCGCAGTTACCTTGTTTTCAGGAACAAAGAAATTAACGCCTTGCAAAATATGAGAACCACTAATCGTTACATGTAAATCTTTGACTTCTAGCGAACTCATAGTTCGGCCCCTAAATAAGCGCTTTGTACAGTTGGATTATCCATAACATTTTGCGGGGTATCGATCGTTAGTAGCTCACCATAATTCAAAACCGCAATTCGATCTGCTAGCCCCAAAACTACTTCCATGTGGTGCTCAACAATAAGCACAGTCTTCTTATGAACAGTTGCTAGCGAACGAATAATCTCAACTAGTGCGGGGATATTTTCAACGCTCATACCCGCCATAGGTTCATCGAGTAGAACCACATCTGACTTGGAAGCTAAAACAATCGCAATCTCTAGTTTGCGCTTGTCGCCATGTGAAAGCGAACCAGCAAACAGAGCACCCTTATTCAGTAGGCCAACTTGCTCAAGACAGGCGCTGGCGTGGTAAAGCACATCTTTGTATTTATCAGCGCCCTTAGTCAGATTCATCGAAGAACCATCGGCAACTTGGGCTGCAATGCGCACATTTTCTAGCAGCGATAAGAATGGAAAAATGCTTGAGGTCTGAAAAGTGCGAGCAATACCGGCCTGTGCGCGCTGATGTGGCTTTAGGTTGGTGATCTCTTTATCACCCAAATGAATAGTGCCTGTTGTCGCTTCGCGAAGCCCAGATAGCAAATTAAAAAATGAAGTTTTGCCTGCACCATTTGGGCCGATGATTCCCAGTGTTTCGTTTTGCTTAACCGAGAGCGTGATGCCCTCAAGTATCTTGGCACCACCAATAGTTAGACCAAGGTTTTCGACTGATAGGGCTGAAGTCATTTGGATAATCTACCTGCTCTCAATTCAATAATCTAATCATTCAAGCCTGATTTGCTGTGATTACAGTCAGGAAAATAAGTCTGGCCCCACACCGAAATGTAGGGCCAGACTTATCTAATGAACTAGATCAGACCTTTACGTTGTAAAGAGTGCTTACTAGTGATGGCACATATTTACCATTCACCTTAGTTAGTTTGGTTATGAACATTGACTGAATCAAAGTGTGGTTTAACGGATTTACCTTAGTTAAACCAGTTAAACCAACAAATGAAAGTGATTCAAGCGTTGTGATCATCTTCTCTACATCAAGATCCTTGTTGCCCTTAACTGCTGCAATGATCATCTGGGCAGCGTTAACGCCGGTTGATGTGAACAAGTCCTGCTTTTTTCCTTCCTTGGCAAAGTCAGCAGCAATTGCAGTAGCTGCCTTGCCCTTTACGACACCTGGGAAGTAGCTGTTGGTCAAGATCGCATTAGAGCCTTCCAATAGCGTTCCGTAGAAATCATAACTATCAACACCAGCAAGACCGGTAATTGGTCGTGCTGTTGCGTATACCTTCTGCTGTACTAGCGAGCTAAGCATTGGGAAAGCTGTATTCGCATTTGACCACGCGATGAATATGTATGCGCCTTTAGCGTCAGCTGCTCTCTTTGCGAAAGGCGTGAAATCTACAGTTGTTGTAGGTACTTTGATTTCTTCAAATATCGCACCCTTTGGAGCAAGGTATGCCTTGGCAGCAAAAATGTTACCGAGGCCGAAAGTATTTTCTTCTACGAAGAGAATAACTTTCTTGCCCTTGATTGGCTTAATGCCTGCTAGTGGCGCGAAATCTTGTAGTGATGTATTGCCTGAACGGAATACATATTTGTTCGCTGCAGAAGTAACCGCATCTTCCTTCGCAGGGCCAGAGATATAGAGGACTTTGTTCTGGGAAGCTAGCGGAGCAAGTGTTTTCGCAACTGTTGATGAGGCGGTTCCGACGATAATGTTTGTGCCGTTTCCGACCATCTCTTTGAATGATTCGGTTGCAGACGCAGGATTCGCGCCATCATCTTTCTTGGTGATTACAAATTTACGACCATCAACTGAGTTCTTGCCGTTTGTGTAGTACTTAAGACCCCACTCAAGTCCATCGATGTAAGCATCACCGTATGACTTTAGAGGACCTGATGTTGATGTGATTACACCAATTTTGATTTCAGTAGCGGCATTAGCTGGCGCCGATACTGGTGAAACTAGTGCGATTGCAAGAGCAGCAACAAGTGCGGTCTTGATCGATGACTTCTTGAACATTTAATCTCCTTTAGAAATTAATAGCTGATCGATTGGCGATCTGCATGCCCAATAGTTTAGGCGTTCAACGTTGAAATACCGAATTTCGCTAGGCTCTAGAAGAATTACGTTTCGTTATCTATAGTTAAGACATGAGCAATGAGAGATATCTTCCAACTGAAAAACTTACAGTTCCCGTGAAGGGCGGCGAGTTAGCTTTATATAGATTTGGTAACAATTTACCTTCTGTTAACCATTTACCAGTACTGCTTATTCACGGTGTCACATCTTCAAATCGCGCTTTTCAATTGTTTGCTAAATCACTGGTTGAACGCGGTTATGTGCCCTACTCAGTTGATCTAAGGGGCCGCGGAGAATCAAATTCGTTACCAGGCCCATTTGGAATGAAAAATCACGCTCGCGATATGGCAGATGTCATTAAATTTATTGGCGTTGAAAGCATTGATGTAATTGGTCATTCAATGGGCGCCTTCGTTGCGGTTGCTCTGCAGGGCACCGAGCCAAAACTTGTAAAGCGAATTGTTTTAGTTGATGGGGGCATCCCACTGCCATTGCCACCTGGCATGACGGTGGCGCAAGTTATGCCTTATGTACTTGGACCAGCTATGGCGCGATTGGCAATGACTTTTGAATCAGCTGATGCCTATCGTGATTACTGGAAACCACAAGCCGCCTTTATCAAGGGCTGGTCGCCGGTGCTTGATGAATATGTTGAATATGACTTACAAGGCACCGCGCCAAGCCTTAAAGCCCGCACTAATCCCAAAGCGGTCGAAGAAGATAGTGAAGATTTATTTGTTAGCAAGCTAATTGAAAAAACACTCGAGAAGTTATCGCAAGAAGTTCTATTCATTCGAGCAGTTCGTGGCTTACAGAATGAAGAGGGTGGTTTGTACCCGGAACCAGTGCTAGCTGCGGTTTTGCCAAAGTATCCAAAGTTAAAGGTACATACCATTGCCGATACCAATCATTACGACATATTGTTAGATGAAGTTGGCGCCGAAGCAGTCGCGCAATTAATTTATGGAGATAAGTAAATGGGTAACTCATTAGCTGACAAGCGCGCCTTTATCACCGGTTCTTTTCAAGGAATTGGTTTAGGAATCGCTACTTCACTTGCTAGTGAAGGCGCAGCAATTGTTCTGCACGGTTTAGCTGATGCCGACACAATTGCAAAAGCCGAGAGTACGGTTTTAGCAGCTGGTGCAAGCAAAGTAGAAAGTCATGTTTCAGATCTACGGGATAGCGATGCCACTGAAGCGCTAATTGCAAAGATTCTTAGTGGAGGGGCAGTAGACATCCTGGTTAATAACGCCGGAATTCAGCACACCGCATCGATTGCCGAAATGCCACGTAGTAAATGGAATGACATCATCGCGATTAATCTTTCATCTTTCTTCGACACTATGCACTTGTTATTGCCTGAAATGGCCAAGCGCGGTTCTGGCCGAGTAATCAACATCGCATCGGTTCATGGCTTGGTGGCATCAGCTGCCAAAGCACCTTATGTGGCAGCTAAACATGGCGTTGTTGGGTTAACCAAAGTGGCTGCTTTGGAATACGCCAAATTAGGCGATAGCAATTCTGGTGGCATCACGATTAACGCGATCTGCCCTGGTTGGGTTGAAACCGCCTTGATTGAGCCACAAATTCAAGCTCGCGTGGATTTACATAATGGAGATCGCGCAGCCGGTATTGCTGACTTGCTCAGCGAGAAACAACCAAGCCAACGCATGTCAACACCAAGTGATATTGGCGCTCTTGCGCTTTGGTTATGTAATCCCGCAGCGCACAATATAACTGGCACAGCAATTCCAGTTGATGGTGGTTGGACTGCGCAGTAAAGCAAAGTAGTTAAGGTTGCCCTTGTGAGCAGCGCGTTGTCTACCCAAACCAGAAAAGCCCTTGAGGCCGCCGTTGCGGCAATTGGTGGGCAAACTCGTGAAGGTCAGATCGAGATGGCTGAAGCTGTCGCAAATGCCTTAAGCGATCAACACCACTTAATGGTGCAAGCCGGCACTGGCACTGGGAAATCACTTGCCTATTTAGTGCCGGCTTTAGTTCATGGCCGAAAAGTTTTAGTTGCGACAGCCACACTGGCGCTACAGCGACAGTTAGTTGAACGCGATCTGCCCGCAGTTGTGCCAGCGCTTGAGAATGCACTTGGTCGCGAGATTACTTATGCCGTTTATAAAGGCGTAGGAAATTATGTTTGCTTACAGAAGATGAATTCGGAAACTGCCGACCCTGATGGTGAAGTACTTCTCGAGATTTCTAGCTTAGGTAAAGATGCCAATCGCTTAACTGCGTGGGCCAAAACGCCAGGTGTAAGTGGTGATCGCGATGATGCACCTGAGGTTGATCGTCGAGTTTGGTTAGCCAATTCGCTATCTGGTCGAGAGTGTGTCGGTGCTGATGTATGTGCTTACGGCGCACAATGTTTTGCGGCTAAAGCCAAAGCAAAAGCGCAAACTGCCGATGTCGTCATCACTAATCACACCTTGCTCGCAATTGAAATTGTTGATTCGCATCCAATTTTGCCTGAGCGCGATGCCGTGATTCTCGACGAGGCCCACGAGTTTATGGATCGCACAACACAGGCAGTGACTGAAGAACTTACTTCGGCCCGAGTTATTAGAGCTGCGGCAATGGCTCGCAAACATCTGCCGGGCAAACTAGCTGATACTTTCGTGAAAGTGGCCGATGATTTCCACGATGCGATGGCTGATTATGGCCAAGATGTGCGTGGCGATTTCACTAAGAGTGGGCGATTAGAAGAGATTCCGTCATCGCTAGAAGCCCCGATTCGTAAGGTTTTAGAGGCTGCCAAAGCCATTACTCAGTTGATTGCCGTTGATGAAGAAATTGTTGATTCTGACACCATTGCCGAACGCGCTCGCGTTAAAGGTGCGGTCAATGAGATTTCAACTACATGTGGCAAGTTGCTAAAGCAGAGTAATAATCAAGTGCTCTGGTATGAACCAACTTTCTCAACTCTGTATTTAGCGCCGCTTTCAGTCTCGGAAGTCTTGCGTTCGAACCTCTTAACCAAGACGCCAGTGATTGCAACTTCGGCGACTTTAACGGTGGGCAATTCATTTGATGCGATGGCTAAGTCCATTGGTTTCTTAGTAGGAAATGACCCCGACACCGAAGTTGCTAAAGATGAGATTGATCCAGCAAATGTGCAGATGCTCGATGTGGGATCACCATTTGATTTTGCTAATCAAGGCGTTTTGTATTTACCAAAGCATTTACCCGAACCAGGTCGCGATGGTTTGAGCCAAGAAGTTTTAGACGAACTCGGTGAATTAATTGATGCCGCTGGTGGTCGCACCTTGGCACTCTTTAGTTCTTGGCGCGGGGTAGAGGCCGCTGATGCGCATTTGCGTAAAGTGTTAGCTGAACTTCCGATAAAAATTATTACCCAAAAACGTGGCGATTCAGTTGGGCCGCTTGTTGAAAAATTTGCAAGCGATGAAACTTCGATCTTGCTTGGCACTATGTCGTTGTGGCAGGGCGTTGATGTACCGGGTCGAGCTTGCTCATTAGTTGTGATTGATCGCATTCCGTTTCCACGGCCAGATGAACCAGTGATGGCAGCTCGCGCAGCTCAAGCAGATAAATCAGGCGGCAGCGGATTCATGCAGGTCTCTATGCCCCGGGCAGCGCTTCTGCTAGCCCAGGGAACGGGTCGCTTGATACGTTCTGAAGCTGATCGCGGGGTAGTGGCAATTCTTGATTCGCGCATCGTCAATAAACGTTATGGAAGCGTGCTTTTGAACTCGATGCCACCACTCTGGCGCACTACCGACCCAGCTGTAGTGCGAGATTCACTGCGCCGATTAGCGCAAGAAATGTAAAGATTGTCCTATGCCTCGGATCAACACTATGAGTTTGGTGCAGCAGCGTGAATGGCGCCGCAGCGAGCTAATCAGCGCTGCCGCGGCTATCGCCCTGGAATCTGGCAGCGAAGCAATCACCGTTTCAGCAGTGGCGCAAAGAGCAGGTTTAGCTCGAACTTCGGTCTACGAATATTTCGGCAGCAGTGCCGAACTAGTAGCTGATTTGATTATTGAAGAGCTAAACGCCTTTACCGATATTTTGGTCGAAGCAGTTAAACCCGCGGAAGCTCCCGAAGAAGCGATTGCTAACTGGATCAACTCAGCCCTGCAATACATCGCAGATGGCCGCCACTTATTGGCAAAAGCACTTAGCGCCACATCGTTACCGGTTAATCGCAGTGCCGAAATCGGGGCAGCGCACCGTGCGCTGTTAGCTCCATTATCGTCGGCACTAACGCAAATTGGCGTGCGAGATTTGAACTATGCCTTAAGCATGATTCAGTCACTAACTGATGCAGCAACAAAGCGAATTGAAAACGGAAATAGCCCAGATACCGAGATCTCAAAGACCACAGCTTTTTGTATTGCGGGTTTACGAACTCTTATTGAATCGTAATTGTGTAGCTTTCTTTAACACCTGCAAATAGGTTAGCCACACTTGGCCCAGTTATAGATAGCACACAAGCACCTTTTCGTAGCGCAATCACTTTGCTGCCATACACCGAACAAGTTTTGCTAGTAGTTTTAAACTTAAGTTTCTCGCCAAATAAACTATCGTTCTTGAGAATCGCGCTCTTGCGAATTTTGAGCGTAGTTGGATATGCCTTGCTCAGAATTCCATCGTTGCCTGGCTTTAAGTAAATCGGGAAGTGAACTTCGATTGGCCCATAGGTTGCGTTGCCAGGTGAGGTAATACCGATATCGCATGCGCCAGTGCCCTTAAGCGCTGTAACAACGCCATCGACCAATGTACAAGCTGGGGCGTATGACTTAGCGGACAAAGTTGCCCCTGATTTAGCGCTGAAAATTAGTAGCCCTGGAGCGCGATAAGCCATAGTAATTGGGTTTCTTTGGCTCAACGTAACACCGCCGATTGAGGCGGTAATTTCATCACTGACAAGCGGTGGAGTGTTATCGCCACTTTTGAAAGTCAGAGCGATGAAGTTATCTTCGCTGAGATCTCCGCTGTTGTTATGGTCATAGCGAATATAAATTCCACATGAGACTTTGCGACAATCAATCTCTTGTCCAGTACGAGTCTTATAACTTGCTGCTGGCTTAAAGACGATGTTGGCAGTTGGTGCGAAGTTGGCACCTCGTTCATTCGAAATCCAGAGTTGAGCAGCATCATTACAAGTGGTCGGACGAGTAGAACCGGTTGGCGCTGCGCATTGCTGGAAATAAAGTCCAGCTTTAGTTGGAAACCCAGTTATGCTCAAGTTAATGGTTGGCGAAGCCGACAAATCAGTTAGCGGTCCGCCTACTACTTTAGCTTGCGCGTTAGCGGGCGTTGGAGCAACCAATAGACCTGCGGCTACGACTACTGCTAGAACTATTCTTTTCACTTGGATCTCCTATTTGAAAGTAATTGGTAAATAAAGGTCATAACTTCGGTCATCACTTCTTAAGTGATCTGCTCGAACGGTTACAGCACACTTAACTTTCTTGCAATCGAACTTGCCAATCTTTCTGTTCATTTTAACTTTGTAACTAAACCGACCACCTGGCTTGAAGGGATCGGCCAATCCAATTCCATACGGTGGTGGATTTGAAGAAATCCAAAATGAACCCTCACCAACGCCGGCTTTGTTGACGCCACCACCACATGGGGTTGGCGGTAAACCTTTCTTCGGAATCACGCAAATAGCTAGGTAGATTCCAACACTTTCATCAAAGCGTTTTCCAGTTACGGTAATAACTGCATTATTAGAAACCGAAGTGGCCGATGCGGTCAGAGTTTGCCCAACTGAACCAGTGATTGATTTACTGGCTGCGTATGAGTTTTGCGGCAACACAAGGCATAGAAGTAGGCTCAAAAAAAGCGCTTTACGCATACATATACCGTAGTGCTCGCGCATTCAAACGTTAGCCGACAAAACTTTCGTATCTGTCGGGTGAATTTTTGACACAATGTCGCAATGCGTCGAGTGCCTATTCTAAAAGTAATGGCGCTCACACTTGTGCCAATTTTTTTGCTCACAGCATGCACTCAGAGTCAATCAAAATCTGAAAAGGAAATCACCCAAGGCGATGTATCAAGTGTTTCCATAACACCAATAGAGAAATTAACCGACGCGCGAATTGTGGCGTTGGCAAATGGTGCGGCTGAATTAATTGATGCAATGGGATATCGAGAGAATTTAGTAGGCCGAGATATCGCCAGCAGCACCACGGAATTAACTGATATTCCAATTGTCACTTCAGGACACCAAGTAATTCCAGAAACAATCATTGCGCTGCAACCGACTTTAGTGATTATCGATGATGCAACCGGACCAAGCAGTGCGATTTCTAAAATAGAAAAGGCTGGAATTCGAATAGTTAGCGTCTCGCAAAGTTGGAACTTGGCGGAATTAGTTAGCAAGATCGAAGAGATCGGCACCGCACTTGGTGCACCTCAGAGTGCAGCGAGATTAAAAAGTCTGCTAACCGAGTCAATTGATGGAAGTCTGGTTGAAGCAAGTGCTACTGATAAGAAAATTAAGATTGCCTTTCTTTATTTGCGTGGAACCAGTTCGATTTACTTAGTTGGCGGAAAAGGCTCTGGAGCCGACTATCTGATTGAGGCAACGGGTGCAGTGGATGTTGGTGCCCAAAAGTTATCTAAGCCCTTCACGCCGCTAACGGCTGAAACCATGGCGCAGCTAAATCCAGACTTGATTTTAGTAATGATTGGTGGGCTTGAATCAGTTGGGGGAGTGTCGGGTCTAGTTAAATTACCTGGCATTGCCCAGACTCCAGCTGGAAAAAATCGGCAGGTGGTAGCTGTTGACGACTCGTTACTTTTAAGTTTTGGGCCAAGAACTCCCTCATTAATCAGCGAATTAGCCACTGCCTTCGGAGTGATCAAAAGTGCGTAGTCGCAACGCTTTCCTAACCATTAACTTGGTTTTCCTTTTCGCCATGATGGCTGTTTCGCTTAGCGTTGGTGCGGCTCAGATAAATGGCTTGGTCTCGGCGTTATTTAACCCAGGGGCAAATACCAGCGCGGCAGAGATTCTGTGGCAGATTCGTATTCCTCGGATAGCTACAGCGCTGATAGTTGGCGCGGCACTCGGAGTTGCTGGTGCAATTGCGCAAGGTGCCACAAATAATCCGTTAGCCGAGCCCGCAATTTTAGGAACTTCAGCTGGTGCTGCATTAGCTGTTGTTATTGGCGTCCTGGCAAACGTTGTTGTAATTGGTTCAATCTCAGCCATGGTGATTGCGGCTATTGGTGCGTTACTGGCAACACTTCTGACGTTGCGCTTTGCGACTCTTGAACGCAGCGTTTCGCCACTTAATTTAGTAATAATCGGGTTGGCATTTTCAGCCACGATCTCGGCGATCGTTGGAATTCTAACTACGGCAATTTCGCGATCAGATGCCAGGTCAATTTCGTTTTGGAGTTTCGGTTCACTGGCCTTAACGAATTCGAGTGACTTGCTTCCGCTCTTGATTTTTACCATAGTTGGAATTGCGATCGCTCTCTGGATCGCACCGGGATTAGATTTACTGTCATTAGGCGATGCCACAGCAAAACATCTAGGAATTAATCCGCACAAAGTTCGCCGCATTGCGCTAATTGCCTTGGCGATTTTAATTGGCGCCGCAGTTAGCACTGTTGGCACAATTTCCTTTTTGGGATTAGCGGCCCCACATATAGCGCGGTTAGTCAGCGGGCCAAAACATCGGCCACTGATCGTGCAGAGCGCTTTACTAGGTGCCACTATTTTGTTGATCGCCGACACGTTAGCTCGCACTATTGCTGCTCCGAATGAACTAAATGTGGGGCTCTTTACCGCACTAATCGGTGCACCGATTTTGGCGATCTTGGTACGAAATCGCCAAAGCAGTTGGAGTCAGTCATGATTTCAGTTAACTCAATCTCACTCTCTCGCAGCGCAAACCCCGTCATTAAGGGCTTTAGCGCTGAATTCAAAGCGGGCACGATTACAGCAATCATCGGGCCAAATGGTTGCGGCAAGAGCACTTTGCTGGCAGCTATTGCGGGTGACCTACCGTTGACGAGCGGGAGTATTGAAATTAACGACAAGGACTTAGGCAACTATTCAATTCCTGAATTAGCCAGGCTGCGAAGCGTGGCCCTGCAGCAACCGCTCTTTAATTTAGCTTTCACAGTTCAAGAAGTTCTCGCAATGGCCCGCTCTGCCGGCTCAACACTTGCTAGTGAGAATGCCGCAATTGCCAAACTAGCAATCAATGACTTAGTTGATCGAAAAGTCACACAGTTATCTGGTGGCGAAAAACAGCGCGTTGCTATCGCTTTAGCAATCGCAGTTGATGCGCCAGTTCTGTTATTGGATGAACCACTGGCTGCCCAAGATGTGGAAAGTTCCAAGCGAATCATCGAACTACTAAAGGTAGAGGCAAAAGCTGGCAAGACCATAGTTTTGGTGGCACATGTGCCAGAGAGCGAATTAAGCTGGTGCGATCAGATCGTTAAGGATTTCTAAAACTTGCGGCCAAGTTTTCGCAAAACTCGGATGTAAATCTAATTGAGTAACTTCTTGCCAGTGAACCCAACGCACTTCATGAGATTCATCATTTAATTCAAGGGCCACTAACTCTGAAGTTGCAGATGCCAACACAGTGTCATAGCGCCAGTTTCCATGAAGATCAGAAAACGTGGTAATTGGTTGAATAAAGGCGGGGTCAATTCCAGTTTCTTCGACTGCCTCACGAACTGCAGCCTCGATAATGGTTTCGTGTGAATCACGCGCACCACCCGGAACTCCCCAGGTATCGCCGTTATGTACCCACGGCGCACGATGCTGCAACAACAGATGTTGATCGCGAATTAACAATAAGCCAGCTGCGCCATGCTTTCCCCAATGGCGATTACCGCAGTCACATTCGACCCAACCATCTCCATCGCGCATCGCCACAGTTCTAGGCTCTCACATCATCCACACTTTTGCAGGGTGCGTGCATCTGGCCTGACCTTGGAACCTAGCCTGCTCGGATGCGAAAACCACTGAATTACTTACTTTTATCGCTTCTGCTGCCTTTAATCGCCTTCCTACCCGTTAACACAGCTAGCGCTGCTGACTGTGTAGATGCTGCCTGCATCGATGTTTACACCCAAGATGGCCAGATCATTATTGAGGGCAAGAAAGGCAGTGGCCCGAAAGCAAAGACAAAGCCACGCACCGCAAAACCGCCGACACCTAAGCCAACAATAGTTAAACCAATCTTTCCGGAATTGATTCCGCGTCCAGCTGCCACGCCAACTCCGCCACCAAAACCAACGCCGAAGCGCACATACAAACCACACATTAAGCCAACTGTTAAACCATCTCTTAAACCAAAAGCAACCAACTCGGTTTCCTTAAATGATCGCTTAATAAAATTACTACCAACCGGTGGAATTGCTTATCAACCTGAAGCTGAACCACTGGTAAATGTGCCGATCTATTTTTGGAGCGATTTACCAACTCAATTCGCGACTCGCGTAACCGTGGTGGGCGAAGTAGTAGATGTGTTGTTGCGACCAGGTTTTGTGTGGAGTTTTGGTGATGGAACTTTCTTAAGTACAACCGATGCCGGCGGGCCCTACCCAAATGGCAAAATCAAACATACTTACAAGAACCCTGGTATCTATCCAGTAATTTTGGTGCAGAGCTGGAACGGTCACTGGACTCACAATGGCACTACTCGAGCGATAACTGGCACGATCAAGACCACAGTTTTCGCCGCGGTAACCGTAGTTATTGCGCCAACTCGCTTCATGTTTTAGCCATAGGCAGAAATTAGCGTTTTAACCATCCACAGCAATTGGTTGATTCTGGAAATCCGTCGGTAAGTTGATTTAAGTTCAAAGGCATGACAACACTTACTTCTCCACACGACCTATTAGCAGCAATTCCATTTCTGATCGGCTATCACCCAAGTGATTCGCTGGTTTTAGTGGCCATCAAGGGTGATCAAGTTTCGATGGCTATGCGTATTGATTATCCAAGAGCTGAAAATAGCGATGCTTATGATTTATTGGCGCATCACTTAAAACTCGATGGCGCTGATGCAGCACTCATGTTGGCTTATGTGCCGAGTTGCGGTCCTGAGCTGTACCAATCTGGCACTGAAGTACTAAGCAATCTGGCGATATCGCTGGCCAAGAATTCAATTGCGATTCGCGAATCAATTGAAGTAATTGGCAACCGCTGGCGTTCAGTTATTTGCGGGGACATTTCTTGTTGCCCACCTGAAGGCAATGTATTGCCAGACTTTGATAGTTCTAGAGTGGCAGCTGAACAAGTAATGGCAGGACGCACATTGCCATTTATCGATGTTTCAAAACTGGCTGATTCAATTGCGGCGCTACCTAATATTGGTGTTGAGTTCATTGCTCAAGTTGAAAGTTATTTTGTACATGAAGATTCGCCAGACTTAAATGAGAAACAACGCGATGGCGCAACTGCCGTTGTTGATCTAGGTCTTCTTTATGAAACTGATCGCGGCAGCAGTGACCCCGATTTAGTTGCGCAAGTAATTGGTCGCTTATCTGATATTCAAGTGCGCGATTACGCCCTCGGCATTCATAGCGCTGAAAGCATCGAGTCGTACTGGACAATGTGGAAAGAGTTATTGCGCATCGCACCAGTTGGTTATGTAGCACCGATTGCTTCAATTTTTGCGGCCGTCGCCTATGAATCTGGCCAAGGCGCTTTGGCGCATAAAGCACTCGATCGCGCGCTGATTGATAACCCAGGCTATTCATTAGCCCTATTGCTGCGCCGAGTTTTCAGCGCAGGTTGGCCAGCGGCAGCCTTTATCCAGATGCGCGAACAATTACATCCGAAGGTGAAAACCGCGATTTTTGAGGCTAACTAACCGAGGCTAAAGGGTTCGCAGCTGCGAGCGCCGCAAGTTACAATTTACCCAGGTCACGAGTTCTAGGTACTAGCCCCGGCTTACTAGACGGCAACCCTCCACCGCGGCGGGGTGCTCCGGGTGACGACCTGGTTCTGGTCTTAACCGACTAGAGCAAGTGCGTTAGGGATTAATTATGGAAGCTTCAGAACATAACAAAGTCGAAAAGCATCGACACTCCGTAACCGAAGAAGCCTGGGTGACCGGTGCTTGGCTCGAAGGCGATGATCCGGGCGATCGCAAATTTATAAAGATCGGTGATTTAACACTTGAATCAGGTGTAGTTCTTCCGGACATCACAATTGCTTATCAAACTTGGGGCACGCCTAACGAAGCACATGACAATGTAATTTTAGTAAACCACGCAATGACTGGTTGGTCTGATGTTCCAGGTTGGTGGCCGCAGATGGTTGGCCCCGGATTACCTTTTGATACCAATAAATTTTTTGTGGTCTGCCCAAATGTAATTGGTGGCTGCCAAGGAAGTACTGGTCCGTCATCTATAGCACCCGATGGAAAACGTTGGGGTTCACGTTTTCCATATCTAACAGTGCGCGACATGGTTGCAGCTGAAGTTAAATTCAGCGATGCCCTTGGAATTGCCAAATATAAATTAGCTGTTGGTCCATCTCTTGGCGGAATGCGTTCGCTGGAATGGGCAGTTCAATTACCTGAACGCGTTGAAGCAATCTGCACCATTGGATCAAGTGCCGTTGCAACCGGTGATCAAATCGGAACTCACTCAATTCAGATTCGAGCAATCAAGAGCGATCAGTATTTCAATGGTGGTGACTACTACGACCAAGAGCAAGGGCCATACGAAGGCATGGGTATTGCACGTCGAATTGCGCATCTCACTTACCGAACTGAATCTGAAATGGATGTTCGCTTCGGTCGCCAAATGCAGGGCGATGACACTGGCCGATATGCCGTTGAGTCATACCTTGATCACCAAGCTCATAAGTTGGCTCATCGGTTTGACCCAAATACCTACATAATTTTGACCGATGCCATGAGCTCGCACGACATTGGGCGAGAGCGCGGGGGCGTGGATAAGGCCCTTGCGACCATCAGGATCCCGGTAACGGTTGTCTCAATTGATACTGATCGCTTATTTACCCCGCGATTACAGGCCGAAATCGCCGAACTTACGCCTACGGCTCAACCTGTGGTTGAGATTTCTTCGCCCTTTGGCCACGACGGATTTCTAGTCGAAGTTGATGCTGTCGGCGATGTAATTCGAGGAATCTTAAATAAAGCCCACTGAATTAAGAAATAAGCCACGAAAAATGGCAAATTAGGGCTTTTGGATGTGCATTTACCCCTGTGGACAAATTATAATATAGCCATCGCCTTCGCGACCGAAAAGTTAAAAAATCGGGGCGCGAATCAAACAAAGGACTGCTGTGGCTGTATTTAGTGCGCTCAAAAACAAGGTGAAGAAAAAGATTGCACCTGAAGTTAAAGCAGCTCCAGTAAAAAAAGCTGTCGCCAAGAAAGCAGCACCTGCTAAAGCAGTTGCAAAAAAGGCAGCACCTGCCAAGAAAGCAGCTCCTGCGAAAAAAACTGCGCCAGCTAAAAAAGCTATAGCAAAAAAAACCGCACCAGTTAAGAAAGCTGTTGCTAAAAAGGTTGCGCCAGTTAAAAAGGCAGCGCCGGTAAAGAAAATTGAACTTAAGAAAGATTTAACAGCCAAGGACGTTAGCCAGATTGTTGAAGCCCGCGATCTTGCGATTCGGTTTAAGGAAGTTCAGAACGAACTTGAAGCACGTGGCGTAACTTCGCTAAATCGTATTCCAAAGAAAGCTGACAAGGATTTAGTTGATGAAGCTAAAGCACTTGGACCTCAGGTTGAATTAGTAACTGAGAAACTTCGCAAAGCTGGTCTGGGTTCACCATTCCGCATGTTGAAGAAGACTGAACTTGCACTAATTGCGCCACCTCCAGCACCAGTTGTTAAGGAAGCACCAGTAGTGGCTGAAAAGCCAGCAGCCGGTGGCAAGGTTGCAGTAGTAAAAGTTGATGGCGAGGAAGTCGAACTTGAAGAAGTTGAGTTAGAAGATGTTGAAACTTTAATTGCCGAAGCCACTGAAATCATTGATACTGAGGCAGAAGATAAGAGCAACCAGCCTCGCGTTGTTGATCTAACTGATGATTCAGCTGTTGGCAACGAAGAAAATGCCTTCACACTAAAGGCCTCTGAAGAAGACGACGCACCTGCGCAGACAGTTATGACTGCTGGCGCAACTGCTGACCCAGTAAAGGATTACTTAAAGCAGATTGGTCGCGTTGCGCTGCTAAATGCTGAACTCGAAGTGGAACTAGCAACACGTATCGAAGCTGGTTTATTTGCCGGCGAAATGCTGCTTCACGAAAAGAAGTTAGATAAGAAGTTAAAGCGTGAGCTTGAATGGATCGTTGAAGATGGCAAGCGCGCGAAGAACCACCTTCTTGAAGCTAACTTGCGCCTGGTTGTGTCTCTAGCAAAGCGTTACACCGGCCGTGGCATGTTGTTCCTTGATCTAATTCAAGAAGGAAACCTTGGCTTAATCCGTGCCGTAGAAAAGTTCGACTACACCAAGGGTTATAAGTTCTCGACCTATGCCACTTGGTGGATCCGTCAGGCGATTACTCGTGCGATGGCTGACCAGGCTCGCACAATTCGTATTCCGGTTCACATGGTTGAAGTTATTAATAAGTTGGCTCGTGTTCAGCGCCAGATGTTGCAAGACCTGGGCCGCGAACCTACCCCTGAAGAGTTAGCTAAAGAACTTGATATGACCCCTGAAAAGGTAGTCGAAGTTCAAAAGTATGGCCGCGAACCAATTTCACTTCACACGCCACTAGGCGAAGAAGGCGATTCAGAGTTCGGTGATTTGATCGAAGACTCTGAGGCTGTAGTACCAGCTGATGCAGTTTCATTCACGCTGCTACAAGAACAACTGCATTCAGTTCTAGATACATTGTCAGAACGTGAAGCTGGTGTTGTTGCGATGCGCTTTGGTTTAACTGATGGCCAGCCAAAGACTCTTGATGAGATCGGAAAGGTTTACGGGGTAACTCGTGAGCGTATTCGTCAGATCGAATCAAAGACCATGTCTAAGTTGCGCCACCCATCACGTAGCCAAGTACTACGCGATTACCTAGATTAAAAAGAAGCGCTCGTGAGTGACAAACCGCAAGCTTTTGTAAATCCGGCTAGCGGTTCAATTCGACTTACCGGTGAGGTCGATTTTGTAGATGCCGAAGGTAACGTCATTGAAAGCATCGAAGCGCCAAAGTTATGTGGTTGCGGTTTATCTAAAAATAAACCTCGCTGCGATGGCTCACATAAAGAATATGTAAAACTTTTCGCCGAACAATTACGTAACGCTCGCGAATTAGTTAAGCCCTGTATGTCATTTGCGCCGGTGGCTAAGAAAGCGCACGCTATTCGCGAGAACGAGCTGGCATACCGCTTAGAAGCAGGTGAAAGCCTGGTGGGCGTGAAGGTTGGGGGAGCGCTTGATTCTCCCAATTGCGCTGAACCAACATCAGTAATGATCTTTGGATACTTAACTGATGCCATGCAATTAACTGATTCGATCAAGACTGCCAATTACATCCAGCCACGAGCTGAAGCTGAAGTCGCCTTTAAGATTAGTAAAGAGATCACAACTGAAATTCATCCTTCAGAAGTTTTAGATTACGTCAGCCATGTTGCCACTGGTATTGAGATCTTTGATTATCGCTATGGCCAGGCACAGATTTATGCCAATGATGCGATTGCCGATAATGCCGGAGCTGCCGCATTTGTTTATAGCCATTGGGTGCCAGCGCATGAAGCGAACTTAGAGAACTTAACTGCGCAAGTATTTAAAAATGAAGATGAAATTGATACCGCACCATTGACCGCAATTCGAGGCAATCCATGGCTAGCACTTGTTTTGCTTTCAAAAGTTCTAGTTGAAGATGGCCTTAAGTTGCCAGCAGGTTCAATTGTTTTAAGCGGATCTGCAACTAGAAGTTTTGATTTAGTGGCAGGAAACAAATACGCCGTTGATGTAAAGGGTTTAGGGCGAGTAGAGATTAAGGCGCTTTAGTTAGAAGAGACGTCGACTAATTTGTCGGTCTCATCTTGAATCTTGGCTGAAACCTGCTTTAGCTTTTCAGCATATTCCTTGCCGTGGTGACCACAGAACAAGAGTTCGCCACCAGATAACAAAACCGCGCGCACGTAAGCCTGGGCACCACAGCGATCGCAACGATCAACCGCATTAAGAGGGGTTGTTTCGAGGATTAGCTGATCGGTCATGTTCTCTCCATTCGGTAAACGACTAGTCGTTCTCGGTGACTACTTCATCTAGGGGAACAGCAAACCACACCTTGGTTATTCCCCGCTTGTTAAAATAAATATTTTTTCGTTAATTACCTGTTAATTCACTGAAAATTGAGCGATAAATTCACTATTTGAGACCCTTTCGGCGCGCTTAACGGGTCAAATCCCAGGTCGCAGATAATCTTCACCCCCGTGGCTACTAATGAAGAAGGCGTGCAAGATTCCTATACCGCCAAAGATCTAGCCGTTTTAGAGGGCCTCGACGCAGTTCGTAAGCGCCCAGGTATGTATATCGGTTCCACCGATTCACGCGGATTGATGCATTGTCTCTGGGAAATTATCGATAACGCAGTTGATGAGTCCCTAGCCGGATACTGCAAGAAGATTGATATCAACCTTGAATCAGATGGTTCGGTCGAAGTTCACGACGATGGTCGCGGAATTCCAGTTGATAAAGAACCTAAGACCGGCCTAACTGGCGTTGAAGTTGTGTTAACAAAACTACATGCGGGCGGAAAATTCGGTGGCGGTTCATATGCAGCTTCCGGTGGTCTCCATGGTGTTGGTGCCTCAGTTGTTAACGCACTGGCCGAACGCCTTGATGCTGAAGTAGATCGCAATGGCAAGATTTACTGGATGTCATTTAAGCGCGGCGTAGCTGGCATCTTCGAAGGCGATGGACCAAAGGCAACTTTCACACCGGCATCAGGTTTGCGCACAATCGGTAAAGTTTCAGCAAAAGTAACTGGTACTCGCATTAAGTGGTGGAGTGATCGCCAGATTTTCCTTAAAGATGCTGAACTAGATATCGAAGAAATTTATGCTCGCGCTCGTCAAACTTCATACTTGGTGCCGGGTTTAACTTTGATTGTTAATGACAATCGCACAAAGACAAAGACCACTGAAACTTTTTATCACAAAGGCGGTATTTCCGAATACTGCGAATTCATGCAACCAGATCAAGGTATCGGCGATGTAATTCGCTTAACTGGTTCTGGACATTATCAAGAAACTGTGCCAGTTCTAGATGATCAAGGCCACATGGTTTCAACCGAAGTTGAGCGCGATATGTTGGTTGATATCGCCCTTAAGTGGGGCAACGAGTTTGCCAACACCAACCGCTCGTTCGTAAACATTATTGCCACGCCAAAGGGTGGAACCCACATGACTGGCTTCGAGAAGGCGCTGACCAAGGCCTTTAACGAGACCCTGCGCAGCACTGGAACCTTGAAGAAGAACGAAGCCGATGTTATTAAAGATGACATCCTCGAAGGTCTGACATCGGTTGTGACAGTTCGTATGTCAGAACCACAGTTCGAAGGACAGACTAAGGAAGTTCTGGGCACATCAGCTGCTGCTCGAATCGTCGGTGAAGTTGTGGCCGAAGAGCTAAAGAAATTCTTTGCCACAACTAAGCGCATTGATAAAGCCAATGGCCGTTTAATCCTGGAAAAGGTTGCCGGCGCATCTCGTACCCGTATTTCGGCTCGTGCCCACAAAGATCTGCAGCGCCGCAAGAACGCTCTTGAATCTTCATCGCTTCCAACCAAACTTTCTGATTGTCGTTCTGAAGATGTAAATCGCACCGAACTATTTATCGTAGAAGGTGACTCCGCACTTGGAACCACCAAAGCTGCGCGAAATTCTGAGTTCCAAGCGATCTTGCCGATTCGCGGAAAGATTCTAAATGTTCAGAAAGCATCACTTTCGCAGATGCTTGATGACAAAGAGTGCGGCTCAATCATTCAAGTAATTGGCGCTGGCTCTGGTCGCTCATTTGAATTAGATGAGGCTCGCTACGGCCGCATTATCTTGATGTCAGATGCTGATGTTGATGGTGCACACATTCGTTGTTTACTTCTAACTCTGCTCTATCGCTACATGCGCCCGTTGATTGATGCTGGTCGCGTATTTGCTGCGATCCCACCACTGCACCGCATTGAAACAATGGGTGGCGGCGGTAAAAAGGGTGAATACATCTATACCTATTCAGATGATGAAATGAAGAAGGTAACTGCTGAATTAATTAAGGCTGGCAAGAAGTGGAAAGAGCCGATTCAGCGCTATAAAGGCTTAGGCGAAATGGATGCAGATCAGTTGCGCGAAACCACTATGGATCCAGATGCTCGCACCTTGCGTCGCATCACTGTGACTGATGGCGCTGCAGCTGAGGCAATGTTTGAACTGCTAATGGGTAGTGATGTTGCACCACGTAAAGATTTCATTGCTAATGCCGAAATTGATCGCGACAGCATCGACGCTTAATTAGTCGATTGCAACCAAATCGAAGTAATCCTCTTTCCAAAGATCTTCATCGCCATCAGGTAACAAAATAACGCGTTCAGGTTTGAGTGCCTGAACTGCGCCTTCATCGTGCGAAACCATGATTACCGCTCCTTGATATTCGCCAAGTGCGCCCAGGATCTCTGCACGAGATGCGGGGTCAAGGTTGTTGGTTGGCTCATCAAGAAGTAAAACGTTTGCAGCTGAGACAACCAAGGTTGCCAAGGCTAAACGAGTTCGCTCACCACCAGATAGGACTTTAACTGGCTTATGGACATCATCGCCTACGAATAAGAATGAACCAAGCACATTACGCGCTTCAGGTTCACGCAGGTCATCTTTAGAGGACATCATATTTTCTAAGACAGTACGTTCGAAGTCGAGCATTTCATGTTCTTGCGCGTAGTAGCCAATTTTTAAGCCGTGGCCTGCTTCGACTGTGCCAGTATCTGATTCAAGTTCACCGGCCAGAATTCTAAGAAGCGTTGTTTTTCCGGCACCGTTAAGGCCAAGAATTACTACGCGAGAACCCTTATCAATTACGCAGCTTACGTCGGTAAAGATTTCAAGTGAACCATATGACTTAGAAAGTTCTTCACCCGATAGGGGAGTCTTGCCACAAGGGGCAGGCGTAGGGAAGCGTAGCTTTGCGACCTTGTCAGAAACGCGCACATCTTCGAGACCGGAACGTAACTTCTCGGCGCGACGTAACATGCCTTGGGCAGCAGTTGCCTTGGAAGCTTTGGCGCGCATTTTCTCGCCCTGCTTCTGCAGAATCTCAGCTCGCTTTTCAGCATTAGCGCGTTCTTTCTTACGACGGTGCTCATCTTGTTCGCGTTGCAGTAAATAAGCTTTCCAACCTAAGTTATAGACATCGATCACGTTTCGGTTAGCATCGAGATAGAAAACCTTATTAACGACAGTTTCGATCAAGTTAACATCGTGCGAGATGATTACTAAGCCGCCTGAATATTTAGCGAGATAGTCACGTAACCAGTTAATCGAATCAGCATCTAAGTGGTTAGTTGGCTCATCAAGCAAAAGAGTTTCGGCGCCACTGAAAAGAATGCGAGCAAGTTCAATTCGACGGCGTTGACCGCCAGATAACGTGGCAAGTTCGTGATCAAAGACTGCTTGGGTGACACCAAGGGAAGTCGCAATTGCTTCGGCTTCAGCAGTTGCGGCATAGCCACCAGCTGCGCTGAATTCTTGTTCAACTCGGGTGTAGCGATCCATGGCTTTCTCAAGTGCTTCGCCTTCAGAAGTTGCCATCTCTTCTTCGACAACGCGCATGCGATGGGAAATTTGATCAAGGTTACGAGCAGACAAGATGCGCTCGATAACGCTGCCGGTTTCTTCGCCAACGCGTGGGTCTTGAGGCAAATAACCGATTTTGCCAGTGCGATTTACGGCCCCTCCGGCTGGCATATTTTCACCAGCTAGAACTTTGGCCAGAGTTGATTTACCAGCACCGTTGCGACCAACGAAACCGATGCGATCGCCATTGTTAATGCGCACGGTTACGCCTTTAACTAGCAGGCGTGCGCCCGCGCGTAGTTCAAGGGCTTGAGTTGAAATCACGTCGCAGTCTAACTGAAGATCAGGCGGCTGAAATACGAGATTTACGAGGGGTAGCAAATGCTTTGCCGACCTCGGTTAACTCGAGTGAAACTTGAGCTTTGATGCTCTCTTCAGACTTTAACAACGCTGTTAATTCAGCAATAGTCTTCTTGAGTTCCTTGCCTTCAGTTTCTAATTCAATTTTGCTCATCTTGGTTAGACGACGAAGTGGCATATCGAGAATATATGTGACCTGTTCGTCATTTAATTTAAAGTCTTTGATTAACTTCTCTTTAGCAGCAGCTGCATCATCACTGCCGCGAATGATCTTAATTACCTTATCGATATCGATAATTGCCTTGAGCAAGCCATCAACCAGAGTTAAACGTGAGGTTGCCTTAGCTTTGCGGAATTCCGAGCGACGGCGCACAACTTCAATGCGGTGCTCGATAAATACTTCTAGCAACTTCTTTAGACCAAGAGTTTGTGGGCGACCATTAACAAGTGCCACCGCGTTAATGGCGAAAGCATCTTCCATTGGCGTTAACTTAAATAGTTGTTCAAGTACTTTTTCAGGTTCGAAACCGTTCTTGATTTCAATAACCACATTGGTGCCTGTCTGACCATCAGTTAAATCGATGATGTCTGAAATGCCTTGAATCTTCTTAGCTTTAGCCAGGTCGGCAATGCGCTCAACTACTTTTTCAGGGCCGATATTAAAAGGTAGTTCCTTAATCGTGATACCCATCTTGCGTGAAGTAACTTTGCTGATTTCAACGCTAGCGCGCACCTTTACCGAACCTTTGCCAGTTTCGTAAGCATCTTGAATTCCTTCGATGCCGACAATTTCGCCGCCAGTAGGAAAATCAGGACCCGGCACAAACTTCATTAGCTGCTTAAGAGTTGCCTTTGGATTTTCAATTAAATATTTAGTTGCCGCAATTACTTCACCTAAATTATGTGGTGCCATATTTGTTGCCATACCTACTGCGATACCGGAACCGCCATTAACCAGCAGGTTTGGATAAGCAGCAGGCAGAACTAGTGGCTCTTGTAATTGGCCATCGTAGTTAGGGCCAAAATCAACAGTTTCTTCATCGGTCTCGGCAACCATTGCCATAGCAGCGCTACCTAAACGAGATTCGGTGTAACGCATCGCAGCTGGGCCGGAATCTAGCGAACCAAAGTTTCCGTGACCATCAATTAGCGGCAAACGCATTGAGAAACTTTGCGCCATACGAACTAGGGCGTCATAAATTGCGCTGTCACCGTGTGGGTGCAACTTACCCATTACTTCGCCAACTACACGAGCACTCTTTACGTGCCCACGCTCTGGACGCAGACCCATTTCAGACATCTGATGCAGGATGCGACGGTGAACTGGTTTTAAACCATCGCGTGCATCAGGAAGTGCGCGGGAGTAAATTACTGAATATGCGTATTCAAGAAATGATTCTGACATTTCAGATGAAACATCAACGTCAACAATTTTGCCGGGATACTCGCCAGCTTTAGGACCAACTGGTTTTTTCGATTTTGCGGCGCTCTTAGAGGGTGTTTTTGCCGTAGCCATGGCCGTGATTCTGCCAATAAGTTGGGCTAAACCTGCGCATCTAGGGCTGGGCGCGCCCCCACGATTGCAACACACTTGGCCGCAATGGTCAGAGCAGCACCTAGTGATTGCGTGAAATCAAGTCCGGCTTGGTCGGCAGCGATAAATCCAGCAGCAAAACTATCGCCAGCACCAGTGGTATCAATTACTTGAGCAGAAATTGCTGGCAATGAGATTGAAGCAGAGCCACGATTAGCGGCAATGACGCCAAGTGATCCTCGTTTGACCACGATAGTCGGACAGATCTGCAGTAAATCAGTAATTGCTAAATCAAGATCAGTCGTTGACGATAAATATTTTGCTTCATCTTCATTTAGCAATAAGCAGTGCACTTGGTTTATCCAGGCCCGAATTTCAGCGATTGGCACACCATTCATGCCACCAACAGTTGCTGGATCCAAATAAATCTTTAGGCCAGTTGCTTTTATTTTGCCAATCATCTGCAGAATTCCGGCGCGAGATTTCGGATCAAGAAGTGCGTAACCAGAGATGTAGGCAGCATTGAAAGAATCGAGTTCAGGTAGATCAGCCAGAGTTAAACCACTATTTGCGCCATTGTCCGGAAACATGCTGCGTTCGCCATCTTTATCAACGATGACAACCACGATTCCAGTTGGTGCACCATCAACATCTATTTCAGAATAGCTAACGCCTAGCCGATCAAATTCGCTGCGCACCGCAACGCCAGCGGCATCTTTACCAATACGCGCCAACATATGACTTTGAGCGCCGGCAATACGCAACCACGCAGCCACGTTTCCGCCTGCGCCACCACCATGAGTTGATACTTTGGCAGCGGTGTCACTGCCGTAATTGATATCGCTAGAAATAATGGCAACTACATCAAGGTTAACTTCACCAATGCACAGTATTTTCGACATCTTTAGTTACTGGCGCTAGTTACTGGCAACGGCGATATCGGCAGCAAGTGCGCTATTTGATTTGATGATTTCGATATTGACCGAAATTGATTCACCTTGTGAAGTCGTGTGGAAATGCTCGAGCAAGAACGGAGTCACATCTTTACCGGTTATGTGAGCAGCCTCTGCCTTTGCTAAACCAGTAGCTAAAATTTGATCATGTTTAGCGCGGTTCATCTCTTTTACAACTGGGTTGGCAACTAGCAAGGCGGCACCATTAGTGCCGACTGATGCGCGCGCTTTTATTACAGCTGCGATATCAGCTGCTGAATCAACGCGATGCTCAATGATGAAACCAGAATCAGTTAAATAGAAACCAGGAAATGCAGTTGTTTTATATCCGACTAACCCAATTGCTAGCGTCTCTAACCGTTCTAGCGTTGCGCCAACATCGAGAATAGATTTAACACCCGCGCAAACTACGGTCATGTCTAGCTTTGAAAGCGCAGTTAAGTCAGCAGATTCATCAAATGATTCATCAGCGCCACGGTGGACACCACCTAATCCACCAGTAGCAAAAACTTTGATGCCAGCTTGCGCGGCTAAGTGGGCAGTGGCCGCAACAGTGGTGGCAGCAGACTTCTTGTTCGCAACCACTATGGCTAAATCGCGGCTAGATGCTTTGCTAATGTCATCGCGGTTTGCGATTGCTACTAGTTGCTCATCAGTTAATCCAATGTGAACCACACCATCTAAAATCGCAATTGTTGCTGGTGTCGCACCATGTTCGCGCACAATCGCTTCAACTTCGCGGGCCACATTTAAATTCGATGGACGCGGCAATCCGTGACTAATAATCGTTGATTCGAGGGCAACAATTGGCGATTTACTCGCTAGCGCAGCTGCTACCTCGGGCGAAAAGACAAGTGCGGATTTCATGCCCTAACCTTAACGCATGCATCTTCACCAAATCTTGCCGGCAATTGTTGCGGGGCTTGGGGTAGTAGATGCGCACGATGGAATTGCAGCTGGCGAATCACCAAGTGGTCGCGAAGTACTTTTCTTAATCGATGGTTTAGGCGATGAAGTTATCGATAAGTACGCTGAATTTATTCCGACACTTTCGACCTTTACGCGAAGTGGACGAGTGCAAACTGCTTTCCCTTCAACCACAGCCACCTCGCTAGCAACGTTAACTACCGGAACTTTGCCGGGTGCGCATGGCATGTTGGGTTACACGGTTCGAGTACCTCGTAGCAATGGCCGAATTTTAAATGCTTTGAAATGGGATGATCGCGTTGACCCAACTTATTGGCAACCAGTACCAACTTTGTTTGAGCGAGCAACCGCAGCTGGCGTAAATGTTTCGCATGTGGCAGCTAAACGTTATGAAAATACGGGATTCACGCAAGCAGTTTTCCGTGGCGCTACCTATCGCGGCGCAAATTTAGTTGATGACTTAGTTGCCCAAACAAAATTAGCATTGGCTAAATCTCCTGCCCTGGTTTATCTCTATATGAATGATCTTGATTCAGCTGGTCATAGCGATGGCGTTGGTTCGGATAAATGGTTGGCGGCTCTTACGATGCTTGATCACATGGCGAAGCAATTGATTATTGAACTTCCGAAGGGCACGCGCATTTGGCTAACTGCCGACCATGGCATGGTTAATGTTGAAGAAAAAATAGTAATGGGCCGTGATAATCAATTACTTACTGGCATTGCCACGATTGCGGGGGAGCCCCGTGCCCGTCATCTATATTTAGATGCCGCCCTTGATTCAGTAGCCGCTCGCGCCGAAGTGAAATCTCGCTGGGAAGAATTTTTGGGCGATCGCGCCAATATCTACACTCGCGAAGACGCACTTACTGCGGGTCTGTTTGGGCCAAATCCAAGTGCGGATTCCTTTGATCGTATGGGCGAAATTATTGCGATCGCCAAAGGTGGCTTGATTTTGATCGAGGAAGAACGTGAGAGTTTAGAAGGCTCAATGGTTGGTCATCATGGTGCACTTACTGAACTTGAGAATTACGTGCCGTTGTTACAAAAGACGATTAATTAATCTTCATCTTTCTTCTGGCCAAACATAATTTCATCCCAACTTGGCACCTTTGCGCGACCTTGCACACCATCCTTAGCGGATTCAGTATCAGTATCTGTGCGGATTGAAACTAATCGAGGTGTTTCGCGCACAGGTTCAGTTGCGCGAGGGTTGCGATCAACTTGCTCGGTATAAATCAAACCTGGCTCAAGTGGTGCACGCGGCGCTGGAGTTTCTTCGCCAAGTAACCAACGAGCATTGTCATCTAGTGCATTTAGCGCACGACGAGTTGGATCGTATTCCCATTGACCAACGCCATGACCATCTGAAGTTGGGTAGGAAACTTGAATGGTCCAGATGCCGGTTTCAATTCGCCAGCAGTTGTAATTAATCTGTGTGATATCAACTCCACGTGGCGCAAGACGTAACACAATTGCATCACCGAAATTAATGGGTTCGCGACCAGGCTCTTTGCGCACAATAACTGTAGCAACTTGATCAACAATAAATTGACGTTCCTGCAGAATTGGTCCGCTAAAGCGTTCAACTTTTTCAACCGTGATATTGCCATCTTGAGCAATTGATTCTGGTGATTCACCAGTACGCAGACGACGTTGAATTTCTTTAACTGAAATTGGCGCAGCTTCTTCATCTTGCACAGACATTAAGCGCGGTTGATTAACGGTAGATCGCAGAGTGTCGCTAATTCGAACGCTGAATTCTTTGCCATCGCTATCTAGAAGAGAGAGATATAGGCCATCTTCAGACTTACCGTTCACGCGCAGTTCGCTCATAGTTTTCAGAGCCTAACCGATGAGCCGTGACATTAGCGGGATTTCGGGGGAGTAGAATTGTGAAATGACTGATGCAAATTTGATCGCTGAACTTCTCGAATTAGCTAAACGTGTTGGGCGCGAAGCGGGCGAATTACTACAAAAGCGACCAGTGGCATTCGAAGTTACTTCGAAATCGACGGCAATTGATGTGGTTACGCAGATGGATTCCCAGAGCGAGAACCACATCGTCTCCGAAATTCTAAAAGCTCGCCCTGGCGATGGCATTGTTGGCGAAGAAGGTTCGCAGCGAACCTCACAATCGGGAATTACTTGGGTAATTGATCCACTGGATGGCACGGTTAATTATTTATATGGGTTACCTGGTTGGAATGTGAGCATTGCGGCAAAAGATTCTGATGGCGTTGTAGTTGGCGTTGTTGTTGCGCCCACAATTAACTCAACCTGGTCGGCCAGCCGGGGCGGCGGCGCTTTCCTAAATGATCAAGCAATTGCCTGCAACGAAGAAGTTGAACTTAACCGGGCGCTAGTCGGAACCGGATTTGCCTACGATGTCGATGCTCGGCCAGCCCAATTAGCTCAGCTTTCTGAATTGCTAACCCGAATTCGCGATATTCGCCGAAATGGGGCCGCCGCCGTAGATCTCTGTCATGTGGCGATGGGCGCTCTCGATGGCTACTTTGAAAAAGGCCTCCAGGAATGGGATTTGGCAGCCGGCGGATTGATCGCAACTGAGGCTGGCGCAAAGGTCACCACGGTTGCGGGCACGACGATTGCCGCAGCTCCAGCGCTTCATGCCACGCTCTCGTTCCGTCTGGCCCAATAGCGCGCTCAGGCTCGATTTACGCTTAGGCGATGACCTGTGGCAAGATACGCAGTCTGCCGTGGTTATTTAAGCCGCGACTAGATCTAGATAAAGAGGACGAAAATGAACATTCTTGACGCCGTTGATGCAGCATCCCTGCGCAAAGACATCCCGCAATTCCGTGCTGGCGATGAGCTCAAGATTTCTGTTCGCGTTATCGAAGGTAACAAGAGCCGTCTTCAGGTCTTCCAGGGAATCGTAATCCGTCGCCAAGGCGATGGCGTTCGCGAAACTTTCACCATCCGCAAGGTTTCTTACGGCGTTGGCGTTGAGCGTACTTTCCCAGTGCACACTCCAGTTATTGAAAAGATCGAACTAGTAAAGAAGGGCGATGTACGTCGCGCCAAGCTTTACTACTTGCGCGATCTACGCGGTAAGGCTGCCAAAATTCGCGAAAAGCGCGATGGCGTTGAAGGTTACGGCGATGGAATTCTTTCTACACCAGTGTCCGAGCCAGTAGCAGAGGTTGCTGTGTCCGAGGTTCCAGCTGTGTCCGAGCCAGTAGCAGAGATTGCTGTGTCCGAGGTTCCAGCAGAAGTTGCGACTCCAGAAGCTGTGGTTGAAGCTGAAGTTGTTGAAACCGAACCAAAGCCAGCCGAATAACTTCTAAAGTTAAACGCGGTTTGCGCAGATGAGACGCAAGCGGACCTTCTTGCAAGAATTTCCAGTTCTAATTGTTGTTGCACTCGTCGTATCACTTTTTATTAAGACTTTTGTAGTTCAGTTTTTCTTTATTCCATCTGGTTCAATGGAAAACACACTTCAGATTGATGATCGCGTAGCAGTTAATCGCATCCCATTTATTGGAAACGATATAAAGCGTGGCGATGTAGTTGTTTTCCGTGACCCAGATAATTGGTTGCCGGCGGCCGATATGGGTGATTCACCTTTCGTAATTGCAAAAGTTAAAGCGGCTTTAGTGGCAGTTGGCGTATTGCCTAACCCAGCTAAACAGTACTTAGTTAAGCGTGTTGTGGGCGTAGCAGGCGATCGCGTAATTTGCTGTACCACTACTGGAAAAATTACTGTTAACGGCCAAGAGATGATTGAGCCATACATATTTGCTGGCAATGTTCCTAGCGATACGAACTTTGATGTAACGGTTCCTAAAGACAAACTTTGGGTGATGGGCGATCATCGTGGCGCAAGCTCTGATTCTCGTTTTCACCAAGAGGATATAAATAAGGGTTTTGTGCCACTTAATCGAATTACTGGTCGCGTACTTGCCGTTATTTGGCCAATTAAGAATATTTCGCTAGTACCAAATGTTGATGCGCTAAATCAGCCCGCTGAAAAAATAAAAACTAAGAAATAGCCATGAAGGTGATCGAGCAGCTATTAATTGAAGCTGGCATTTCACCAATTGCCGGCGTTGATGAAGCCGGTCGTGGTGCATGTGCTGGCCCGTTGGTAGTAGCCGCAGTAATCTTGAAAGATCCGTTTCATCCCGAACTAGCGCCAGTGCGCGATTCTAAAGAGATCAAAGAAAGTAAACGAGAAGCGCTTTTTGATTTAGTAATCGAACACAGCATTGCTTACAGCATTGTTGAAATCCCTGCAGCCGAAGTTGACTCGCGTGGCGTGCATGCGGCAAATCTCGATGGCATGCGCAGAGCAGTTCAGGCACTTAAAGTTTCACCTGCTTATGTGCTAACTGATGGCTACGCAATTGCGGGGTTAGCGCTACCAAACTTAGCGGTCTGGAAAGGCGATCAAGTAGTACACACGATTAGTGCTGCTTCAATTTTGGCTAAGGTTTACCGAGATCGCATCATGCGCCAACTTGATGAGAAGTATCCGGCTTATGGTTTTGCTGGACACAAGGGCTATATCACTGCCAGCCACAGTCAATTGTTATCCGCAAATGGTCCGTGCATAGAGCATCGTCGCTCATTTGCAAATGTGGCAGCTCTACTTAAGTAGCCACAGTTCTCACTCGAACACAAGGGTTTGAACGGCAAGTAATTAAGTCAGAGTCGCTACCTAGCCTCTGGCGTTATGAGAATAGTTAAGAAAAGTCTAAATAAAAGTATCGGGGCTGCCGGCGAAGAACTAGCTGCGCAATATCTGCTTAAACGTGGCGATGAAATACTTGCCCGCAACTGGCGAATCCGCGAAGGCGAGCTTGATCTAGTTACTTTAGATCGTAGTGGGCTGATTCATATGATCGAAGTCAAAACCCGATCGTCGAGCGCCTTTGGTCACCCGCTTGAAGCAATTGATAGTGCAAAAGCTCATCGAATTCAGCGATTGGCGCTGGCTTGGTTGGCTACCAACGGAGCGCTTGGGTGCGATTACCAGATTGATGCAATTGCGGTTCTGACTTCAAGCGATGGTTCGCACACAATTGAATTGCGCGCAAACGTTCTATGACTTTGGGAATGACTTTCGGGGTTGGTCTGCAGGGATTAGCAGGAAACTTAGTCACGGTCGAAGTTGATATCGCCGACGGGTTACCGGCGTACACCTTGTTGGGTCTGCCAGATGCGGCGCTTTCTGAATCACGCGATCGAGTTAGATCAGCGTTAACTAATAGCAATGAACTGTGGCCAAATCGCAAAGTTACCGTTTCGCTATCGCCAGCTTGGTTACCTAAGAGTGGACCTAGTTTTGATTTAGCGATTGCTGTTGCTTTGCTAATTGCTAATCAAACTTTGCCAAATTGCGAAGACACGGTTTTCTTAGGTGAGCTTTCACTAGATGGCAAAGTGCGCAGTGTGCGCGGAGCTCTTCCGGCTTTGTTAGCCGCGGCAAAGGCGGGGATTACTCGAGCGGTAGTTCCTGCTGCAAATCTGGCCGAAGCCAAGTTAATGGTTGATCTAGAGATTATTCCCATGTCAACATTGGTTGAAGTTCTTCGCTGGTTGCGTACTGGCGAGCGAGCTGAAGCACAACCACTTGATCTGCAGAGTGGTATTGATGAAGGACTTTTGGATTTCGCCGATGTGGCTGGGCAACCGCGCGCACGATTAGCTGCCGAGATTGCCGCAACTGGAGGACATCATTTACTTTTAATTGGACCACCAGGTGCTGGAAAAACCATGATCGCTCAGCGACTACCAACGATCTTGCCAAAGTTATCTATCGCCCAAGCTCTCGAAGTTACTGCCGTACATTCAATTGCTGGCACCTTAGGAAATCGCGCACCACAATCGCAGTTAGCGCCATTTGTGGCACCTCATCACACAACAACTCGAGTAGCAATGGTCGGTGGTGGTTCACATGTAATTAGACCTGGTGCTTCGTCCCTTGCGCATAACGGTGTGCTCTTCATTGATGAGGCTCCCGAATGTGGCCCCGGGATTTTAGATTCATTACGGCAACCATTGGAATCAGGTGAAATCACGATAGCTCGCAGCATTGGAAACTTAACTTTTCCGGCTCAGTTCTTACTAGTTCTAGCGGCAAACCCTTGTCCATGTGGAAAATTCTCGGGTCGTGGGCGTAACTGCACCTGTACTTCGCAACAGGTTCGACGTTACTTAGGAAAACTATCTGGGCCACTACTTGATCGCATTGATCTGCGGGTGATTGTTGACCCAGTCAGTCGCATCGAGATGGCGCAAAATGAGTTAGGCGAATCCAGCGCTGTTATACGAGATCGGGTAATAGCTGCACGTGAGATCGCAGCTAAACGCTTTGCTAACGAGAGCTGGAAACTAAACAGCCAGATTCCTGCGCGCGCACTACGTACTACTTATCAACCAGAAAGAGTGGCAATGAATTTCCTGCACGATGAACTAGATCGCGAAACGATTACAGCACGTGGCTTACATAAAGTAATTCGTACCGCATGGACGCTCGCTGATTTACATCGACACGAAATTGCGACTTTGTCTGATGTAAAACAGGCGTATGCCTTGCGCGATGGGGTAGAGCTATGAGTGAACTAGCTGCAAGAGCCAGGTTGTTCGCAGCCGTCGAAGGCGGATCTTCATTCTGGTCACGCGAGGTATTTAGTAATGGCGCTAGCTACGTTCTAGATCGGGCACTTAATGGGGCTTATGACCCAATCAAATATGCGCGAACTATCGAAAAGTTGAAGTTGAGTAATGCTGATGAACTGTTGCAGTTGATCGAGCAATCGGGAGCTATTTTTTTGACTCCGCAAGATTTAACTTGGCCACAATCTGTAAATGACTTAGCCGCACCACCAATCGGGCTGGTGATTAAAGGCGATCCTAAGTTTCTTACTGGCAACTCGCTCGCAATCGTGGGCACTAGAAACCCGACGCAATACGGCGTTCGCATTGCGCAAGATTTTGCGGCTGGGTTTGTAGATCGCGATTGGGCAATCATCAGTGGTGGCGCTTATGGAATAGATGCTGCTGCGCATAAAGGAGCACTGATTGCTGAGGGCGTAACGGTTGCGGTAATCGCAGCTGGTATCGATATTAATTATCCCGCGGGCAATGCGCGTTTATTTGCCGAGATTGCCGAACTAGGGTGTTTAGTTAGTGAAGTCGTGCCCGGAACGCCAGCAATTCCATCTCGTTTTCTAACTCGCAATCGGCTAATTGCGGCGCTCTCTAATGCCACGTTAGTAGTTGAAGCGGCATTTCGTAGCGGCTCACTTAGAACTGCTCGCGATGCGGCCGAATTAATGCGGCCAGTTATGGCAATTCCAGGGCCGATAACTTCACCCGTTAGCGAAGGTTGCCATCGCTTGATAGGTGAGCGAGCTGCTGAAATCGTGACTTCAATTGCAGATGCGGTGGAATTTCTCTCACCAATGTAATGAGATGATTAGCCAATGAGCACAGAGAATGAATTCCGATCGGGCTTCGTTGCCATTGTTGGCCGCCCAAATACCGGAAAATCAACTCTGGTCAACGCACTCGTTGGTAGCAAAGTAGTAATCACTTCGCCGCACCCAAACACCACTCGGCATGCAATCCGCGGCATCGTTAACGAGCCAGATTTTCAGGCTATTTTGGTTGATACCCCCGGCGTACATAAGCCAAAGACGCTGCTGGGTAAGCGCTTAAACGCGGTAGTTGAAGAGAGTTTAGATTCAGTCGATGTAATCATTATTTGTTTGCCAGCCGATGAAGAATCAGGTGCTGGCGATCAATACATTATTGATGAAATTGCGAAGCACCCACGAAGTAAAAAAATTGCCCTTGTGACTAAGACAGATTTAATTAGCAAAGCTAATCTTGCCACCCGCTTAGCGAGCATCATGGCCATGGCTAAAGACTTTACTTGGGATGAAATTGTGCCAGTATCGGCAGCAACTCATGAACAAATTGAACTGCTTAAGAAATTAATTGGCCAACAATTAAAGCCAGGTCCAGAGTTTTATCCAACCAATATGCGTAGTGATCAAAGCATTGAGCAGTTAATCTGCGAGTTAATTAGAGAAGCTGCACTTCGTGATGCGCGCGAAGAACTGCCGCACTCAATCGTGGTAACTATTGATGAAATGTCTGAGCGCGAAAAAACTGGCAGCCGGCCTTTCTTTGATATCCACGCCACAGTTCACGTTGAACGCGATTCACAACGTGCCATCTTGCTGGGTCATCAAGGCGCACAATTAAAAGATATTGGCATGCGTGCTCGTGCAGATATAGAGCGCGAACTCGAAGCTCGCATTTTCCTTGGCCTACACATCAAAGTATCTAAAGAATGGCAGCGTGATTCAAAGTTGCTCGATAAATTAGGCTTTGCCGAGAACTAACAGAATGACACAGCGACAGGAATTCCGAGTTATTGAAGCTTTTCGTGATTTTGAAATTCGCGAATATGAACCCTGTGTTATTGCCGAAGTAGCAGTCCCGGCTGAATATTCAGAGGCATCAAGCCGAGCATTTTCCTCACTCTTTGGCTACATTTCTAGCGGGAACAAAAATTCAGAGAAAATCTCAATGACCGCCCCAGTGATTGCGGCTCAAAAACCAGATGATTCTGAGAATTGGTACGTCTCATTTGTGATGCCAGCCGGAAGTAAATTCGAGAATATGCCGAAGCCAACTGATTCGAAAGTTGTTCTCCGTGACCTAGTTTCAGAAGTCTGCGTAGCTACTTCATTTCGAGGCAAAGCATCATCTGAACTTTCCAAGAAGATGGAGGTTCAACTTCGTGCAGCAGCCGCCAAAGAGAACCTGACGCTTTCGAAAGAAACTAGAATTTGTCGCTTTGATCCGCCATTTAAGCCAGGGTTCTTGCAATATAACGAGATCGTGATTCCAATTTCTTAACCACTTGAGAAATCACGGCTTTAGTACAATTCGAATCGGGTTACCGATCTTGTTGGCTAATTTATCAATCGCCTCTGCTGCCTGATCAAGTGGAAGAACTTCAGAGACTGAGTGCGAAAGATCTAACTTACCTTGACGCGCAAATTCAATTAACTCACTTACATGATGAGGCTCAGATCCATAATGTCCCATTATTTGTGTGCGCATATAAGTAAATGCCATATCGTTTGGAATAACGATGGGCTCATTAGCTATACCCACAATGATTAGCCGACCTTGCTCACCCAACATTGAAAGTGCTGCTTTGCGCACTGGCGTAACGCCGGCAAAGTCAAAGGCGGCATTTAAGCCACGGTGCTCTTTTAACTTCAGGTCATCTGGCGCAAAAGCAAAATCTGCCCCACGTGCCATCGCATTGGCTCGAGCATCTTCACGCGGATCAATCGCAATTATCTTGCTGCAGCCGATTATTTTTAACAATTGAATCGCATGAATTCCAAGCCCGCCAACTCCAAAGACCGCCACTGCTTCGCCAGCTTGAATTTTGCCAGTTGAGGAAATTGCAGCCCACGGGGTAGATACCGCATCTGGAATTATCGCTGCTTGCTCAAAAGGTAGAGAGTCGGGAATTGGCAAAACAAGTTCAGAATTCATTACAACGAATTCGGCCCAACCACCATCGTAATCAAATCCCAAAGTTGTAATCTGGTTTGATTGATTTCGTTCACCGGCGATAACAACAACACGTTCGCCGACAGAGCGAGTTTCAACGCCTTCACCAATTTGATCAATAGTTCCTGCTACTTCATGACCAAGCGTTACTTCATCACCAGCTAAATAGCCTGGCGATAAAATACCTTCTAGGAAATGTACATCTGATAAACAGACACCAGCAGCGCCAACTTTTATACGAACCTGTCCAGCTCCGGCGCTTGGAGTTGGAACTTCGGTTACTTCAAATTTACGGGTTGAAACAGTGATGCGTCCGGCCTTCATGAAATTTTTCCTTCGGCTCGATTAATCAAGGTATTTACCGCAGCCCCAAACCCAGCAAAAGCGGGATTAGTTGTCTGACCCAAACGAAACCGCGCCCAAATCTGTTGAATAATCACAGCTAATCTGAAGAGACCGAAAACTTCATAAAATGTGAAGTCATCACATTTGCGGCCACTTAGCTCTAGATATCTTGCTACAAACTCTTCACGAGTTGGCATTCCTGGCAGATGGCTGGGCTGTCTACGAAGCGATGCAAATGCTGCTTCATCATCTCTATCAACCCAATAGGCAAGTGCTGAACCTAAATCCATTAGGGGATCACCGACAGTTGCTAGTTCCCAATCCAGTACGCCTTTGATCCGGGAATTTTCTAAATCAATGACCACATTATCTATGCGCCAATCGCCATGAATAATGCAGGAATCAACGTCATTAGGTTGGTTAGCAGATAGCCAGGCCATTAACTTTTCAGCAGCAGGAACATCATCAGTTAGCGCATTGCGATAACGTTTAGACCAGCCATCAACCTGACGCTGCACATATCCATTTCCCTTGTTCAACTCGGCCAGAATTGAAGAATCAACGGCATGTAGTTGAACTAATCCATTAATCAAAGAGTCAGCCATAACCGAAATATCAGAAGAGGTTATGTCATCTGGAATATCACGGCGAAAGATTTGACCCTTCACATATTCCATCACATAAAAATCCGAACCCATAACGATTTGGTCTTGGCACAAAGCGATCATCTTCGGCACTAATGGGAAAACAGACTGCAGTCTGGATTGAATCAGATACTCTCGATTCATGTCATGAGCAGATGCTGCTTTCATTCCAACCGGTGGCTTACGCAAAACCAACTCGCGGCCAGGGTAGCTGAGTAGATAAGTCAGATTAGAAGCACCACTGCGAAACTGCAGCACTTCGGGTAGCTGATCCTGATTTATAAATGGACGCAGCCAAGCATGCATTTTTGCAACATCGAAACGATCCTCTTCGCGGACCGCAGTCAGATCTATCATGACAAATAAGGTTTGATTTCTAACCGCGCAATGTCTCTAATGTGAACCTCATCTGGCCCATCTACTATGCGTAAAGTCCGAACTCCGGCATACATAGCAGCAAGTGGCGAATCTTGGCTCACGCCAGCGCCACCATAACTTTGAATGGCATGATCGATGATTCGCTCTGCCATTTGCGGGACGGCAACTTTAATTGCGGCAATCTCTTTACGCGCACCTTTTGCGCCAACCGAATCAATCATCCAGGCCGCCTTTAAAACCAGTAACCGAGCTTGCTCAATATCAATTCGTGCTTGAGCAATCCAATCTTGAATCACTCCTTGTCGCACCAACTCTTTGCCAAATGCTTCTCGGGAAACCGTGCGTTTAATCATCAACGAGAGGGCTCGCTCAGCCATTCCAATCGCGCGCATGCAGTGGTGAATTCGGCCTGGCCCCAGTCTTGCCTGTGCTAACGCAAACCCTTCGCCTTCGGTGCCTAACAGATTAGTAATTGGCACGCGTACGTTAGTAAATGAAACTTCAGCATGACCATGTTGATCTACATAACCAAAGACAGTTAAGTTCCTAACTACCTTAACCCCGGGTGTATTCATTGGAACTAAGACCATTGATTGTTGGTGATGGTCATCAGCATCAGGATTAGTTTTACCCATCACAATCAAAATCTCACAGCGTTCATCCATGGCGCCGGTTGTCCACCACTTGGTTCCATTAATAACGTAGTGATCGCCATCTTTGACAATTTGGGTCTGAATATTGCGAGCATCGCTAGAAGCAACTGTAGGCTCGGTCATGGCAAAAGCTGAACGAATATGACCATCAAGTAGTGGTTCTAGCCACTGCTTTTTCTGTTCATCAGTTGCGAACATATCGAGAAGTTCCATGTTGCCGGTATCAGGAGCTGCGCAGTTAATTGCCTCAGGTGCGAGATCAGGTGACCAACCAGTAATCTCGGCCAGTGTTGCGTAATCGGTAACCGATAAGCCATGACCATAATGTGGCAAAAATAGATTCCATAGCCCAAGCGCTTTTGCTTTTGTCTTTAACTCTTCAACAACTGCCGGCAAAGCATGTGGCTTGCCCTGTGCAGTTAAGTGCTCACGTTGCTGGTGATAAACAGCTTCAGCTGGGAAGACTTCAGAGTCCATGAAGGCTTGAAGTTTCGTGGCATATTCGGTTGTCTTAGGGCTGAGGGCGAAGTCCATGCCTTAACCTTACGCAAATAAAACCTATTTGAGGAGTGAGTATGAGTGTTCTTGACCGCTTTAAATTAGATGGAAAAGTCGCAGTGGTCACGGGCGCTTCTTCTGGTCTAGGGGTCGCATTTGCTAAAGCGCTAGCCGAAGCTGGTGCTGATGTTGTACTTGGCGCAAGACGTATTGACCGTTTGGCAGATACGGGCGCTCTAGTTGAAGCTGCTGGCCGTAAATATGCCGCCCTGCAAACTGATGTAACTCAACCTGAACAATGTGATGCGTTGATTGCACTTGCAATTGAAAAGTTTGGCCGCGTTGATATTTTGGTAAATAACGCAGGCGTTGGCACCGCAGTGCCCGCAACACATGAAACGCCAGATCAATTTAGAAGTGTTTTAGATGTAAATCTCTTTGGTGCATATTGGATGTCACAAGCATTTGCTAAAGCCAATAAAAATGGCGGCGCAATTGTGAATATCTCAAGCATTCTTGGCATTAAACCTCAAGGCTTGCCGCAAGCAGCATATGCATCAAGCAAGGCTGGGTTAATTGGTTTAACTCGTGACTTAGCGGCCCAATGGACTGGTCGAAAAGGTATCCGAGTAAATGCTCTGGCACCTGGATTCTTTCCATCTGAAATGACCGAAGAACTACCTAAAGATATGGTCAATATGATCAAGATGTTCGCACCTGCCGGTCGATTAGGCGAACCCGAAGAATTGGCGGCAACATTGATTTGGCTGGTAAGCGATGCATCAAGTTATGTCACGGGAATTACTGTTCCAGTTGATGGCGGATTGGTAATGCCTTAATTCAGGCGACTGTATTGATAACTCAAGGATGCAGCTGTTGCTACCCATGCTTGATAGGGAAGTAGGGCAACTGCAATCGGAGTCGATGTTCTAAAGGCAATAAAGATCATTGGGATCGTTAACACCGCAGTACCGATAAGCGCAAGTGAGGCAACTTGTAAGTTGTGCGGCCGATAGAACTGGTATGCCCAAGTCAGCGCACAAGCAACAGATACGGCAAAGAAAACCAGGTAGATAACGCTGTTTAAGGTAGATGCTTTTTGGGCAATTGTTACTGCTGCAAATCCAAGAACAATGAAGTTATAAGGCCAAATAATTCCAAAGATAAAATCTGGTGGTTGCCAAGCAGGTTGGTTTAAGTTGCGATACCAATTATCGCCCGTGCTTACCCAAAGCCCGGAGCCAATCACGTATGCAGCCAGAATTGCGATTCCTATGGTGGCTCCGAGTAGCTTCATGGCTAAATGGTAAAGGCTAGGCGCTGACGGTTGGCTTACGACTAGCTAAAAACGAGCCAATCATTACTAGCGGCAAGCCAATAATGATTCCGAGAGTAAGTGGCTCAGAGAGAATTACCACGCCTAACACCACAGCAATTGCGGTGTTTACGTAAGTGATAACTGAAGCTCTTGCTGGCCCAATTTCTTTCATAACAATAAAGTATGAGATGAAAGCAAGTGATGTGCTAAAGACACCTAGAGCAATGAGTGAAATAGCCGCTTCTTTTGAGACAGTGCTGACTTCAGGAAATTGCACAATCATCAGTGGTGCGTAAGCGATAGCAGTGAATATCATGGCTAAACCATTGATTGCTATGCCGGATACATCGGGCAACTTCTGCGAAATCATATTCACGGCATATGAATAACTCATGGCAGTTACTAGCATCATGGCAATTGAAAGTGGATCAGAGCTGCCAATAATACTTTCGTAGCCAACTAGTCCGACTAAGCCAACGAAGCCAACCAGAATGCCGACTAATCGCTTACTATGCCAGACTGTTTTATCACCAGTTATAGAAGCAAATATGGTTGACCAAATTGGGACTGTGGCAATTAATAGCCCAGCTAACCCACTGCTGATCTTGATTTCAGCGTTGGTGATAAGAATCCACGGAATCATCATCTCGAAAATGGCATAAGGCAACACGTAACGCCAACCGCGGATGGCATCCATCAATACTTTCTGATGAATAGCAATAGGAATTAAGATTGCCGCACCGATAAGTACGCGACCACAAACAATCACAGTAGGCGGAATATCTTCAACTGCTACCTTCATTAAGAGATAAGGAATGCCCCAAAGCAGACCTGATACTGCGAAGTGAAAATAGGCACGACGGGACATGGTTTCCTTTAGTTGATCAAAGCTACTTGATGAGCGATTGATAGAGCGCAAGAGTAGCGCGCGCAACCGCTGGCCAGCCAAATTCCGCAGCAGCTCGCTTGCGACCTGCCTCACCATATAGCTTTAAGAGCGCTGGTTCTTTCATTAATTCAATAATCGCAGTTGATAAATCATTTTCAAGAGTTGCGCCGTCGCCAGAGTAATTCACGAGTTTGCCGGTGCTTCCATCTGCGACAACTTCTGGAATTCCACCAACGCTTGTAGCGAGGACTGCTGTTTCACAAGCCATTGCTTCGAGATTAACAATTCCCAATGGCTCGTAGATAGAAGGACAAATAAATAAGTCTGCCGAAGTTAAGAGCGCACATAGTTTTTCATGTGGCAACATGTCTGGGATCCAAATTACATTTGGTCGAGTTTTTTGAAGTTCTTCAATTAAAGCCTTAACTTCGTTACCAATGATTTCTTCATCAGGGCTTCCTGCAGCTAAAACTAAGCCATATTCAACTGGCACATTTTGCCAAGCGCGCAGCAAGTGGGCTAAACCTTTTTGACGAGTTATGCGACCCACGAAAATTGCGTATCGGCCAGTTATACCTAGTTCAGTCAAAAGCGCTGAGTCGGTAGTTGGCTTAAAGCGATCAACATCAACACCATTGCGAATCGTGACAACTTTACTTGGATCAACGTTTGGGTAGGCGGCTAAAACATCGGCGCGCATTCCATCACTTACGGCAATGATCGCATCGGCAGATTCGTAAGCGCTCTTTTCAGCCCATGATGAAATTTGATAGCCGCCGCCCAATTGATCAGCTTTCCAAGGACGTAGCGGCTCAAGCGAGTGAGCCGTAATTACATGGGGGAGACCGTGGAGCAGAGAACCAAAGTGGCCAGCCATGTTGGCATACCAAGTGTGGCTGTGAATTACATTAACGTTCTGTAAATTATTTGCGATCTCTAAATCTGTGGCGACTGCTTGAATCGCGGGATTAGCGTAAGAAAATGAGGCAGGTGTTTCATAACCAAAAGCACCATCATCTCGAACGCCACCAAAGCAATGAACATCAACGCAAACGCCATCGAGATTCCGAAGTGCTTCGGTTAGCTGTACAGCATGAACGCCAGCACCACCATAAACCTGTGGTGGCCACTCTTTAGTAACAAGTCCAACTCTGGTCGTTTTCACTTGGTAAGGGTATCGTTAGGACATGGCGCGCTTTGAACAACCACTCGGGATCGTTCTTGCCGGCGGTGAAGGCAAGCGTTTAATGCCATTAACTGCAGATCGAGCCAAACCAGCAGTTCCATTTGGTGGCTCCTATCGCCTCGTAGATTTTGTATTGTCTAATTTAGTAAATGCCGAGATGCGCAAGATTGCGGTGTTAACTCAATATAAGTCGCACTCTCTCGATCGCCATATCACCACAACTTGGCGCATGTCTACATTGCTTGGCAACTATGTAACTCCAGTTCCAGCGCAGCAGCGCCTTGGCCCACGTTGGTATACCGGCAGCGCTGATGCGATTCTGCAGAACTTCAATTTGATTCATGATGAGAATCCAAAGCACATTGTGGTTTTTGGTGCTGATCACGTTTATCGCATGGATTCCAGTCAAATGTTTGATTTTCATTTAAGCACCGGGGCCGGCGTAACTGTTGCGGCGATTCGCATGAAGCGTTCTGAAGCTCATGAATTTGGCGTTATTGAATTAGCTGAAGACGGCGTCACAATTAAAGCTTTCCACGAGAAGCCAAGTGATCCACCTGCAATGCCAGGGCATCCAGATCTTTGCTTAGTATCAATGGGCAATTACATTTTCAAGCGCGATGTCATGGAAGAAGCGCTGATCCTGGATTCTGAAGATCTTGAGAGTCGTCATGACTTAGGCGCAAACATAATTCCGATGCTGACTGCTAATGGCGTAGCCAAAGTTTATGACTTTGCCACAAATAACGTGCCAGGCGAGACTGAGCGCGATAAAGGGTATTGGCGCGATGTAGGTTCCATTGATGCTTATTACGATGCTCATATGGATTTAGTTTCCATCCACCCAATATTTAATCTTTATAACCGTGATTGGCCACTACTTACTAATCCACCATCACTGCCACCAGCTAAATTCAGCGAAGGCGGCCTAGCGCAAGATTCAATCGTTGGAGCTGGCTCAATCATTGTTGGTGGTCATGTGAACCGCACCGTTGCTTCATATGACGTGCTGGTTGAAAAAGGTGCTTTCGTTGATGGTTCGGTGTTGATGCCAAGTGTTCGAATTGGCGATCGTGCGGTAATCCGTAATGCAATCCTTGATAAAAATGTAATCGTTGACCCGGGTGCTCAAATTGGCGTTGATCTTGATCGCGATCGCGAGCGCTTTACGCTGTCGCCTAGTGGAATTGTGGTTGTTGGTAAAGGCGTGCGCGTTACCGTTTAATTTTGTGATTTAAATCCAGTCGACTGTGCGATCGCGCAACTCTTGATACTTATTAAATACTGATGGCGTTGCTTTAGCGCTTACTTTTTCAACTTCACCAAAATTCCAGATTGGTGCATCAGTATTTCCCGATAAGGCCCAGGCTGCTTGTCGGGCAGCACCATCGGCCACATATTCACCGGCGGGTGGAATTAAGACTTCACGACCAAAGAGCGAACTCGCGATCTGCGCGACTGCTGGATTTTTAGCAGCTCCGCCAATTAACAGAATTCGATTTACTGCAACGCCCTGTGATTCAAGAGCGCCAACTGCATCAACTAAACCGCAGAGCATTCCTTCGATCATTGCCCGCGCGATGTCTGCGGAGTTTGAGTTGTTTAAGTTCATACCGGCAAAGACGCCAGTCGCATCTGGGCGATTAGGGGTGCGCTCGCCTTCAAAGTAAGGCAAGAGAGTTAAACCATTTGCGCCAGCGCTAGCAGATAAGGCAAGCGCTGCTACTTCGTCATGGCTCTTGCCTAATATCTTGCCAGCAGCATCAAGAATGCGGGCAGCATTTAGTGTGCAAACTAAAGGTAAGTAACGCCCAGTTGCATCAGCAAAGCCAGCTACCAAACCAGCAGCATCATGAGTTGGCGTATTAGAAACTGAGAATGCAGTGCCACTAGTTCCAAGTGAAACAATGACATCACCAGGTTGCGCGTTTAAGCCAAGAGCAGCCCCGGCGTTATCGCCAGCACCTGCGGCGATTGGGATTCCAGTAAGGGTCGTACCACCAAATGCATTTGGCGCAATAATTTGAGGAAGATAAATCTCTGAGTCATGCTTTAACGCAAGACTCAATATTTCATGTCGGTAATGGGAAGTGGTGGGATCAAAGTAACCAGTACCCGATGCATCACTGCGATCAGTAAAGAGTTTTTCGAAATCTTTACCGCCTTGTAGTTGCCAAGATAACCAATCGTGGGGGAGTGCAACTGCGGCAACTCGCTTAGCGCTCTGAGGTTCATGGTCTGCCAACCAACGTAATTTGCTGGCCGTGAATGAAGCAACTAAAACCGAGCCGACTTTACGAGCAGTTTCGGCATCGCCACCAAGTTCACGATTTAAATCTTTCGCGGCTTGCGCAGAGCGAGTGTCATTCCAAAGAAGTGCATCACGAATAACTGTACCTTCGCTATCTAGTGCAACCATGCCATGTTGTTGGCTACCTATTGCGATTGCCGAAACATCAGAAATTCCGCCAGCTGAATCAATTGCTTGGTCTAGTGCGTTTGCCCAAAGTGTGGGATTTACTTCAGTCCCATCTGGATGGCCGGCACGGCCACTTCGCACTAACTCACCAGTATCTGCGTTACGAATAACCAATTTTACAGATTGGGTCGAAGAATCTACGCCCGCAACTAGGGTTTTTTCGCTTTGGCTCATGGGGCAAGGCTAGACTGTGATCGTCAACGTTGACCATATGAATATTTAGATTTCTCAACCTAAGTTCTATCAAATCTAATTCACGGCGATATTGGAGTTTACAAAAATGCGTATTGGAATCCTCACTGGCGGCGGAGATTGCCCAGGCTTAAATGCAGTTATTCGCGGAGTAGTTCAAAAGGGAGTCAAGGAATATGGGCACGAGTTTGTAGGTTTTCGCGATGGCTGGAAAGGCCCACTAGAGGGTTTAACTATGCCACTAACGCTTGAGAACACTCGCCACATTTTGCCTTTGGGCGGAACCATCCTCGGATCATCACGCACGAATCCTTTCAAGATTGATAATGGCGTCGAACGCATTAAAGAGAATCTGGCTGCTGCCGGCATTGATGCCTTGATCGCAATTGGTGGCGAAGACACACTCGGTGTCGCCACCAAGCTTGATGCCCTTGGCGTAAAAGTTATCGGCGTGCCTAAGACAATCGATAACGATCTAAACAATACGGATTACACATTTGGTTTTGATACGTCAGTAAATATTGCAGTCGAAGCAATCGATCGCTTACACACAACAGCGCAGTCACATCATCGCGCGTTGGTTGTCGAAGTAATGGGTCGCCATGCTGGCTGGATCGCACTTCACTCAGGTATGGCTAGTAGCGCGGCATGCGTCTTGATTCCAGAAGTTAAATTCTCTCTTGATAAAGTATGCGCGTATGTAAATTCTTGCTTTGAAAAAGGTCAAGCTCCAATCATCGTGATTGCCGAAGGTGCGATTCCACAAGATGGTGACATGGTTATCAAGGATCAAACTCTCGATGCATTTGGTCACGTAAAGCTTTCTGGTATCGGTGAATGGTTAGCTCAAGAAATTGAAGCCAAGACTGGGCACGAATCTCGCACCGTAGTTCTGGGCCATGTTCAACGTGGCGGAACTCCAAGTGCTTTTGATCGCGTATTGGCCACTCGCTTTGGTCTGATGGCAATTACGGCCGCTAGCGAAGGCGACTGGGGCAAGATGGTTGCTCTCCACGGAACCTCGATCGCTCGAGTTCCACTTGCGTCAGCAACTGACAAACTAAAGACCGTTGATCCTTCGCTTTACGCAGAGGCCGAGGTTTTCTTCGGATAATTGGTCAACACCATTACCTTAGATTGCCTATTCTTAAGCCATGACTTCTTCCCTGGATAATCTATTTACGCCTGGCCTGGTTGCGGCCCAACAACCGCAATGGCCAGGTGGCTTAGATGGCGAGCCAGTAACTAGGGCTGTTAATCAGTTGAAGGCTTTCCCGCCGCTAGTTTTTGCTGGCGAATGCGATAACCTAAAAGCGAAGATTGCCTTAGCGGCTGAAGGAAAAGCGTTCTGGTTACAAGGTGGCGACTGCGCCGAAACTTTTGTCGCAGCAACTGCTGATTCAATTCGCAATCGCATCAAGACAATTCTGCAGATGGCAGCTGTTCTGCAGTACTACTCAAGTTTGCCAGTTGTAAAAGTTGGTCGCATGGCTGGGCAATTTGCCAAGCCTCGTTCTAATGACAATGAAACTCGTGGCGATGTGACTTTGCCGGCTTACCGAGGCGATGCGGTAAATGATCTTGAGTTCACACTTGAGTCGCGCACACCAGATCCAGATCGTTTAGTACGCGTTTACAACACATCCTCGGCAACTTTGAACTTGGTTCGCGCATTTACCCAAGGTGGTTTTGCCGATCTACGCCAGGTGCACGAATGGAATAAAGGTTTTATTCGAGACAGTTCAGTTGGTGAACGTTACGAAGCGATGGCGCAAGAAATTGGTCGCGCACTTGCGTTCATGACTTCAGCTGGAGTTAGCCCGGAAGAGTTTAAAACTGTTGATTTCTATTCAAGTCACGAAGCTTTAATTCTGGAATATGAAAAAGCACTTACTCGCATCGATTCACGTACAGATTTGCCATACGATGTTTCAGCGCACTTCCTCTGGATCGGCGAGCGCACCCGTCAACTAGATGGGGCACATATTGATTTTGCTTCCAAGATCCGTAATCCAATCGGTGTAAAGCTGGGGCCAAAATCTACAGTTGAAGATGCCTTAACTTTGATTGATCGCTTAGACCCAGATCGCGAGCCAGGTCGCTTAACATTTATTACTCGCATGGGTGCTGGCAAGATTCGCGAAGTTCTGCCAGCTCTAGTCGATGGCGTTACCAAGTCAGGGGCTAAAGTGCTTTGGGTCTGCGATCCAATGCACGGCAATACCTATGAAGCGCCGAGTGGCTATAAGACTCGTAAATTTGATGATGTGCTCGATGAAGTTAAAGGCTTCTTCGAGGTCCATAAGTCGCTGGGCACGCACCCGGGCGGAATTCATATCGAGCTCACTGGCGACGATGTAACCGAGTGCGTAGGTGGCGGCGAGCAGATCTCGCACGAAGATCTGGCTTCACGCTATGAAAGTGCTTGCGACCCACGCCTAAATCATTCGCAGTCACTTGAGTTAGCATTTTTAGTAGCGGAGATGTTGCGCGACCGTTAAGTTTCATCTGTGACGCTTTTGATTACCACGAGCAAGACCCCAATTGGCAATTTAAATTTAATTGCCGATGAGCATGTCTTGCTAGGAGCAAATCTCTCCAACATTTCTGCGCTTAAAGTTGGACTAGACATTGCCGATCAGGGTCGCGAAATCAAAGTCGTCCGAAAAATTCCGATCATTAGCGATTTGATTGCGGACTATTTTGATGGTGACATATCTGCGATTAATGGGATTTCAGTCAGACAACCAGGTGCTACATTTTCACAAGCGGCCTGGAAAGTAATGCGCAAAGTCCGCGCAGGCGCTGTTATAACTTATTCAGATTTAGCGGATCGGGCTGGTTCAGCAGCAGCCGTTCGTGCCGCGGGAACTGCTTGTGCGAAGAATGCAATCATGTTAGTTGTGCCCTGCCACCGAATTGTTAAGAGTGGTGGCGCGCTAGGAAATTATGCCTATGGCGTTAACAAAAAAGAGTGGCTATTAAGCCACGAGGGTGCGCTTTAAAACATCAATTGCGTAAGCAGTACTTACATCATCAATATCTAAATGCGTTACAAGACGCGCATACTTTGGCCCAAGTGCGCCAATCAACAAACCTTCAGTCCTGCAGCGAGTAGCTAGTTCTGCTGCCGAGATACTTAATTCGGCTAAATCAAGACCAACAATATTTGTTTGCACAGTTGCCGGATTAATCACTGATGGAATCAATGCATTTAGCGCTACCGCAATCTCTTTTGCGCGGCGATGATCCTCAGCCAAAGGCGCAATATTGTGATCAAGTGCGTAGTGACCGGCTGCTGCTAATAATCCAACTTGGCGCATACCTGCGCCATATCGCTTGCGCCAAACTCGAGCTTTAGTAACGCGTTCTTTAGTTGAGAGCATTACTGAACCAATTGGCGCGCCTAGACCCTTAGATAAACAGACGCTGATGGTGTCGAAGTACTTTCCATATTCCTGGAAAGAAACGCCACTGGCGACGTGGGCATTCCAAATGCGAGCACCATCGAGATGCAGCGCTAAACCTAGCTTTTGAGCACCTGCGGCAAGGGCGGCAATCTCAGAAATTGGCTGGACTGTGCCGCCGCCAAAGTTATGCGTATTTTCCACCGCTATCGCGGTAGTTGAAACCAAGTATGGGCCAGACTCCGGGCGAGCAATTTCCAGAGCATCTGTCGCATTCAGCAAACCGTTTATTGCTGGCCAAGTGCGAGTTGTAATGCCAGAGAAAACTGCAGCAGCGCCAAGTTCGGCGCGGACGATATGTGAATTTGTTTCAGCCAACAGTTCTTCACCTGGTGCTACCAACATACGAATGGCTAATTGGTTAGCCAGAGAACCAGTTGGTGTGAATACACCCGCTTCTTTACCAAACATGGCAGCAACTCGTTCTTCAAGTGAGTTAACAGTTGGATCATCGCCATAAACATCATCGCCAACCGGCGCACTAGCAATTGCTTCGCGCATTGCATCTGATGGGGCAGTGACGGTATCTGAACGAAGGTCAACTCTCATGAGGTAAGTCTCTCACGATTCTTTGAGGACAATTAAGTACATAGCAGTTACCACTAAAATTCCACCGAGTGCGGCCTGCACCGTTAATCGCTCACCTGAGAAGAGGATGGCGAAGAAAGCCGCAAAGACAACTTCCATAGTCAGGATCACAGCAACTTTAGTTGCTGACATATGTGCCTGTGACCAAGTTTGGACAATAAAGGCAATGGCTGTGGCAAAGACAGCTGTGAATACAACAACTGCCCAAACGCCAGAATCAGGTGGTGCTGAATAGCCTTCAAAGGCTGAAGCCACACCGGTCATAGCGGCACACATTGTTAATTGTGTAATCGTCATTGCATAAACATCGCGACCAGCTGACCATTTACTTAACGCTGTAATGTGAGCAGCAAATGCAATTGCGCTAAAGAAAACCATTAACTCACCAAAGCCAATAGACCAACCCTTTAGCGAAAGTAAGGCCAGTCCAACTGTCGCTATAAAAACGTAGAACCAAGTATTTTTAGTAACTCGTTCTTTGAAAATCAGGCCGGCAAATAGCGGTGTCAAGACAACATATAAACCAGTTACAAAGCCAGTAATTGCAGCGCCGGTGTTAGCTAAACCTACGGTCTGGAAAATATATCCACCGCCAAGTAAGAAGCCAGCAGCCAGCCCGCGAAGCAATAGGTCCTTTGTCAGAAGCTTCAAAACTTGAGGGCGAATCAAGATCATCACCAAGACCGCCATTAAAAATCTGGTGAAAAGAAAGTTGTTTACGCTCTGACGTTCAATTGCTGGCTTCATGACCACGAAAGCCAATCCCCAAGCCGCCGATACCAGCAGAAGAGCTAACGGTGCTAGTTTTAATTGCAGATTATGACGCGCGTTCATCCACGCATCTTCTTTAGCATCGCAATCTCTTTACCATGTTCTGGTTCCATGCCCGGAGTTTCTAAGACCATTGGTACATTTTTCATTACTGGGTGGTCCAGCATTTCTTGAAAGGCAGCTAAGCCAATAAAACCCTCACCAATATTTTGGTGGCGATCCTTTAGCGCACCACAGACATCCATTGAATCGTTAGCGTGCACGAGTTGGAAACGCTCAGCGCCAGCAATCTCAATTAGCAGATCAATAGTTTCAGTCATGCCACCTTTTTTGGCGATGTCATGGCCAGCTGCAAATACGTGACAAGTATCTAGACAGATGCCAACTTTTGGGTGATATTCCAAAGCTTTTAAGTAATGAGTTAAATCATCTAACTTTTTAACGAGTGATTGACCTTGCCCGGCAGTTGGCTCGAGCAAAAGCATTGGCGCATCATCAGCCAAAGCATTCAGGACCGGCATCATGCCTTCGTGAATTTGTTTCCAGGCATTATCAACATTATTGACATCAACAGCCGAACCAGTGTGAATCACTACGCCAAGAGCGCCAATGTCAGCGCCTCGCTTTAGTGAGTAAGCAGTTGAGGCAACTGAATTTTCGTAAGTACCGACTGTAGGTGAACCTAAGTTAATCAAGAATGGTGCGTGTACGTAAGTAAGAATGTCTAGAGCTGCGGCTTTGCTGCGAAATTCTTCATCAGCTGCTTGGTTGGCCTCAGGCATTGCCCAACCTCGCGGGTTAGATGCAAAAACTTGGATAACTTCAGCGCCAGTTAGTTCGGCATAAGCGATTGATCGTTTCGCCATTCCGCCTGAAGTTGGAGTGTGAGCACCTAGCCGAGGACCAGTTGTTTTCGCTTTAGACATTTGGCTAGCCTACTGCGAGGGTCACAGTGCTGCCACGTTTCACCTTTGTGCCTGCCTTTGGGGAGACATTAATTACTGTCTTATTCTTCGTGCCTTTAGGCTTATCCAGAACAACTAAACCAAGACCTTCAAGAAGCTGTCTTGCTTTCTCCTGCTTCAGGCCGACGATTCCCTTAGTTGGAATCGTTACAAAAGCTGAGCCTTTAGAAACAATTAACTCAATTTTAGTGCCTTTAGGAATATCGCCGGCAGCGGGGATTTGCGAAATTACGCCACCTGGAATCACTTTTTCATCGAAGGCATATGTAACTGTTACATCAAAGCCAGCATCGGTTAATTCTGTCAGCGCTTCTTCACCACTTTTTTCAATGTATGAAGCAAGCGCCAGAGTTTCAATCCCTTTGCTGACTTCTAAATTAATCGTGGCATCACGACGAACTTTTGTACCTGGTGCAGGGTTAGACGAAATCACAAAACCTTTAGGAATTTGCGCATTAAATACTTCAGTAATAGTTCCGGTCTTTAAAGGTAACTTCGCTATCGCATTTACGGCAGCCTCTGGCGTTAAGCCAACAAGTTGTGGGACTAAATAACGCTCGGCGCCTTTAGAGACAGTTAACTTCACAGTGGCACTTGGATCAGTCTTGTCACCACCAGCTGGGTCTTGCGCGATGATTAACCCTTCAGCATCTTCTTCACTATAAACACGTTCGGCAACTTCGCTCTTGAGGCCTAGGGGAGAAAAAAGAGAATTAGCTTTATCAACTGAGGCTCCAATTACCGAAGGAACAGTGACTTTTGCGCCTGGACCAAGAATGATCCACCAACCTGAAGCGCCAACGCTGATCGCGAGCAGCAAAGCAATGATGCGATTGCGTCGAACTCGTTTACTAACGCGGCGACGTTCTTCGGCACGATCTTTCTTTGTGCCAGCGGTGCTCTCAGTCATGGGGGAAACTATCTCGGCTACTGGGGTGGATTTGGCAGCTTCGGCACGCTTGGCAGCACGAGATTTATCTCGCACCTCTTCGCGAATTGGGGCAACAGGTAGATCTAACTGAAGGCTCATCTGCTTACGTTTCGGATCAATTTCATCGCGAATAAGTTCTAGCTGAGTAAGAAATTCACGAGCATCGCGTGGTCGATCATCTGGGTCAGTACTTGTGGCCTTGGCTACTAGGTTCTCAAGAGCCTCTGGTACTCCCGTTAGTTTGCTACTTAACAATGGAATTTTCTCGTTGACATGCATATACGCAATTTGAATGGGAGTTTCAGCAGCAAACGGTTTTTCACCAGTAAGCATTTCAAAAAGAACAATTGCAGCGGCGTAAACATCGCTCCGCGAATCTGCTACGCCTCGTTGAACTTGTTCAGGGGATAGGTATGAAACGCTGCCAAGAATCACACTGGACTCAGCCGTCATCGTCGTACCCAACATGTTGCCACGGGCTAATCCGAAGTCGGCAATTTTCACACGGCCTTCTTTAGAGATCAAGATGTTTTCAGGTTTGATATCGCGATGAATGATTCCAATGTCATGCGCAGCGGCTAGAGCGCTTAAAACAGGTTCGATAAAAGAAAGCGCATCATTGATGTTGAGTTTGCCTCGCTCATAAATGTAATCACGAAGAGTATGGCCTTCGACTAGCTCCATCACAATGAACACTGCCGGAATTCCACTTTGATTCCAACCTTGATCCTGCACTGTCACAATGTTTGGATGCGAAAGTGAGGCGGCAGCTTTTGCTTCGCGAATAAAGCGACCAACGAAATCTTCGTCCTGTGCCAGATGCGGGTGCATGATCTTGACTGCAACCTTACGATCTAGTCGAGTATCAATCGCGCTATAAATTGTGGCCATGCCGCCGGTAGCAAGCAGCGCCGTTAATTGGTAACGGTCATCAATTAGTTCACCGGTTAGATCAGACACGGCTAAATCTTAGGCTAGCTACTGCGTAGAGAGGATGAAATCCGCTCTTTCGCGAGTTAAGTCGCGTGCGAAATATTCAATTTCCATTCTCTGCCACTTGATCATTTCTTCAAGTATCTCTTCGCCATCGCGTCCTAGAACCCGCGCTAATCCAATACTTTGATCGATATCTAGCCAGATCGAAGTCGTTAAACTCTTTTGAAGAAGTTGATTAGAACTGCCCACACCTTCAATAATGAGAAGTTGCGCAGCCTTAATCTCTCGCGAGCCAGAAAAAGATCCAGCCGACCAGTCGTAGAAAGCTAACTCTGTTGCTTTACCAGCACGTTGAGCTGTAATTAGTTGATCAAGCTTCTGGAATAGCTCATCCGAGAGAGCTTTATCCCAACCGTTATACAACTCGTCCAGATGAATAACTTCAATTTCATAAGTTCCGGCAAAAGCACGAGCAACTTCGCCGGCTAGCGTGCTCTTACCAGAACCCGCTGGGCCGTCAATTGCTAGAACTAATGGTTTAGGTGCTTGGCTAAAGAGGTCGCGGAGCGCTTCGTTGATCTGCATACCAACGCCTCCAACCTTGAACTGCAATTAAGGTAAATACTGCGTATAGGAATGAAGTGAAATAGTAGCCTTGATTGAAATAGAGAGCGGTACCAGCTATATCTACAACTATCCAGATTATCCAGCTCTCATACTTTTCTAAGACCATAAGTAATTGCGCAATTAGCGAGCCCACAAAGAGAAATGAATCAACAACTGTTGCTGCGGCACCGATGCGAGAAAGGAAGGGGGCAAGTACTAACCACAAGCCGAGTATCCATAGAACTGAATAAATGCGACCTCGCTTGCCAAGTTTTCCAGGCTTAGCACCTGATGGCGCCCAACCCTTCCAGCCACTAAATGCTGCGGCGACAAAAACAAACTGCAGAGCAGCGCTAGCAATTAAGTTAGCTTGATAGAAGAAGATCGCATATAACGCACTGCTACTTGCCCAAAATGGCCAAGTTATTCGCTTCCCAGTTGTTCCTAACCAAACTCCAATTAAAGATGTAACTGCGGCGACAAATTCCAGGACCGAAACTTGATAGCCCCAAGCAGTAAAAAGTGAATACGACACAATTAACTCCGTTCCAGGTCCGCATTACCGGACCGGTCAAGCGGTCGATCTGTGAATTACAGATCCTCTCAGCCAATTTCTTTCGGCTCCCGCAACGCAAACTATAGCGACTTAGCCAGCAAATTGCGCTTCTTTAAGAGAGAATTAGCACGTGCAGAAATATGGCTACTTGGCGATGTTGGCCTTTACTCTTTGCGGATCAATCTGGCTTGAAGTTGTATTAAAAGTCGGAGTTGTTCGCAGATTTAAGCGAGTGATTTTGAGTATTTTACCCACAGCACTTTTCTTCCTGATTTGGGATGCTTATGCCATTCACAGTGGCCATTGGTTCTTTGATGAGAAACAAATATTAGGAATTATTGGCCCCTTCGGAATTCCACTTGAAGAGTTCTTATTTTTCTTTATCGTGCCGCTAGCTGCTTTGCTAACGATTGAAGCGGTTCGAACTGTTAAGAAACATTGGGTAGTAGGGGACGAGTCATGACCTACACGCAGATTGCTCTTATCGCAGTATTCATTGCTGCTTTTGTTGATTTAGAAGTACTAAAGACCCGGCTCCTCAAGCGAAAAGTTTTCTGGACTTCATACGCCATTATTGTGCCTTTTCAGTTGGTTACTAATTGGTGGTTAACTTCGAGAAATATTGTGATGTATAGCGAAGATGCGATTCTGGGAATTCGTATTGCATCTGCGCCAATGGAGGATTTATTTTTTGGCTTTGCCTTAATTCTGTCGGTAATGGCAACCTGGGTTTATTTAGGTCGCAAATCGCATAAAAATTAACGAGCGGCGATCGCCTTTACGTAAGCTTTACCGGCAACTCGCATACGACGCGCTGTCGAAGTCTTTGCTCGCTTGTTAAAGATGTCATAACCAATAGCTTCAACTTCATCAACAATGCCGCAGTAAAGCTCACTCGCAGCTTCAATACATGGGCGGCTTGATGGTTCAAGCTGCAAAATACCCGGGGTGGCTTCGCGTTGTAGCTGACGCACTCGTTCAATTTGAAACTTCAGCGCTGCGGTAATTTCTGGAGTTAACTTCCGAGCATCTAACATTTCACGATCTACGCCAAACTGAGCTAATTCATTTTGCGGCAGATAAACCCGACCACGATCTAAATCTTCGCCTACATCGCGAATGAAATTAGCTAATTGAAAAGCTACCCCTAATTTTTCAGCTGGCTCATAAGCAGCCTGGCTCAAAGCCCCCAAAATAGGGACCATTTCGAGGCCGATTACCGCTGCTGAGCCATAGACATATTCCATCAGAGCTTCGTAATTGGCATATTCAGTAACGGTTAGATCCATAGTCATGGAATGTAGAAATGCAACAAAGTGTTCGTGGGGGATATCAAAGCGAGTTACGGTGTCAATAAGTGCCCGGCCAACTTGATCGCTGGATTCGCCACTTTTTAGCCCTGCCAAAACTTTATCGCCCCAAGTTTTTAACTCAGCAGCTTTTTCTTCTTCCGAAAGCGTGGACGCCAGGTCATCAACAATTTCATCGGCATAGCGAGCAAACCCATAAAGAGCGTGAACGAAAGGTCGCTTAGCTTTTGGCAAAAGCAAAGTAGCTAAGTAATAAGTTTTCCCGTGCAGAGCATTAAGGCGCTTACACTCTTCGTATGAAGCACGCAGCTGCGGATCTGTGATCCCAGCAGCAGTTAATTCATCCATTACTTAACCGGGCCTACAATTCGTTCAGCGGCTAAGCGACCAGAAATCAAAACCATTGGAACACCAACACCTGGTTGAGTACCTGAGCCAGTGAAAACTACATTCTCAAAACCTTTAGCCAGATTACTTGGGCGGAACGGACCGGTTTGGAAGAAAGTATGAGCACTAGCAAATGGCGCACCAGCTTCCATTCCCATTGCTTCCCATTCAAGTGGAGTAGTTAGATGCTCTTCTTCAATCGCATCGCCAAATCCGTCATATCCACGTTCTTCAAGGGTGCGAATCATTTCATCGCGATAAGGCTTTGACTCTTTGCGCCAATCAATATCGGCAGTTAAGTTCGGAGTTGGAAATAGAACGTAGTAACTCTGTTTGCCAGCGGGGGCGAGATTTGGATCATCATGAGTTGGCACGGTGACCAAGACACTTGGATCACTCATTAGTTGCTTCTTATTGATTAACTCGTCAAAGACGCCATCCCAAGATTTACCGAAGTGAATATTGTGGTGCGCGATGTGATCATATTTCTTACTTGAACCGATCAACATAGTTGCACAAGATGGTGAGTAGCGCAGGCGCTTTACCGAGCGGGGAGTCTGCCCCAATAGATCACGCCAAGCCACGGGTAGATCAGGGTTTAGAACTACGGCATCGCAAGTTATTCGCTCACCTTTATCGGTAATTACCGCCTTTGCGCGACCGTTTTCAAAGTCAATCTTGGTCACAGTCGTGCTGTATTTGATTTCAACACCATGCTTTTGCGCAGCTGCTGCTAACGCAACTGGTACTGCGTGCATGCCACCTTTAGGAAAGAAAACACCGTTTACAGAGTCCATATAAGCAATAACTGCGTAAATTGCTAAGGCTTGCTGCGGACTAACACCGGCATACATAGCCTGGAAGGAGTAAACCTTCTGCAAGCGTGGGTCTTTCAGATACTGATTAACTTTTGGTTGCAGCTTGCGGAAACCGCCCAGGGCAATCAAGCGAGCCAAGTTAGGTGTTAGCAAATTTAACGGTGAATCGATATTGCGATCGATAAAATCATTCATTTCATACTTATATAACTTAGTTACGAATTCCACGTATCGGCGATAGCCAGCTGCTTCGCTAGAGCTCACAGTGCGAGCGATTTCAGCTTCCATTTCTTCGGTGTTCGCGTGAACATCGATTTGAGAACCATCGTCATAGAAAGCACGATAAAGCGGCTTCAGTGGCATTAGGTCAACCCAGTCTTTTAACTCTTCACCAACGCAATTAAATGCATCGTTAATTAGCGAAGGCATTGTTAACACACTTGGCCCAGTATCAAATGAATAGCCATTGCTCTGAAGTAAGCCGCTGCGTCCACCAGGGACAGACTCGCGTTCAATGATTGTTACCTTGCGGCCAGCGCCTGCAAGTCTAAGAGCTGCGCTTAATCCAGCGTAACCAGCTCCGACAACAACTACATGATCGCTAGGACCTTTGATCTGCTTAACCATTTATTTTCACGTGTTTCTTTTAGTAGCGATGATTGCCATTTGAGTTAATAGTTCACGCACTTGCGAATCAATTTCATCGCGGTTAATTGCTTCAAGAGCGGTAGATGTTAGTTCTTCGATTAAATCTTCTACGTGCATTGCAGCACCAGTTTCAGAGATGATCTCTTGTAGGCGTTCTATAGCACTTTCGGAGATATTGTGATTTCCGAATTCCTTCATAAACTCGGCTTCAGCAGAACCAGATATTCGATCGTGCGTCATTGCCATCAACACAGTGCGCTTGCCTTCGCGCAAATCATCACCGGCCGGCTTACCTGTGACTTTAGGATCGCCAAAAACGCCCAGCAAGTCATCACGTAATTGGAAAGCCTCGCCGAGCGGTAATCCAAATTCGGAGTAGATAGAAACAATCTGCGCGCGCTTGGCTGTATCAGGCATTGCGATCGCAGCACCTAAGTGAAGTGGGCGCTCGATCGTGTATTTAGCGGATTTATAGCGGGCGATGTTTAGTGCTTGAGCAACACTTTGGGTGCCGCGGGCTTGCTCAAAAACATCAAGATACTGTCCAGCGATTAACTCAACACGCATTTCATCATGAACGCTTAGGGCAGCAAGAAGTGAATCGTTGCTAATTCCAGAACTATTCAACATTAGATCTGACCAGATAAGTGCCAGATCACCGATTAAGACAGCTGCTGACAATCCAAATTGAGTTGCCTTGCCTTGGTATTTTTCAGATGCATGCATAGATTCAAATAATTTATGAATTGCCGGTTCACCACGGCGAGTATCGGATGCATCCATCAAGTCATCGTGAACTAATGCGCAAGCCTGCAGTAATTCCAAACTAGAAAATGCGCGTATCTCGGCATCACTTAATTGAGAGCCGGCACCCATTGCGCCTACGGCTGCAAATAGTGGTCTGAATCGTTTTCCGCCGTTAACTACAAATGCGCTCAAACTGCTAGCCGCTGGCTTTAACTCTGGTGCGATTGCAGTGAAGTAATCACCCTGCGTTGTCAGGAAATCCTTGAGTTGCGCCTCGACTCGCTCGCGCAAAGATTTAAGTTGCTCAAGAGATTGAGCAGATGCCTCAGGTTTCACGCGCGTAACGATACGCTGACCTAGTGGCTATTCGCGCGACCAAATACTCTTTTGAGTTCTTTCCGCCTAAAGATCAGGCTGGCGAAGAACGCCTTTGGGCCGCCATGTCAGCGCTTGAACCAATTGCCCCAGATTTCATTTCGGTCACATATGGCGCAGGTGGGTCTACCCGTGATCGCACTATTCGAATAACTTCACAGATCACCGAACGAACCTCGATTCCAACAGTTGCCCATTTAACTTGCGTTGGTTCAACCCGAGGCGAACTAATCGAAATTCTGCAGAAGTATAAAGAAGCTGGCATTCATAGCATTCTGGCGTTGCGCGGTGACCCAACGGGTGGGCCGAGTGCTCCTTGGGTGCCAACAGTTGGTGGTTTTAATCATGCGGATCAATTAGTCGAGTTAGCAATGGAAGTTGGCGACTTTGAAGTCGGCGTTGCCGCATTTCCCGATGTTCACCCAGCATCAAATGGGGATTTAGCAAAAGATGTCGATGTGCTGATTCGCAAAGAATCACTTGGCGCTAGTTTTGCGACTACGCAGTTTTTCTTTGAAGCAAAAAGTTATCAACGCCTAATTGAAGCACTTGCCGAAAGAGGATCTAGCTTGCCAATTATTCCGGGCATCTTGCCAGTCACTAATGTTAAGCAACTAGTGCGAATGTCCGAACTGAGCGGAACTCCGATTCCAGCGAATATTTTGGAGAAATTTTCGGCAATTCAAGACGATCAAGATGCAGTTCAAAAACTTGGAATTGAGATTGCTACTGAACTCTGCGAACAGTTACTTGAGTTAGGCGTACCTGGTCTGCATTTCTACACCATGAATACTTCATCTGCCACACTCGAGATATATCGAAAGTTGGTTACTAAGTGATCACCAAGAAAGAATTCTATAAACGCTGGAGTGAACTACATGGCAATGCCGAGATTGCTGGAATTGTGCATGCTTGGCTGGCAATCTCATACCGATTCGCTTTAATTTCGACTCTCCTTCGAATTTCACCGAATGTCTTAACGCTTTTAGGATTAATCTCAGCAATCGGTACCGCATTAATTCCAGAGTCATATTGGGCGATTGTTTTGGTTGTGTTATCACTACTTTTTGATGGCGTTGATGGCAGTGTTGCGATATTCCAACGTCGCGAAAGTGCTTGGGGTGCAATCCTGGATTCTGTTGCTGATCGCATTAGCGAAGCAGCTTGGGCGTATGCGCTGTATCAAATCGGAATCCCACTGGAAATAGCGGTAGGGCTATGGCTGGCAGCTTCAGTACAGGAGTATGCCCGCGCAAGGCTGGCAGCTTTTGAAGTCAAAGACTTAGGCATTGTTACCTTCGCAGAACGCCCAATGCGAGCGAGTCTCTTGTTTATCATTTTAATTGCGTGGCAATTAGGTATACCTGGCCTTGCCGCAGTAGCCGGCGCTTTCCTAGTAATGCAGATTATTGGCGTAATTCAAGTAATGCGCTTTGGTTACATACAACTTCGCTAACGCGCACGCCCAATTGCATTCGCCACAATTTCAGCGCTAATTCCAACTAACGGCAATCCGCCACCCGGGTGAGTTGATCCGCCGACGCAGAATAGGTTTTTAACTGGTGAACGATTCTTGGTGCGCAAGAATGCAGCCGATGCACTGTTACTCGAAGTTCCATAAATCGAACCACCAGGTGCCATTACAGACTCTTGTAAATCTAGGGGAGTGCGAATCTCTAAAACATCAAGGCGTTCACGAATATTGATTCCGCGCGTCTCGATCTGAGCAATAATTGAATTAGCATATTTATGCTTGAAGTTTTCATCGCGCCAATCAAAGCCATTTTCACCACTCTCATCATGACGTGGAGCATTTACTAAAACAAACCAACTCTCATGCCCCGCATCTTTGACCATTAGTGGATCATCAGGTGCACAGATGTAGATCGTAGGATTTTCTACTGGTTTTTTCTGCGTGAAGATAGCTTCGAACTCAGCGTCGTAATCAGCCGGAAAAAGAATTGTGTGGTGATTTAACTTTTCAGCAGAATCAGATGGCCGTAAACCTAATAGAAGTGAGAAGCCAGCGAGTGACTTTTGGGTCTTTGCCAAATTCTTACGTTCACTCTTTGCCCGCTTTTCAGCTGGACTAATCAACTGGTGATAAGTAAGGCTGGCATCGCTATTTGAAACAATGTAATCAGCCGCAATTTCTCTGCCATCTACCAAAGTGATTCCGTGCGCTACGCCTTTTAAAGTATTTATCTTTGAAACAGCTGAGTTCAAGTGAATTCTGACGCCTAGATCTAAACAGCGTTTTTCAATAGCAATAGCTAGCTGGCCAACCCCGCCAGCTAAGTGCCAGGCACCGAAAGCTTCTTCAACAAAGGCGATGCTGAGCAATACGGCCGGCGCTTTACGTGGATCAGAGCCGCTATAGGTGGCATAACGATCTACGATGAAACGCAGCCTTTGATCGGTTAGTCTCTCAGTTGCTAGTTCACGCAAAGTTTTATGTGGAGCGATCACAAGCAGATCTCGTAGCAAGGTAACTCGCTTGAAAAGAGCCGCTATCGAAGTAAGTTCAGATTCAATAAACGGTTCGCGCGAAACATCCCACATTGCTTCGCCGCGCTTCATGATGTGATCCCATTGCGCTGCCGCTTCACTTCCAAAAGAAGCGGTAATTGCTTGCAGAGTTTGGTAGCGCGAGAGGTTGGCGAACTTAACGCTTGAACCATCGGCAAAGCGATAATCAAAAGCTGGATCAACTGGAATCTGGGTTAAGACATCTTCCATTAGAGCACCAGTTTTTAGAAAGAAATCGCGGTAGACGGCAGGCAGGGTTAGCAGCGATGGCCCGGTATCAAAGGCATAGCGACCAATCCACTCAGTTCGACATTTTCCGCCGACAAAGTTTGCCGCTTCAAAGATTTCAACTTGATGGCCAGCTTTCGCAATACGCGCTGCGGCACTCATTCCGCCGATGCCAGCGCCAATGACAATTACTTTGCTCATAGCGTCCGCCCCTTCCATTGCACTTTCCCGCGGGCGCTCCAGGAGTAAATAATCAAGTAAATTAAAAGCAAGGCTGAAATCGGATGCAAGAGGGCGTCCAGAAATCGGCCCCGCGAAACTCGAGCAGCGATGATTCGTGAAATTATCACAAACTCCAATGCGTAAACACCGGCCGAAAAACCACCGGTCGCTGCCAATAGCGGAAGAATTCCAGTAAGAAATAAGAAAGCAATCGCAATGAATGAACCGAATTTAGTTCCGAAAGCTGCCCAGAGAGATTTTCCATATCCAGCCTTAACTTCGGCCCATGAGTTATACATATGGCAGGTTGCAATATGTGAACCTTCGGCAACACAGCCGCTAAATCCATTTCGTAATAATGCGCGCGCTAGTTCTAGATCATCTAAGACAGCGCTCTTTGATGCTGAATATCCAGAGACCGCACTAAGTGCACTTTCACGCACTGCAAAAAATTGTCCATTTGCTACTGCAAGTGATGGTTTACCTGACTTTTCAGCAAGCCGAAGTGGCACTGTCGATAGCCAAGACCATTGAAGCAAGGGTTGGATCAATCGCTCACCAAAAGATGTGGCAATCTGTTTTGGGTACGGGGAAACAAAATCGAGTTCTTTGTCAATTAGCAAATTTATAGTTACACAAATTGCCCGTGGTTCTAATCGCACATCAGCATCAATGTTTACAATGAAATCGGCTTTGACTTGATTACGTAGTTGCTCTAGAGCCCAAGGTTTTCCGAGCCAATCTTCAGGCAGTTGTTGACCACGTGAGATGGAAAATCTTTTATCTTCGGATACTTCGCGCACTAAAATCGCAAGGGTTTCATCTTCAGAATTATCATCCAAAAAATAGAATTTAAGTTCAGAGATACCAGCTTGAGATTTAAGTGATTGAACTAATTCTGCAATGTTCGTAGCCTCATTACGTACCGGCAGCAGCACTGCAACGGATGCCGATAAATCTCGGCCGTTACGGGGGATACGAATTGACTGAGAATTAATAATGGTTAGCAAAACCATTAGAAGCGTTATTGCCAGGGAAAAAGTTAGCATCTTAAATAGTTAAGGACGACCGAGCCAGCGAGCAAATACATAAGGCGCTAGTACCAAGGTATAGAAGAAGCCACCAAATAGCGCTACACCTGGACGGTCGAAGAAGAATAAGTTTGAGATAATTCCACCAAACCAACTCCAAGCTAAAAAGACATCAGATGCCAGAAGCGAAGAACCGTACTTGCGTTTCTCTTTAGGTAAGGAAAAATTGAGGATCGCCATTAAAGCAATTCCGGACAACAACCAGCCAAACATATTTGATAATGGAATATCTGGTTGAAATGGAACATGCGAGCCAGTAACTTCCCAGGTCCAGCGACCATCGCCAACCATCTGTGGGTCAAGAAAAAGATCCCAGGACATAAGCGCTAAACCACCGTACAGGAATGTCCATCTCTTAGTCATCCGTCTTGCCACAATCAGTAATGGGTGAGCCATCATTGCCCAAGCAAACGGAACCACAATTGGAATTCCTAGTAACTGCGGGCCGAGGGAAGCATCATAAGAATAAGTTCCAAATGGCCAACCAGTGTTTTCGCCAATTAGTTCAATGAAGAATGCGAACGGCAACGTGATTAGTAAGTAGCGACGCGTGTATTTCCAACCATAAGCTAGACGGGCATGCACGCACATGGCAGCGGTGCCGAAATAAACAGTTGCGATAGTGACGACTCGAAGTGCTTCGCCAGAGAGCAATGGGTAAGACATCTGCAGAAAGAGAGCCGCAACCATAGTGCCAACTTGCAGGCCACTTGCAAAGGGCGATACGCCACGGCGCTGACGGCGAGGAGCGTAGTTACGAATGGACATGTGCTTAGTCTGCCCTATCAAGGCAAGTTAAATCTTGCCCCGTATCTCGCGCACGGCGAATCGGGCAAAAAGCTCTTCGGCATACCAATCGAATTCACTGGTTTGGGCAATCGCCTTTTGATGCGCAGCACCCTTATAAGCGAAGTCTTTGATTGCCTGCATTGACTCCCAAAGTGAGAAAGTGCCTTGTAATCCAATCGGGGCTTCACCAATACCGATAGTTGAAATCAAGCCAGGACTGGAGTGCAGACTCGCAGTTACCGGTGGCACTGACTTAAAGAAGCGCATTGTCTGAGTAGCTTTAATGCGAGCTCGTGTAATGGCAACAACTTGACCATCAAAATTAGTCGGTGCGCTTGGTTCAAATGGTTTTTGCTTTGACCACATTCCGGTGGAAGCAATTGGATCAAGAACAACTCGAAATTCAGAGATTGATTTTTTTCGCCATGCCTTGACAGTTTTTGAACTATCAAGTTGTGCCAACTGGTTTTCTGGAATTACTACTAAACATCCCCAGCGAGTTGGGTCGGCGTCCCTTGGCGTGAAAGTTTCACCTTTGCCGCAACCTAACATTTTGGCGAAAGCAACTTCTTTAGTTCTGCGCAAGAACGTGCGATCAATTGCCATGCGAAAAAGCGCAAAAAGCAAATGCTTGCGATTGATCTTCCAGAAGTAAATGACGGTAATCACTTAGCCAACTTAGCTACTTCAGAAACTACACGATCTGGGTAATCCCACATAGGTGCATGTCCACAATTTTCCCAATTGATCCAGTTGGCATGTTTTGGGGCTAAAGATTTTTCTTGACATGAACTAGCTGGCAAAGTTTTATCGCTATCGCCAAAGACAATAGTGATTGGTACAGTTGACGAAACCTGCTCGTCGAAGCGCTTTTTTAACATCGCATCCCATGCTGGAAAATAACCGGTTGAATTAGCAAGTGCCAAAGTGGCATCTAAACAAAGTTGGTATGAATATTTTTGCCATTGCGGGCTTACATCACCGAAGCCAAGTTTGCGACCCCATTCATATTTAAGTCCAAACGGTGAAACAACCTTCAAGCTACTCGCCAAGTTTCGCGCAATTGCGGTGCCTGGATAGCGGACATTAAATGGCGCTAACCAAAGTCCAGCAGGCGCTAAACCTAAAATGCTGGCAACGCGTTCAGGTTGAATTACCGCAAGTTCTAGCGCAGTCCAGCCGCCTAATGAATTGCCCACTAAGTGCGCCTTGCTGATGTTAAGTGAATCCATAGTTTCTAAAACATATTCGGCTAAAGATTTAGGGCTCATGTCTAAGCCAGCTGATAATTGAGTCTCGCCATGGCCAGGTAGATCAACAGCTATGACTCGGTAACTCTTTGCCAGTTCAGGAATAACTAACTGCCAAGCGGTAGCTGCTGAACCCATGCCATGAATAAGAATTAGCGGCAGGCCAGAATTACCAGCACCATATTCTTGATAGTTAAGAATCATTTATTCGCCAACCACCATTGGTTTAGCTGAAGTGATGGCTAAGAGTTCAGCGAAAGAAGTTGGGTAGACAGCATGTGGGTGACCGGCGGCAGCCCAAACAACTTCATAATCATTTAGCGCTTGATCGATCAGGATAGTTGCGGGGGAGACCCAGCCAATTGGGGCAACGCCACCGATAGAAAACCCTGACTTCTCCTTGACGTAGTCAGCATCTACTCGTCCTAGTTTTTCGATTCCTAAGTTCTTTGCGACTAAATCGGTATCAACACGATGTCGACCACTTGTAATAACTAAAAGCGGTGAGCCATCAGGCAGTTTAAAGATTAGTGATGATGCGATTTGGCCAACTTCGATACCCAGAGCTGCTGCGGCTTCAGCGGCAGTTCTTGCGCTATCGGAAAGAACTTTGATTTCACCAGCACAACCATGTTCTAGCAGTGCATTGATCACGCGCTTTACTGCAGCTTTCTCAAGTACGCCATCCATGGATAGAAAATACCTGCTTTAGAAGACCCACGCATTTAATAGCGTGATAACTGAGATAGTAAAGAGCAAAATAGCAAAGGCACGCTTAAGAAGTGTTGGCGAAACTCCAGCACTCTTACCTGATGCTATTTGTGAGATAACAACAGCAGAAACAGCCATCGCAATCGGTACATTCCAATTTACATCTGACCAAATTTTATAGTGACCCAAGAAAGCAGTAATCGAATTAAGGGTAATTATTAGTAGCGATGTACCAGCAGCTTTATTTTGAGGTACCTGAAAGAATAGAACGAGTACGGGTATCGCTAAGAAACCACCACCGATGCCAAATAGTCCAGTCATAGATCCAATAACTAACGAGACAATTACGAGCGCCCATGCCGGCATCTTTCGTTCTGGTCCTGAAGTAAAGGGTTTTATCAACATGGATATTCCAGCGACTAAAAGAACTAGCGAGAAGCCGGTTAATATGAAACGTTCGCTCAGCTGATTAGCAATAAGTGAAGTTGAGATGTTGGTAGTTAAACCGAGTGCGCAAATAATTATTGCTTCTTTAGCTAACACATCTTTGCTTTTGAATTTTGGAACTAATCCTGATGCCGCGGCAAGTAATACAACGGCCAGCGCTGCAGTTGTGGCGTGGCTAGCCGAGAAATCAAACCCGTAAATCAAGATTGGTACCGAAAGCATCGCTCCACCAGCACCAATGAAACCTAAGACTGAGCCAATTAACGCGCCAGCGAGCAGACCTTCGATGATTAACACTGGTAGATAATGACAGAACGCCCCCGGAAATATGCTAGATATTGCCGAGGGCGTTCTGGTACTTCTGGAGATATTTGATTGTTTATCTAGCGAGGCTAAAGAATGCAGATGTAATGCTTGGACCAAATTCAGTACCTGTCGCAACTAGTGCGAAGATGATTAGGGCCGCACCAGCCATTGATAGATTCTTGAAGAATGAGATGGTCTCGTTCTGCTTTGCAGTCGCATCAGTTTCTTTCCAGAACGCATGCATTAGGAATGATGTTGGAATTAGGAATAGTGCGATTAGAAGTGCGCCCAAGTCAGCATAAATTCCGAGTGCTACGTATAGGCCGCCAATAAGAATCATTAGACCAGAAACGATCACGCCTAGCTTGGCTGCTGGAACCTTCTTGTACTTTGCATATCCAGTCATTGCCTCAAGCTTGGTGAGGTGTGCGATACCTGAGTTGATGAAGAGCAGCGCGAAAAGTACGCGGCCGATTACTAGTACTACGTCCATGGTTCTCCTTACTTACTTATTTGGGTTTGTGGTGGGGCTTGAGCGTGTTGCTTACTTAGCTAGAGTAGAGCAAAAGTAGTTGAAAGTTAAACTATTTTGGGGTGTGTTGCGCCTGCGGCAGCCACTTGCGCCTGTCAGTTGGGGGCGGTACTTTTCGAACATCTGTTCGAATATCCACAGGAAAACCAGGAGCACCAGCAAAATGTCAGCCAATACCGCACCTATCGTCGTTGCCGGCCCAGAAGTCATGACCGATGGCGCAGCAACTCCAATTGAATTTACCTATCGTGGTCGACGCTTTCGAATTCACGCAGTGCTTACTAGATGGTGCGAAGCAGGCGGTTGGTGGAACCGAATTAGCGATGGCATCTATCGCCCCGACGACCAAGCTCGCGCACTTTGGCGCGTTGAGGCGGCTCCGATCGGGGCGTTAACTACCTTCGAACTCGAACGCGATGAGATCTCAGGTCAATGGATTATTCGTAGCGTTTAGCTGCACTTAACTTTATGAGTTTCATTCACCTACATGTTGCTAGCGCGTACTCGCTTAAGTACGGCACCACACAACCTGCCGATTTAGTTACCAGGGCTCGCGAATTTAATATGCCAGCTCTAGCAATAACTGATCGCGATGGCTTGGCGGGTGCAATTCGTTTTGCGCAAAGTTGTGTGGCCGAAGGAATCGCACCGATCATTGGCGTTGATTTAGCAATTAAGTTGCCGGGCTTTGTCGACAAGAAGTTACCGCGGCTAACACTGTTGGCAAATGGCGATGGTGGTTGGCGATCACTCTGTCGTTTTATGACGAGTTTGAATTTAAACGCAACTGATCGCAACCCAGTAATTACCTTAGATCTACTCGAACGGTTCAGCGAATACAGCTTAGGTTTACAAGTTTTACATGGCCCCGAATCACCAGTTAGTTATGCCATCGCCGATAAGCGGCCTGATTTAGCAATTGAAGTTTTTAATAAAACTCGTGATCTCTTTGGTGATCATGCGATCGAAATTGTTTCGCACTTAGTTGCTGGCAGTGGCCCCAGATCAACCCCACATGCAGCCCGTTCCTTAATATTTGCGCGCGATCACGATCTAGATGCAGTGCTTAGTAATGCAGTGCGCATGCGCGATCGTGAAGATGGCCCAATTGCTGACATTCTCGATGCGGCTAGACAGTTAGTGCCGCTGCATCCACGCCATGTTGAACGGCGCAATGCTGAAGCATTTCTAAAATCAACCGATGCAATGGCAGCTCTGGCTGCTGAAATAGCGTTAGCTGCGGGTGAGCGAACTCCGCGTTACTTACTAAAGACCACTCGCAAGTGGGCCGAACGCGCACTACTTTCACCAACTCGAGATATCGGTTTAGGCGGTATTCATTTACCCGAAGCCCATGTAGTTGGCGCTAATAATCAACAAGAGATGCGCACGTTATTGCGTAGCCGTTGCGAATTAGGGCTTAACTGGCGATATAGCGATAGCTCAACGATTGCCAAAGCAAAACAGCGGCTAGATGACGAACTAGCAACTGTGGCAACGCTTGGTTATGAGTCATATTTCTTAACCGTTGCTGACATTACTGATATGGCGCGCGAACGTTCGATTCGCGTTGCAGCTCGTGGTTCAGGTGCTGGTTCGTTGATCTGTCATTTACTTGGCATCTCAGGGGTTGAGCCAATGACTCACGGGTTATTGATGGAACGTTTCTGTTCACCACTTCGTCGAGCGCTGCCTGATATTGATATCGATGTTGAATCAGATCGCAGGCTGGAAATTTATGATTTAGTTTTCAAGCGTTATGGCGATAGCGATTGGAGTAAACCGGGTAACAACTCACGTTGCGCAACTGTGGCAATGGTTGATACCTATCGGGCTCGTCATGCCGTTCGTGATACTGGCGCTGCCATGGGAATGTCGCTGGGCGAGATTGATCTAATCGCGAAGTCGTTGCCACATGTTCGCGCACGCCATATTTCACAGGCTTTAGCTAACTTGCCCGAACTAAAAAGTTTAAATTTATCGGCACCCCTTACCGCTATGACAATCTCATTGGCTGAACGTCTCGATGGCTTACCACGTCATCTAGCGATGCACCCATGCGCGGTGGTCTTATCTGATGGCGGCTTACTAGATCGGGCGCCACTAACGCTAAATGCGGGCGGTTATCCGATGGTTGAATTTGATAAAGATGATGTCGAAGCAGTTGGCTTATTGAAGTTAGATATTTTAGGTGTTCGCATGCAGTCGAGTATTTCTTTTGCGTTATCGGAAATTGAGCGCACTGAAGCCAAGAGCATTGAGATCGATGCCGTCGAACTAAATGATGCGAAAACTTTTGATTTGATTAAATCAACTAAGACGCTCGGGATATTTCAAATTGAAAGTCCGGGCCAGCGCGAACTAGTTGGCAAACTCGAACCAAATACTTTTAACGATTTAATTATCGAAATCTCACTCTTTCGCCCGGGGCCAGTAAAGAGCGACATGATCACACCATTTCTAAAAGCCCGGCATGGGTGGTCGCCAGCTAAATTAATTCATCCACGATTACACGATATTTTGGCTGAGACCGAAGGCGTGGTGGTCTTTCACGAGCAGGTAATCCGCATCATTGCTGAAATGGCTGGAGTCTCATTGGCCCAAGCCGATGAAAAGCGGCGCGCACTTGGCGATCGCGATGGCCAACAAGAGGTCTGTGATTGGTTCTTTCCGGCTGCTACCGAAGCAGGCTTTGAGCTGCCGGTAATAAATGAGGTCTGGGAAGTTTTGCGCGCTTTTGCTTCCTTTGGTTTTTGTAAAGCACATGCGGCTGCCTTTGCGTTGCCCACTTATCAATCAGCTTGGCTAAAAACTCATTACCCAGCAGCTTTCTTAGCTGGCGTTTTAACGCATGACCCAGGCATGTATCCGAAGCGGCTAATTCTCGATGAGGTACGCCAATTAGGTTTAACGATTGCCCCGCTTGATATTAATTACTCTGATCGGGTTTATCGGGTTGAAGATAACGGCAGCGCAATTCGTATTTCATTATCAACAGTCGGTGGCATTAGTGATCGCGAAATCGAAAGCATTATTGCAGCCCGGCCATATGTTGATCTAGCCGATTTCTTCCGTCGCTCTGGGGCAGCGATGCCAACGATTGAGTCACTAATTCTTACCGGGGCTTTCGATGCGATACATAACTTAGCTAGCACCGAACTAAATCGCCGCGATCTCTTACTGCACTTAAGTGATCTACAGCAAGGGCCAGTTCAAGCTATTTCTGGTTCGCAATTAACTTTTGGTTTTGCACCCCCTGCACTAATTCCAAGTGGTCTACCCGAACTGCGCGAAAGTGAAAAAGTACAACATGAAGTAGAGCGACTTGGCATGGATGTAACGCATCATATGATCGAGTTCTACGGTGAATTCTTAAATGCAATTGGTGCCGTGCGTTCATGCGAACTTTTGAAACAACGTTCGCGAAGTGCGATCTTGGTTGCTGGCGTTAAAGTAACTTTGCAGACACCGCCGGTTCGATCAGGTAAGCGAGTAATTTTCTTAACGTTAGACGATGGTTATGGTTGCAGTGATGCCACCTTCTTTCCCGATGCCCAAGCTGATTACGCCGGCACGCTTTATAACTCGCAATTGCTATTAGTGCGGGGCGAAGTTCGTCGAACTGGCGCTAGGGGAGTATCGCTACGCGCTAATGCAGCTTGGTCTTTACCTGATCTTTACGCCCAATGGTTAGCAAATAAAACAGATACATCTAATAAGGTGGCGATATGAGCAGCGAGCCAGAGGCAACGGCCACGATTCTCCATGTTGATATGGATGCTTTCTATGCCTCCGTTGCTGAACGCGATGACCCGTCACTGCGCGGCAAAGCTGTAGTAGTTGGGGCAGGGGCGCGTGGTGTTGTGCTCTCGGCAAACTACGCAGCTCGCAAATATGGAATTCGCGCTGCTATGCCAGTTGGTCGCGCTAAGCGAATGGCGCCACATGCAATATTTGTAACGCCAGATCATCAGCGATATTCCGAAGTATCGGCGAAAGTAATGGAAATCTTCGATTCATTTACGCCGCTAGTTGAACCGATTTCGCTAGATGAAGCTTTTCTTGATGTAACTGGTGCGCGAAAACTATTGGGCACTGGGCGTGAAATTGCCGTTGAGATTCGTCGCCAAGTCGAAGCAAGCGAAGGCATTACTTGTTCAGTTGGTATCGCGCCATCTAAGTTCATCGCCAAGTTAGCATCTGGTCACTGCAAGCCAAATGGAATTCTGGAAATTCCGGCTGATCGAATTCTAAATTTTCTACATCCCTTACCAGTAACTGCAATTTGGGGCGTGGGCCCAAAGACCGCCGAAACTTTAGAAAGATTAGGTCTGCGCACAGTTGCCGATATTGCCAACTTGCCTCGCGCCACATTAATTCGAGCCCTTGGCCAAGCAAGTGGAGCTTCACTTTATGAACTAGCTTGGGGCCGCGACTATCGAGATGTAACACCAAATGAACCAGATAAAAGTATTTCGGCAGCCGAAACTTTTGCGCAAGATATAGATGATCCCGAAGAAATTCTGCAGGAGTTTTTACGCCTTACCGAAAAGGCTGCCGCTCGATTACGTGAAAATGGCTACTATGCCAAAACAATTTCAATCAAAGTTCGCTTCGCTGATTTTTCTACTATTTCGCGTTCTAAAACTTTGCCGCTTCCAATTGATAGCACTCATGACATTTACGAAATCGCTAAAGCACTTTATTTGGCGCTCAACCTCGATCGAGCTCGCTTGCGATTAGTTGGCATCTCGCTCGACAATTTAAGCGAGGCTGCCCCAGAGCAGTTGCTTTTAGGAGCCCGTGAGAAAGGCTGGCGCGAGGCAGAAACGGCCATAGATCGGGCCAAACTACGCTTCGGCGGCGGTAGCGTGAGGCCAGGGCGGCTAATTAGGAAATCCTCAGCAGATCCAAAGGCGGCAGAGGGCGAAAAAAGTAGCGAGTAACGCTCACATGTTCTATTGTGGCCTTATGCCACTTTCCGAGCGTGAAGAGAAGCTACTGGCCCAGATGGAAAAGGCCATGTTGGCCGATGATCCACGCCTAGTTTCAGCGCTAACCGGGGCTCCCACAAAATCTAGTCGCCGCAACTTGGGCCTAGCAGTGCTCTTGTTTTTCGCAGGATTTGGGGCCGTTTTCGCTGGCGTATTTAGCAAGATCTATCCAATTAGCTGGGTCGGATTTTTAATCTGCCTAACTGGTTTATCGATTCTTGCTGCGGGCCTAAAGGGCAAAGTTCAAGCACTGGCAAACGGACAACGCCCGGTAAAGCCAGTCAAAAAGGGCTTTAAAGAGCGTATGGATAATCGTTGGGATGAACGCGGTCGAGATCCACTTGAGTAGTTTCTAGCCAGTTTTAAAATAACCGCCAGGCCCCTTCGGGGGTCTTTTTTTATGTCCGCTACCTCTATTCAAGTTTTTAAGCAGCCAGAAATAAGTGGAGGGATCTGCCTGAAAAAAGGGGGGATTAGGGAAATAAGTGGCGAAAGGTGGTTGTAAATGGAGCAAAAGGGAGTAAAGTGGGGAACTAGAGCATTCAAACCTTGGGGAAGGGGGAGCTCATGTTTCTCGGCACTCACGAGCCTCGCCTTGATGAAAAGGGTCGCTTAATCCTTCCTGCCAAGTTCCGCGAAGATCTTTCTGCCGGCCTAGTAATTACTAAAGGCCAAGAGCGTTGTCTTTATGTATTTCCATCAGCTGAATTCGCAACTCTTACTGAACAACTACGACAGGCACCTGTAACTGTTAAAGGTGCACGTGACTACATGCGCGTGATGTTTGCCGGCGCTCACGATGAAATTCCTGATCGTCAAGGTCGCATAACTATTCCGCAAGCGCTTCGTACTTATGCCGGACTCGATCGCGATTGCATTGTTATCGGCGCAAACACTCGTGTCGAGATTTGGGATTCAACTTCTTGGAACCAATACCTAAGCGATCGCGAAAAGGGATTCGCTGAAGTTTCCGAGGAGGTGTTCCCAGGTCTCTTTTGATCTAACCACTATCTCTTTTGGCCACCGCCGACCCTACGAAAACGGCGCCCCTTCCCCGGTGCCGTTTAAGAAAATCCGTCGGCCGGCGGTGACCAGAACAGATAGCGATAACGAAAAACAGAACATGGAACACAAGAAGTAAAGCAGTTCAGCTAGCGAAAGACATTAACGAAAGGGGGAGAAGATGCTAGAACATATTTCAGTAATGCGCGATACCTGCATTGATCTTCTAACCCCTGCAATTAATAAATCTGAAACTCCAGTAGTCGTTGATGCAACCCTTGGCCTTGGTGGACATAGTGAAGCGCTACTTGAATCAAATCCAAATTTAGTTTTGATTGGAATTGATCGTGATCTCGATGCGATTGTTAAAGCAAAGAATCGGTTAGCGAAATATGAAAACCGAGTAAAACTAAATCATGCGATCTTTGATGAAATTACCGAAGTTGTAAATAGTTTTGGTTATAGCAAGGTTGACGGAATTCTTTTCGATCTAGGTGTTTCATCAATGCAGCTTGATCAGAGCGATCGTGGGTTCTCGTATTCACAAGACGCACCTCTTGATATGCGCATGGATCGCTCAACTGGAATTACAGCGAGCGAGATCATTAACACTTACGCACCTGGTGAGTTAGTGCGAATTTTGCGTACCTATGGTGAAGAAAAATTTGCCACCAGAATCGTTGAGAATATTGTCAAAGAACGGGCTAAAGCACCGCTTAATTCAACGGCTCAGCTGGCAACTTTGGTCAAAGAGAGCATTCCAGCGGCCACTCGTCGTACCGGTGGCAATCCAGCTAAGCGGACTTTTCAAGCACTTCGTATTGAGACCAATGACGAGCTCGGTGCAGTTAATCGAGCAATTCCACAAGCCCTTGAGCTACTTAAGGTCGGAGGCCGTCTAGTGGTGATGTCTTTCCAGTCACTTGAAGATCGCATCGTAAAAGAGATTTTTACTCAAGCTACAACATCAGGCACCCCACGCGACTTGCCAATTGATCTTCCTGAATTCGCTGCGAAATTTGCGCTTGTGGTTCGCGGTTCGGTTTTACCAAGTGAAGCAGAGATTGCTGCGAACTCGCGTGCGCAATCTGTTCGTCTACGTGCAATAGAACGGTTGGCCGCATAATGGCAATTACAGCTCTCGCTCCAGCAATCAGTAGATCCAAGAAGAAAGTGATTGAGCGTTCTTCTGAAGTAGCTCTACGCTTGGTTCCGAAGATTGATATTGACAAGCGAGCTGACCAAAAGGTTTTCGTACTATTTCTAACTGGCATTGGTGCACTTGGCTTAGTCGCACTTCTATTTGTCAATACGCTGCTTGCGCAAGATGCCTTCAAGCTTTCAAAGTTACAACTCGAAGCGCGTTTGTTAACTGATCAGCGAGAAGCTTATATTCGCCAGTTGGATCGAATTTCCTCACCGATGGCATTGTCCAATGCGGCGACCGAAATGGGTATGGCCCCGTCTGCAGCTCCAATATTTCTAAATCTCGATGAACCGAAAATTCCAACAACTGAAGCAGTTGCTGGAGGATCAATTGGGTAATTTTGCTCTAGTGCGTAAGCGCATTCAGGTTTTAATTGCGCTGACCTTAATTTTCATGGCGATTTTCGTCGCAAAAGTAATTTGGGTACAGGTTATTACGGCTAACTCAATTAGAACTTGGGCTGTTAATGAGATGGAGAATGTGGCGACGCTTCAAGCGCCTCGTGGCACTATTACTGACGTGAATGGCGTTGCGCTCGCGAAGAGTGTAAATGCCATCAATATTGTGATTGATCAGACCGCAATTACAAATCCAGCTTTCACTGCCGAATTCACTTCTCCTATTCTCGGTATGCCAGTTCCGGAGCTGCAAAAACTTTATACCGGTGAATTAAAGTGGAAGTTGATTTATCGCAATGCCAAGCCAGCGGTCTGGAGTAACTTAAAGAAAGCTATTGCCGAGCATAACAGTGCGCTAGAACCAAAAGAATATGATCAGCGCATAACAGCCTTCTATCCAGAGCGTGCTTACATCCGCGAATATCCATCTGGTTCATTAGTGGCGTCGCTCATTGGCTTTGTTAACCAGGAAGGCAAAGGCGCAACCGGTTTGGAATCGAGCATGAATTCAATTATTTCTGGAACTGATGGAAAGTACTCATATGCCAATGGTTATGGCGCAGAAATTCCTGGCTCGAAATCTGAAATCGTCGCGGCTGAAGCTGGAACTTCGATTAGATTAACCATCGATCGCGATATTCAGTGGGTTGCCTCAAAAGCTATTGCCGATGCAGTCAAGTCAGCTAATGCGAGCAGCGGTACTGTAATTGTGATGGATCCAAAAACTGGTGCAATTTTAGCTCATGCGACAGCACCAACATTCAATTTGAATAATCGAAACAATGTTCCACTAGCCGCCATGCGTAACCCTTCGGTGCAGGACGTTTACGAACCAGGGTCAACTGGAAAAGTCATGAGTGTCGCGGCAGCTCTTGAAGAGAACAAAGTTACACCAACCACCGTATTCACAGTGCCCGATGTAATCACGCGCGGTGGGACTAAATTCCATGATCACAAAAATCACGCACTATGGCGTCTAACAACTTCAGGTATCTTGGCAGTTTCGAGCAACACTGGAACCATTAAGATCGCCGAGAAACTATCTAATGATCAATTACACGATTACTTAAGTAAATTTGGAATCGGCACCAGCACTGGTTCAGGTTTACCAGGTGAATCACGAGGAATTCTTCGTCCAGTTTCAGATTGGTCAGCTACCTCAGCTCCTACTATTTCATTTGGCCAGGGCTACTCAGTTACTGCTATGCAGGCAACAAGTGTTTTTGCGACTATTGCCAATAATGGAGTCCGCGTATCCCCAACTGTTATTGCGGGCACAAATGAAGCAAACGGAAATTTCACACCAGCAAAACCACGCACGACAGTCCGAGTTGTTAGTAAGGAAACTGCCACCCAAGTACGTCTCATGATGGAGAGTGTGGTCTCCGCAAACGGAACGGCACCATCTGCTGCTATTCCTGGCTACCGAGTGGCTGGCAAAACGGCAACTGCTAACCGTTATAACGATATCTGCGGCTGCTATAGCGGCTTTACGGCTTCATTCATTGGCTTCGCACCATCTGACGCACCTAGATACGTAATTTCAGTAACCATCCAAGATCCCAAAGGGATGCACTGGGGCGGATACCTGGGCGGTCCAGTATTTAAGAAAGTAATGTCATTTGTTCTTGAGTCAAAGCACATTGCGCCAACTGGCACAAAGATCGTGCCTATCGCCCTAGATGAAAAACAGTTAAAGAAAGCAATCGCAAAAGCTAAGGCGCAAGAAAAAACTAATTCGGCAAGCGGCAGACTCTAAAAATGATCAGACCACACGATCCAATTCCTGGACGAACTCTTCGTGCGGTCGCTGAACTCACTTCGGCTTTTTCAAAACATTCAGATCTAGAAAGTATTTCGATAACTGGCATTTCTATTGATTCACATCAGATTGAGGCTGGTGATCTATTCGTCGCAGTTGCGGGCGCTAAAGTTCACGGAGCAACTTATGCTGGTAATGCAAAATTAAACGGTGCGGTGGCTGTACTAACCGATGAAGTTGGTGCGGTCCTCATTACTGATCTACCAGTATTAGTTGTTGGCGACCCACGGGCATCAGCAGGGGCAATTGCTGCCTGGTTACATAAGGAGCCAATGCGCGACATGTTTAGCGTTGGAGTAACTGGTACCAACGGAAAAACAACTGTAACTACTCTGCTCTACCAAATTGCAATGGCAGCTAGTCGGCAGAGTGGCTTGATCGGAACTGTCGAGACTCGAATCGGCAATGAAGTAATCGATTCACTTCGCACCACTCCAGAAGCTCCAGAACTGCAATCTTTGGCTGCGGTGATGCGTGAAAGACATATGCGCAATGTTTTTATGGAAGTCTCTAGCCACGCGATTTCGTTGAATCGAATTGGTGGCTCACACTTTGATATTGCGGCATTTACTAATTTGTCCCAAGATCACCTCGATTTTCATGCGGACATGGATTCGTACTTCTCGGCAAAAGCTGCGTTATTTACCCACAGATATGCCGATTCCGCGTATATAAACATTGACTCCTCGTGGGCCCAGAAGTTACTGGAGATTCAAGAATTACCAGTAGTTCGAATTTCACGCCAAGCAAAGTCAGCAGATTGGTATTTTGAACGTATAGAAAATGGCACACGAAGCACCTCAATAGCAATTAGAGGTTCTGGTGGAATACTGATTGAGACATCTACAAAGTTAGTGGGCGATTTCAATTTAGATAATCTCCTAATGGCGATTGCTATTAGCGTTGCTAGCGGGATTGATCCAATCGACATTGCAGCGATTACACCATCACTAACTGGCGCTGAAGGTCGACTCGAAAAAGTTGACTTGGGTCAGACCTTTAGCGCATTAGTAGATTATGCACATTCCCCAGATTCGGTTAGAAGCGTCTTGGAAACTTTACGGACGAGCACTGCCGGAAAAGTTATCGCAGTTCTAGGTTGCGGTGGCGACCGTGACAGAAGCAAGCGACCATTAATGGGTGCTGCGTTATTGGCTGGATCTGATTTAGCGATTTTCACTAGCGATAATCCACGAAGTGAAGATCCTGCCCAAATCATCAACGAAATGGTTTCTGGTTTAACTCTTTCTACGACGAGTGTTATCGAAATTGATCGCAAGCGAGCAATTGAAAAGGCAGTCGCTGCTGCAGAACCTGGCGACGTAGTTGTAATCCTCGGAAAAGGACATGAGCCGGGCCAAGAGATTGCTGGCGTTAAACATAACTTCGACGATCGCCTCGTTCTAGCAGCTGCAATCGAGGCCGACGCATGATCAAGTTATCGGCTCGTGAAATCTCGCTGATTGTTAATGGCTCACTACATGGTGATGAAAACATTATGGTCACACAAGCACCAGCATTTGATTCGCGCAAAGCTAAATCGGGCTCACTCTTTCTGGCCTTAATTGGCGAGAATACCGATGGTCACAATTTCTGCTCTGATGCTTTTGCAAACGGAGCAACGCTGGCACTTACTACCAAAGTAGTTGATCAACCTTGTGTGGTTGTCTCAGATGTGATGCAGGCGGTAGCTGACCTAGCCAAATTCGCTCGCGTACAGTTAACGAATTTAACAGTAATCGGAATCACGGGTTCTCAAGGCAAGACCACAACTAAGGATTTACTTAACTACATTCTTTCTTCTGTAGGTGAGACCGTTGCACCAGTTGGTTCATTTAACAATGAGCTGGGTGTGCCGCTGACGATTTTAGAGTGCAACGAGCAAACCAAATACTGCATCGTCGAGATGGGTGCTCGTCATATCGGAGATATTTCTGCACTTTGCGAAATTGCTAAGCCAAAAATCGGTGCAGTTCTTAAAGTTGGTAACGCGCACATTGGTGAATTCGGATCTCGCGAAGCAATTGCGCAAGCTAAGTCAGAGTTAGTCACCTCGCTTAGTAGCGGGGGAATAGCTGTTCTAGGAACCTATGATCAATTCACGCCCGCTATGAAAGTTGCAGATGGGGTATCTGTACTGACTTTCGGTGAACGAAGTGATTGCAATGTGCGGGCCGCCGATGTTGAGATTCGCGAAGGACGCCCGCACTTCGATCTAGTTACCAAATCCGGGCGCGCAGCTGTTGGAATGAGACTGGTTGGACTGCATCAGATTCCTAATGCTTTAGCTGCTGCAGCGATCTCGAGTGCATTGGGATTATCGGTTGATCAAATAGCCGGTGCACTTTCTATGGCTGAGCTAGCTAGCAAGTGGCGAATGGAAATATTTGAATTAGATGGTCGATTAATGATTAATGACTCATATAACGCCAACCCTGAATCAATGGCTGCAGCGCTACGCACATTGGCTCTTTTCGCACAAGAGCGAGGTGGATCATCTTGGGCAGTCTTAGGAAAAATGCACGAGTTGGGTCCATCTGAAAATGCAGACCATGCTTCCATTGGACAATTGGTTAGTGATCTTGCAATTGACCATCTGCTGACAGTTTCCATGCCTGCCTATAGCCAGGGCGTTCCAGTTGATAGCGAAACCAAGGTGCACCAACTAAACGATAAGAAATCAGTTGTGACTCTGTTAAACCAGATGCAATCTGGTGATGTATTGCTAGTCAAAGCATCGCGAGCTGAACACTTTGAAGAAATCGCCCAAGAAGTAGCAGCGAACTGGCAAACTGAGTCAGGAAAGAAGGATGACGATTAAATGAGACAGATCCTTATCTCGGGTGCAGTGGCGCTCTTCTTCGCTTTGTTCGGCACCCCGGTGTTGATTCGCTTGTTAGCTAAGCGCGGATATGGGCAAATAATTAGAGATGACGGCCCAGTCTCACACCACACCAAACGCGGCACTCCAACTATGGGTGGATTAATAATTATTTTCGCCGCGATTGCTGGATATTTACTAAGTCATGGAATAACACAAACGGCCATGACAGCTTCGGCGCTCTTGGTTATCGGATTATTTGTCGGACTCGGATTTGTAGGATTCCTAGATGATTGGTTAAAAGTTTCTCGAGAAAAATCTTTGGGCTTAAAGGGTCGTTACAAAATTCTTGGGCAAGTAATAATTGCGGCCATTTTTGGTTATCTCGGAATTCAATTTGCAGACAACGAAGGCTTGACACCAATTTCACTTAACTTATCTATAGTTCGCGACACCAGTATTGTGCTCGGAAGCGTAGTAGTGGTTATCTGGATCGCATTAATGGTAACTGCAACAAGTAATGGCGTGAATTTAGCTGATGGGCTAGATGGCTTAGCAACTGGTGCTTCGGTAATGACTTTCTTGGCCTTCATTTTGATTGGAATTTGGGAGTTTGGGCAAAGCTGTGCGATCGCTGCTGATGTGGCAAGCGGATGCTATTCAGTTCGCGACCCACTCGACTTAGCAGTATTGGCTGCGGCCCTTGCTGGCGCATGTACCGGATTTCTTTGGTGGAATGCTTCGCCCGCAAAAATATTTATGGGTGACACCGGATCACTAGCAATCGGTGGTGCGTTAGCAGGTCTAGCCAGCACCTTAAGAGTTCAACTTCTATTGGTTCCGCTTGGCGGACTTTTTGTAATTATTACGATGTCAGTAATTATTCAGACTTTGTATTTCAAGGCAAGTGGCGGAAAAAGAATCTTTCGAATGGCGCCGTTACATCACCACTTTGAACTCAAGGGCTGGGGCGAAGTAACCATCGTGCTGCGTTTCTGGATCATCGCGGGCCTTTGTGTAGCCCTTGGTTTAGGCCTCTTCTACGCCCAGTGGTTAAGCCTTGCGGGCTAAACCATGTCCATAACCTCTTCTTTGACAACACTGGGCGGTGTAACGATCGCCCATGCACGAGTGTTGGTACTTGGGGGCGGAGTTACGGGGCGTTCAGTTGCTCAAGTTCTACGCAATATGGACGCTGAGATTTCGGTTTATGATGACAACGACAGTAGCGAATTTAATTTTCAGCGGGCATCACTTAGCGATGTCTCGAGTATCAACTGGGCGGCTGCTGTTGTTTCGCCGGGTTGGCGTCCTAATCATCCGATAATTGCTGACCTCCGAAATCGCGAGATTCCATTACTTAATGAAGTTGATCTAGCTTGGGAAATTAAGCAACAAGTAGCACCAGCACAGAAGTGGCTAGCGGTAACTGGCACTAATGGAAAAACTTCTACGGTCGAACTCACCGAATCAATTCTTAAGGCTGCAGGCATAAGCGCTTTCGCATGTGGCAATGTCGGAACACCAGTTATTGATGCAGTCATTTCTGAGCAGAGATATGACTATTTAGTTCTAGAACTCTCATCGTTTCAATTGCATTGGGCAGAATCAGCTGAATTTGTGGCCGGCTCAATTCTAAATATTGCACTAGATCATATTGATTGGCATGGCTCTTTCGCTGAGTATGCCAAAGCGAAACTGGATTTACTAAGCCGATCAGTCACTGCGATCTTAAATGGCGATGACGCAAATGTGGTTGAAGGTTGCACACATTGGCAGGGCCGAAAGGTTTTCTACACTCTACAAACTCCTAAACCAGGCGAGATTGGGTTAGTTGAAGATCTCTTAGTTGATCGAGCTTTTGTAGTAGATCCAATGGAAGCTGCCATGTTCTGTGAGTTAAACGAAGTACAACCAACTGCGCCACATTCAGTTTCCAATGCGTTGGCGGCTGCTGGATTAGCGAGAGCAATTGGAATCGACCATGAGGTTATTAGAGAAGCAATCAAGGCATTTCGGCCAGGGCGTCATCGCATAGAGACAGTTCTAGAGCAGAACGGAATTCGTTGGATTGATGATTCCAAGGCAACCAATCCACATGCTGCCCAAGCATCGCTAATGTCAGAACTCAGTGTGGTCTGGATTGCGGGCGGATTAGCTAAAGGCGCCGAAATGAGTGACTTAATTGCTCAAGTGGGTTCACGTTTGCGAGCGGTCATTTTAATTGGTACTGATCGAGAATTGATCGCCCACGAAATGCTAAGCAAATTCCCTAATGTGACGTTGGTTCGAGTAGATCCAGAACCTGGCCATGATCGAAACAGTGCGGATAATGACTTTATGAACCAGATAGTTACTGAGGCAAAAAAGCTTGCTCAAAGCGGCGATGCTGTGCTGTTAGCACCTGCTTGCGCCTCGATGGATCAATTTCTTTCATATGGCGATCGCGGTGATCGTTTTGCCAAATCGGTTCGAGAAATAGTGGGTAAAAATGACCATGCAAGTTAAGCGCAGCAAGTTACTTCAGCCATTCAACACTTTTGTGCTCTTTGCTATCTGCGTAACTGCGTTAAGTATCTTAGGTTTGATAATGGTTTTCTCGGCATCGACAATCTATTCGACCAAAGTAAATGGAAATACTTACGGAACTTTCTTGCGTCAATTCATGTTCCTGGTCTTCGCTCTACCAATTGGTTGGGTAGCAGCTAAGTTGCGTTTAAACTTATGGCGAGCAATCGGTCGTGTCTCGCTACTCATCTCAATCGGCATGTTGGCCGTGTTACTTATTCCTAATGTTGGTTATTCTGTTAAGGGAAATCGAAATTGGATAGATATTGGACCTTTTGTAGTTCAGCCATCTGAGTTTGCCAAGTTCCTCATGATTCTTTGGGCTGCAACCATGTTGGCACAGTATGAAAATGCTGGAATTGTGCGAACAAATGTTTTGAAGCTAATTGTTCCTGGCTACATCGGTGTTCTCATCTTCGTATTAGCTGGCAAGGATCTCGGCACTTCAGCAGTAATCGGTGCGACTATGGCTGGCTTACTCTTTGTCTCTGGAATTCCACTTCGACTCTTTGCCACAGTATCTGCTCTTGGCATGGCTGGCATCAGTGCGCTAATTCTTAGCGCTCCTTATCGAGTAGAACGATTCCTAGTTTTTCTTAATCCCTTCGCTGAAGGTGACTATAAGAATTATGGTTGGCAACCAGCACATAGCTTGATGGGTCTGGCAACCGGCGGGCTACTGGGCGTTGGCCTCGGAGCTAGTCGGCAAAAGTGGGGAAATTTAGCTGAAGCTCACACAGATTTTATCTTCTCAGTAATTGGCGAAGAGTTAGGACTAGTTGGCACAATCGGCACTATTCTGCTTTTCTGCGGTTTGATATTTGCCATCTTCCGAATATCTATTCGTGCAAATGATCCAATGGTCAGATTTACTTGCGCGGGTATTGGAATTTGGATTTCAATTCAATGTTTCTTCAATATTGGCTCAGCCATCAGTTTGGTTCCGGTAGTTGGAGTTACTTTGCCGTTGATTTCATACGGCGGCTCATCTCTGATTTCTACCTATTTAGCTTTGGGCTTTGTGCTAGGCGCAGCTCTTCGTGACCCTGAAGTCGCTCGCGGAATTCGTGAGTTCCGAAAGTCGAATTCTAAATGAAGATTGTCTTAGCAGGGGCGGGTACTGCGGGCCATATTGAACCAGCTTTAGCTGTGGCAGATGCTTGGAAAAAGGAATTCCCGGCCAGCGAGTTTGAATTTGTTGGAACTGCTTCAGGTTTAGAAAATGTCCTGGTTACCGGTGCTGGATTTAAAATTAGTACGATTCCAAAAGTTACTTTGCCGCGATCCCTTTCACTAGCTGGATTAATGGCACCTCTACGTTTCGGTCAAGCACTTTCTAAATCCATGCAGATAGTTAATGGCGCCGATTGTGTAATTGGTTTTGGCGGATATGTATCAGCTCCTGTTTATCTAGCCGCCGCTTTACGCAGAACCCCTTTCGTGGTTCATGAAGCGAATGCGATACCTGGCTGGGCAAATAAATTTGGCGCATTCTTGGGTGGGTCAATAGCGGTTGGAAAGAGAGTTAAAGCTGGAAAATTTAGAAATGCCGAAGTAGTTGGTTTACCTCTGAAGTCAGCGATTAGCGCAGCTTTAGATAGCGCAAAGCGTGATTGGCCTGCAGCACGCGGGTCAGCTAAAGCTAAACTCGGAATCAATTCTGACAAACCTTTGCTCCTGATAATGGGTGGGTCGCAAGGTTCAGCTGCGATCAATTCAATTGTTGCTAGTTTGCTGCCAAATTTGCTTAACGACTTCGAGGTTATTCACTCAGTTGGCGGAAAAAATGAATTACCAGTAGCCCGTGCTGGATATCAGCCAGTTTCCTATATTGAGGATATGGCGACTGCTTACTTGGCTGCCGATCTAGTTATCGCTCGAAGCGGTGCGATTACCTGCGCTGAAGTTAACGCTTTGGGTAAATATGCCATCTTCATCCCGTTGGCAATAGGCAATGGCGAACAAGCGCGAAATGCCGACTTTCTGGTTGAGCAAGGTCGTGCGATTACGGTGCCACAAAGTGATTTCAGTACGAAGTGGCTGAACGAAAATATCTTTAGCGAATTGGCAAAATCCCAAAAATTTATGGCTGGAAACGAAAGTGATCGCGCCGCTGCCGCAAATATTGTTAACTTGATGCGCCGTCATGCCAGAATTGCGTAAATGAAGCCAAGCCTAACTTTGCCAGAGTTAATTGGTAAGCGCGTGCACTTTATCGGCATCGGCGGAGCCGGAATGAGCGGCTTAGCTCGTATCTCACTTTCGCACGGTATTAAAGTTTCGGGTTCTGATGCCAAGGATTCAAATGTAATTGTCGCGCTGACTGCACTAGGTGCAAATGTTGCGATAGGACATAATGGCCAGAACGTTGAAGGGGCAGATTTAGTTGTTTTCTCAACTGCGATCTCTGAGAATAATCCAGAACGATTGAGCGCACTTGAATTAGGAATTCCACTCATAGCTCGAGCAACTGCGTTGGCACTCTTAATGTCAGAATCAAAAAGTATCGCGGTAGCCGGTACGCATGGAAAAACTACAACTTCATCAATGCTAACAGTGGCTCTTCAAGCAACCGGAGTTGATCCTTCTTTTGCCATCGGCGGCACAATTACGGCATCAGGCTCGAATGCTCATCGAGGTACTGGCGAATTCTTTGTAGCCGAAGCCGATGAATCTGATGGCTCTTTCATTGCTTATCATCCCTATGGCGCGATAGTCACAAATATTGAATTCGATCATGTTGATTACTTCGCAGACGAGAGTGCAGTTTTTGAAGTCTTTACAGATTTCATTACGACTATAGATTCTGAGGGTTTTTTGATTTACTGCAATGACGACAAAGGGGCACGTAAACTTGGTAGCGCGGTTACAAGTACCCGAACCTTTACCTACGGCACCTCACCAGATTCTGATTTAGTTATTGATCAAATAACGCTATTGCCGCTTGGTGCAAGTGGCCGCGCAATCTGGCACGGAAAAGTGATTGGCAAACTAGAACTAAATGTTCCGGGCCACCATAACCTGATGAACGCTGCTGCTGCCCTCGCGGCCGGAATAGTCCTTGAGCAAGCACCGAGCGAATTAATCGATGGCTTAGCAACCTTTAAGGGAGCTGGTCGAAGATTTGAAATCAAAGGAACCATAAACGGCATCCGGGTAATTGATGATTATGGCCATCACCCAACTGAGATTGAGGTGACGTTGACGGCAGCGCGCAGGTTTGCTGGCGATGGTCGTCTAATAGTGGTTTTCCAGCCCCACCGTTACTCGCGCACCAAGGCATTCATTGAAAACTTTGCAACCGCCTTAGATTTAGCTGACGAAGTTATTGTCCTGGAAATTTACGCAGCCAGCGAGAAGCCGATTACCGGAGTTAGCTCAGAGGCGATTGTTGAAAAAATGACGCGAGGCAGTTTCATCCCCAACTTTATGGCTGCTGTGGAGTCTGTAGTTAACCTAGCCAAACCTGGTGATGTGATTATTACGCTCGGGGCTGGCGATGTGAGTTCACTAGCTCCAATTATTCTTGAAGAACTAGCCAAATAAATGTTCTCAAGAAAGCATCGATTAATAACATTTCTGGTAATCCTGCTAACAGTTGGATTAGCCTACTTGCTTGGTTGGTCAAACGTTCTAACTATCAAAGCGATTAGTTACTCGGGTGCTCCAACAAAAAGCAGTGAAGCCGTCGTAAAGAATTTGACAGACTTAGAAGTTGGCGGACGATTGGCTCGAATTGAAACTCGCAAAATATCTTCTCGCTTAGAAACCTTGCCATGGATTAAAAGCGCAGATGTCTCGCGCAATTGGATATCTGGAAAAATTCTGATTGCGGTTACACCACGCATACCTATAGCAACTTTTAATGGCGAGCTGATGGATGCATCAGGCACACGATTTGAATTGCCAGGTGGCTTTAAATCAAAACTACCTTCAGTATTCGCGAAAGACACCAAGAGTGGCTTGGCTGCGATCGAGTTATTTACAAAATTGCCAACAGAATTCTCAACCCGAACTTCAGCCTTTACCGCCGTCTCACCCGAAAATATTAATTTCAAAATTGCTGAAGGCAAACGCTCCTTAATGGTTATCTGGGGATCCGATATTGAAATTGATCTCAAACTAAAGGTATATAAGGCTTTAGTGGCACTTCCCGAGAATTCCAAAGTTATGAAAATTGATTTGACTGAACCTCGTTCGCCAATTGTGAAATAAATTTTTGTTCAAAAAATAAACAAAATAAAAATTTAAAAAGATGCGTGGCGGTCTTTGCCTACCTGCCCTACAAAGAATACTTTCGCCTATATATCAGGCATAACAGTGATTCTCAAGTTGAGGTTTACTGTTCTTTAGGAGGATAAAAAGTGGCTTCACCACAGAATTATTTAGCGGTCATCAAAGTTGTTGGTATTGGTGGCGGTGGAGTTAATGCAATCAATCGCATGATTGATGTTGGTTTAAAAGGTGTCGAGTTCATCGCAATTAATACAGACGCACAACATTTGTTAATGAGTGATGCTGATGTGAAATTAGATATCGGTCGTAAATCAACTAAAGGTCTCGGTGCAGGTGCTGCACCTGAAAAAGGCCGCGAAGCAGCGTTAGATCACGCCGATGAAATTGAAGAAATTTTGCGCGGCGCGGATATGGTTTTTGTTACTGCTGGTGAAGGCGGCGGTACTGGTACTGGTGGTGCTCCAATAGTCGCAAAGATTGCGCGCGATTTAGGTGCTTTAACAATTGGTGTTGTTACTCGTCCTTTTAGTTTCGAAGGAAAGATTCGCCAATCACAAGCAGATACCGGAATCGAAGAACTTCGTAGCGAAGTAGATACCTTGATTGTTATTCCTAATGATCGCTTGCTTGCAATTAGTGACCGCAGTATTACCGCAGTTGATGCATTTAGATCAGCAGATCAAGTTCTTCTCTCTGGCGTTCAAGGTATAACTGAAATCATCACCCAACCAGGTTTAATCAACTTGGACTTTGCTGATGTGAAGACTGTTATGACAGATGCTGGTTCAGCTCTGATGGGTATCGGATCAGCGCGCGGCGAAGATCGTGCTCGTCGCGCAGCCGAACTGGCTATTTCAAGTCCACTTCTCGAAGCGTCAATAGATGGCGCAATGGGTGTATTGCTTTCAGTTGCGGGTGGCTCAGATCTAGGCCTATTCGAAATAAACGAGGCTTGCGAACTTGTACAAGCATCAGCACATCCAGATGCGCGCATAATTTTCGGAACGACAATTGATGACGCACTTGGCGATGAAGTGCGCATAACTGTTATCGCAGCTGGTTTTTCTGGTGGCGAGCCAAAGAAAGTGTCAGTTCCAGTTATAAACGCGGCAGCGCTTTCAGGCCATGCTGACCCGCTTCCAGTTAATGATCCAATCTCAGTGGCACTCGATCTCGATGGCGATCGGCCATTGCGCCCACGCGTAAAGTTTGAAGAGTTAGTCTCTGAAGACGATATTGATGTACCTGACTTTATGAAATAGAAATGGATAGTTTCTTTACTAATCGCCATGGTGGTGTTAGCCATGGCGATTACTCTTCCTGGAACTTAGCCAGTCATGTAGGCGATGACCGGGCTGATGTTGAGCGAAATCGAGAAAAGTTGCGAGAGCGAGTTGGCGACTTTGTAATAATGTCGCAAGTACACGGCGATACAATTTTTGAAGTAGATGAAGCTCCTGCTGACATTCCAGTTGCCGATGCGCTGATCACGGCTAACCCAGATTTAGCGTTAGTCGTTATGGTGGCGGACTGCATCCCGCTTCTACTGCGTAGCGATAAATTAGTCGCAGCCGTTCATGTTGGCAGGGCAGGGCTAATGAATTCGATTGCGCTTAAAACAGTAGCCAAAATGCGCACCTTCGGTGCAACGCAAATTACGGGATTAATTGGACCAGCGATTTGCGGTAAGTGTTATGAAGTCCCGCAAGATTTATTCGATGAGGTTGTTGCGGTGCATCCGTTGGCGGCAAGCAAAACTATTACCGGAACGCCTGCTTTAGATTTGCCGACAGCGCTAATCGCAGCATTATACGAAGTTAATGTTCCAGTTGGAATATCAACTGGCTGCACCTTTGAAGATGAGGACTTGTTTTCCTATCGCCGTAATCAGAGAACAGGTCGCCAAGCAGGAGTAATAAAATTATGAACACTCGCAAAGTTGAGCTAACTCAAAATCTACAGGAAGTGAAAGAGCGCATTAATCGCGCCGCTCAATCTGCAGGCAGGGACCCAGTCGAGATTAAATTAATTGTCGTAACGAAGACCTTTCCGGTTTCTGACATTGAGATTCTGCGAGAGTTGGGCGAAGTTAATTTCGGCGAGAATAGAGATCAAGAGGCGGCTCCAAAAGCTCAAACCGTAGCGGCCACATGGCATTTTCAGGGCCAGATTCAAAGCAATAAAATTAAATCAATCTGTGAGTGGGCTGATGTAATTCATTCGGTTTCCAGCGAAAAAGAAGTTCTAAAGTTCGCGCAGAGCCCTCGCAAACATCAAGTTTTCTTACAGGTTTCCTTAGATGGTCAACTCGGTCGCGGGGGAGCCAACCCCGCAGAATTGGCTCGTTTAGCTGATTTGGTAAATGAGAGCAATAACTTAGAACTCTTGGGGTTAATGGCAGTTGCTCCGTTAGGGGTAGATCCAGAAAATGCATTTGCCGATTTGGCCCAGATAAATCAGGGGTTTCAGCGCCAATTTCCAAACTCTAAATATCTATCGGCCGGCATGAGCGGAGACTTTGAAGCGGCCATCAAGTTTGGTGCGACACATATCCGAGTAGGTAGTTCAATCCTCGGTTCCAGATCACCCCACTAGTAACCTTCTCGTATGGCATTTTCAGTTAACAAAATGGCGACCTTCTTAGGTCTAAAGGACGATCCAGAGTTAGATCAAGTTGCGGTTTCGCAAGAACCTGTGCGAAGTGGTGCAGTTTCAGTTCGCGAACCCCGTGGCGCAGTCGTGCGAAATGTTGCCTCACGTCCAATAGCAGTTGCTGTGCAACCTGAACTTTCAACAATAGATCGCATCGTTACTTTACACCCACGTACCTATAGCGAAGCACGCGCAATTGGCGAGCACTACCGCGAAGGTAATCCCGTAATCATGAATCTAAGCGACATGGAAGAAACAGAGCGCAAGCGCTTGGTTGATTTCGCAAGTGGTTTAGTTTTTGGATTACACGGAAGCATCGAACGTGTTACTTCTAAAGTATTTTTGCTTTCACCTGAAAATGTCAGCGTCAGCAATGATGCTAAAGCAGCAGCAGCAGAAGCATCCTTTTTTAACCAGAGCTGATTCTTAGATGTTTAGTATTGGCGGATTAATCGCCGATTTACTGCAACTCTTTTTACTCTGTCTCTTCCTGCGCTTAATTCTCGATTATGTTCGAATGGCAAAGCCTTCTTGGCGACCAAGTGGCATCGTCTTGATCGTGGCAGATTTTATTTATGCCGTTACAGATAAGCCACTTGGCTTTGTGCGACGCTTTGTTAAACCGCTTCGACTCGGCGGAATCAGCATTGATCTTTCTATGTTGATTCTTTTCATCGTGATCTCGCGAATAATTCCGCTTCTGCGCTCGTTTTAATTAAACCTGTTTAACTAACTTAACTGTTAAACCAAGTTCGTTATCACCTAGTGCAAGTGAGTTATCAGCATGCATTTGGGTAGCAAGTACTTCGCCTTGGATATGAGACAAGTCTGCCGCGATGGCTGCCATCACATCATTATTTGCGTTATAAGAGATATTGATTCGATCTGAAATATCAAAACCATTTGTTTTGCGCGCATCTTGAATAAATCGAATGGCTTCGCGCACTAAGCCGGCACTTATAAGAGCTGGGCTTAACGCTAAATCAAGAGCAACGCTCTCACCATCATGGCTGGCGACATTCCAGCCACTCTTAGGGGTTTCGGTAACAACTAAGTCATCGAGGTTGATTTCCCATTGGCTAACTTTGGTCGAGCTATTTGAACGTAAAGTCGCGACTAACTCAGATGGGTTCTGGGTTGAGATTGCTTTAGCAATGTCTTGTACCGCACCACCAAATTTAGTGCCGAGAGTACGGAAATTAGCTTTGATCGAAATATCAACTAACTCACCATCGGCGCTAGCAATATCTTCAAGATCGATCACATTTAACTCTTCGGCAATCTGCTCTTTCATGCCAACGGGTAGCGCTGCCCAACCTTTAGCTGAGATCAATGCACGTTGAAGCGGTTGACGAATCTTGACGCCACTTTCGGCTCGGGCTGCTCTTCCTAATTCGACGATGCGTTTAGTTAGTGCAACTTGAGCAGATAGCGTGACATCAATTTGGCTGCGATCAGCAACTGGGAAGTTAGTTAAGTGAACAGAGCTACTTGCGCTCGCATCTACTGGACGCACAAGAACTTGCCAGACTTCCTCAGTAATAAACGGAACCATTGGTGACATTAACTGTGTGAGCACTACTAGTGACTCATGCAGAGTTGCCATTGCGGCAACATCGCCATCCCAGAAGCGACGTCTTGATCGACGCACATACCAATTGGAAAGGTCATCGATGAAAGCTGCCAGAGCTTTACCGGCACGCTGCGAATCAAAATCACTTAGCGACTCATCAACTTCAATGATTAGGGATTGTAATTCGCTATTGATCCAGCGATCCATTAGTGGGCGAGTGGCCATGGCCGGAGCTTGCGACAATTCAAAGTTGGCTGCTTCCGCATACAGAGCGTGGAATGAAACTGTGTTCCAGTAAGTCAGTAGCGTTTTGCGAATCACTTCAGTTATCGCTTCGTGTCCAACTCGACGAGCAGACCATGGCGAACCAGCTGCGAGCATGTACCAACGAATAGCATCGGCGCCATGTTGTTCCATGAGTGCCATTGGTTCTAGCACATTGCCTAAGTGCTTACTCATCTTGCGGCCATCTTTATCCAGAATATGACCAAGGCAGAGAACAGTCTTATATGAAGACTTGTCGAAAACTAACGTTCCGATAGTCATTAACGTGTAAAACCAACCTCGAGTTTGATCGATGGCTTCACAAATAAAGTCAGCCGGATAGGCAGCGGCAAATTTCTCTATGGAGCCTTCTTTATGCGGGTAGCCAAATTGTGCAAATGGCATTGCGCCCGAGTCATACCAACAATCAATTACTTCAGGGGTGCGCGTCATTGGCTCGCTGCATTCAGCACAATTAAACGATATGTCGTCAACGAATGGACGATGAGGATCAAGATTTGAGAGTTCTTGCCCAGCTAGTTCACCAAGTTCAGCCAATGAACCAACACAAACCTCATGTTTATTCTCGCAACGCCAAATTGGCAGTGGGGTGCCCCAGAAACGGTTACGACTAAGCGCCCAGTCAATATTGTTATTTAACCAATCACCGTAACGACCAGTCTTAATTGTTTCTGGATGCCAGTCAGTCTTTTCATTCTCGCGAATCAGGGCATCCTTGATTGATGTCGTGCGGATGTACCAAGAAGGTTGCGCGTAGTAAATCAAAGCGGTGTGGCAACGCCAGCAATGTGGGTAAGAGTGCTCGTATTGCACATGCTTGTAGAGAACGCCGAGAGATTTGAGTTCTTTTACTAACGGCTTGTCAGCATCTTTAAAGAAGAGTCCGCCAACTAGTTTAACTTCAGGCAAGAACTTGCCATCAGGTGCAATTGGATTAACAACCGGTAAACCGTAAGAACGACAAACTGCTAAGTCATCAGCACCAAAGGCGGGGGATTGATGTACTAAACCCGTGCCATCCTCGGTAGTTACATATGTAGCTAGAACTACGAAATGAGAATCTGGAATTTCTACGAAATCAAAGGGGCGCTGGTATTTAGTATGTTCAAGCGCGCTGCCTGGCATGCTCTGCAGGATCTCAACTTCACCAGTTAAGGTAGAAATCAAATTCTCAGCAACGATTAGAACTTCACTACTAGAAACTTCATCCTTGACGGTGGTTACTTTTACAACAACATAAGTTACTTCGGGATGTACCGCAATTGCGGTGTTCGAGACTAGAGTCCACGGCGTAGTTGTCCAAACAAGAAGTGCTGCACCAAGCTCTTGTAGGGGACCGCTGGTTACTGGGAATCGTACGAATACCGATGGATCAGTAACAGTTTCATAGCCTTGCGCTAATTCATGATCTGATAAACCAGTTCCGCAACGAGGGCAATATGGCGCGACGCGATGATCTTGAACCAGCAAACCTTTTTGCCAGATCTCTTTTAAGCTCCACCAAACGCTTTCCACATATTGTGGTGACATAGTCCAATAAGCTTCTTCGAAATCTACCCAAAAGCCCATGCGATTAGTCATGTCAGTAAATGCACCTACGTGACGTTGAACTGATTCGCGACACTTATCGTTAAAAGCTGCGATTCCAAATTTTTCAATATCGCCTTTGCCCGCAAATCCGAGTTCTTTTTCAACTGCTATCTCAACTGGCAAACCATGGCAATCCCAACCGGCATTGCGAATTACTTGCTTGCCTTTCATTGTGTGAAAACGTGGGAAGACATCTTTAAACACGCGCGCTTCAATGTGGTGAGTTCCAGGTAGACCATTGGCAGTAGGAGGGCCCTCATAGAAGGTCCAGGTATCAGCGCCATCTCGGTTACTAACTGATTCTTCGAAGACCGAATTTTCTTTCCAGAAAGTTAGGATGGAACGCTCCATGGCAGGCAGATCAATAGCTGCAGGGATCGCGCGAAATGTCATTTACTTCTCCATCTTCATAACTTTCGAAAATGGAGGGACGGATCTCGCAACTTAGCGATCACCGCGGTACCACCCGCCTTATCCATTGCTTAACCTGAAAAGAATCAGAGAAGCGATAGATCACTTATTTAAAAGCGTTCATTTTCCAGTTCTACCGCGGCAACTGCCGCCTCTTCTGGAACGCTCTCAGGTGATGGCCTGGTCATTGCGCTTTGAACCTGCGCTAATTCTATTCCAGGCAAAGGCTGGCAACCAAAATTTGCCTGAATTGGTCGCAGCGCGGTGGCGCGAGTGGCATTTCGAGCTTATTGGGCATAAGGTGCCCCGCGTGCCTACCAAAAAAAGTGCTAAACCCGCTGCGAAGAAAGCCCCTGCCAAAAAGGCAGCGCCTGCCAAGAAAGCTGTAGCTAAAAAAGCGCCAGCCAAGAAAGCGCCAGCCAAGAAAGCGCCAGCCAAGAAAGCAGCCCCAGCTAAGAAAGCGGTAGCGAAAAAAGCGCCAGCCAAGAAAGCGGCTCCAGTTAAAAAAGCTGCGCCAGCAAAAAAGGCCAAGACCAGTGTTGCCCGCCCTGCTGCCACTAAGCCAGCTTCTAGTAAGACTATTGGTAAGCCATTTCCGGCTAAAGCAGGATCAAAAACCACAATTAGCGTTGATGAAAAATCTCAAACCGTAAGTGTTAATACTGTTGTAATCGCTCCAGTTGAAGTTGTGGTTGAAGAACGACGTTTAGTCATGCCACCACCACCGCGCCCTAATAAGAGTAGTAAAAAGATTGCACCCCTTAAGCCCTTGAAAGCTGCGCCATCACCTTTGGTTGCTGCTGAAAATGAAGGAGCCTGGACTGCGGCTGAACTTAAAACAATCCGGGCTGAGATCTCAAAAGAACTTCTGCGCTTGAAAGATGAGTTAGCAAAAGTCGAACTTGAAATGGATGATTTGATTCATTCATCATCTGAAGGTGCTGGTGATGACCAGGCTGATGCAGGCACTAAGACTTTCGAACGTGAGCATGAAATGTCACTCGTAATTAATGCGCGCGACATGGTTCTACAAACTGAACGTGCTCTTGAGCGAATTGATACCAAGAGTTATGGTCTCTGCGAAGAATGTGGCAATACAATTGGTAAAGCCCGCTTACAAGTTTTCCCACGCGCAACGCTCTGCATGATCTGCAAAGCTAAGGAAGAACGGCGCTAACGTGCGCCGCCTCTATTTAGTCGCGGCACTGATATGGGGGCTGGACTTATCCACCAAGATTTGGGCAGTCAATAATCTTTCTGCGCGCAATCCAGTTGAAATCCTTGGCTCCTTTTTCCAATTAACCCTGATTCGAAACCCGGGGGCAGCCTTTAGCTTTGCAACTGGAGCAACTGTTGTGTTCACGGCTATCGCAGTCGCGGCAGTCATAGTTATCGTTTATTACAGCAGTAAAATAACCTCGATGGGCTGGGCAAGCACTCTTGGACTTCTCCTTGGTGGCGTTCTAGGCAATTTAACTGATCGGCTATTTCGAAGCCCAGGCTTCTTTAAAGGCGAAGTAATTGATTGGCTCGAAATAACTAATTGGCCAGTGTTTAACTTGGCCGACAGCGCGATCGTAGTTGCTGCGTTCCTAGCAATACTTTTAACAATTAGAAATGTTGGGCCAATAGATGCCGCAAAGTAATTTTGGTTTGGATAATAACGGCCGCGAAATGCGGACTCTGGCTGTGCCCGAAGGTGTAGCTGGTGAACGAATCGATAGTGCGCTAACTCGCGTATTGGGTCTATCTCGAACAGCAGTAGTGCGACTTCTAGAAGATGGTGACATAACTACCGATGGTCGAGCTCTTCAAAAATCAGAACGAGTTGAAGCTGGCCAAATAATTGAAGTGCTATTGCCAGCACCTCTTAATCCTGATCCAATTCCATTGACCCCAATTGAAGGTCTAACAGTCATTTACGACGACGATGCAATTGTGGTTATTGATAAGCCAGTTGGTTGTGCAGCACATCCAAGTCCAGGTTGGACTGGCCCAACTGTGGTCGGAGCGTTAACTGCAGCTGGTTACACGATTACTACAACTGGGCCAGCTGAACGCGCCGGTATTGTTCATAGACTTGATGTTGGAACATCTGGGTTAATGGTGGTCGCAAAATCTGATCAGGCTTATCACGTGCTAAAGGATGCATTTCGTGATCGCACTGTTGAAAAGATTTATCACGCGCTAATTCAGGGACACATTGATCCTTCAAGTGGCACGATTGATGCACCGATTGATCGTCATCCGAAAGAGGATCATCGATTTGGCGTAGTAGCTAATGGAAAAATTAGCATTACGCATTACGAAGTTATTGAATATTATCGTTCAGTTTCGCTAGTTCAAGTAGAACTAGAGACTGGCCGCACGCATCAGATTCGGGTCCACTTCTCAGCGCTTCATCATCCCCTAGTTGGCGATACAACATATGGCGCAGATCCAGTATTAGCGAAAAGCTTAGGCATGGCGCGACCTTGGCTACATGCCTTAGAACTACGATTTGCCCACCCGATTACTGGGGCACCAATGTCGTTCAAGGCACCATATCCAAGTGACCTGCAAGCATCATTGGGGCTACTCAGCGATGCGGTTCTTCCATAATTAACGGCTTCTGGAAAGTAGATCTCTAACTAAATGTCTGACTCATTCGTTCACCTTCACGTACACACCGAGTACTCGATGCTCGATGGTGCTGCGCGCGTTGGCGAGTTAATACAAGCAGCAACCCAGCTTGAAATGCCAGCGATCGCAATGACCGATCACGGAAATGTTTTTGGCGCTTTTGATTTTTACAAACAAGCCACTAAAGCTGGCATTAAACCAATTATTGGAATTGAAGCCTACGTTGCTCCCGAATCTAGATTTAATAAGAGCCGAGTTAAGTGGGCCGATGGCGGCGAAGATGATGTTTCAGGTGGTGGTTCATATACCCACATGACAATGGTTGCCGAAAATAACCAAGGGCTAGCAAATCTTTTCCGGTTATCTTCATTGGCATCACTTGAAGGTTTCTACTACAAGCCCAGAATGGATCGTGAGTTACTCTCTAAATATGCCGATGGCATTATTGCTACGACTGGATGCCCTGGTGGCGAGATTCAAACTCGACTCCGTATGGGTGCCTATAAAGAAGCTCTGCGAGCCGCAAGCGATTACCGCGATATTTTCGGTGCGAACAATTTCTACCTTGAATTAATGGATCATGGAATTGAAATTGAAACTAAGGTTAAAGCTGATCTACTCAAGTTAGCAAAAGAGCTCAAGTTGCCGTTATTGGCAACCAATGATCTGCACTACACAGCCAAAGCTGATGCCAGATCACACGAAGCTCTCTTATGTGTGCAGTCAGGTTCAACGCTGGCTGATCCAAAACGATTTAAGTTTGATAACGATGAATTTTATTTGAAGACACCAGCTGAGATGCGCGAGCTCTTTAAAGAGTTACCCGAAGCCTGCGATAACACTTTGCTAGTAGCTTCCCGCTGTGATGTGAAATTGCGAGAGAATGAAAATTTAATGCCAGTCTTTCCAGTGCCAGCTGGTGAAACTGAAGTAACTTGGTTAGTTAAAGAATCTCAAGCTGGTTTATTACGTCGTTTAAATGGTGATGTTCCTGCTGCATATGCCGAACGTCTAAAATACGAACTTGAAGTAATGAATAAAATGGGTTTTCCAGGCTACTTCCTAGTGGTCGCTGACTTAGTTTCACATGCGCAAAGTCAAGGAATTCGAGTTGGCCCTGGCCGCGGTTCTGCAGCTGGCTCCTTAGTTGCCTACGCCTTAGGTATTACTGGTCTTGATCCAATCGAACACGGTCTCTTGTTTGAGCGATTCCTTAATCCAGAACGTATCTCTATGCCAGATATCGATCTCGACTTTGACGAGCGTCGACGCAGCGAGATGATCCGTTATGCCACAACTAAATATGGCGAAGACCGCGTAGCTCAGATCATTACTTACGGAACCATCAAGTCAAAGCAAGCAATTAAAGACTCAACTCGCGTACTCGGTTATCCGTACGCAATTGGCGAGCGATTAACTAAAGCACTGCCACCAGCTGTAATGGGTAAAGACATTACATTAGGTGGCGTCTTTAATCCGCAAGATGATCGCTATGGCGAAGCAAATGAATTCCGCCAACTTTACGAAACTGACCCTGAGAGCAAAATAGTTGTAGATACCGCGCGTGGTCTCGAAGGACTTAAACGGCAGTGGGGCGTTCACGCAGCTGGCGTTATTCTCTCGGCTCAGCCACTACTTGATGTAATCCCAATTCATCGCCGCGAAGCAGATGGCGCGATCATTACTCAATTCGATATGGGTGCTTGCGAAGCCACCGGATTATTAAAGATGGACTTCTTAGGTCTTCGAAACCTATCAGTTCTCGATGATTGCTTACTAAATATCAAAGCTAACCGAGGCGAAGAAGTTGTCCTAGAAACGCTTAAACTCGATGACAAGAAGACTTACGAATTACTAGCTCGCGGTGACACCTTAGGTGTGTTCCAACTCGATGGTGGGCCGATGCGCGCACTGCTTAAGAGTTTGGCACCAGATTCATTCGAAGATATTTCAGCGGTTATTGCGTTGTATCGCCCAGGTCCAATGGGAGAAAATGCGCACAATAACTATGCCGACCGTAAGAATAAACGTAAACCAGTCGAGCCAATCCATTCTGAACTTGAAAAACCACTCGAAGATATTTTGGGTGACACTTACGGGCTAATCGTTTATCAAGAACAGGTAATGGCAATCGCCCAGAAAGTTGCTGGGTTCTCACTTGGTCGCGCAGATCTATTGCGTAAGGCAATGGGTAAGAAGAATCGTGATGTTCTAGATAAAGAATATGTTCACTTCGAAAGTGGCATGCGCGAAAATGGCTTCTCACCGCCAGCAATTAAGCGTCTTTGGGATGTTCTAATTCCGTTCTCGGATTACGCCTTCAACCGAGCCCACAGTGCTGGCTATGGCATGGTCTCTTATTGGACTGGGTATTTAAAAGCTAATTACCCAGCCGAATATATGGCAGCACTTCTAACTAGTGTTCGAGATGATAAAGATAAATCTGCACTCTATTTATCTGAATGTCGTCGCATGGGCAGCAAAGTCTTGCCACCAGATGTTAACGAATCAGATGCCGAGTACACCCCGCGCGGAATTGATATCCGGTTTGGGCTAGCCGCAATCCGCAATGTTGGCGAAGGTGTCGTTGCTTCAATTAAGGCAGCGCGCGAAAGCAAAGGTCGTTTCACTTCCTTCGGTGATTTCCTGGCCAAAGTTGACGCTCAAGTTTGTAACAAGAAAACCATTGAATCTTTGATTAAAGCTGGAGCTTTTGACTCACTGGGAGAATCACGCAAAGGTCTTATGAGCATTCACCTCGAAGCTATTGATTCAGTTATTGAAAGTAAGCGCGCCGAAGCGATTGGTCAATTTGATTTATTCGGTGGCGACAGCACTACTTCAGTTGCCACCATGGAAGTAGAAGTACCTACTGGTGAATGGGACAAAGCTTTGCTCTTGAGCTACGAGCGCGAGATGTTAGGTCTCTATGTTTCTGATCATCCGCTTCTTGGCGTTGAACATATTCTGCGCGCCAGCGTTTCAAAATCAATTTCTGAATTAATCGATGAAGGTGGAGATCACGAACAGGTTGTGACCATTGGTGGTTTGATCACAGGAATTACTCGCAAAATCACTAAGACTGGTTCTAACTGGGCAGTGGTAAATATTGAGGATCTCGAAGGCGCTCTCGAAGTTTTATTCTTCTCAAATACTTACAATCAATACGCCCTAACTCTGACTACAGATCGAGTTGCGCTAATTCGTGGTCGAGTAGATCGACGCGAAGACAAACTTCGCTTTACTGCCCTTGAAGTAACTTTCCCGGATATCTCACAAGGTCCAGCTGGCCCGTTGGTTATCTCGATGCCAGTAGCCCAATGCACGCCACCAATTGTTGATCGATTGAAAGAGATCTTGCGCACTCATCCTGGAAAACGTGAAGTCCATCTGCAGTTAGAGGAACCCACTGGTAACACAGTTATGAAGCTGGAATTCAAGGTCACATCATCGCCAAGTTTGAGCGCTGACCTCAAAGCCATCCTCGGAGTTAATTGTCTGCAGAACGTATAGCTCTTATAAGTAGAATACGGGAGTGATTCGAACCCTCGATCTGCGTGGTCGCACCTTAAGTAAAGCGGAAATTAACCGCGAGATCCCGCGCGCTCGCTTAGATGTCGAAACTGCGATGGTTGCGATTGCGCCAATTCTGGAGCGCGTTAAGAATGGCTCTGAAGAAACCCTGCGTGAATTAGCTCAAGAATTCGATGGCGTAAGACCAGAGAAAATTCGAGTTCCGCAGTCGGCGCTTGATCAGGCTTTGGCTGAGTTAGATCCAGAAATTCGTACGGCGCTCGAACTATCAATTTCGCGAGTTCGCAAAGTTCACGGAGATCAAGTGCGCAGCCTTAAGACTGTGCAAGTTGTAGATGGCGGAACAGTAACCGAGAAGTGGATTCCGGTAGATCGTGTTGGGCTATATGTTCCAGGTGGTCGCGCGGTTTATCCAAGTAGCGTCATGATGAATGTGGTTCCGGCGCAAATTGCGAAAGTTTCAAGTATCGCTGTTGCTTCTCCTCCGCAAAGTGAATTCGGCGGCTTGCCACACCCAACTATCTTGGCAACATGTGCGTTACTTGGAATCACCGAAGTTTATGCAGTTGGCGGAGCCCAGGCGATTGCACTATTTGCTTTTGGAATTGAGGGTTTTTGCGAAAAGTGTGATTTAGTAACGGGTCCAGGAAATATTTATGTAGCCGCAGCTAAGCGCGCACTTCGCGGCGTGATTGGGATTGACTCTGAGGCGGGCCCAACCGAAATTGCAATTTTGGCCGATGAAAGCGCTTTTGCTAGCGATGTTGCGGCAGATCTAATTAGCCAAGCTGAGCACGATCCAATCGCTGCTGCGGTGTTAGTTACAACTTCCATTGAACTAGCAACTGCGGTTCAAGGCGAACTAAAGACTCGAGTTGCTGCGACTAAACATAGTGATCGAATAACCACGGCGCTTTCGGGAATCCAATCGGCAATTGTTTTAGTTGATTCAATTGCCCAAGGCTTAGATGTTGTTAACGCATACGCCGCCGAACACTTAGAAATTCAAACTAAAAATGCAGCAAGCGATGCCGAACTGATTCGCAATGCCGGTGCTGTTTTCATAGGTCGATTTACGCCAGTGTCATTGGGAGATTATGCAGCTGGCTCTAACCATGTTCTGCCAACGGGTGGGTGTGCCTGTCATTCAAGTGGTTTATCTGTACAAACTTTCTTACGTGGCCTGCACTTTGTTTCCTACAATCAAGCGTCCTTCCTTGATCTAGTGCCAACTGTGGTGACTCTGGCTAATTCTGAAGATTTGCCAGCGCACGGAGAAGCAATGACTGCACGGCTGGAGCGACTATGAGTGAATCAATTAATTGGCCAACTTGGCTTCCACTTCGCGAACCGCTTAAGCCAATGTCGCCATATGGTGCGCCACAAGTTCCGGCAAGTGCGCAACTAAATACCAATGAGAATCCTTTTGCGCCATCGACTCAACTTGTCGCGGCAATCACTAAGCGAGTGGCTGAAGTTAGCGCGACGCTTAATCGATATCCAGATCGTGATGCAATCGCGTTACGTGCAGGGTTGGCGAAATACATAACCGCTCAAACTGGCGTTCCTTTCGAACCTTCAAATCTATGGGCGGCCAATGGCAGCAATGAGATTATTCAATCCATTTTTCTAGCATTTGGTCGCGAAAGCACCCTCGGTTTCACGCCTTCCTATTCAATGCACCCACTCATCGCCAAAGTGACTTCAGTTAATTGGTTAGATGGAAAACGTAGCGATGATCATTCACTTGATGTGGCTGTGGCTGTTCAACAAATTCTCACAGCTAAACCAACTCTAACTTTTATCACTACGCCAAATAATCCAACTGGTTCAATAGTTAAAATCTCCGAGATTGCTGAGTTAGCTAAAGCAACAGCTGCTGTAGGCGGCTTACTCGTAGTTGATGAGGCTTACGCTGAATTCTCAAGCGAAGCTTCAGCAGTTTCGTTAATTGGGCAATCTCCGAATGTGATCGTGATTCGCACCATGAGTAAAGCTTTCGCTTTTGCTGGCGCTCGGCTGGGTTATCTAATTGCCGATCCAGTAGTAATTGAGGCGTTACAACTTGTTCGCTTGCCCTATCACTTAAGTGCAATCACTCAGGCAGTGGCTGAAGTTGCGCTGTCATTTTCAGATGAATTACTGGCTGGTGTTCATTCCTTGATCGCACAGCGCGAGATTGTGCAGGCCGGGTTAACAAAACTAGGTTTATCGATCACCCCGAGTTCTGCAAATTTCTTGCTCTTTGGCGGCTTCAAGCAACCAGCAAATCAACTCTGGCAGAAGTTGTTAGATCGCGGCATCTTGATTCGAGATGTGGGATTATTGGGTCAACTTCGCGTAACCATTGGCACCGCTGCCGAAAATCAAGCTTTTCTGTCAGCCCTAGCGCAAGTTCTAGCAGAAGGAGATAGGTAGATGAGAACTGCCCGAGTCGAACGAAAGACCAAGGAATCTCATGTCCTCGTAGAATTGAATCTAGATGGCGACGGTTCAATCAACGTTGATACTGGTGTGCCGTTTTTCGATCATATGCTTTCACAGCTAGGCAAACACTCAGGCTTTAACTTAACTGTTAAGACCACAGGTGATGTCGAGGTGGATTCGCACCATACAGTTGAAGATACCTCACTCGCTTTCGGTCAAGCACTTCGTGAAGCCCTAGGCGATAAAGCTGGCATCCGTCGCTTCGGTGATGCCATGGTTCCACTCGATGAAGTTCTGGTTCAAGCTGCCGTTGATCTCTCTGGTCGACCATATTTAGTACATCGTCAACCAGAGATCGTTGAGTTAATTGGAACTTTTGATACCACTCTTGGAAAACATATTTGGGAATCAATTGTGGCTGAAGCTCACATCGCGCTCCATATTCGAGTTCTTGAAGGTCGAAACGCGCACCATGTTTTCGAGGCACAATTTAAAGCAGTGGCGCGTGCATTGCGTGATGCGGTTTCACTAGATGGTCGGGTTTCCGGAATTCCTTCAACTAAGGGTTCGTTGTAGGTCATCATTGATTGCAATTCTTGATTACGGATCCGGAAATTTACGTTCAGCAGAGCGCGCATTTGCAACTTCCGGTCATGATGTAGTCGTAACCGCTGATCGAAAAATTGCCCTCGAAGCTAGTGGCTTAGTTATTCCTGGCGTTGGCGCATTTGCGGCTTGCATGAGTGGGCTAAAAGGTGTGGGCGGAGATGAGATTGCGCGCGAGCGTGTCGCACTTGGTCGCCCAACTCTAGGGATCTGTATCGGTATGCAGATACTTTTTGAGAGCGGCTTAGAGCATGCTGAAAATGGTGCCCACCAAGGTGTTGGAATTTGGGCAGGCATGGTCAAGAAGTTAAACGCTCCAATCTTGCCGCACATGGGCTGGAATACCGTTTCTACAACTCCAGGTTCAACAATTTTTGCCGGAGTTGAAAATGAAAGTTTTTATTTCGTGCATTCATATGCAGCGACTGCGCCAGTTGGGCAATACCAAGCCTGGTCTGAGTACGGCGAACCTTTCTTGGCAGCAGTAGAAGATGGCGCACTTACTGCCACGCAATTTCATCCGGAAAAATCTGGAAACGCGGGACTCAAATTGATTTCGAACTGGAGCAATAGCCTGTGAAAAAACTAGAACTTCTACCTGCCGTCGATGTTAAAGATGGACGTGCGGTTCGCTTAGTTCAAGGCGCACTTGATCAAGAAAGTATTTATGGCGCTCCGCTTGAAGTTGCATTGGAGTTTCAAGCTGCTGGAGCCGAATGGTTGCACTTAGTTGATCTTGATGCGGCATTTGGCAGGGGGAGTAACGCCACCTTATTAGCCGAAGTTGTGGCAGCTTTAGATATAAAAGTTGAACTTTCAGGTGGCATTCGTGATGATGAATCGCTGAGGCGTGCTTTAGCAACCGGCTGTACGAGAGTTAATTTAGGAACTGCCGCCCTTGAAGATCCGGAATGGACGGCTAGGGTAATTAAACAATATGGCGATCGCATCGCAGTTGGTCTTGATGTACGGGGTACAACTCTTGCTGCTCGCGGTTGGACTAAAGAGGGCGGCGAACTTTTCGAAACTATTGAGCGACTTGATCGCGATGGTTGCTCTCGTTACATCGTCACAGATGTAGCAAAAGATGGCACGCTAACTGGGCCCAATCTAGAATTATTGAAATCAGTATGCGCTGCAACCAAAGCGCCGGTTGTGGCAAGTGGTGGCGTTTCTTCACTGGCTGATATCGCCGCGATCGCCGAGCTGGTTGAGATTGGCGTCGAAGGTTCTATCGTTGGTAAAGCTCTTTACGCAGGAGCATTTACATTGCCGGAAGCTTTAGCAGTTGCCAATGGAAAGATCTAACAAGTGACATTAGCCAGCCGGGTTATCGCCTGCCTCGATGTAACAGATGGCCGAGTTGTTAAGGGAGTTAATTTCACCGATTTAGTTGATGCTGGCGATCCAGTTGAGATGGCAAAAGTTTATAACTTAGAAGGTGTTGACGAACTAACTTTTCTAGATATCTCAGCGAGCAATATGAACCGTGCAACAACTCTCGATGTTGTGGCTCGCACTGCTGAACAAGTGTTTATACCGCTAACAGTTGGTGGCGGTATCCGAAGTGTTTCTGATGTAAATAACCTGCTTCGAGCCGGCGCCGATAAAATCTCAATCAACACCGCAGCTATTGCGCGACCTGAATTAATCTCAGAAATTGTTGATCTCTTCGGTTCGCAAGTACTGGTGTTATCAGTCGACGCTCGTCGCGCAAATACGCCGTCTGGCTTTGAAGTTACAACACATGGTGGTCGCGAGAGTGCTGGTTTAGATGCTTTGGCTTGGGTAGAAAAAGCTTGCGCACTTGGCGTTGGTGAAATTTTGCTCAACTCAATGGATGCCGATGGCACTCGGGCCGGATATGACATTGGCATGATCAAAGCTGTCCGCCAAGTTGCAAATGTCCCGTTGATTGCTAGTGGCGGAGCAGGGGCATTATCTGATTTTGCTGCCGCTCTTGATGCTGGGTCAGATGCGTTATTGGCAGCTAGTGTTTTTCACTTTGGAATTCATCGCATCGGCGATGTTAAGCGCTATTTGAGCCAACAAGGCTATTCGGTTCGCACCAGCGCACTCACGTAGGGCAGAATTGCCCAATGAGCGCATTCGAGCTGCCAGCTGAGTTATCGACGCGATTCAGTGATCCCAGCGCCTTAATTCCGGCGATCGCTCAAGATGCTGTTACTGGTGAAGTATTGATGCTGGCTTACATGAATGCCGCCGCACTAACTCAAACTTTAGAAACTAAAGCAGCAACTTACTGGTCACGTTCGCGTAATGAACTTTGGGTTAAAGGTGCCACCTCGGGTCACACCCAACAAGTAGTTTCGGTTTCCTTAGATTGCGATAGCGATGCGATATTAATCAAAGTAAATCAAGTTGGCGCGGCTTGTCATACCGGCGATCGCACTTGTTTTCATAATGAATTGATTGGCGAGTAGTGGCGATGCAGCTAGAAGAGTTTCGTGAGTACGCCCGTAGCTTCAATGTCGTTCCGGTCTCCCGCAAACTATTAGCCGATGGCGAAACTCCGTTAGCCATCTATCGCAAACTTGGTGCCAATCGACCAGCTACCTTTTTGTTGGAATCAGCCGAACATGGCGGTGCGTGGTCACGTTATTCATTTATTGGCGTGAATTGTGAAGCAACCTTGACTGCTGAAAATGGTTTAGCAACTTGGTTAGGTAAACCACCAGCTGGTGCTCCAACTGGCATTGATCCATTGGCTGCCCTGCGATTAAGTGCTAATCATTTGAAATCACCAAAAATTGCGGGCCTACCGCCACTAACTGGTGGATTAGTTGGCTACCTTGGTTACGACAGCGTTCGCAGATTAGAAAAGTTACCTAACTTAGCTATCGATGATTTAAAAATTCCAGAGCTAGCTTTTATGTTAACCACGGATCTGGCAGTGCTTGATCACAGCGATGGCACGATCACATTGATTGCTAACGCAATCAACTGGGATGGCAGTGATGAGCGAGTCGACGAGGCCTATCACGCTGCAGTTTCACGACTAGATCAAATGACAAAAGATTTAGCAACTCCACTTCCGGGATATCTTTCAGAGTTAAGCAAACCTTCATCCGGTGCGATCGCCTCGAATATTTCGGCGCCAGAATTTCTCGCTAAAGTCGCGGCAATTAAAGCAGAAATTTTGGCAGGTGAAGCGTTTCAAGTCGTGCTTTCGCAGCGATTTGAGATTGAGTGCCAAGCCCAACCAATTGATGTTTACCGCATGCTCCGTTTACATAATCCAAGTCCTTACATGTATTTATTTCACTTCGCCGATGGCGTCTCAGTAGTTGGCTCTAGCCCTGAAGCACTAGTAAAAGTTACAGATGGCGAAGTAATGGTTCATCCAATTGCTGGCACCCGCAAACGCTCAGATTCACCTGAAGAAGATGCTCGCTTGGCAACAGAATTATTGGCAGATCCCAAGGAACGTGCAGAGCATCTAATGCTGGTAGATCTAGGCCGTAACGATTTAGGACGCATCTGTTCTGCAGGCAGTGTCGAAGTGGTTGATTTCATGCAGATAGAGCGTTACTCGCATGTGATGCATATTGTTTCTACGGTAACTGGAAAACTAGCAAGTGATGCACTTCCGGTAGATGCTCTATTTGCAACTTTCCCGGCTGGCACTTTATCTGGCGCCCCTAAGCCACGAGCGATGGAAATTATCGAAGGGTTAGAACCAACCAGACGTGGCCTTTATGGCGGCGCAATTGGTTATATAGATTTCACCGGAAATATTGATACTTGTATCGCAATTCGAACTGCACTGATTAAAGATGGCAAAGCCTATGTACAAGCCGGTGCTGGAGTCGTAGCTGATTCAGATGCGGAATCAGAGAATCAAGAGTGCCATAACAAAGCTGCTGCTGTACTAGGCGCCATTAGTGCGGCTAATGATTTGGTTGGCAAATGAATCGCGCCTTTGAAATATTGATCTCAGCAGTTATCGTTGTTGCGATTACCTTGGTGCTGGGTCGCTCGATGAAGTTATCTGCTAGATACGATCGTAAGCCCCGCAAACTTTCGGATTGGAACGCACAAGACCAGGGGATTGATCCAACTCAAGAGAACGAATCTGACCGATGAGCGTTCTAGATGAAATCATTGCAGGGGTTAAGGAAGATTTAGCCGAACGCAAAATTCCACGAAGTGAAATTGAAGCCGCAGCCTATGGCGCAGACCCAGTAATCGATTGTTTACCAATTATGCGCGCTCAGGAAATTGCGGTTATCGCCGAAGTAAAACGTTCATCACCAAGCAAGGGAGCACTAGCAGCTATCGCTGATCCAGCCGCGCTGGCTGAGCAATATCAAGAAGCTGGTGCAAGTGCGATTAGCGTTTTAACTGAACGACGTAGATTCAGTGGTTCACTCGCCGATCTAGATGCGGTTCGTAAACGAGTGACATTGCCAATTCTTCGTAAAGATTTTATGGTCGATGAATACCAGTTCTTCGAAGCTCGGGCCCATGGCGCCGATTTAGTTCTACTCATAGTCGCTGGCCTAAGTGATAGCCAGTTAAATGAATTCGCCGCATTAACAAATGAACTAGGAATGCGAGCGCTTGTTGAAGTGCATACAAATAAAGAATTAGAGCGCGCTCTTGAAATTAACCCTGAACTAATTGGAATAAATTCTCGAAATCTAAAGACGCTAGAAGTTGATCCCAAAGCATTCGCTGAATTGCTGCCGCAGATACCGGGTGATTTAATCCGGGTGGCTGAATCAGGAATTTCTACGCGTAGTGATGTGGAATTTGCCCAGAAATTTGGCGCTAACGCGATTTTGGTTGGCGAAGCTCTGGTTAAAGCGGGCGATCCGAATTTGGCGATGCGCGAACTATTGGGCCAAAGGTAGGCTTGCCCCATGTTCGATCCAAAACTGGTTATTGATGGCCTGGGGCATTTTGGTCCCTACGGTGGCCGGTTCGTACCCGAGGCTTTAATCGGCGCACTTGAAGAACTCGAAGCCGCTCACGCATCAGCGCTAAAAGATCCAATCTTTCAAGCCGAACTTGCTGAACTGCATCGCACATATAGCGGCCGTCCCAGCATCATTACCGAAGCTAAGCGTTTTGCCGCACATGCAGGTGGTGCGCGCATTATTTTGAAGCGCGAAGATTTAAATCACACGGGAAGCCACAAGATTAATAATGTTCTAGGACAAGCACTTCTAACTAAGCGCATGGGCAAGACTCGCATTATTGCCGAAACCGGCGCAGGTCAGCACGGTGTTGCTTCTGCGACTGCGGCAGCGTTGATGGGCCTTGAGTGCGTGGTTTACATGGGCGAAGAAGACACTAAACGACAGTCGCTAAATGTGGCTCGTATGAAATTGCTTGGTGCCACAGTTGTGCCAGTTACATCAGGATCGCGCACATTAAAAGATGCGATCAATGAAGCTATGCGTGACTGGGTTACCAATGTTGAAAACACCCATTATTTATTAGGAACAGTTGCGGGCCCGCATCCGTTTCCAACAATGGTTCGAGATTTCCATAAAATTATTGGCGAAGAGGCTCGTGCTCAAGTAATTGAATTAACCGGAAAACTTCCGGACGCGGTTCTCGCATGCGTTGGTGGCGGTTCAAATGCCATCGGAATCTTCCATGATTTTATTAAAGATGTAGATGTTCGTTTAATTGGTCTTGAAGCCGGTGGCGATGGCGTTGAAACCGGGCGCCATGCAGCAACAATTACGGGCGGAACTCGCGGCGTCCTTCACGGCACTCGTTCATATGTTTTACAAGATGAGAATGGTCAGACCGTTGAGTCGCATTCGATTTCAGCTGGTTTGGATTATCCCGGTGTGGGTCCAGAACATGCCTACCTTCATGACATTGGTCGCGCTGAATATCGCGCGATTACCGATGCCCAAGCTATGGCAGCCTTCGCATTACTTTGCCAGACCGAGGGAATTATTCCGGCAATTGAAACAGCGCATGCGCTAGCCGGAGCAATTCAAGTTGGAAATGAACTTGGTCCTGATGCGACGCTGTTAATCAATCTCTCTGGTCGTGGCGATAAAGATGTGCAGACTGCTGCTGACTACTTTGGAATTCAACTGTAGTGAGCACCAATACGGCGCTTGATCAACTATTTGTTAAAACTCGTGCCGAAAATCGCGCAGCGCTCATCGCTTATATTCCAGCTGGTTTCCCATCTCAAGCAGGCTGTCACAAAGTTATTGATGCTTTGGCTAAGGCTGGCGTAGATGCCATTGAAATTGGTTATCCATATAGCGACCCGGTAATGGACGGCCCAACTATTCAAGCTGCCGCAACTCAAGCGCTAGAAAACGGCACTGGAGTAGCAGAAGTTTTTGCAGCGCTCAAACATGCGACCGACCAAGGCGTAGCCGCAGTAGTAATGACTTACTGGAATCCCATTGAAAGATATGGCGTGGCAAAATTTGCCCAAGCAATTGCTGACAATGGTGGCTCTGGGGTAATTACACCTGATCTAACCATCGAAGAATCCGATGAATGGCGCGTTGCGGTTAATACGAGTGCGATCAATCCAATTTATGTAGTGGCACCGAGTACTAAGCCAGATCGCTTAGCAAAAGTTACCGACCAATGCGGTGGATTTATTTATGCCGCAAGCTTGATGGGCGTCACTGGTGCGCGCTCTGGAATTTCAAGTGGTGCTAGCGAATTAGTAGCTCGCTTACGCAAAGTTAGTGAGAAACCAATCAGCGTAGGCCTTGGTGTTTCCAATCGGGAACAAGCCAAAGAAGTTGCCGCTTTTGCCGATGGCGTAATCGTAGGATCCGCATTTATTAAAGCGATACAGGATGCCCCTGATGAGCAAAGCGCGCTTGCCGCAGTTGCACATTTAGCCAGTGAACTGGCTAAAGGTGTTCGCGAAGCCAGATGATTATCAACTTAGTTAATAAATTTACAGCTGGTAAATTTGGCAGTTGGTTTGGGCTTCTAAGCCGTCTGATTTTAGGCGGAGTGCTATTTGCTGCTGGCTGGTTAAAAATTTTTACACCAGCTAAATCTCAGATGGCCGTTCGAGCTTATGAGGTGCTGCCAATCGGGTTAGCCAATTTCTTAGGCATAGCTCTGCCTTGGCTTGAAGTGGGTTTTGGAGTTCTCTTGATAATTGGAGTTGCGGTTCGACTCTCAGCCATTGTCGGTGGCGGCCTAATGGTTCTATTTATCGCAGCCATCTCTCAGGCTTGGGTACGCGGATTGTCTATTGATTGTGGCTGTTTTGGCGGAGGCGGCAGGGTTGACCCAGGCGAAACGAAGTATTTGAGCGAAATCTTGCGTGACACTGGCTTGGCATTGTTGGCTTTATATTTAATTCGCTACCCTTTGACTCGTTTCGCATTAGAAAAGTTAACAAAACCGAAGGAGAGTATGTAATTGGCAACTAGTTCATCTGGTGGAGATAAGTTCACCCGCAATTTAGTAATCGCTATGGTTGCCTTAGTCGTAGTCGTAGGCGCTGCATTCTCATACTTCGGTTCAAAAGGTTCTACAACTGCGGCAATACCTTCCAGCGTTTCTAAAGCCGATGGATATGGAATTGTTTTTAACGCAGATGTACCAAATGTTCCAACAATTGATATCTATGAAGATTTCCAATGCCCAGTTTGCGCACGCTTTGAGGCCATCAACGGAATGACTATTGAAAAAGCAATTGAAGAGAAGAAAGCCAAAGTTGTTTATCACGTACTTTCTTTCCTAGGAACCGAATCAGTATTGGCTGCGAATGCCGCAGCTTGTTCATCGGATGAAAATAAATTCTTAGCTTTCCATAAAGCGTTTTATGCTAATCAACCAGCTGAGAACGCCGGCGCAATTAACGCCACATTCTTAAAGAGCCTCGGTGCTTCAGTCGGAATTACTTCACCTAAGTTCGCTGAATGCGTTGACAATGGTGGATATTCTGATTGGGTTAAAAATGTTGCTGAAGCTGCCGCAAAAGCAAATGTAAATTCGACGCCAACAGTATTTGTAAACGGTAAAGAAATTGACCGCAATACCGAATACTTTAATGTTGAGGCGTTTTCAAAAGCTATCGCAGGCTAATTAATGCTTTCCTCGATTCCTACGCCAACTAATTCGGCGATCGGAATTGGACCGCTGACTGTTCATTACTATGCACTTTGCATAATTGCTGGCGTTGCCATTGCCATATGGTTAGGCAACAAGCGCTACCGAGCATTTGCAAACAACAGCGAGCAATCGATCGGGGTAGTTGCTGACGTCGCGATTTATGCTGTTCCGGTCGGAATCATTGGTGGCCGTATTTATCACGTCATTTCATCACCGGCGCAATACTTTGGCGAGAATGGAAATCCGCTTGATGCGCTGAAGATTTATGAGGGCGGCTTAGGCATCTGGGGTGCAATTTCACTCGGCGCACTGGCGGCTTGGTTTGCTTATCGCAAACGCAGCAAGAACCTAGAGCTGCCAAATTTTCGTTTGTTCTTGGATGCGCTAGCGCCCGGAATATTGATTGCGCAAGCAATTGGACGCGTCGGAAATTGGTTTAATGGTGAACTCTTTGGCCGACCATTCTCCGGACCATGGGCGCTGGATATTCCGCTTTCTAAACGGCCAATTGGCTATCTGGAATATGAAAGCTTTCATCCAACTTTTCTCTATGAAGCAATCTGGTGTTTACTGATTGCTGCGCTACTAATCTGGCTGACGCCAAAGTTAAAGGCTGGTCAGGGCTTTGCTATCTATGTGGCACTTTATTGTGTGGGCAGATTTGCTATTGAATCACTACGTATTGATGAGGCAAATGAGATTTTAGGATTGCGGGTTAATTTATGGACCGCGTTGTTCGTTGGTCTTACTGCATGCGTGCTTGCCATTCGTTTTGCTCGTCATAAATCTACCGAGATCGGATAGTATCCAAATATGGCGCTAGAAGATGTTTACCAAAGAAATTTGCAGCACCGCACTCATCGTGCGGGATGGTTGCGTGCCGCAGTTTTAGGTGCCAACGATGGTTTGGTTTCAACTGCATCACTAATGATTGGTCTGTCAGCAGCTCGGGTTAGCGAAAGTTTCTTAATCACTGCTGGTATCGCTGGAATTTCAGCGGGAGCAATGTCGATGGCAGTTGGTGAATATGTTTCAGTTCGAGCGCAAAACGATGTCGAGGAATCTGATCGCTTACTTGAAATTGAGCATTTAGCCGCAGACCCCGAAGGTGAATTTCTTGAATTAGTTGAAATCTATGTTAAGCGCGGGCTGACTCGAGAATTAGCCAGCGAAGTTGTTGAACAGATGCATGCCAAAGACCCACTTGAAGCTCATCTACGTGACGAGCTTGGCCAATTTGAAAGCACCAAAGCACGCCCAGTTCAGGCCGCGTTCGCGTCGGCGCTCAGTTTTACAATGGGCGGGCTAGTTCCATTTGCGGGTGCGTTTGCCCCAACAGCAGGGGCAGTTGCTGTGAGCATTGTTGGCTTCACGCTACTTGGCCTCTTGGCAACGGGCATTTTGAGCGCTCGCTCATCAGGCGCTGCTGTTTTTAAACCAACTCTGCGAGTAATGATTGGTGGCTGCCTAGGAATGGCAATTACCGCTGGCATCGGTCATTTCGCTCACCTAACCGGCATCTAGCTAACGAGCGGCATCTAAATTTGCCGACGCAGATCACACCATTTCCATCGAGTAAAACTGGAACAGGCTTACCTTTTCCTGGGCTAAATTGCTACCCTTACGCACCGCGCAAGCGAGAGCAAAAAGTTCTACCAGGGCCAAAGTTGTCCCGTGAATTTAACGGCACAAGACAACTAGTAGTAAAGGATCTGGCGACAACCTAATGGCAATCCCAAAAGAGTTTCCACCAGCACAAGGTCTTTATGACCCCGCAAACGAGCATGATGCTTGCGGCGTTGCAATGGTTGCTACTCTAAATAAAATTGCTACTCATGAAATTGTTGCTCAAGCTTTAACCGCACTTCGTAATCTTGAACACCGCGGCGCATCAGGCGCTGAACCAGATAGCGGTGACGGTGCTGGAATTTTGATTCGAGTACCAGATGAGTTTTACCAAGCTGTTGCCGGCTTCAAATTACCAAGTGCCGGAAGTTATGCAACTGGTATCGCCTTTATTGGCCAAAGCTTTGATTACCAAAATGAAATCGCCGCAATCGCTGCCGAAGAAGGGCTAGTAGTCCTGGGATGGCGCGAACTTCCAATTAATTCAGCTTCGCTAGGCAAGACCGCCCTTGGCGTAATGCCAAAGTTTGAGCAATTATTCTTAGCTGGAGTCAATGGCGAATCCGGAATTGAGTTAGATCGCTTAGCTTTTTGTTTGCGTAAGCGAGTCGAACACTCGTTAGATATTTACTTTCCTTCGCTTTCAGCCCAAACGATTGTTTACAAGGGCATGCTTACAACTGGCCAGTTAGAAGAATTCTTTCCGGACTTAAGTGATGCTCGCGTTAAATCTCCTTTAGCGCTAGTTCACTCTCGTTTTTCTACCAATACATTCCCATCTTGGCCACTGGCTCACCCATACCGTTTCATCGCACATAACGGTGAAATTAATACCGTTAAAGGCAACCGCAACTGGATGCGTGCGCGTGAATCACTTCTTGAATCCGATGTGATCCCAGGTGATTTCAAGCGATTGTTCCCGATCGTTGAAATGTCTGGCTCAGATTCAGCTTCCTTTGATGAAGTTCTTGAGTTGCTTTACTTAGGCGGCCGTTCGCTCCCGCATTCAGTGTTAATGATGATTCCGGAAGCTTGGGAAAATCACGCATCGATGTCACAAAAGCGCCGTGATTTCTACGCTTTCCACGCATCTCTGATGGAACCTTGGGACGGCCCAGCGTGCGTAACTTTCACTGACGGCAACCAAGTTGGTGCGGTACTTGATCGCAATGGTTTACGTCCATCACGTTATTGGGTTACTAAAGATGGCTTAGTTGTTCTGGCTTCTGAAGTTGGTGTTCTAGATTTTGCGCCTGAAGAGATTGTTCGTAAAGGCCGTTTACAACCGGGCAAGATGTTCTTAGTTGATATCGCAGCAGGTCGCATAATCGAAGATGATGAAATTAAGGACTCACTGGCCGATGCGGAAACTTATGGCCAGTGGTTACAAGATGGCATAGTTAAATTAGCTGATCTACCTTCGCGCGAACATATTGTTTACCCACACTCATCAGTTGTTCGTCGTCAACGAGCTTTTGGTTACACCGAAGAAGAACTAAAGATTTTAATTACGCCAATGGCGCGTAATGGTGCCGAGCCACTTGGTTCCATGGGAACCGATACTCCGATTGCCGCAATCTCAGCTAAGCCTCGCTTGCTCTTTGATTATTTCTCACAACTTTTCGCGCAAGTAACAAACCCGCCACTTGATGCAATTCGCGAAGAGCTTGTTACTTCACTCGGTGGCTCGATTGGCCCAGAACATAACTTGCTAGATCCTGGCCCAGCATCGTGCCGACAAATTTCATTAGCTTTCCCAGTAATTGATAATGACGAGTTAGCCAAAATCATTCACGTTAACGCCGACGATGAGTATCCAGAACTTGCTGCTTATGTTGTGCGCGGACTCTTTCCGGTAAATGGAGATGGCCAAGCCCTTCGTAAGCGAATTGATGAAATTAAACGCGAAGTTTCTAAAGCAATTGATGATGGCGCTCACTTAATTGTGCTGTCTGACCGCGACGGTGATGCTGAAGATGCTCCTATTCCATCTTTATTGCTTACATCTGCAGTTCACCATCATTTGATTCGCGAGAAGAAGCGCACCCAAGTTGGCCTAGTAGTTGAAGCCGGCGACGTGCGCGAAGTCCACCATGTGGCGCTACTTATTGGTTACGGCGCAGCTGCGGTAAACCCATATTTAGCTATGGAATCAGCTGAAGACTTAGTTCGCCAAGGCGTTATAACTGGCATCGCACCTGAAAAAGCCGTGCGTAATTTAATTAAAGCCCTTGGTAAAGGCGTACTTAAAGTTATGTCCAAGATGGGTATTTCAACAATCGCCTCGTATACCGGCGCTCAAGTATTTGAAGCGATTGGAATTAGCCAAGATGTGGTCGATGAATTCTTCGTGGGCACCACATCTCGCTTAGGCGGAATCAGTTTAGACATTATTGCCCAAGAAACTATTGCGCGCCATCACATTGCATATCCACCTGGGGGAGAAGTTCCTGGGTCCAAACGCCTGCCAACTGGTGGCGAATATCAGTGGCGACGCGATGGCGAACCACATTTGTTTGATCCAGAAACAGTATTTGCACTTCAGCACTCAACTCGCAATAAGCGGTTTGATATTTTCCAGCGCTACACAAATCGAGTCGACGAGCAGAGCCATCGCTTAATGACATTGCGCGGTCTCTTCAAATTTGCCGACGGGGTTCGCGAACCTATTTCGATTGATGACGTTGAACCAGTCTCCGAAATCGTTAAGCGTTTCTCAACTGGCGCGATGTCCTATGGTTCAATCTCTCAAGAAGCGCATGAAAACTTAGCGATAGCGATGAACCGCTTAGGTGCTAAATCAAATACCGGCGAAGGTGGCGAAGATCCAGCTCGTTATGTCAAAGAAGCTAATGGCGACTCTAAGCGTTCATCAATTAAGCAAGTAGCCTCAGGTCGATTTGGCGTAACTTCAGATTACTTAGTTAATGCCGATGATATTCAAATTAAAATCGCACAAGGTGCTAAGCCGGGTGAAGGTGGTCAACTACCTGGCAACAAGGTCTATCCCTGGATTGCCAAGGTCCGTTATTCAACTCCTGGCGTAGGCCTAATTTCACCTCCACCGCATCACGATATTTATTCAATCGAAGATTTAGCTCAACTAATTCACGATCTTAAGAACGCCAATAAGAATGCTCGCGTTCACGTCAAGCTAGTTGCTGAAGTGGGCGTTGGCACTGTTGCGGCTGGCGTTTCTAAAGCGCATGCCGATGTTGTTCTTATCTCTGGTCACGATGGTGGTACTGGTGCTTCGCCACTTACTTCACTTAAGCATGCGGGTGCGCCTTGGGAACTTGGCCTGGCCGAAACTCAGCAGACACTCTTGCTTAATAATCTTCGCGACCGCATTGTGGTTCAAGCAGATGGTCAGCTTAAGACCGGTCGCGATGTAGTTATCGCAGCCCTGCTTGGCGCTGAAGAATTTGGTTTTGCTACCGCACCGCTAGTTGTTTCAGGTTGCATCATGATGCGCGTATGCCATCTAGATACTTGCCCAGTTGGCGTTGCTACTCAAAATCCAGAGCTGCGCAAGAACTTCAGCGGTAAACCAGAATTCGTCGAAACTTTCTTTGAGTATATTGCCGAAGAAGTTCGTGCTCTATTAGCGCAACTCGGATACCGCACACTTCTTGAAGCAGTTGGCCACGTTGAATCCCTTGATACTCGCGATGCCGTTAATCATTGGAAAGCAGCCGGCCTAGATTTAGCGCCATTGTTAGTGCGTCCGGATGTTGAAAGCCCACTTCACAACACAGCCAAGCAAGATCACGGTTTAGCTGCAGCCCTTGATAACAAGTTGATTGAGCTAGCCGATCACTCACTCACAAAGGGTGAAGCAGTTAAAATCGATTTACCAGTTCGAAATGTTAACCGCACCGTCGGCACCATGTTGGGCGCTGAAATCACTCGACGTTACGGCGGGAAAGGCTTGCCTGAAGGGACAGTTGATGTAACGCTGCACGGCTCGGCTGGTCAGTCACTGGGTGCATTTATTCCAAGTGGTCTTAAAATTCGTTTATACGGTGATTCAAATGACTATGTTGCTAAAGGAATTTCAGGCGGCACGGTTGTAGTTCGCCCCGATGAGAAAGCCACTTTTAAATCAGAGGCCAATGTAATTGCCGGAAACGTAATTGGTTATGGTGCTACTTCAGGCAAGATTTATGTACGCGGCAAAGTAGGAGAGCGGTTCTGCGTTCGCAACTCTGGCGCAACTGCAATTGTCGAAGGCATTGGTGATCACGGTTGTGAATATATGACTGGCGGCACCGTGGTTGTTCTTGGCGCAACTGGTCGAAACTTTGCAGCCGGAATGTCTGGCGGTCGAGCATTTATGCTTGATATAGATGCTGCCAATGTAAATACCGAGATGGTCGATCTAATGGCAGTGCCAGAAGACCAGAAAGAGATTCTGAAAACTATGGTTTCAGATTTCCGAGTCGAAACTGGTTCCGACATTGCGGCAGAACTATTGGCGAATTGGCCAGCAGCTTTAACTCGTTTCACTCTAGTCATGCCTCGTGATTATGCGCGGGTGCTTGCTGCTATCGAACGCGCTAACCGCGAAGGATTACCAGTTGATCAAGTTGTAATGGAGGTAGCGGCAAATGGCTGATCCAAAAGGATTTTTAACTACTGAACGCGCCACACCAACTCGTCGTCCGGTCGATGTGCGCATTAAAGATTGGAAAGAAGTTTACGAAGAGCAGGCTTTTCCTGATTTACAAAAGCAAGCTGGTCGCTGCATGGATTGCGGAATTCCGTTCTGCCATTCCGGTTGCCCACTCGGAAATTTAATTCCAGAATGGAATGACTTGATTTGGCGCGGCGATAAGAACGAAGCTATCGATCGCTTACACGCAACAAATAATTTCCCAGAGTTCACTGGGCGACTTTGCCCAGCACCTTGTGAAACTGCTTGCGTTGTGGCAATTAATAAAACTGCGGTAACTATCAAACAAATTGAGTTACGCACGATTGAAGAAGCATTTAAAGATGGCAATGTCGAACCTATGATTGCTGATCGACTAACTGGCAAAACCGTAGCCGTTATTGGTTCCGGTCCAGCGGGCTTAGCTGCTGCGCAACAATTAACCAGAGCTGGTCACACTGTTGCAGTTTATGACCGCGCCGACAAGATTGGTGGCTTGCTTCGTTACGGTATTCCAGAATTCAAAATGGAGAAAGCAATTCTCGATCGTCGTTTAGACCAGATGACCAAAGAAGGAACCCGTTTTCGTCCAGGCGTTAATGTTGGCGTAGAGCTCACTGGTTCTCAGTTGCGCACAAAGTTCGATGCGATTGTTTTGGCTATTGGTGCAACTCAGTGGCGTGATATCAACGTGCCAGGCCGCGAACTAAAAGGTATCTACCAAGCTATGGAGTTTTTGCCTTGGGGTAATCGACAAGGCTTAGGCGAAGTCGAAACACCAGAAATTAATGTGGCTGGCAAACATGTGGTAATTCTTGGTGGCGGCGACACTGGCGCGGACTGCCTTGGAACGTCAGTCCGCCAAGGCGCAGCAAGTGTTACCCAACTCGAGATCATGCCGCGTCCAACTGAAGAGCGCCCAGCCGGTCAACCTTGGCCGACTTATCCAATGATTTATCGGGTATCTAGTGCGCATGAAGAACTAGATAATCGTTTGTTTGCAGTTAGTACCGAAGAATTCTTGGGCGATGGCAATGGAAATTTGCGTGCACTAAAGATTGTTGAAACTAAATTTGAAAATGGTAAATTCGAGCCAGTTCCTGGAACTGAGAAAGAATTGCCTGCTGATTTTGTTTTCTTGGCGATGGGATTTACCGGCCCAGAAAAGACAGCACTAATCGACCAACTCGAAGTTGAACTAGATGAACGCGGAAATATTAAACGTGGCTTGGACTATCAAAGTTCGCAAGAAGGAATTTTCGTGGCCGGCGATGCTGGTCGTGGACAATCGCTCATTGTTTGGGCGATAGCTGAAGGCCGCAGCGCAGCGGCTGAGGTAGATAAGTACTTAACTGGCGATACGCAATTGCCAGCACCGATACTTCCTACTGCTCGCCCAATGATGGTCTAATTTAAAACAGTAACCTGACCTCAAAAGAGAAACTAACTAGATAGGCTATAGATATGCGCCGCGCCAAAATTGTATGCACGATGGGTCCAGCTGTTGAGTCCTCTGAGAAAGTTCATGAGCTCATTGCCGCTGGTATGAATATGGCTCGACTAAACCTTTCGCATGGGGGATACGACGAACATCAAAGTCGTCTTGATTTGGTTCGTTCAGTTGCGGCCGAGACAAATCAACCAATCGCAATCTTGGTCGACTTACAAGGTCCCAAGATTCGCTTAGCTCGTTTTGTCAATGGACCACATGATTTAGCCCGTGGAGATGTTTTCACAATCACTGTCGATGAAGTTGAAGGCACTAAAGAGCGCGTTGGCACTACCTATAAAGGCTTGCCTGGTGATTGCAAGCCCGGTGATCGAATTTTGATTGATGATGGAAAAGTAACGGTTGAAGTTGTTGAAGTTAAAGGCAACGATGTTGTAACTAAAGTTATCGAACCAGGCGCAGTTAGCAATAACAAAGGCATTAACTTGCCTGGTGTTGCAGTTTCTGTTCCTGCGCTATCTGAAAAAGATAAAGAAGATCTTCGTTGGGGACTAGCCGCAGGCGCTGACTTTATCGCGCTCTCTTTTGTTCGCAGTGCTGCCGACATTAAAGATGTTCATGCGATCATGGACGAAGTTGGCATTCGCCGCCCAGTAATTGCCAAGATTGAAAAACCACAAGCAGTTGAAAACTTACAAGAAATTGTTGACGCCTTTGATGGCATCATGGTTGCACGTGGCGATCTTGGTGTCGAGCTACCAATTGAAGATGTGCCGCTAGTTCAAAAGCGTTGTATCGAACTTGCTCGCGAAGCGGCTAAGCCGGTAATTGTGGCAACCCAAATGCTTGACTCAATGATTAGTAATTCAACGCCAACTCGCGCTGAAGCAACTGACTGTGCGAATGCGGTTCTAGATGGCGCAGACGCGCTTATGCTCTCTGGCGAGACTAGCGTTGGTGACTTTGCTATTCAAGCAGTTCAAGTTATGTCTCGCATTATTGTTAAAACTGAGCAAGACATGATGGATCGAATCCGCCCAATGCGTACTCAGCCCAAAACAAAGGGTGGTGCTATTACAAAGGCAGCAGTTGAAGTTGGCAAGATTGTCGATGCTAAATTCTTAGTTGCATTCACTAAGAGCGGTGACTCAGCTCGTCGCATGTCACGACTTCGCTCACCAATTCCAATTTTGGCGCTAACGCCAGATCCAGCAACCTTTAATCAGTTAGCTCTCTCTTGGGGTGTTGAGTCGATGATCATGCCCATGGTTAGCCACACTGATGAAATGGTGAAGCAAGTAGATACCTTGCTCGTTGAAAGTGGTCGCGGGATAGTGGGTGAGAATGTAATGATCGTCGCTGGTTCGCCTCCTGGAATTCCTGGTTCAACCAATGCGATGCGCGTGCACCGAATTGGTGATGCGATTGCTGGCGTTGCGCCTGCGTATCGCTAGTTAACCGCGTTTCGTAGCCAAATTTCTTACCGCTACAATTGCCTTTCCAGCCTCGGTACTCCAACGGTAGAGAGGGCAGTCTCAAACACTGCATAGTGTCGGTTCGAATCCGACTCGAGGCACATGAATTCACAGAGCAGTAGTAAGAGCTCAACTTCACCTGCCACTCGCATCTTGGTCGCAGAGGATGAGACTTTAATCCGCATGGATTTAGTTGAGATGCTGACTGAAGCTGGTTATGAAGTTATTGCGCAAGCAACCAATGGCGAAGAAGCAATTGCTTTGGCTAATGAACATAAGCCTGATCTGGCGATCTTAGATGTGCAGATGCCAGTTCTCGATGGAATTTCAGCTGCTGAAAAAATCATTTCAATAGCCCCAGTTCTTATGTTGACTGCATTTAGCCAGCGAGAGTTAGTTGATCGCGCGCGCGATGCTGGTGTCATGGCTTACGTGGTAAAACCTTTTACAATCTCGGATTTAGTCCCTGCGATTGAAATTGCTATCAGTCGACATACTCAAATGAGATCACTTGCCGATGAAGTTGCAGATCTCCATGATCGACTAGAGACTCGCAAAGTAATTGATCGCGCTAAAGGCATCTTGATGAAGGCGTTAAATCTGACTGAGCCCGAAGCATTTTCTTGGATTCAACGTGCCGCCATGGATCGTCGAATCACCATGAAAGAGGTCGCTGAAGCGGTTATCTCGCCTTCAGCAGTTCCGGATAAGTAAGCCAACCACCCAAATAGGCCGTCAACCGAATTTGTTGCGAGCCCTTCGCAATCAGCGATACTTAGGTACGGAGATTTCAAAAATCGTTACATGTATGTAATTTAACAAGCGTGCAAATATCGAGATTTTTGCCAATTGGGCTTGTTTAACCCTCACCCCTCCCGTTACGCTCAACCCCTCCCTGTCCCGGGACACAAGAACAGGAAAGGCAATAAATGAACAAGAAGATCCAGCGTTCACTTGCCGTTGTTTCAGCAGCAGCACTCGCATTCGGAGTTGTAGCAGCACAGACAACAGCAAACGCAGCAGCAAAGACTGTTTACATTGCATACCAGGGTCCACTATCTGGTGGCGAAGCATCAACCGGTACTGACGAGCAGAATGCAGTTAAGTATGCAATCAAGCTTTTCAATGCAAAGAACAAAGCAAAGTATGTCGTAAAGCTAGTTTCAGTTGACGATCAGGGCGACCCAGCAGTAGCTGGAACAGTCGCTCCAGGAATCGGAAAAGATAAGAAGATTCTTGGCGTAGTTGGACCTGCATACTCAGGCGCAACAATCGCATCACTACCTTTCTACAAGGCTGGCGGATTAGTAATGATCTCTCCATCAGCAACACGCGTATCCCTAACAGATTCACAATCACCTGACTTCGGCGGTCCAGTATTCCACCGCGTAGTTGGTAAGGACGATCTACAGGGTCCAGCACTAGCTAAGTACGCAACAGCTGGCGTATCAAATGCCAAGGTTTTCATCTTTGATGACCAATCTTCATACGCTGTACCACTAGCTGGTTACGTAACATCAGGTCTTAAGAAGGTTGCTGGAGCAACTGTTGTTGGAACTGACTCAGTCCCAAATACAACTACTGACTTCTCACCAACAATCGCAAAGATCGCAACTTCAAAGGCTGATGTAGTTATCTACACCGGCTACTACAGCCAAGCAGCTGTATTCATCAAGCAACTACGTGACTCAGGTTCAAAGGCGATCTTCGCTGGCGGCGACGGAGTCTTCAACCAGGAGTTCCCAAAGCTTGCGGGAG
>JBILGH010000005.1:0-64315 GCA_044351155.1 Candidatus Planktophila sp. | reverse complement strand
TTCAAAATCACGCTTCTCTTTGCACTTAACGCAGTAAGCGTCACCTTTGTATGTCTCTGCCATGTGAAGCCTCCAATCGACGCGAGCATTTGTCGATGGAATTCGACGAAATTTACTTGCGTGCAGGAATTACGATACCCCCGCTCACGCTCAAAATGGGGGTTCTGAGCGTACTTTGTGGGAAGTTTTTTAGGCGTGCCTAGCCCTTATTTAACCTCAGGCGGGGCCAGATCGCTTTCGGCCAACTCGTAACCATCGAGGTAGGCCTGGGCTTTCTCGCCATCAGGGTAGGCGGCCAGGATTCGCTGGAAATCGGCGCTATGATCGAAAAAGCGCAGGTGGATAGCTTCATGAAAGAGGACATAGTCCTGAACATAAGCTGGGGCAAAGCGCAGGCGGTCTGAGATTCGGATGCTTCGGTCGATGCCGGTACAGGATCCCCAGCGCTCACGCATCTTGCGCCAGTCGATGCTGGCAGGGCGTTCGATGATTTCGGGGGCATAGGCCTCAATTAGGGCCACAGTGCGGGCGATTAGCGCCGATTCGGACGGGGTCCGGTCGGCTTCGGCGCTACGAATCCGCTCCACCATCTCGGGAACAATCGATCGCTCATCGGCTTTACTCATTCGGGCCGGAATCGAAACTACTATCTGTCCACCTTGGCGATATGCCGAGATATTTTTCTTCCGCCGTTTGGAACGAATGACCACGATTTCACCTTGGTCAACCCCAGGCAATGTTGGTGCGATTTCTAATGAAGTATCAACTACAGGTTTAGTGATTTGCGAATTAATTTCTGAAAATAAATCTACGTTTTCAGAATGGCTCATGGGTAAAAGGTAGCGTGAAAGTAGTTCATTACAAGGAAAAGAATCACTTTGTCAATCTGTGGGTCGGTTGATTCAGATTCAAAACTTGGTTAAGTTCACGCTTACGAAGTCCTCGGATAACAGTTTTATATCTGCAAGGGGAAGGCAGATATTTAACAGCGACCGGGGACTTCGCTTTTTATTTCCACCAAGATCTAGCTACTTAGAGTAAACCGCTCAAATCATCTGGCACTTCAACGCTAGATAGATATAACTGCGGATTTAGCAACTCTTCTTGAGTTGGCAAGATGCCAGACCAAATCTTGTCGCGAGTTGAGATATCGCTGAGTTCAGAGATTGACCGCCAGAACGCACTTGCTTCGCGAGCTAACCGAGGGGATACCTCTAGACCGAGAAGAGAAGCAAATAGTTGTTTGGTCGGCGCATTGGTTGCGCGATTGCGACGTAGAGTTTCGCGCAACTTTTCTACATTTGGCAAACGTTCACCAGCTGCTGTTGTAACAACTTCATCAACCCAGCCATCAATTAGCGCAAGTGCAACTTCAAGTTTTGTTAGGGCAGCTTTTTGCGATTCAGATTCTTCGGGTGTAAATAGACCTTCATTAATAGCTTTGGCAAATGAATCTGGATTATTCAAATCAATCTCAGCTGAACTAAGTGCTGAAGTTGCTTGGTCTTGAATTGCATCCATATCAATTGTGATGCCGCGGCCATAATCTGTAATTGACTGGCGTAAATAAGAAACTAACCACGGGTTGTTATCAAATAGTCGGGCAATTGCGGCTTCGCGGAGTGCGTGGAATAATCGAACTTCGGCGATCGGAACATCAAGATCTGCCGCCCACGCATTAATGTTTTGCGGAATTAACGCAGGATGCGCAGGCGTGATTAGCGGTAAGCCAACATCATGAATGCCAGTAACACCGGCAGACAGTTGACCAATAGCTTGACCTAATTGCGTTGCGATAAGTGAGCCAATGAAGCCTTTTAAGAGCCCACCGATCATGTCCATTGAAGCGTGTGCATTTCCAATACCACCCAAAATATTTTCACCATTTGGGCCTTTAAATATATTTGGATCAACGCCAGCTTCAGCTAAAAATTCTTCATTAAGTGAACCATCAGAATTAAATGCTTGGTCAGCAGCTGCACTGGCTTGCGATAACAATCCAGCTAGCGCTTCAGCTAAACCAGCAGCCAGTGGTTCAACAGTCTCTTGCCAGCCAGCCAAAGTGGTATCAACCCAATCGGTTCGACTTAACGCAATTCGACTTTCGGAACTCTGCAGTGCGAAATCTGTTTTGTCATCAAGCCAAAGTTGCGCCAGATCGAGTGCAGTTTTTATCTCAGCAACATCATTTGCACCAATTGGTTGCGAACCATGTGCTTGGGTAAATTTCTTGGCAATGTCGCGCACAATTATCTTTGGTAGCGGTTCTGGGTTCGCCGAATTCGAAAGTAGTGGATTAATAAATCCCGCAGGGTTGACGCCAAGTTTTTCGAACTGCTCTTTCATTTCGGCTTGCATCGCTTCGAGAGCGGCTGCAAGTTCAGCAGATTTTTCAGCGTCGTCTGAATTATCGCTGGGCCCAAAACCAAAAGACGTCATGGCTACCTTTCTAGTGTTACGTAACTCTCGTTATCCTGATAAAACTCATAAAACCTTAAGTAGTAATACTAGTTAAACAACCCAATTGGGCACTTTCTTCCCGAAACCTCTAGGCTAGGGCTATGTCCAACGCCTTCACCGCCTTAATTTGGTGGCTAATTCCCCTTGCCGGGCTTATTGGCGCGCTTGGATATGTGCTCTGGGTTAGTAAGTTTCAGGGCAAATTTGAGCAAGAAACAACGCGTTCAGTGACCTCGTTCCAGAAATTCCAAGATTCTTTCCGTGATCAACAGGCACGCGATCTGGCTGCAAAAGAAAAGCCAGTCGATCCAGCTGATTAAAGCAATCTCATGAGATTTTCGCCGCTGCCTCGCTTCGTAAAATACTTTCTCGCTTTAATTCTGGTCATATCTCTTTTCATTCCACTGCCATTTTCAATCTTTCTACCTGGCCCAGCAACTGATGTTTTAGGTCCAGTTGTGAAAATTCCAACTCGCTTCACCGACAAAGTGCCAGCGCCTTCCGGAAAGCTAATGCTTACAACTGTTTCAGTATCTACGCCAGATGCCCAGGTTTTTGGGCTAGAAGTTCTAGTTCGTTGGATTCAAGCTGATGGAGTAGTAGTACCAAGATCAGTTGTCTATGAGCCAAATGTAGATGTCAAAGAAGTTAAAAAAGAGAGTCTGGCTGAGATGGATGGCTCTCAAGACAATGCGATAGCTGCTGCTTTTAATTACTTAAATGCGAATGAGCCAGCGCTAGCGCCACTTTTGCGATCAGGTGAATTAACCAGTCGGCAAATCAAGTTTGATATTCCAAATACAGGTGGGCCAAGTGGCGGCTTGATTTTTGCACTTGGAATTATTGAGAAATTAGATAGTGCGCAACTTGTAAATGGTCGACTTATCGCAGGAACTGGCACGATTAATAAAAAAGGTGAAGTTGGCCCAATTGGTGGCATCGAAGATAAATTAATCGGAGCCAAGCGAGCTGGCTCAACACTTTTCCTTGCGCCGATTGATAACTGCATCGACATCACCAATATTCCAGATGGACTGCAGGTAGTGGCGGTTTCAACCTTGGCGGAGGCTGTGACTCTGCTTAAAAAGCCTGCTCAGGCCTTGGCAAAGTTGCCGCCGCTCAGCGGTTGTTTTGGTGCCTAACGGCTGTTCTAATTAGCGTTCAGCCCCTAAATAGCGCAAAATTGGGTTATCCCAACCCGGTTATTCAAACTAGTTGGTTTATGAAAATGGAGAAATAGATGAGTTCGAATCCGCAATTTGATTTCGCAAAGAGCTTTGGCCGTAAGTCAGGTGGCCGACGAGTAAGTCCTCTTTCGATCACTGTCGGAGTCTTGGTAGCGGCTGCAATCGCCCTTGTTTCACTTAGTGGTTTTTATGCAGATTGGCTTTGGTACAAATCAGTTGGTTTTTCCAGCGTTTGGTCAACGACGTTATTTACTAAGGTGTATCTCTTCATTGGCTTTGGTTTAGTTACCTCATTATTTGTTCTATTAAATGTGTATTTGGCATTCAAGCGTCGTCCAGTTTTTGTTTCAATGGCAGTCGAGAATGACAACTTAGAACGTTACCGCGCCCAAATCGAACCGATTCGCAAGTTAGCATTTTTGGGTGTTGGCGCTGCTGTGTTTTATTTTGCGGGCACTGCAGGAACCTCACTATGGCGCACTTGGTTACAGTTCAAGAACTCAACTGAGTTCGGTGTTAAAGATGTGCAGTTTAATTTAGATATTTCTTTTTTCGCCTTCCGCTTGCCTTTCTGGCAATCGCTAATTTCATGGGGCTTCTCAGCTCTAATTTTGGCAACCTTGGCAGCTGCTGCCGTGCACTACCTATACGGTGGTTTGCGTCCACAAATGCGCCAAGATCGCACAACGCCATTTGCGCGGACTCAACTTTCAGTATTGCTTGGGCTATTTGTTCTTCTAAAGGGCGTGGCATATTGGTTTGATCGTTATGCGCTATCACTAAAAGAGAACAAACTAATTACTGGACTAACTTATTCAGATGTAAACGCACTGCTACCTGCCAAAGCAATTTTGGCTGGCATCGCGGTAATCTGCTCACTTCTTTTCTTTGCCAATATCTTCCGCAAATCTTGGTTCTTGCCTGCATCCGGAACAGCGCTGCTAGTGATTTCAGCAGTTTTGATTGCTGGCGTTTATCCAGCAGCAATTCAAACTTTCCAAGTAAAGCCATCTGAATCATCAAAGGAAGCGCCTTATATTCAGCGCAATATTGATGCTACGCGCGATGCCTATGATTTAAGTGGCGTTGAAATGAAAGATTACGCAGCAACCTTAGAGACCTCGAAAGGTCAGCTAGCTAATGATGCAGCAACGATTGCAAACATTCGCTTAATGGATCCAAATGTAATTTCAGCGACTTTCCGCCAACTACAGCAGATCAAGCCTTACTACGCCTTCCCAGATTCGCTCGATGTTGATCGCTATACAGTTAACGGCGTGCAACGCGATACTGTGGTTGCGGTTCGTGAATTAAATATCAGCGGTAACCCAAGTCGTAACTGGATTAACGACCACTTGGTATACACACACGGTTTTGGTTTTGTTGCTGCTTTCGGCAACACCGTTGACCTAGATGGAAAGCCAAACTTTGCAGTTGGTGATCTACCACCAACAAAAGGTCTTGGCGAATTCCAGCCTCGCGTTTATTTCGGTGAGAACGTTCCTGACTATTCAATTATTGGTGGCGTTAAAACCGATAAGCCAGTCGAGTTCGATTTTCCAGATGACTCTGCTGCCAATGGTCAGAAGAACTACACATACACCGGTACCGGTGGAGTTCCAGTTGGTTCATTCTTTAATAAGTTAGTTTTCGCGATTAAGTATCAGGAACAGAAGATCTTGCTATCTAGCTTGATCAATAAAGATTCCAAGATTCTCTTCGAGCGTAATCCGCGCGAACGTGTAGCTAAAGCAGCGCCATGGCTAACCCTTGATGGCGATCCATATCCTGCCGTTGTAGACGGCAAGGTGCTTTGGATTATCGATGGCTATACAACTAGCGCTGGCTATCCATATGCCCGAAAGACCTCACTTTCTGGTTCAACCACAGATGCGTTAACCACTAACTCAAATTCGATTACCGCTCAATCTGATACCACTGTTAACTACATTCGTAACTCAGTAAAAGCCACAGTTGATGCCTACGACGGCACTGTTTCTCTTTATGCCTGGGACGAGAAAGATCCAGTGCTAAAGACTTGGAGCAAGGCATACCCAAATACGGTTAAGTCAAAGAGCGAAATGTCTGCGCAACTACTTGATCACGTTCGCTATCCAGAAGATATGTTCCGTATTCAACGTGACATTCTTAGTGCGTATCACGTGAAGACAGCCGATGCTTTCTATGGCGGTCAGGACTTCTGGCGTGTGCCTCGTGACCCATCAACATTTGGTGCAAACGCAGGTAACCAGCCTCCTTATTACATGACGCTACAAATGCCAGGTGCGACTAAATCAACTTTCTCGTTGACCACACCGTTCGTACCTCGTGGTGGTCGTGAAAACCTTTCAGCATTTGCCGCAGTTAATTCGGAAGCAGGTCCTGATTACGGAAAGATCACTGTGCTTCAGTTACCACGCAGCACAAACATCGCCGGTCCTTCACAGGTAGCATCAAACTTCGAAGCTAAACCAGAAGTTGCTAACTCACTTTCACTATTGCGTCAGGGTGGTTCTGATGTAGTACTAGGTAACTTGGTAACTCTTCCAGTCGGAAGTGGATTGCTTTATGTGCAACCGGTTTACGTAAGAGCAACTAGCAACACTGCGGCGTATCCATTGCTGCAGAAAGTTCTAGTCTCATTCGGTGATCAAATTGGTTTCGATGACACACTCAAGGGAGCACTTGATCAAGTATTCGGTGGCAACTCCGGAACTACATCAGCATCAACTCCATCAACTTCTTCAACATCTACGACACCAAAGAATTCAACAGCGCTTTCAGCTGCACTACGCGCAGCTGTTCAAGCGATGAAGGATTATCAAGCTGCAAATGCCAAGGGCGATTTTGCTGCTGCTGGTCGTGCGTTAGATAAATTAGAATCAGCACTTGCTGCAGCCGATTCTGCGCAAGGAAAGTAAGTATTAACTAGCCAATTTGGTTATTAACGCTGCACCGCTTACGATTAGGGCAACCGACGCGGGGTGGAGCAGCTCGGTAGCTCGCTGGGCTCATAACCCAGAGGTCGTAGGTTCAAATCCTGCCCCCGCTACTAACGTGAAATACCCCCATAGAGATCAATCTATGGGGGTATTTTTCAATATCTAACTCTGTACTGGGCTACTTAATACGAAGTGAATTTGTAACTACAAATACCGAACTTAGCGCCATGGCCGCGGCTGCATACATTGGGCTTAGTAGGCCAGCTGCGGCGATTGGAATTCCAACAACGTTATAGGCAAATGCCCAAGTCAGATTGCCTTTAATAATCTTGATAGTGCTATCTGATAACTGCAGGGCAGCTATCGCTGCATTTAAATCTGGCCGCATCAAAGTTATATCAGCTGCCGCAATTGCGGTATCTGTGCCAGTACCCATCGCCATGCTTAGATCGGCTGCAGCAAGGGCAGCAGCATCATTAATGCCATCGCCGATCATCAAAACTTTATGACCCTGACTCTGCAGATTAGAAATTGCAGTTAACTTACTTTCAGGAGAAGCTGCTGCCGTTACTTGGCTGACATCGATACCAACTTTGAGAGCAACTGCGTGGGCAACGCCTGGTGAATCACCAGTTATTAACCATGGCGAGATACCCATCTCTTTGAACTTAGCAATTGTTTGCGCAGCATCAGATTTAATTTCATCTCCGACCGAAAAGACCGCGAGTGCAATGCCATCCCATGCCATTACTGAAACCGTAAGTGCTTGAGCCTGAGCAGCGCTAACAGCTGCTTGAATTTCAGGATGGAAATCAACGCTGCTGTGAGCAACGGCTGCAGGTGAACCAATTAGAACAACAGGGGAGTGCATTCCTAAATTAACCCGGCCAGCAGCACCGTTTCCTGGCGATACCGAGTAATCCGTAACTGTGGTTGCTTTGATTCCTTGGGTTGAAATGTAATCTGCTATTGCTTGACCCACTGGGTGAGTATTCTGACTTTCAATTGAAAGCGCCGAAGACAAGATCGTGGCTTCTTTAATAAGTTCAGGATAAATCTGAGCTAACTGCGCAGCAGCATTTAACGAAACTGTGGCAGTGCTAACTTTCATCTGGCCGGTTGTTAAAGTGCCAGTCTTATCGAGCAGAACGCGGTCTATTCCGCGGGCTGCTTCCAGTGCACTAGGGGCTGAAATCACTATTCCACGCTGGGCACCGCGACCCGATGCGACCATCAGGGCAACGGGAGTGGCTAAACCAAGGGCGCATGGACAAGCAATAACGAGCACTGCGATACCTGTGGCAATCGCGTTAGTTAATTGAGAGTCATATAAATACCAAGCGAAGCCAGTCGCGATTGCTACCAAAGTAACTATTGGAACAAAGATGGCACTTATTTTGTTTACTCGAGTTTGAATTGGCGAACGTCCACCTTGTGCGGCCAAAACCATCGCAGTAATTCGCGCTAGTTCAGTGTCACCGCCGATTCGGGTAGCTTTAATAATTATGCGGCCGTTGTGATTGACAGTTGCGCCAATAACCTTAGAACCCGGTTTAACCTCAACTGGTAACGATTCACCGGTAATCATTGAGTTATCAACTGAGCTATTACCTGAAATAACTTCGCCATCAGTAGCAATTCGCTCACCTGGCTTGACTAAGAATTCATCGCCTACCTGCAGATTAGCTATTGGAATAATTACTTCTTGACCGGATCGAATAACAGTTACTTCTTTGGTACCTAACTCAAGCAGCGACTGAAGCGCACTTCCGGCATTAGCTTTGGCTTTAGCTTCTAGGTATCGACCAAGAATTACAAAAAGTAGAACACCGGCGGCGACTTCGGTATAGACGTCACCGTTACCAGTGGAGTTGGCATAAATTGACCAACCAAAGGCAGCGAGTGACCCGAGAGAAACCAAGTTATCCATGGTCAACGCACCACTGCGTTTAGGGTTTAAAGATATTAAGAAGTTATTAAAGGCAGCGCGATGAATAGGAAACGCCACCAGAAGAATTAGCGGTGCGGTTAAACCAATTGCTACCCATGCTGTTGGTGAGTAAAGCGGATGTGGCAGGCCGAATAGATCTAATTGATCATGAATGAACATATCTATTGAATGGTGCCAACTCATGATCATTGAAATAGCAATGGCTGGTACCGCGAAAAGGATTGAAAGCGCTAAAGCCAGCCCAGAACGCTTGCTATGTAGAGCTAATTGCGATGGGTCTGTAACCAGTGTGGCGGCATAACCAGCGCTCTTAATGGCAGCAATAAGTGCCTTTGTCGAGACCCCATCTTCGGCATTAACGTGCACAGACTCAGTCGCAAAGCTCACGGTGGCTTTAACGCCAGGGATTGAATTTAGCGATCCTTCAATGCTATTTACGCAAGAAGAACAAGACATGCCACTTATTTTGAAGGTATAGATCAATTGAGCGCCGCCATTACTGTTGAGTGAAGCAATGTATTTGTAGAAATTCCGTTACCGCCAAATGGGCCAATTTCGCCCGTTAGATTTGAAAAAGTTCCGCCGGCTTCGCGCACGATTACATCAAGTGCTGCCATGTCCCACAAAGCAAGTGATGGTTCGGCCGCAATATCAACTGCACCTTCAGCCACCAACATATGTGACCAGAAATCCCCATATCCCCGTGATCGCGTGCAATCCGCCATCAACTTTTGGAATTTAGTTAAGCGATCGCCCCAGCCTTGGAAATCTGAATAGGCAATTGAAGCATTTGAAAGCTCAGAAACTTTAGAAACCGAAATTCTGCGAGGTGAACCGTTATCTAAAGTTGTGAATGCGCCATTGCTGCTACTTGCATACCAGCGACGAAAAAGTGCTGGCGCACTTGCAACGCCAACGATTACTTTTTCAGTGCCATCACTTTGTCGTTCGACTAACCCAATGAGCGTTGCCCAAGTTGGAACACCGCGCATGAAATTCTTAGTGCCATCGATTGGATCGATTACCCAATATCGAGCCGCCTCTTTATTTTCGTTGCCAAACTCTTCGCCCACTAAACCATCTTCTGGTCGGGCAATTGCTAAATGTTTACGAAGTGCCTCTTCAGTGGCCCGATCAGCATCAGTAACCGGAGTGTTATCTGGCTTATTTGTAATTACTAAATCTTGAGCTAAATATCGGGCCATCGTGATTTCATCAGCAATAGCTGAAAGCTCAAGGGCGAGCTTCAAATCAGATTCCAGCGAGTATTTTGTGCTCATAATGAGCCAATCTTATTGGTCGAGTTCGACCTTCGGAGCATCTAAAAGTGAGCGCAAACTTGCTACTCGTGCCGAACGCATCACATCAATTACCCCATTGGGCGCCGCCCAAACATCTAACTGGCAGCCAGCACCATGATGAGCACAATTGGTCATACAAGTTGCCGCAATTGGACTTAAGTCTTCGAAAGCGGCAACGATGCGATTAGGGTCAATATGCGAAAGACCAAATGCGCGAATTCCGGGTGTATCAATTACCCAACCGATGGCACCAACATGAGCCGGCGAAAATAGTGGCAGCGCAACTGCACTCGATGAAGTGTGACGACCGCGGCCAGAAATATCGTTGATGACTCCTGTTGCGCGGTCAGCTTCAGGCACGATGGCATTAATCAAAGTTGATTTACCAACACCAGAATGACCAACTAATACCGAAATTTTTCCAGTCAGCATTTCGTGCAGTCGTTGCAGGTCGGCTTCTTTACTTTCACTCTTAATCGCAGTCGTGAAAATCTGCACGCCAAGTGTTTTGTACTCTTCCATAAATTCTGGAATCTGCCCGAGATCAGTTTTAGTAACCAAAATAACTGGCGCTATACCTTCATTAAAAGCACTCACTAAGAACCGATCAATTAAGCCGCGACGCGGTGGTGGATTTGTAGCGGCAACCACGATAACTAACTGATCAATATTGGCAACAATGGTGCGCTCAACTTTGGCAGCATCATCAACTGTGCGACTTAGTGAATTACGTCGTTCGGTGATCGTGACGATGCGCGCTAAGGAATCAGTTTTTCCACTGACATCACCTACTAACCCAACACGATCGCCAACTACTACTGACTTTGGGCCAAGTTCGCGCGCTTTCATCGCAGTGACAATTACGCCATCATCGGTAATACAAGTTGTTCGCCCGCGGTCCACAGCAGTTACCAAAGAAAAGACGGCATCATCATGCGCAGGGCGATCTTTAGTACGGCGGCGCGTGCTGCGCGCTGGGCGCACTCGCGCATCAGTTTCGTCGTATTCGCGCTTACTCATGCAGTAAGTGAACTCCAAAGGCCAGGGAAATCTGGCAAAGTTTTGCGGGTAGTCGCGATATTTTCGACTTCAATGCCAGGCACAACTAGGCCAACGGCTGCCCCTGCAGTAGCTAATCGATGATCGTCGTAAGTATGGAAAAGGCCCGCATGAAGTGGGGCCGGAGTTATGTGAAGCGCAGTTTCTTCTTCAGTTACGTTGCCGCCAAGAGCGTTAATTTCATTTGTTAGCGCAGCCAGACGATCTGTTTCATGTAAACGTAAATGGCCAATGCCACGTAAATGTGATGGTGAATCGGCAAGCGCGCAAAGCGCAGCAATTGCGGGAGTTAACTCACCAACATCATGTAGATCTATATCGATGCCATAAATCTTGCCGGTGCCAGTTAGTTTTAAACCATTATCTACAAATTCAACTTTGGCACCCATCTGCGTCAAGATGTCACGTAGCTGATCGCCTGGTTGCGTAGTTTGTTTTGGCCAATCCGCAATTGTGACATCGCCACCGCAGATCATGGCAATTGACAAGAAAGGTGCGGCGTTAGATAAATCTGGTTCGATTACAAAATCTTGGCCGGTAAGTTTCCCAGGCGCTACTTGCCAAATATTATTTGCAGCATCAACTTCAACAGTGGCGCCAAAGAAACGCAACATATCTACCGTCATATCAATATGCGGCATCGATGGAAGCGCACCACCAACATGTTTAACAGTTATGCCATTTGTCATGCTGGGGCCGATCAATAACAGCGCAGATAAGAACTGACTTGAAGCACTTGCATCTATTTCAAGTGCGCCACCGGGAATCTCACCAGTGCCATTTAAAGTGAGTGGCAAGCTGTAGCGACCTTCATGTGCAACCAAAATTCCTAAATCTTCGAGCGCCTTAATTACCGGGCCAAGGGGGCGTTCATGCGAACGAGGGTCGCCATCGAAAGCCACCGAACCAGTTGCCAGCGCTGAAAGTGGCGGTAAGAAACGCATTACAGTTCCGGCATTACCAACATCGATTTTTACCGGTCCGCGCATTTTTGCTGGCGTTACTTGCCAAGCGGCATCGCCTTCAACGGTGGTTTCAACGATAGATATTCCTAGCTCGCGTAATCCAGCAACCATCAATTCGCTATCGCGGGAAATTAACGGGCGCCGAATCAACGAAGGGGTAGTTGCTTGTGCGGCCAAAATTAAAGCTCGATTAGTTACTGATTTAGAGCCTGGGATTATGACGGTAGCGCTAATCGGGCGGGGGCCACGAAATATGGCGGGCCAATTTCCCGAAACTTGCGCTGATGTCATGTGCGAACTCTACTCGGTTCGCGATTGCGCTAGCGTTGCGCATATGTGTGGCCGCTTTGTACAGACCCATCAAATGCAGGAGTTAGTCGAACAATTCGCTGCTCACGGTGCGGTCCCGGCTTATTCATTGCCAGCTAGTTGGAATATCGCACCAACAAATCCAATTTACATCGTGCGCGAAAATGGCGGACAACGCGAATTAGCAGTTGCCTCCTGGGGCTTAATTGGAAATTGGCATAAAACAATTTCTGAAGCTCGGACTTCACAATCTCATGCAATTAATGCGCGATCAGAGTCAATCCACGAGAAGCCGACATTTAGAAACGCGTTTCGAACCACCAGGTGCTTGATTCCAGTGCAGGGCTATTACGAATGGGCTACCGCCCTGGGGCGTTATAAACCTAAACAAGCTTTCTATATTTCTGGCGCTGACAACCAATCCCTTTCAGTCGCTGGACTCTGGAGTAGTTGGCGAGCTCCCGATGGAGAAATCATCGAGAGCGCATCGATCATTACTCGCGAGGCCGTGGGGGAGCTGGCAACAATTCACAGTCGAATGCCAGTGATGATGTCGAAGGAACGTTGGGGCGAATGGCTGGACCCAAAGCTGCACGATGTTGCCGCGTTACAAGGCTTAATGCATCACGAAGAACCAGCAGCAGGGTTGGTTCCAGTTCCGGTTTCTAGTGCGGTTAATACGGTCGCCGTGAATAATCCAGAATTGATTAAGGAAATTGAACTAGGTGAACCAGAAACTCTCTTTTAATTCCCAGTTCGCAAAGGCTTTAAAAAATGCGAAAACCAGTGGTCGCCATATAGCCTTACGGTGATGTCATCTACTGAGTTGGTTAAAGAGAGCCCAGCCGAACGCGCATTGCGCTTCGAGCGAGATGCCCTTGCCTACACAAACCAGTTGTACGCAGCAGCAATGCGATATACAAAGAATCCGGACGATGCTAAAGATTTAGTTCAAGATACTTACTTAAAGGCTTTTGCATCCTTCCATCAATTTGAAGCCGGAACTAACTTAAAAGCTTGGCTTTATCGAGTATTAACCACCACTTTTATTAATAGCTATCGCAAAGATCAACGTCGACCACAACTTTCAAATGGCGAAGTAGAAGATTGGCAATTGGCAGCATCGGCTTCGCACACGAGTGACCAAGGAAAGTCGGCTGAAGTTGAAGCGCTTGAGAATTTGCCAGATAGCGATATCAAACGAGCGCTTCAAGAGATTCCCGAAGAATTTCGAATTGCGGTTTATTTAGCCGATGTTGAAGGATTTTCCTATAAAGAAATTGCCGAAATTGTTGGCGCACCAGCTGGCACCATCATGTCGCGCCTACACCGAGGCCGTAAACAACTGCGCGAGAAGTTAGCTGACTACGCAGCTGAACTTGGCTATGGCGAAAGCAAAGGAGGCGCAGATGAGTAACTCAAAGTATGAACTTCAATGCGTCGAAGTCTTGACCTCTTTTGTAATTCTGGTTGATGCTGATGTTGCTGAGATTCAAATTGAACTGCAGTTTGAGGACATGCCGCAATTAACTTTAGCTAATATCAACTCTCATCTTTCGGGTTGCGTCCCATGTTCCATGGAGTTGATTCATGAAAGATCAATGCGTGATTTAACTCGAGATGCGTTACGCCGAAGCTGTAACGAAGCAGCACCAAGTGATTTACACGATGCCCTTAGCGCTATGTTTAATCAAGCTAATTTTGCGGGCTTTAAGAATGAAGTTATAGCTGAGTTCAGTATGCACGAGGTAACCATTGAAATTGATGAGTTTGGCAATATCCAACATCGTGAGATTAGTTTTGAAAGCCGCACCGAGATCAGAAATGATGAAGAGTAAGAAATTATGAATATCGAGAGCGAATACCTGGGCGCTGTTGGTTTAGCCACCATGGTTATTCGACCAGGCGACACCGCAGTTGCCCTCGGAATTGGTGAATTACCTATTGCTGCTGGCTCACATTTATTAAACGTAATGGAAAGTGCTTGTGTTACTGCCATTGCGGAGTATTTCGAAGGCAGTGAAACCACCATCTTAAGTGGCAGCTCAATAGAAGTTCTGGCAGGGGTATCAATCGGAACTGAAATCCGAGGCATGGCTAGATGCACTGAAGTAAATGGAAAAGAAATAACTTTTGAATGCGACATTTATGATGGCGAACGACATATCGCACACGGCCAAATTAAAAGAACCGCAGTCGAGCGAGTTTCTTTCCTCGCCCGAACTGCGGCTCAAACGCTAACTAGCGCGCCACGTATTAATTGAATTTACTTCTTGGTCTCCCAGAAGATCGCTGCAATTTCATCAATCTTGGAAATCAACTTGTCGGCAACTGCTACATCTTGAGTGCCCTTAGTACCGGCAGCTCCAGCTAACTTAGTTGCATCGTTGAAGAGTGTGTGAAGTTGTGGGTAGGCCTCAAAGTGATTTGGCTTGAAATAATCGGTCCAGAGAACCCATAGGTGCTCTTTAACTTGATGTGAACGTTCTTCTTTGATTGCAACTGAGCGAGAACGGAAATCAGCATCTGTATTAGCTGCATACTTTTCCATGCAAGCTTTAACTGAGAGCGCTTCGATCTTTGCTTGAGCTGGATCGTAAACGCCACAAGGTAGGTCGCAATGCGCGTAGACAGTGGTGCTTGGCTTTAGAAATGAAATCATGTCATGTTCCCTTTCGTGCAATAAACGTTTGGTTTTTTGATTCCTAAGTGTGACACTACCGTCTATGGGGAAATTTGGCTCGTTCGCTTGGCGCACGGTCGCCGTTGCCGGAGACTCGATGTCACCCACGCTGCTTGAGGGGGATTGGCTGGTGGTTTCCTGGGCGGTACCTAAGTTAAAGGCGCGCAAAGTCTATGTAATTGAGCGTGCTGACCGACCCGGAGTTTTCGTCATAAAGCGCTTACTTGAACTAGGTAGCGGTGAGAACGCAGGCAAAGTTTGGGTCGAAGGCGACAATGAAGCCAGCACTGATTCACGACAGTGGGGCTGGATCAACGAAAGCGAACTACGTGCGCGCGTGCTCTTTCGCTATAAGAAAGCGAAACGCAGTCATAACTAATTAGCGGGTAAAGGCCTCAGTCATAAGTGCTTTAGCTTCTTCTTCATGCCAATGATGATTTCCGGTAGCAGGTGAAGCACTTGCTAATCTCGAAACTCGGCGAAGTGTGCGACCGCCAAAACCATTTCCACCAAAGTGCTCTGAAGTTCCGAGTGCAACATGGGACCAAGCGCCTTGATTTGCTGGTTCATCTTGAACCCAAAGTAGCGACGCATTTGGATGCTTATCTGCTTCTGCGGCCATCTCGGCAGCTGGCAATGGATACAACTGTTCAACTCGAACAATCGCAGTTGAATGCTCGCCATTCTTTTCGCGTTCAGCAACTAGATCGTGATAGATCTTGCCAGAACAGAAAATTACACGTGAAGCGTTCGCAACTTTGTCATCACTGATAACTGGACGGAAAGTTCCAGATGTGAAATCACTCAGTGCTGACGCTGCGGCCTTTAGTCGCAACATTGACTTAGGTGTAAAGACGACCATTGGGCGGCGAGCAGGGTTAGCTGCATGCCAACGCAATAAGTGGAAGTAAGAAGCAGGTGTTGAAGGTTGCGCAACAGTCATATTGTTTTCAGCACAAAGCAACAAGTAACGTTCGATGCGACCTGATGAGTGATCTGGTCCTTGACCTTCGTAACCATGTGGCAGAAGAAGAACTACTGAAGAACGCTCACCCCACTTTTGCAAAGCAGAGGAGATAAATTCATCGACAATGGTTTGAGCGCCATTACTGAAATCGCCAAACTGGCCCTCCCACATGACTAGCGCGTCTTCGCGCACCACGGAATAGCCGTATTCGAAGCCCATAGCAGCGTATTCCGAGAGCAATGAGTCGATTACGAAGAATTGATTTTCATCTTGAATCAATCCTCTTAGCGGAGTCCACTCGCTGGCATTTTCTTTATCGACGATGACAGCATGACGATTTGAGAAAGTACCGCGGCGGGAATCTTGACCAGCTAGGCGGATTGGTCGACCTTCAAGAAGCAATGAACCAAAGGCAAGGGTTTCACCCATAGACCAGTCGATAGTGCCATCGTTTAACATTTCAACGCGCTTAGTTAATTGCGGAACTAACTTAGGATGAATTGTGAATCCTTCTGGCACAGCCACTTGGGTTGCTGCAATTTGGCGAGCGACCGTTTCAGTTATTGAAGTGTCAACAGTTGTAGGTGCTGGAACTTGTGGAATCTGTCGGTGAGCTGGTTGTTCGGCTTCGTGGTTATGAACTGAAGCAAACACCGCTTCGAGTTGATCTTGGAAATCCTTGGCAACTGCTTCAGCCTCTTGAGGCGTGATGTCGCCACGGCCAATCAAACTTTCGGTGTACAAAGTACGAGTAGTTCGCTTAGCGTCAATCAACTTATACATAAGTGGTTGAGTGAAACTTGGTTCGTCACCTTCGTTGTGTCCGCGACGTCGGTAGCAAACCATGTCGATGACTACATCTTTGTTAAATTCTTGACGATATTGGAAAGCTAAATACGCAACTCGGACACAAGCTTCAGGGTCATCACCATTTACGTGAAATACCGGGGCCTGGATAATCTTGGCGAAATCAGTTGAGTAAGTTGAAGAGCGAGAACCATGAGGTGAAGTTGTAAAACCAACTTGGTTGTTTACAACAATGTGCACTGTTCCACCAGTGCGATAGCCACGAAGTTGTGACATCTGCAGAGTTTCGGCAACTACACCTTGACCAGCAAAAGCTGCATCGCCGTGCATCAAGATAGGCAGAACCGAGAAAATATCCTTGATATTTAACTTATCCTGCTTAGCCCGCACAATGCCTTCTAATACTGGGTTTACGGCCTCAAGGTGCGATGGATTAGCTGCCAAATAGATCTTTGTCGTAGCACCTGATCCGGCAGTAAAGATGCCTTCGGTACCTAAGTGGTACTTAACATCGCCAGAACCTTGAACTTGATTCTCTTGGTAGTGACCTTCGAACTCCTGGAAAATCTGACCATGTGATTTACCGGCAATATTTGCCAACACATTCAAGCGGCCACGGTGTGGCATTCCAATACAAACTTCATCAAGTTTCGCTTCAGCCGCAGCTGAAATAACTGCATCAAGAAGTGGAATAACAGATTCGCCACCTTCAAGTGAGAATCGCTTCTGGCCCACGAACTTGGTCTGCAAGAAAGATTCAAAAGCTTCGGCGCTATTTAGTTTGCGCAAAATACGCAATTGTTCTTCGCGGGCAACTTTAGGAGTTCCAACTTCAATATGTTCTTGCATCCATTTGCGTTCAGCCGGATTTTCAATGTACATATATTCAACACCGACTGAACGGCAGTAAGAATCGCGCAGAATTCCAAGAATGCTACGTAGCGGCATAAATGCTTTGCCACCGAAACCACCTGTTGCAAACTCGCGATCAAGATCCCAGAGAGTTAGGCCATGTGTTTCAACTTCTAGATCTGGGTGAGAGCGCTGCTTATATTCAAGTGGATCAGTATCAGACATCAAATGTCCGTTAGTGCGGTATGCCTGAATTAATTGTTGAACGCGAGCGGTCTTTGAAATATGGTCATCGCGAGTGAAATCGAGATCTGTTGCCCAATGAATTGGGACATAAGGGATTCGAAGTGCTGCGAAAATGTCTTCATAGAAACGATCTGCACCAAGAATTAATTCATGAATTCGGCGCAAGAAATCACCAGATTGAGCGCCTTGAATTACGCGGTGATCGTAAGTGCTAGTTAAGGTAATTACCTTGCTGACAGCCATGCGGGCGAGGGTTTCATCGGATGCTCCCTGGAATTCAGCTGGGTAATCCATAGCTCCGACGCCAATAATCAAGCCTTGACCTTGGACCAAGCGTGGAACAGAGTGAACTGTGCCAATGGTGCCCGGGTTTGTTAGCGAAGCAGTTGTGCCTGCGTAATCCTCAACAGTGAGTGTGCCACCGCGTGCTTTGCGAATAACTTCTTCATAAGCACCAACAAATTGTGCGAAATCTAATTCTTCGCAACCCTTAATCGAAGGAACTAACAATTGACGTGAACCATCTGGTTTAGCTAAATCAATTGCGATACCAATATTTATATGTTCTGGCTGTCCGATTGCGGGCTTGCCTTCAATTTCACCGTAAAAAACATTCATCTCTGGCATTGCGCGCATTGCCTTAATCATTGCGTAGCCAATTAAGTGAGTAAAGGAAACTTTTCCACCACGAGTACGCTTCAAGTGATTGTTAATCACGATGCGATTATCAATCATCAATTTTGCTGGAATTGCGCGAACACTGGTAGCTGTTGGAACGCTTAGTGAAGCTTCCATACTTTGCACAACTCGCGCGCTAACTCCACGAATCGGAGTCAATGATGATGCTGCGGGTGTAACTAAAACTGGAACTGGCTTTGCAACTGGATCTGCTGGTGTTGGAGCAGTAGTTACAACTGGCGCAGTTACTAAAGGTTGCTGAGTTTGAACTGGTGCAACCGCAGCTGGTGGCACAACTGGTGCAGTTGTCGCAGCGGCTTGAGCTTGCATCGCTTTAGGAATTGGTGGAACTCCGGCTTTAGGAGTTGTAACTGCACTTGTGCCAGAAACGCCGTTTTTCGAGAAGAACTCAATCCAAGCTTGATCAACTGAAGTGGGATCTGCGAGGTAACGCTCTTGCATTTCCTCGACTAACCAATCGTTAGCACCAAAATCGATATTTGAATCGGAAGCCGACACTGGCTTTCTCCCCTTGTTAGTAGCGATTTACCTATGAAGTCTACCGAGGTGAGCCCCCATGACTAAATTCGTCTAGTCAGAGATGGCAGCGTGATTTAAGCGATATTGGGCACATTTAGCAGCAATCGGCTAAGCCGAAAGAAAGTCAGCAACTTCGCCAGCCGTTGGGTAAGAGCTCTGCGCCCCCAGCCGAGTAACACTCAGCCCCGCGGTTTGGCAGCCCAGGGCTGCAGCCTTCGCGGGTGACATTTGCATTGCCAAGCCGAATGCAAAGGAACCGACGAAACAATCGCCCGCACCAGTTGTGTCTACAGGTTTAACTTTCTGAGCAGCAACTTTGGTAATTGTGCCATCGGCGATTACTACGCCATCTTCGCCTAGCGTCACAACCAAATTGATTTTCTGTGCAGCGGCGAAATCAGAGATTACCCCATCTGAATTCGGATCTAAATGATGAGGGTGTAAATCTTGAAACTCATGACTATTTGGAATTAACCAATCTGTCACCGCCAATAGATCGGCCGGAATCTCTCGATAAGGGGCTGGATTCAAAATAGTTGTGATTCCTAATTTGCGAGCAGCTGTAAATGCAGCAGTTGTGACTTCAACTGGAATTTCAAATTGTCCAATAACAACTTTTAAATCTTTGATTGAATTAATGGCGCTCTCAACCTGAGCAACAGTTACTTTGGCATTTGCACCAGGAACTACGATGATGCGATTATCGCCATCGGCATCTACCCAAATAGGTGCGACTCCGCTAGAACCGGATACGGTCTCTAGGTATTGTGTGTTTACGCCTTGATCAACAAAATTTTTAATTGCCGATTGACCAAAAACATCATCGCCAACAGCGCCAACCATGTAAGTCTGAACTCCTAAGCGCGCCGCCATAACTGCTTGGTTTGCGCCTTTGCCACCAAAACCAATAGCGAAATCTTTGCCTGTCACGGTTTCACCGCGTTCTGGAATCAGATCGGAGTATGCGACCATGTCGATATTGGTACTACCAACAACTGCGATGCTGACCATTACTTACCTTCCGGAACAATAGTTACTGCGCAATAAAGCGTCAGCGCCGCAACAATAACTAGCGGCAGAGCAACAAACCAGAGGCCACCTTCAAATTGATATTTAGCAACGCCGAGGGCAATTAAGTTAGCTAATACGGCTGGAGCGCGACCAAATCTGCGCTTATTCTTAAATGAATAAGCCGATGCAAGCAGTCCTAAACCGCCCAATAAAGAGAAAAGCAGCACTCCGAGAAATGGCAATAATTCAACCGAGCCTGCCACCGCAACATCTTCGCGAGTTAAATCAAGATATAAAACAAAGAGGCCTAGGGCTAATACGACCGCACCTTCAAAGTTGAGCAGGGCTGTCACGATTTTGCGGCGAGCAGATTGGCTGAGATGCTTCTTTGAATCAGCGCTCACATCACTCTCCTTACCTTGAGATGAGTAATCTAATGGAAAAACCGATTTTCGAACCAATCTCGCATGATGGCCGCCATGATTCATTAACAAATTTGCTGGCACCGCCGCTTTATTACGAAGAGATGGCTCGTGAGCTAGCTCGTTTTCAACGAAGCGCGATCGAACTTTGCGCAATCAGGTTAGAACTTCCGGCCACTTCAACGGTCGATGAAATTGTGGCTTTTGCCGACGTGTTATCAAATAGCGCTAGAGCAGAAGATCTAATTGCCCGAACTGGAGAATTTGAATTCGCACTACTTGTACGTGGTGATTTATCGGTAGTCGAAAAATTCATAGCCAGAATTGATTTTGCGATTGAAATTTCTTACGCCTGCGTCGCACCTAAAGCCGGTGAAGTAACCCTGGAGTTACTAAACCGGTTAGATCAAATTGAATTAACGAGGGCGACGACGACGTTCGCTTGAGTTAGGGCGAGGGCGACGGTTGCCGCGGCTTGGTCCCTTGTTTTCCATCACTGGTGCAACGTAAGGAATACCTGAAGGTTCAACTGCGCCGGTAATTTGAATTAACTCATTAGACATTGGTTCAACGTGAACAAATATCGGAGTTACGCCTGCGCGTGAAGTTAGTGACTTAACACCAGATTGGCTCTTAGTTGTTGAAAGCAGAACCACATTGCCTTCTTCGCCAGCGCGAGCTGTACGACCTGAGCGGTGCAAGTAATCCTTGTGATCAGTTGGTGCATCGAAGTGCACAACTAAAGAGATGCCATCAACGTGAATTCCGCGAGCTGCCACATCTGTTGCTACTAGGGCTGCGTTAGGGGTTTCCTTAAAGAGTGCCAAAGTACGAGTACGAACAGCTTGTGACTTTCCGCCGTGAAGTGCGCCAACTGGAACACCTGCATGTGCAAGTTTGTCAGCTAAGCGATCAGCGCCACGTTGAGTCTTTACGAACAAGATGGTCTTGCCACTGCGAGATGCAATCTGCGCAGTTACATCATCTTTATCAGTTGTCTGCATTGTTAGTACGTAGTGTTTCATTGTTGAAACTGAGGCACGATCGTTTTGCAATGAGTGTGTCTTTGGATCATTCAAATACTTCTTAACTAGCGCATCTACGCCGCGGTCAAGAGTTGCTGAGAACAACAAGCGCTGTCCATCTGGCTTTGCTTGATCAAGTATTTCTTTAACTACTGGCAAGAAGCCCATGTCGGCCATTTGATCAGCTTCATCAAGGACGGTGATTTGTAGATCATCGAGTTGAACTTCGCCCTTATCAAGTAGGTCGATCAAACGTCCTGGTGTTGCAACCAAGATTGGGCAAGATTGACGCATTGCAGTGATCTGCTTGCCGTAAGGCATTCCGCCCGCGATTACAACTGAATCAAGACCAATTGATTTAGCAAGTGGAGTTAATACTTCATCAATCTGCTGCGCTAATTCGCGAGTTGGTGTTAAAACCAAACCAAGTGGCTTATGCGGCTTTGCTACGCGACCATTTAGGTTAGTCAGCATTGCTAAACCGAAAGCAAGAGTCTTGCCTGAACCTGTTTGCCCGCGACCCAAAATGTCATTGCCAGCAAGTGCATCTGGCAGTGTTGCAATCTGAATTGGGAATGGATGGTTAATTCCTTGCGCAGTTAGACGTTCAACTAACTTAGGCGCAATACCTAATTCGGCGAATGTCATTGTGATTGCGGTCTTTGGTGTGGCATCAATCAAATTAGCATCGGCTAAGTTAGCTGAAATGTAATTATCGTCAGCACCGAAATCAGTAGTTGCTGAGTGAGTGCGACCGTAAGCACTCGATGTGCGCTCTGGGCGGTTATAAGAGTTAGTACGATCTTCAGAACGCTTTAAATCGCGAGCTGTGTTTTCGCTGCGCTTGCCAACTCCTGGAACATATTTTTCACGCTTGCGTGGTTCAAAGTTTGGACGACCATCGTTGCTTCGAGTTGCGCGAGCTTTAGCGGCATCGCGACGAGTTGATGGAACAGTGTCCGAATTACGAGCTGGTGTTGGATTGCGATCAGGACGCGTTGCGCGCTCTGCTACAAATTTAGTTGCGCGTGTCTCTGGCTTTTCGCGCTTGTCATTAAAAGTCTTTTTAAATGCTGGTTTCTCGCTACGTGGTGCATCTGTACGTGGACGACCAGAAACTGGACGCTCGGCTCGCGCGCGATCTGAAGCAGGACGTTCAGCGCGGGGACGATCAGATGATGGACGTTCAGATGACTTACGTTCTGGGCGGCCTGTTGTTGGACGCGCACCGCGATCAGTACGTGGCGACGAAGTACGTGGCTTGCCGGTTGCTGGCTTTGAAGAACGAGAACGTTCGAATACTGGAACTTCAGAATTTCCATCAACTGGCTTTTCTGCGCGAGGCTTTGAAATTTTAGATTCGGCATAACGCTTAGCGCGTAACTTCGAACGCTCTAAGTTGCGAGCTTCTTTCTTAGATACCGAACGTGGATCAATATCGGCGTAACGACGGGTAGCAGATTCTTTCTGCGCCGTTGTTTTATTTGCTGGTTTGCCAGCTTTGGCCGCGGCCGCTCGTCGAGCTTTGCCTGGGGCAGGGGTACGTGGTTGTAGAGCCATAGAAAATCAACACCAATCAAGACGTAAACAAGCGCGTCTTGGTTTGACTCAAATTGGTCAGGGTGGAGATAAGACTCGCAAGAAAGTGCAATTTTGCACTTGTGTGGGGGAAGTACTTTGCTTCGGTCGAAGCAATGCCCAATTCTACCTTGGATTATTCACTGTGCTTACCACTTGAATTACGCGGCAATCGATAGCCTTCCGTAATGAGTTCAGCGAAAACTAAATCCTGGGTGCCTCTTTATATAGCTCTCGGAATTGTTTGGGGCTGTTCCTTCATATTTATTAAGTTAGGTCTTGAGTTTTTAACCCCATTTGGGGTGGCATTTGGGCGCTGCTTACTGGGGGCGATTACTTTGTTAATTGCGCTCAAAGTCATGGGTTTAAAGCTTCCTCGAGCGCGTTCAACATGGGGGCATTTATGGGTTGTCTCTCTCTTGCTGAATGTGATTCCTGGAATTCTTTTTGCAGTTGCTGAAACTGAAGTAACTTCGATTCTGGCCGGAATCATTAATGCCGTAACGCCACTTATGACTTTGCTCGCAATCATGATTGCCTTTCGCGAAGAGAAATTACCCTTTCATCAAGTTGTTGGATTAGTTCTTGGTTTTGTAGGCGTTCTTTTTGTCTTAGGTGCTTGGAATGGTTTGGGAACTAATCCATGGTGGGCGATTGGCGCCCTTCTGCTAGCAGTAACTTGTTATGGAATTTCATTTCCATATTCACGTAAAAATGTTTTGCCGCTAAAACTTGAACCTGAAGTTATGGCAGCTACGCAATTAGTCGCTGCCACGATTACCTTGTTGCCGTTTTATTTATTCGATGGCATCGCAGATAACAAGTACGAAATTGGGCCAGTACTTGCGATGCTGGGTCTGGGAATCTTTGGAAGTGGTTTTGCCTATATCTGGAATTTTAAAATTATGTCGGCTGCCGGAAGCGCGATTGCATCTTCGGTAACTTTCGTGACACCGGTAGTTGCCGTGATCGTGGGCATAATTTTCTTAGGTGAAAAAGTTACCTGGAATGAACCTGTTGGGGGATTAGTTGTATTGTTTAGTGCTGCGATTGCACAAGGGCGAATTAAATTGAGAAGCCAACGGGTAGTTCAAGGCGATTAGCTTTTAGCAACTCATCATTTTTGAGAATTTCAGAAGTCTTGCCATCGGCAACAATGATTCCGCCCGAAAGAATTACTGATCGCTCACACAATTCGTAGGCATAAGGCAGATCGTGCGTAACCATAACCATCGTGATATCAAGTGAGCGCAAAATATCGGCTAATTCGCGGCGGCTAGCTGGATCTAAGTTTGAAGAAGGTTCATCTAGAACAAGAATTTCAGGTTTCATTGCCAACACTGTCGCAACAGCAACTCGTCGACGTTGACCAAATGAAAGATGATGAGGAGGTCGATCTTTGAAATCGCGCATTCCAACAAGATGCAGCGCTTCATCAACTATCGCATCAAGTTCAGCACCTCTTTTGCCCATGTTGAATGGGCCAAAAGCAATATCTTCGCCGACTGTTGGCATGAATAACTGATCGTCAGGATCCTGAAAAACAATTCCCACCTTTGAGCGAATAAGTTTTATTGATTCTTTATCTTTTGCATCTACCAGTTGGCCAGCTACATGTACCGAACCATGTGCGGTTGGATGAATTCCATTCATGTGCATAACAAGAGTTGTTTTTCCAGCACCATTAGGACCAAGCAGTGCAACGCGTTCGCCCCGCTGAACTGAGAGGTTGACTCCAAATAGCGCTTGATTGCCATCGGGATAGGCAAATGCTAACTCTTTGATTTCTAGACTCGGAGTATTCATTACATTCTTCCAATCAGTAGCTGAGTACTAAAAATGATTGCAGCAACAAGTGGGTAAATCATGGCTGTTAGCCAAATCGAACCTTTTACTTTCTGCTTCTGCTCTTGCGGCAAAACTCCTTGATAACCCCGTGACAACATTGAAAGATGCACTCGTTCGCCTCGTTCATAAGATCGAATAAACAGCGCCCCAGCAGCAGTTGCAAGTACTTTCCAACTTTTCATTCCGGTTGCTTCGAAGCCGCGTGATTCACGCGCAATCTTCATGCGCTCCATTTCGTCATTTACAACATTTATGTATCGCAACATAAAGGAAGCAATCTGAACCATAAGAACTGGAAGACGTAACCGTTCTAACCCACGAAGAATTTCGCGAGCAGTTGTCGAAGTAGACAAAATGATCGCGGTCATCACTCCTAATGTGCCCTTTACGACAATGCCAGAACCGGCAATCAAACCCTCGCGATATAGCTCCAAAGGTCCTACTTGTACTTTTTCACCGGAACCAAAGAAGGGCATTAAAATTGCAAAGAAGATAAATGGAATTTCAATTAAGGCGCGCTTGAATAAGGTTAAAAATGGAATCTGTGCCATTTTTACCACGATGAATAGCCAAAGAAAGTAGGCCACGAATGCGCCCCATTGAGTTACCGGAGTAGAGACAACGACCAGGATAAAGCAGAGCGCAGCAAGTATTTTTAAGTGTGACGGAAGTGCATGAATAAAGGTATGGCGATGGAGATAAAGCCGCTCACCAACATCATGTCCATGGTGATGCTTATTATCTTGTATTTTAATCTTTCTTATTTCTTGGCTTACGTGCAATTAACTTAAAAGCAACGCCTGCTACAACAGCAGTCCCCAGGACGCCTATGACGCCAGCGATTCCAACAGAGGCACGCTCACTATCGACACCTTTAGTTCCATAATCAGAAAAAACGACGCCAGCGTTGGTATTTTCTTTAGCTGTCTCAAGAAAACCAATTTCTTCGGCAACTTTTTCTAGACCATCTGGATGTGATGAAGCATAAAAAGAAACAACCCCAGCTAAAAATAATGAAACCATAAAACCAGCAATGTAAAACTTACGGTTGTTACGCATTTCGAATCTCCAACTTATTAGCGTTGTTTTTCCATCCGTAGACTAAGTCGCTACGGCTGGCAATAACCGCGCTGACAGTAAGACCCGTGATAAGACCTTCACCAATTCCGATCAAAAGATGTGTTCCGACCATTGCTCCAAGAACCGTAGTTGTTGAGTAAGTTGCCGTAGCGCCCATTGCATATTGAAGGGTGAAGCTAATTGCAGCCATTGGCACCGATACAAATCCACCGATCGCAGCAGCTACCGGGATAGACGCCTTATTCTTTGGAAGAATCTTGCGAACCAAGAGAAAAATACCGTAACCAGTCCATACTCCAACAATTGACATGTTAAATGTGCTCGCACCCAAAGCGGTTAATCCACCATCGGCAAACAAAAATGCCTGCATAAGAAGAACTATGGTTAGGGCTAAAGTCGCAGCCCACGGTCCCACCAAGACTGCGGCTAACGCACCGCCAATCAAATGCCCACTTGTTCCTGCGGCAACTGGGAAGTTGAGCATCTGAACAGCAAAGATAAACACGGCAGTTAGGCCAGCAAGCGGCGCGGTCTTTTCATCTAGCTGAGAGCGGGCACCCTTTAGCGCAACGGCAACGCCGGCGGCAGATAGTCCTGTAAAGATGACAGAGGTCTGGACATCAAGAAACCCATCAGGAATATGCATAGGAAAATGTTAACGCAAACGATTCGCACCTGCAACTTTTAAGCAAATATGGCAATTTCTGAGAAGAATGAGCGTAAAGGGGAGGTGTTTTGGAGGCAAACCCACAGGCAAAGTCGAGCCGGGGCGTATAGAGTCACGGCTACTCGAAGGTTGCTGGAAACTAAAACTAGAGGAGATCTGCATGAGCGATGACGAAGGCATGGAAGATCTTGTTACCGAGGAAATGCTCTGGGATCGAATTCCAGAGGTTGAAGGCGCAGAACGTGCCAGTACTTATTACGAATTAAGCGCGCGAATTTTTGCACGCGGCCAATATGACGAAGCCCTCGCTTTAGCTGAAACTGCTTGCGATATTTATGACCAACTTGGTGCGAGTGCGCCATCTGAAGGTGTTGCGCAGGCATATAGCGCAATTGGTTACAACTTAAATCAATTAAAGCGAATGGAAGAAGCAGCAACTGCAATGTCTAAGGCTGTTGAGATCTTGCGCGCAAACAAATCTTCAATCGCACTTGAGCTTGCCTGCACGCTAGGCGAGTGGTGGTTTGCCTCTAAGAATTTTGAAAAAGTTATTTCTACTATGGATGAATGTGCCCAAGAACATTTACTCGATGGAAATGAATACGGCGCTGCTAATGATCTTTACTTAATTGGTTGCGCGCATCGCTCACTGAAGAATTTCCGCGAAGCGATTGTTTCGTTCTATGAAGCTCGCGATCTCTTTAAGCGAAATAAAGAGGTAATTCAAGTTGCTCGCTGCGATCAAAAGATTGCTTCGTGCCACGTTGCGCTAGGTGAAGGCGATTTAGCTTTGATTCGCGCACGTAAAGCTCTTGATGTTTTTGAAACCGCGCATGACCATATTCGATCAAATAACGCACTCTTTGAATATGGCAAAGCCCAAGTGCTGCTAGAGAACTACGAAGAAGGCTTGAACACTCTCGATCAAGTTTTAACTGTAGCTACCGATGAAGAGCCAAAAGACTTCGAATTCATCGTAGATATTGAAACTTCTATGGCAGCGGTTATGCGAATTTTAGGCCGAAATACCGAGGCTGCCGAGATTGATCGTCGCTTAGTTTCAGTGCGCGAAGCTCTCGCTGACGAGACCGAAAGCCAAGCGAACAACTCTTAAAGTCTTGGTAAGTGCTGCAGCGCCCAGTGATACATAGCAATAGCACCTGCAGCTGATGCATTCATGCTGCGGGTAGAGCCGTACTGATTAATTTCTAGTACTACTTCACAAACAGCCACAGCTTCTTCGCTCATACCGGCACCTTCTTGGCCAAAAAGCAGTACACAACTTTCTGGTAACTGGGTTGATTCAAGTTGCTTTGAAATTCCGGGCAAGTTATCAATGCCGATAATTGGCAATCCAGCGTCACGACAATAGTTTCCAAAATCTTCAACCGTTGGATGATGGACAATAGTTAAATATCTATCAGTAACCATCGCGCCACGTTTATTCCAATCGCGCTTACCAACAATATGGACTGCATCGACATTAAATGCGTTTGCAGTTCTAACAACTGAACCAATGTTTAAATCATGTTGCCAATTCTCAATCGCGATCTGCAGTTTATGGCGTTTAGTATTTAGATCAGCAACGATCGCGGCAACCGACCAATATCGATATCTGTCGAGCACATTACGTCGATCGCCATTCTCAAGAAGTTCTAAGTCGTATTCATCACCAGTCGGCCAAGGTTTTGGATGCGGACCTACACCTACAACCGGGAAAAATTCTCCGGGACCAATTTCAGCTGGTGGCATGCTCATTGGATCAATCTATCTTTTCTATTTAGAAAGTAGTATTCACACCATGAAATTGCGCCCGTTATCACTCGCCTCGATCAGCGTAGTAATCGTTGCGCTCACAGCAACCATGACTTCTGGCGCACCTGCGGCCTTAAAAAGCAGCACCATCAGCCCCATTTTAAAGAGTGCCGCTGTTTCGAAAACACTTGCTCATCCAGGGATGATTTTGGTTGACCCAGAAACCGGTAAGTCTATTTTTGAATACAGTGCTGATTCATTGCGCATGCCCGCATCACTTCTAAAAATTCTTTCAGCAACGGCCTTATTGGATTATGTTTCTCCAGATTTTAGATTCACGACCGAAATTCTGACGGGAACGCAACCTAACACTCTGATTATTGCCGGTTCGCTAGATCCCTGGATGGAGCGAGACGGAGTCCGCGCCATAAAAATGGGTCGCGTTTCGCTGCCTAAGATTGTAAAAACAGCCCTCAAGAAACTTGATACCAACAATGGCGCGCCCATAAAAACTTTACGTATCGAGTATTTCAAGATGCATAGCACCGACCTAGATTTTATGAAGGCGCAATTTGCAGCTCGAAACATAAAAGTGAGCTCTGCAAGAGTTACTGCCGAAGAGGCGCAACTCAATTCAAAAGAATCGATTGCAACATTTCAATCACTACCCCTGCAGCAGATTATGGACTGGATGCTGATCTGGAGCGATAACACTCTTGGTAATCGCATGGCTATGTACGCATCAATGAAGGCGGGTAATGGTTATTCCGAATCAGGAATTCAGAAAACGTTTGTGAAAACGCTAGAAGATCTTGAGATTGATTCGACTGGTTTAATTGCAGTTGACGGCAGCGGGCTTTCTAGATCAAATAGAGTTTCTGCTCAAATGATGGCTCAGTTATTACTCAAAACCTATGAGAACGATAAGTACCGCACCATTTACGGTGGGCTTCCAGTCGGTGGTGTTAACGGAACTATGACTAAAAGGTTTGTGAAGAGCGCGCCTAAAGCAATTGGCTTAGTTAGAACAAAAACTGGTTTCTTGACAGGGGTTGTATCACTGGCTGGGTATGTACAAGGTGGCGATCGTGAGTACATTTTTGTGGCTATTGCTGATCAGATTCCTAAGAACAGACCGGGCGCAAAGGCAGCTCGCGATGCGCTAGATGTAGCACTCGCTAAATTTGCCAAGCCAGTACCTGGTATCTCACCAAGTCCAACAGCTGCTGTCGAAAATCTCAATGGTGGCTAAATAAGTAGCAATTAGTTAGTCGTCATCTTCGTCGTCATCGTCGCCCGCCTTCTTGCTTGGCGGCAAGATAATCTCATTGGAAGTTGATCCCGGCGGTGTGATTGCAACAGGAGCTTTAGCAGTTGATGTTGCAGCAGCCGGAGAATCTTGAGTTAAGTTCAATGTTCCAGCAGCAATTGCTGAGTGATTTTCATGTGAGAGTAGGTCAAATCCAGCACCCATTGGAATAACCAAAACTCCGGCCAAGATCAGAGTCAGACTGCGGATTGGCCCAGACTTCTTCTTACTTGGGCGAGTTACGGCTTGATCGTTATCGGCTAATTCGAACCATTCGGGCTTCTGATTGTTTTCCATCTCGTGAAATTAACTCATGAACCTGTGAGCCTGCTGGGGACCCTAGCGGTGGGCGCTGTGTATTTAACTTAGTAACCTTGCTGGGTGAGCGTAAATCAGCCCGATAAGAGTTCAGATCTTCGAATTCGTGGCTATCTCGACCTCATGAAGTTAAGGGTGGTCGAGCTCTTACTCGTAACCACTTTGCCTGCTCTAGTTTTAGCCCAAAACGGAATCCCCTCAGTAGGGCTTTCTATCGCCACGATTCTTGGTGGCACTCTGGCAGCAGGTAGTGCGAACGCATTTAACATGGTGATCGAAAGTGAAACCGATAAGTTAATGAAACGCACTGCGCAGCGACCAATCGCAACCGGTGTCATCTCGCGAAGAGAAGCAACTATTTTCGCAACTGTTGTTGGGTTACTTTCACTTCTAATTTTCGCAATTTTTACAACAGTGCTAGCTACATTGTTAACCTTGATCGCAATTGTCTTCTATGTAGTTATCTATACGATGGCGCTTAAGCGACGTACTTCGCAAAATATTGTTTGGGGCGGAATCGCAGGCTGCATGCCAGTCTTAATTGGTTGGGCTGCAGTTACAAATGAGTTATCAAAGGTCGCTTGGGCTTTTTTCTTCGTGATCTTTTTCTGGACCCCGCCACATTTTTGGGCACTAGCCATTAAATATAAAGATGATTACAACGCGGCCGGAATTCCAATGTTGCCAGGAGTAACTTCACAAAAAAATTTACATGGCCAAATGTGGTTCCACACTATCGCGATGTTTGTTGCTTCAGTTGTAACTATTTATTTTGCCGAACTTTCACTCTGGGTGCAGATTGTCAACGCAATTCTATTCACAATTTTTGCTTTAACACTTGCACAGCTACGTGGAAGTAATCCAGATTATGGCAAAGTTGCTGCCAAAGTTTTCCAATGGTCGATTACTTACTTAAGTTTGTATTCAGTATTACTCGTTGCGGCAGTCTTAATTTAAATTTAACCTAAGGCCTGCGCAATATCTTTAATTAGATCATCGCTGTGCTCTAAGCCAACTGAAAGACGTAGCGTTGTTGATGTGATTCCCATTGCCATTTGATCTTCTGGGCTTAATCGGCGATGAGTTGTTGATGCTGGGTGGGTAATAAGTGACTTGCTATCGCCTAAATTGTTGGAAATATCAATAATTTGCAAAGCATCCATGAACTTATATACATCTTTTTTGGTGCCTTTGAATGTGATGCCGATAGTTGTTCCAAAGCCGCTCATCTGCTTCTTTGCTAATTCATGACCTGGGTGCGATGGCAAGCCAGGGAAACTAACAACTTCTATTTCTGGACGAGTAGCCAAAAACTCGGCAATTTTTTGTGCGTTATTTGCCATGCGTTCGACTCGCATATCCAAAGTTTCGAGTGACTTTAAAAGCACCCAAGCATTAAACGGACTTAGCGCTGGCCCGGTATGGCGGAAGAATGGTTTGAAATATTCATTGATGTAAGCGAAGCTGCCGAGTACCGCACCAGCAAGAACGCGACCCTGGCCGTCAATATGTTTTGTGGCTGAGTACATAACTACATCTGCGCCAAGCTCAAGCGGACGTTGCATAATCGGTGATGCCATAACGTTATCGACGATCACTGTTGCGCCAACTTTATGTGCCAAATCAGAAATCATTCGGATGTCAACAATTTCCATTAATGGATTACTTGGCGACTCCAGAAAAACTACTTTAGTTGGCTTGCTTAGTGCTTCGGCCCAAACTTTTTCATCGGTACCTTTTACAAGTTCAATTTCAACGCCCCACGCTGGTAAAAACTCGGTTAGCACAACGTGACAGGAACTAAACATTGCAGCTGACGCAACAACACGATCGCCTGCTTTAACCATGCAGGCAACTGATGCAAACATGGCAGACATTCCAGAACCAGTTGCTACGCAATATTCAGCGCCTTCAAGTTCAGCTAACCGATTTTCAAACATGGCAACCGTTGGGTTACCAAACCGGCTATAAACAAAGTGATCAGTCTCATCAGTAAAGGAATCTTCAGCTTCTTGCGCAGAAGAATAGGTAAAGCCACTATTCAAAAAGAGGGCTTCAGATGTTTCACCAAAGCCAGTGCGGGCTACGCCAGCGCGAACCTGAGAGGTTTGTGGATTCACTTTCCAATTCGGGGCAGGGCGGCGATTGGGTTCTTGATAGCCCCAGGCATCTTTACTCACCTGCTAAGTGTAAGGGGAAGGACTATTGTGGTGGGCATGAGTAATCTCGCAGTAGCAGTTCAAGATTTGAGCAAGAAATATGGCGATACCTTCGCTGTTTCACACGCTAATTTTGAAGTACCGATGGGCACTGTTTGTGGTTTCGTCGGGCCAAATGGGTCAGGTAAGACCACCACTATTCGTATGTTGTTGGGCTTGATCTCACCTACTGGCGGCACAGGTGAGATCTTGGGTCATTCAATTAAGCACCCGGAAAAATACTTGGCCAGCGTTGGTGCGATGATCGAAGGACCGGCTTTCTATCCAGCTTTAACTGGTCGCGAGAATTTAAATGTATTAGCAACTTTGGGTGGCTACGGAACTGATCACGTGCAATCCTTGCTTGAACGAGTTGGCTTAGGCGATCGCGGTAATTCAAAATATAAAACCTATTCATTAGGTATGAAACAACGTCTTGGTATTGCTGCCGCACTTCTGCCAAATCCAAAGCTTTTGATTCTTGACGAGCCAACTAATGGTTTAGACCCAGAAGGAATTCAAGAGATTAGAGATTTATTAAAATCATTAGCGCAAGAGGGCACCACGGTTTTTGTTTCTTCACATTTACTTTCTGAACTCGAGTTAATAAGCCAGCACTTAGTTATGTTGCGCAAGGGCAAAGTTTTATTTGCGGGCAAGATCGAAGATTTATTCTTGGCACAACAACCTTTCATCTTGGTTAAAACGCCAAATGAAAGTGATTTGCCCAAGATCTCTGAGATTGCAGCTGCGGCTGGCCATAAATCAACGATTCGAAGTGGTGTTGCACATATTGAAGGACCAGCTGAATGGGCAGCCGAACTTAATAAATCAGCATTTGCTGCTGGTATTACGCTCTCGCAGCTATCGCCTATGTTGCCCAGCCTAGAAGAAACATTCTTCGAAATGACAGGGGATTCCGAATGAACCAGATATTTAAAGGCCAGGTCTTTAGATCAGAATGGCGCAAACTTCGCCGCCCCACACTATTTCTCGGCACCATGCTGGCATCGGCAGGTTTAACTGGTTTGGTTACTTCGTTACTGTTTTTGCTGATTGATTCACCGCAAGGTAACTCTGATCGTGGCAACATGATTTCTCGTGAAATTCTGCAACTTCCGAGTGGTCTAACTATTGGCTTTAGCAATGCAGCCGGATTATTAGGAATCGTTGCCTTATGTGTTTTTGCTGCTCAGACTGCGCAGGAGTACACCTACGGAACTTTGCGAAATTTATTGGTACGTCAACCACGTCGCCTTCAGTTGTTGCTCGGAAAATATGTATCGATGGCTTCATTCGCCATTGTGATGGTAATTCTGGCCGCAATAGTCAGCATGTCATTAGCTTTTGGACTATCAGGTAAAGCCAAAGTTGAAACGGATGCGTGGGTAACTTCCGATGCACTTCAAGAATTGGCAAAAACTTTCGGAAATGTTCTCTTGTCGGTTATTGCCTTCGGCACGATTGGCATGATTTTAGGTTTATTGCTCCGCTCGCCAATTAGCGCTATTTCGCTGGGTGTTATCTGGTTATTGATTGTGGAAAATATCCTAGTTGCAGTTAAATCAAGTTTAGGAACTTGGATGCCAGGTAGCTTGATATCAACAATTGCAGTCGGTGGCACAAATGACATTTCTTATACCCACTCAATAACGATGGTTGCAATCTATTTAGTGGTTAGCACCGCAATTGTGGTTACGCTTTTCAAGCGACGTGATGTATCTAATTAACTCTAATTTAAATAGGGACTGACACGACGGCGCTTCTAACTCATTTCTAAGGTGCCCCATTTATCCTAGGAGCATGTCGAAGCGGTTTATTGCGCTCGCAGTCGCGCTTACTTTTCTAGGTAGCAGCACGGCTGTTTATGCCGCCACCCCAAAACCAACTTTGGCACAGATTGAGGCAGCGAAAAAAGCCGAAGCAGCGAAAAAGAAAGCAGCTGATGCGGCGGCCAAGAAATTAGCAGCTGCGAACATGTCCTTGAAGGCGCTTACTGTAAAAGCAAATGCAGCGCTAGCTCTTTATGTAAGTGCGAAAGCTGAATTAGCTAAGGCAACTGCAGAAGCAAATGCGGCCGCAGAGTATGCGCGCAAAACAGCTGAAGAAGTTGCACTCGCTCATAGAACAATTGGCAAGTTGGCATCGAATGCTTACATTATGGGTGGCACATTTAGCGATATCGAACCGCTATTAAGTGCTAACGGACCGCAAGATTTAGTTGATCGAATTACCATTCTGGACTCGCTCGGTGATCAAAATACTGCAGCGCTAGAGCGATTTAAAGCTGCCGAGGTTATTGCTCGTGCCGCCAAAGTAATTGCCGATGCTGCAAAAGTTAAGCAGATAGCAGCGACCGAAAAAGTTGCTGCAGCCAAGAAAGTTGCCGATGACGCTAGAGCGCTTCAACAAAAAGAAGTTGATAAATTACGAGCAGTCCAAGATAAGTTAATCAAAGAACTTTCTAAAGCTAGAAATGTTCGAGTTACGCTAGAACAACAACGCCAGTTAGCTTTGCTTGAAGAAGCTCAAGCCGGTCAAGCTGCGCAAACTCCAAATCAGTCAAAAATTTGGCCAAATCTTGGTTTCAAAGGACGCTCGACAATTCGCACGACCCAAGATCAGCGAGATGTTGCAGTAGCTTTTGCCAAGAAACAAGTATTGGCACGCAAGCCCTATATCTGGGGTGCTGAAGGTCCAAATTCTTTTGACTGTTCAGGTTTAGTTTTCGCCGCATATAGAGCTGCTGGCTTAGGTTGGCCAAACTGGGATCGCTTAAACTCAGCACTCTATGCGGGTTACACCAAGCACGTAACAATTAGCGAACTTGTGCCAGGCGATCTCTTGTTCTACTCATATAAGGGAACCATCTCAAGCATTCACCACATCACGATTTACGCTGGCAACGGCATGATGTGGGAAGCCAATTCCACGAAAAAGGGCTTGATTTACTCAAATATTTATAGCATCAAGGGCTTAATGCCATTTGGCGGTCGGGTCTAGTCTTTACCCTGTGAGCGCAAACCCAGCAACCGTAACAATTCGAAGTGCTGTGCGTGATTGTCTTTCTAGCTGCAGCGCAGGCGACACGGTTTTAGTAGCGGTCTCTGGTGGTGCCGATTCCTTAGCGCTAGCTGCTGCTCTGGTTCCAGAAGCAAAAAATTTGTTGGTTAATTTAGTGGGCGTAACAATTGATCATCAACTTCAGAAAAATTCTGGTGAACAAGCTACAAAAGTTTTGGCGCAACTTTCGGAATTAGGAATTGCACAAGTTGAAATAGTTAAAGTTGATGTTGAATTAGTAGACGGTTTGGAAGCATCTGCTCGTCGAGCTCGTTATGCCGCACTTGATGCAGCGGCCGAAAGATATAACGCGAAATTAGTTTTTCTTGGCCACACTCTTAACGATCAAGCTGAAAGTGTTTTACTTGGCTTGGCCCGCGGATCAGGTGCGCGTTCACTTTCTGGAATGGCGCGATGTACCGGAAAGTATTGCCGGCCACTTTTGGAGATTACTCGTGCTGAAACTTTGGCGGCCTGCACCGAAAATAATTTATCGCCTTGGGTCGACCCGCATAATTCTGATTCGCGGTTCGCGCGAGTTCGCGTGCGTACTGATGCACTTCCAAAGTTAGAAGAAAGTATTGGCCCTGGAATTACCGAAGCGCTGGCACGTAGTGCCGACCTTTTGCGCGACGATGCCGACGCTCTAGATGCATGGACAACTCAGGTTGCAGCCGACCTTGATCTAGCTGATCTGGAAATCACCACTCTGGCCGATCTGCCTAAAGCGGTCCGAACTCGCCTTTTGCGTAAGGCAATTTACGCAGCGGGAGCGCCAATGGGCTCAATTACCGCCGAACATGTGGCCTCGGTTGAGGCTTTTGTCACCTCTTGGCACGGTCAAGGCGCTTGTAGCCTTCCGGGCGGTGTGAAGGTTTCCCGAATTTCGGGCAGACTTTCGCTCCTGTCCCGCTAATCAAAGTAAGCCCGCCATATCAATGAAGGAGCATCGTGGATTTATCAGTAATTGAAAGCGATATCGAGCGCGTAATTGTTAGCGAAGAAGATCTACAGGCACGTATCAAGGAATTAGCAGCACAAGTTGATGCCGATTACGAAGGTCGTGACGTTCTTCTAGTTGGCGTATTAAAAGGCGCAGTTATGGCAATGGCTGATTTAACTCGCGCAATGCAGCGTCATCTAGAAATGGATTGGATGGCAGTTTCTTCTTATGGCTCGGGCACCAAGTCCAGTGGCGTTGTTCGGATTTTAAAAGATCTTGATAGAGACATTACAGGTCGCAATGTTTTAATCGTCGAAGATATTGTTGACTCAGGTTTAACTCTTTCATGGTTAAAGTCGAACCTCGAATCTCGTGGCGCTGCCAATGTTGATATCTTGGCAATTCTGCGCAAACCAGAGGCAGCCAAAGTTGAGGTCGCTGTTAAGTATGTAGGTTTTGATATCCCAACAGATTTCGTGGTTGGTTATGGTCTTGATTTCGATGAGAAGTATCGCAACTTGCCATTTATCGGTGTGCTCGCAAAGCACATGTACGAATAGACACTGTATGACGAAAGAGCAAATGACTGAAGAAATTAAGAAAGATAAGAAAAAGAAAGTGACCAAGACGGTTTCTAAGCGTGGCGAAAAGAAGCCCGCCACAAAAGCAAGTCGTATTTTCCGCGGGCCACTTTTCTGGATCGTCTTTGCAATTATTGCCGTATCAGTCTTTGGTCAGATTTCAGGAGCAGGCAGCGCTTTTACAAAAGTTAATACTTCACAAATTCTTGATGCGATCGCACAATCTGAAGTTAAGAGCGCGACCGTTGTAGATAGAGATCAAAAAATTCAGGTTGAGTTAAAGTCTGGTCGCACCATCAATGGCGCTTCCAAAGTTGAAGCTTCATTTGTGGTTCGTCAAGAACCCACAATTATTGATGCTTTGAGCGCTAATCCACCACAAAATGGCTGGAATATAGAGGTTCCGAAGACCCCTTTAATTCTAAGTTTTCTCTTTTCCATAGCACCAATTCTAATTATCGGCTTGCTCTTCTTCTTTATGCTCAGCCAATCACAAGGTGGAAACAAAGTATTTAGTTTTGGTAAATCACGGGCCAAGCTACAAAGTGATGAAGTACCAAAAACAACTTTTGCCGATGTTGCAGGCGCCGATGAAGCAATTTCAGAACTGCATGAAATCAAAGATTTCTTAGCGAACTCAGCTAAGTATGCTGAACTTGGCGCCAAGATCCCTAAGGGTGTCTTGCTTTATGGCCCTCCCGGAACTGGAAAAACTTTACTTGCTCGTGCTGTAGCTGGCGAAGCTGGCGTACCGTTCTATTCAATCTCTGGCTCGGACTTTGTTGAGATGTTTGTCGGTGTTGGTGCAGCACGTGTCCGCGATCTGTTTAATCAAGCGAAAGCGAATGCACCAGCAATTATCTTTGTTGATGAAATTGATGCTGTAGGTCGCCAACGTGGAACTGGCATGGGTGGCGGTCACGATGAACGCGAACAAACGCTTAATCAACTATTGGTTGAGATGGATGGCTTTGAGGCAAATGGTCAAGTAATTATGATCGCAGCTACAAACCGCCCAGATGTTCTAGATCCAGCTTTATTACGTCCTGGTCGCTTTGATCGACAAATTGCAGTTGATCGTCCTGACTTAAAGGGTCGCGAAGCAATATTGCAAGTACACGCAAAAGGAAAGCCAATTGCAAAAGATTTGGTACTACTGGAATATGCGCGTCGTACTCCTGGATTTACTGGAGCTGATTTAGCAAATGTTCTTAATGAGGCAGCACTGCTTGCAGCTCGTGAACTAAAGACCGAGATTGGCAATCGCGAACTTGATGAAGCTATCGATCGCGTAATGGCTGGCCCACAGCGTAAATCACGCTTAATGTCGGACTCAGAACGCTTGGTAACGGCTTATCACGAAGCAGGTCACGCACTTGTCGCGCATGCGTTGCCACATACAGATCCAGTTCACAAAATCACCATCATGCCGCGCGGTCGCGCACTTGGTTACACCATGGTTTTGCCGGATGACGATAAGTACTCAACTACTCGTAATCAATTACTAGATCAACTGGCCTATTCCCTTGGTGGTCGGGCAGCTGAAGAACTGATCTTCCATGATCCAACTACTGGCGCGTCAAATGACATTGAAAAAGCCACTGCGCTCGCAAAAGCTATGGTTACTCAATACGGAATGACCGAAGCAATTGGTGCAATCAAACTTGGTAGCGATGGCTCCGAACCATTTATGGGTCGCAGTTATGGTAACGAACGCGATTACTCTGAAAAAGTTGCTGGAATAATTGATGCTGAGGTTCGTAAGTTAATTGAGAATGCTCATCAAGAAGCCTTCGATATTTTGGTGGCCAATCGCAAGACCCTTGATGCTATGGTGCTTGAGTTGCTTGATCACGAAACCATCAATAAAGATGATATTGATGAGATCTTTAAGAAGGTTAAATCTTGGGCAAAGCGACCAGCCTGGACTGGATCAATCACTCGGGTTCCGTCCGATATTCCACCCGTAGAAGTTCCAGCAAAAGCCAAAGTAGAAGAAGTAGTTGAAGCCAAGAAGCCACGCACCAGAAAGAAATCTAGTGAGTGAGATAAATTCAATTTCGATTGAAGATGGCGATGGCCGCGCAAAGCAGCCATATGACGCACCACGCGCTGAAGCTGCAGTTCGCGAACTTCTACTCGCATTAGGTGAGAATCCAGAGCGCGATGGCTTGAGAGAAACACCTGCTCGGGTAGCGCGCGCAATGGCGGAAAACTTTGCCGGTCTTTACCAATCACCAGAAGATGTATTGACCACAACTTTTGATATTGGACACGAAGAACTTGTGATCATTAGGGATATTGACCTATTTTCGCAGTGTGAGCACCATTTGACCCCTTTCCATGGCGTAGCCCATGTTGGCTATATTCCGAATGGAAAAATTACGGGCTTATCCAAAATTGCTCGCCTAGTTGATGTTTTTGCCAAACGACCACAAGTACAAGAGCGTATGACTTCACAAATAGCAGATGCCATGATGGATATTTTGAAGCCAATGGGCGTGATCGTAATTATTGATTGCGAACACTTATGTATGTCAATGCGTGGAGTCCGCAAATCAGAAGCTCGCACAATTACCAGTGCAGTGCGTGGTGTTTTACGAGATCCGGCTACTCGCGCCGAAGCAATGTCACTCATTACAGCTCGGTAGATAAACCATGTTAGTAATGGGAATTCTAAATGCAACACCAGATTCCTTTGCCGATGGCGGTGAGCACTTTACTTATCCTGATGCGGTTGATCACGGTTTAAAACTTATCGCCGAAGGTGCCGACATAATTGATGTGGGCGGTGAATCTACTCGGCCAGGAGCGGAACGAGTTTCATCGGCAGAAGAAGAACGCAGAGTCGTTAACGTTATTTCAAAATTAGCTGATGCTGGAAAACCAATAAGTATCGACACAATGCGAGCATCAACTGCTCGGGCTGCCGTAATTGCAGGTGCCGCAATCATCAACGATGTAAGCGGTGGGTTAGCGGATCCAGCGATGTTAGATACAGCTGCCGAACTAAAAGTCCCATACATCGCCATGCATTGGCGAGGCCATTCCAAAGATATGAATAATTTGGCGGTCTACACAAATGTGGTTGCAGAAGTAATAACAGAGTTGAATTTAAGAGTTGAGGCTGCGCTTTCGGCAGGAATAAGTAAGTCGAATCTAATAATTGATCCAGGCATCGGATTTGCGAAAGAGGCTGCTGATAATTGGGCAATAATCGAGGAAATAACGCAATTTGTGGAACTCGGGTACCCAGTTCTACTTGGTGCATCACGCAAACGATTCTTAGGTGGTGATGATCCAACTTCTCGTGAAGCGGCAACTGTTGAGCTTACTAAGCGACTTAGCCAAAGCGGCATCTGGGCAGTTAGAGTTCATGGCGTAGCGGCTAACAAGGCGGTCTTGTAATGAATGATTCAATTCGCATCAATGGCATTAAAGGTTTCGGCTATCACGGGGTATTTGCCGAGGAAACCAAGAATGGCCAAGAGTTTTTAGTTGATGTTGAGTTGATTCTTGATCTTGAAAAGGCATCCAAGAGTGATGATTTATCCGACACCGTCGATTACGGCGCAATCTGTGATTTAGTTGTTGCTGCTATTACCGGAACACCCTATAAATTGATCGAGAAGCTAGCTGGCGTGATTGCCGATGAGATATTGGCAACTGCTAATTTAGTCGAAATTGCCCTGGTTACAGTTCACAAACCAAGCGCTCCAGTTAACGCTGTTACCAGCGACATAAATGTGATGGTTATTCGCACTCGATGAAAGCGGTAATTTCATTAGGTGCCAATATTGGAGACGCTAACGCAAATTTAGATTTAGCGATTGGCTTATTGCGTGAAGCAACCGAAGTGCTTGCAGTTTCAAGTTACTTACAAACCAAACCAATTGGCGGGCCAGAACAACCTGATTACTTAAATGCGGTAGCAATTGTTGAGTCAGAGCTACCAGCTAAAGATTTATTAGCTCTCTTAAATGGAATTGAGACCGCAATGGGTCGCACTCGCGAAATACATTGGGGGCCACGGGTAATTGATTTAGATTTAATTCAATTTGGTGGGTTGTTAGTCAATGATGAGAAATTAACGCTGCCTCACCCACGGGCACATGAGCGCCGCTTTGTTTTAGCACCTTGGTTTGAGATTGAGCCTGAAGCTGTCTTGCTCACACACGGACGGATTTCGGATCTACTGAAGACTGATTTAGAATAAGAGCTCATCGCCCGGTACCTGAAAGGACTGGAGCCAAAAGATGACCGTACTAGTTCCAACAATGGGCGCCCTTCATAAGGGGCACCAAGCGTTGATTAAGCGTGCTCGCGAATTAGATAAAGAGGTAGTTGTAAGTATTTTTGTTAACCCGCTGCAATTTACTGAGGCTGAAGATATCGAGAAATATCCGCGTACCCCGGAAACCGATATTCAAATCGCAACTTTGGCTGGTGCTACACAAGTTTGGTTTCCAACTTATGAAGAGATTTATCCCAGCCAACCAGTTCAAATCTCTCCTGGCCCAGTTGGCGATCTTTATGAAGGCGCATCGCGACCAGGCCATTTTGCAGGTGTCTTAACTGTCGTTAATCGTTTATTTGAAATTGTTAAACCAAGTGTGGCTGTTTTCGGCGAGAAAGACTTTCAGCAACTATGGTTGATTCAAAACCATTTCAAAAAGATTGAGATATTTTCCGTGCCTACAGTGCGCGAGTTTGATGGTTTGGCTCTTTCGTCAAGAAACGTTCGGTTAACGCAAACAGATCGAGCAGCAGCGGTAATCATTTCTAAAGCCCTTCAAGAACCAACTCGGATGAAAGAAATATTGGCAACCGAACCCGGCTTCAAATTGGACTATGCCGAAATTATTGATGAGAAAACATTTCAACCAGCCAGCGCAACCACTCAAAACAAGCGGGCTATCATCGCTGGTTGGGTAAATGGGGTTCGACTACTAGATAATGCAGTTGTGGAAACTAACTCATGAAGCTACTAGCCCCTAAGCCAGGTTGGACTTCGCGCGCCGATGTAATTGTGGTTGGCTCTGGAATTGCTGGCATGACTACCGCGCTGCAGTTACGCACTTTTGGTTTATCGGTTTTGATAGTCACTAAAGCAAAAGTTGATGAAGGTTCTACCAAGTGGGCACAGGGTGGAATTGCTGCGGCCCTTGGCGATGGCGACTCCCCAGAGGCCCATTTAACAGATACTTTGACGGCAGGTGCCGGGCTTTGCGACGCTGAAGCAGTACGGATATTAGTTACTGAAGGCCCTGAAGCAGTGCGTAAATTAATTGAACGTGGCGCTAAATTTGATACCGAAGCTGATGGCGAAATTGCGCTAACTCGCGAAGGCGGTCACTTACGTAATCGAATTTTGCATGCTGGTGGAGATGCAACAGGTGCTGAAGTTTCTCGAGCGCTGTTAGCGGCAGTTCGCAATGATCCGCAAATTGAAGTTGTTGAAGACGCATTGGTGCTAGATGCGCTGAAAGATAAAACTGGTCGTGTTTGTGGAGTTACGTTGCACGTAATCGGCGCTGGCTCGCGCGATGGAGTTGGTCAAGCACTTGGTAAAGCAGTCGTACTTGGCACTGGCGGGCTGGGCCAAGTATTTGCCAGCACTACTAATCCCTCAGTTTCTACTGGTGATGGTGTGGCACTCGCTCTGCGAGCTGGTGCAAAAATTGCTGATGTGGAATTCATTCAGTTTCACCCAACCGTACTTTGGCTAGGCGGAAAATCGCGCGGGCAACAACCGCTAATTTCCGAAGCGGTTCGAGGTGAAGGTGCTTATTTAGTTGATGACAACGGTGTGCGATTCATGCAAGGTCTACATCCATTGGCTGAATTAGCCCCACGCGATGTTGTAGCAATTGCAATCATGCGCAAGATGAAAGAAAGCGGCAGAGACCACGTGTGGCTCGATGTCCGCCACTTAACTGGTTTCGCCGATCGATTCCCAACCATAAACGCATCATGCTTGTCGCATGGTATTGACCCAAGTAAAGATTTAATCCCAGTTGCTCCAGCATCACACTATGCCTCAGGTGGTGTGCGCGTTGATCTAAACGGACACAGCAGCATTGCCGGCCTTTATGCCTGCGGCGAAACCGCTTGTTCTGGCGTCCATGGCGCTAACCGATTAGCCTCAAATTCACTGCTAGAAGGCCTAGTTTTCAGTGCTCGAATTGCAGCAGACATCGCAGCGAACCTGCCTGCCGAATCTGAACCCGTTGAAAATACCAGTCAATCTTTCTTACTAGATCCAGCAGTTCGCCGAGATTTACAAACCGCGATGAGCCGTGGTGCTGGCGTATTGCGTTCTGCTGATTCACTTATCGAAACCAGCAACACTTTGTCTCGGCTAGAAGTTCGACATAGCGATTCACCTCAAGTTGATGCTTGGGAAACTACCAATCTATTTCAACTTGCCCAAACTATTTTGAGAGCAGCTTTGATTAGACAGGAAACTCGCGGCTCACATTGGCGGGAAGATTTTCCAGAAACAAGCACTACTTGGGAAAAAAGAATTGTGCAGCAAATTGATGAAGTCGGAAATTGGGCAACTGAATATGCGCAGGTGATAAATAAATGATTAATCTTGATTTAGTTAGAGCTGCCCTTGCTGAAGACTTGGCAGGGGGAGTCGATGTAACTTCGACTGCAACTATCAGCGCCAATGCTGAGCTGCGGGCAGAATTTGTCGCACGTGAATCAGGGGTAGTTGCCGGTATCGAAATGGCTCAAGCAGTCTTGACTGAAGTCGGGGTTGCTGGCATCGAAGTTCTAGTTCAAGATGGTGCCTTAGTTAATGCAGGTGATGTCTTAATTAGAGTTTCCGGAAATGCTCGAGCGATTTTATTAGCTGAACGCACTGCGTTAAATTTCTTAGGTCACTTATCTGGAATCGCCACGTTAACTAACATGTGGGTAAAGGCAATCGCAGGCACTAATTGCGAAGTGCGCGATACTCGCAAGACCACTCCTGGCTGGCGTGAACTGGAGAAGTTTGCTGTGCGCATGGGAGGTGGCAAAAACCATCGAATGTCACTATCTGATGCGGCCCTGATTAAAGATAATCACATTGCGGCCGCAGGTGGCGTGAAAGCCGCATTTAATGCGGTTCGCAGCGAATTTCCAACTGCGCCAATTGAAATTGAAGTCGATACTTTAGAACAATTAGTAGAAGTTCTGCCGCTAAAGCCTGACTTAGTTCTGCTCGACAATATGACTCCCGAGCATTGCCTCGCTGCGGTTTCGCTCGTGGCTGGTCAAACTAAATTAGAAGCGTCCGGTGGAATCACGCTAGAGCTGGCTAGATCTTATGCCGAGACTGGCGTTGACTACTTGGCAATTGGCGCGCTTACACATTCTGCAAAGAATTTCGACATCGGCCTCGACGTAAGGAGTAATTAACCATGTTGCTAACAGTAGATGTGGGTAACACCAACACAGTGCTAGGAATTTTCGAAGGCGAGAATTTAACTCAGTCATGGCGAGTAAAAACTGATCCTCGTAACACAGCTGACGAACTGTGGCTGCAGTACGAAGCGCTGGTTTCGGATTATGACTTAACTGGATTGGCAATCTGTAGCACGGTGCCGGCAACTCTGCGCGAGCTACGTCGCATGATTGCTGATTACTTTGAAGATGTTCCAACAACCATTGTCGAGCCAGGAATTAAAACTGGTGTTCCACTGCTAGTTGATAATCCAAAAGAAATTGGAGCTGACCGCATCGTTAACACTTTGGCCGCCCACACTTTATTTGGGGGACCCGCAATCGTGGTTGATTTTGGTACCTCTACCAATTTTGACGTAGTCTCACCAACCGGCGAATTTTTGGGAGGCGCACTCGCTCCTGGCATTGAAATCTCAGTTGAGGCGCTAGCCGCAAGAGCGGCACAATTGCGCAAAGTTGAATTAGTTCTTCCTAAATCAGTAATTGGTAAAAATACTGTTGAGGCGCTGCAGTCGGGAACTATTTTTGGTTTCGCTGGTCAAGTTGATGGTTTGGTAAATCGCATCACCGAAGAACTTGCGCAGAGCTACAGCGATACACCAACTGTTGTTGCCACCGGTGGCCTAGCACCCTTGATTTTGGGCGTTTCTGAGACAATTGATGAACACGAACCAGATCTAACCTTGATCGGTTTGCGCCTGATTCACGAGCGCAATCAGTAGCAGTTAGACTGCACTTCTTATGAGCGAACAGACTCCAGCTATCGGTGATGACCTACCCGAGCAACTACGTATCAGGCGCGAGAAGCGGGCTGAGCTAATTGCCCAGGGCATCGAGCCATACCCAGTTGCCGTAGCTCGCACAAAAACCTTAGGTGAAGTAAGAACTAAGTACCAAGGTCTTGAGACCGATACTGCAACTGGTGATATCGAAAGCTTGACCGGCCGAATTATTTTTAAGCGCGACACTGGAAAATTGTGTTTTGCAACTTTGCGCGAAGGCGATGGCACTGAACTGCAAGCAATGTTTTCACTCGACAAAGTTGGCGAAGATTCAATTACTGCCTGGAAATCTCAAGTTGATCTAGGTGACATCGTTAGCGTTACTGGCGAGATTATTACGTCCAAGCGGGGCGAGCTATCAATCTTGGCAAATTCATGGCAGCTAGCTTCAAAATCTTTGCGTCCGTTACCTAATGAACATAATCCACTCTCTGAGGAAACTCGAGTTCGTATGCGTTATGTAGATTTAATCGTGCGACCAGAGGCACGAGTAACTGCTCGAATGCGACCAACGGTCATGCGTTCATTACGTCAAACTTTTCACGAACTAGATTTTATTGAAGTTGAAACGCCAATGCTGCAGGTGCAACATGGTGGGGCAGCGGCTCGCCCATTTAAATCATTTAGCAATGCTTACGATATGGATCTCTTCTTGCGTATCGCGCCGGAACTTTTCCTCAAGCGTTGTGTTGTAGGTGGAATCGAACGAGTATTTGAAATCAACCGCAACTTCCGAAATGAAGGTGCTGATTCTTCGCACTCACCAGAATTTGCAATGATCGAGAGCTACCAGTCCTTTGGAGATTGGCGTTCAATTGCCGAACTAACTCAGACCCTGATTCAGAACGCTGCGATGGCCGTCTCAGGCTCATTAAAAGTCACACATCAAGATGGTCGCGAAATTGATTTCAGCGGGAAATGGCGCGAGATATCGCTATATGACGCGATTTCTGAAGGTGCCGGCGAAGCTGTAACTGCGCTAACGCCAATGGAAGATCTAAAGCGCATCGCAACTAAGTTGGGCATGAAGATCGATCCAGCTTGGATCGCCGGCAAACTAGCCGAAGAAATTTTTGAACATGTTGCGAAAGATCAGTTAATCGAGCCAACTTTTGTTATGGGTTTCCCAGTTGATACTTCGCCATTAGTGCGCGCACATCGCGAAATTCCTGGAGTTGCCGAAAAGTGGGATCTCTATGTTGAAGGTTTTGAGTTAGCAACTGGTTATTCCGAACTTATTGACCCAGTCATTCAACGCGATCGCTTAGTCGAACAAGCTCGTCTTGGCGCAAAGGGCGATGTCGAAGCGATGCAGGTAGATGAAGATTTCTTGCGCGCAATGGAATTCGGAATGCCCCCAATGGGCGGAATGGGTATGGGAGTAGATCGATTACTCATGGCACTTACTGGTCTCGGAATTCGCGAAACAATTCTGTTCCCGCTGGTTAAGCCGGAGCTTGAGTAATGATTGAAGTTCGCCCAGCTCGCACAAGTGACATAAAAGGCATTCACAATTTAATAGCAAACTTCGCATCTGACGGTCGCATGCTACAAAAAGAGACGGTAACTCTGTATGAAAGTGTGCAGGAGTTTATGGTGGCTGTCGAAGATGGCCAAGTAGTTGGTTGTGGCGCACTGCACGTACTCTGGGAAGATTTAGCCGAAGTTCGCTCGGTTGCAATTACCGAAAACTTGCGTGGCAAAGGTATCGGTAATCAAATTCTGGAACGAATAATTCAACGTGCTCATGAACTAGGCCTTTCTCGAATTTTCTGCTTAACTTTTGAAACTAAATTCTTTGGCCGTCATGGTTTTGAGGAAATTCAAGGAACCCCGGTCGAACCCGAGGTCTACGCTCAATTACTTAAGTCTTATGACTCTGGTGTGGCTGAATTCCTTGACCTGGAATCGGTAAAACCAAATACTTTGGGCAATACCCGCATGCTTAAAATCCTCTAAGCCGATCAATATTTCCCGCCCAGTCAGGGCATAAATTGGGGTTCAAACTGGTTATAACTGGCACATCTAGTGGTTTTTTCACGCTTAAAACCCACCTCGCGAGCTTGCCCCCTCGGGTATTAGGCTTAGCGAGATACGAATAGAAGGAGTGCCGCCCATGTTTGAGCGTTTTACCGACCGTGCCCGCCGGGTTGTTGTTCTAGCCCAAGAAGAAGCACGCATGCTCAATCACAATTACATCGGCACCGAGCACATTCTGCTTGGACTAATTCATGAAGGCGAAGGCGTCGCTGCTAAAGCGATGGAAGGCATGGGCATTTCACTCGAAGCCGTGCGCGCACAAGTTGAAGAAATTATTGGCCAAGGTCAGCAAGCACCAAGTGGTCATATTCCATTTACCCCGCGCGCAAAGAAAGTTCTTGAGCTTTCACTTCGCGAAGCGCTGCAACTCGGTCACAACTACATCGGTACTGAACATATTTTGCTTGGCCTAATCCGCGAAGGCGAAGGTGTAGCTGCTCAAGTATTAGTAAAACTCGGCGCAGATCTAAATCGCGTGCGACAACAAGTTATTCAATTACTTTCTGGCTATCAAGGAAAAGAAGCCGTTGCTGCGAATGGCCCAGCCGAAGGAACTCCTTCGACTTCGTTAGTACTTGATCAATTCGGACGCAACTTAACTCAAGCTGCCCGCGAAGGAAAACTTGATCCAGTAATTGGTCGCGAACTAGAAATCGAACGCGTTATGCAAGTTCTCTCTCGTCGTACTAAAAACAACCCAGTATTAATTGGCGAGCCAGGCGTTGGTAAAACTGCTGTGGTTGAAGGTTTAGCGCAAGCAATTGTTAAGAATGATGTGCCTGAAACCCTTAAAGATAAGCAACTTTATTCACTTGATTTAGGCGCATTAGTTGCGGGTTCTCGCTATCGCGGAGATTTCGAAGAGCGCTTAAAGAAAGTGCTGAAAGAGATCAAAACTCGTGGCGACATCATTCTCTTTATCGATGAAATTCATACTTTGGTCGGTGCCGGCGCAGCTGAAGGCGCAATTGATGCCGCCAGTATTTTAAAGCCAATGCTTGCTCGTGGTGAGTTACAGACAATTGGCGCAACTACGCTCGATGAATATCGCAAGCACCTTGAAAAAGATGCCGCGCTAGAACGTCGATTCCAACCAATTCAAGTTAAAGAACCTTCCGTGGCTCACACCATTGAAATTCTTAAAGGCCTGCGCGATCGCTACGAAACGCATCACCGAGTTTCGATTACCGATGGCGCGCTCGCAGCTGCTGCGAATATGGCAGATCGCTATGTTTCTGATCGCTTCTTGCCAGATAAAGCGATCGATCTAATTGATGAAGCTGGTTCACGTCTGCGCATCAAACGCATGACTGCTCCTGCCGAACTTCGTGAATTCGATGACAAGATTTCTGCTGCTCGTAAAGAGAAAGAGTCAGCAATTGATGGTCAAGACTTTGAAAAGGCTGCATCCTTCCGCGATCTAGAGAAAACACTTACTACTGAGAAAGCTGACGCCGAAAAGAATTGGAAAGCAACCGATCTCGATAAGGTAACTGAAGTCGATGAAGAACTCATCGCTCAAGTTCTATCGATCGCAACTGGAATTCCAGTATTTAAGCTAACTGAAGAAGAAACAGCACGCTTGTTGCGCATGGAAGATGAACTACACAAGCGCGTGATCGGCCAAGATCAAGCGATTAAGGCGCTTTCACAAGCAATTCGTCGTACTCGCGCGGGCTTGAAAGATCCTAAGCGTCCAGGTGGTTCATTTATTTTTGCTGGCCCTTCTGGTGTTGGCAAGACCGAACTTTCCCGCACACTTGCTTCATTCTTATTTGGTGATGCCGATGCGCTGATTCAACTTGATATGTCTGAGTATTCCGAGCGCCACACAGCTTCACGCTTATTTGGTGCTCCTCCCGGATATGTTGGTTACGACGAAGGCGGCCAGCTAACTGAAAAAGTACGTCGTCGCCCATTCTCAGTCGTACTTTTCGATGAAATCGAAAAAGCGCACCCAGATATCTTTAACTCACTGCTGCAGGTTCTAGAAGATGGACGACTAACTGACTCACAAGGTCGCGTCGTTGATTTCAAGAATACAGTGATTATTATGACCACTAACTTAGGAACCAAAGATATTTCTAAGGGTGCTGGTCTCGGATTTGCGAACTCATCTGATGACCTCTCAAATTACGAGCGCATGAAGGCAAAGGTTGGCGATGAACTTAAGTCGCACTTCCGCCCTGAATTCCTAAACCGTATTGATGACATCGTGGTATTCCATCAACTACATAAGGATGAAATTATTCAGATCGTTGATCTCATGATTGCATCCCTTGATGAACGCCTAAAGGTAAAAGATATGGGTATCGAGCTAACTCAAGCTGCCAAGGACTTACTTGCTGCTCGCGGTTACGACCCTCTACTTGGCGCTCGTCCATTACGTCGCACAATTCAACGCGAAATCGAAGATTCACTCTCAGAGCGCATCTTGTTTAGCGAATTGAAAGCTGGCGAGATTATTGTGGTGGATGTTGAAGGCGAAGGTGCAGATGCGAAATTCACTTTCACTGGTTCGCCAAAAGCGATTACGCCAGATTCACCAGAAGATTTAGCCCAAACACCCACTGCTTAATTTCCGAGGTTTTCTAACTACCTAGCTGCGTTAGCGCATCTCCGCTAACGCGGTAAACGGTCCATTCATCCATGGCTACTGCGCCCTGCGATTTATAGAACTCAATTGCTGGCGAGTTCCAATCAAGTACCCACCATTGAAAACGACCATAACCGCGCTCGTTGCAGACAGCAGCTAGGTGCTTAAGCATTGCTAAGCCATAACCATGGCCACGGTATTCAGGTTTAATAAATAGATCTTCTAAGTAGATGCCATGCTTACCCTGCCAGGTAGAGAAGTTTAAGAACCAGATAGCGATTCCGATTACTTCACCATCAAGGTCAGCAATTGAGCAGAATACCTTTGGTTCATCAGCGAAGAGAGCAGCACCTATCTCGACTTCATTGGTTTCAACTGCTTCTGGTGCTTTTTCGTAAAGGGCGAGATCATGAATCAACTGCATGATCGCAGGTAAGTCGGCTTTAATTGCTGGGCGAATTAACATTGTATTGGTGTGATCTCTCCGTTTTTTGCTAAATGGTTTAGGTAACCACTTTTACCGACCGCAATTTCACCTAAGTCAGATCTTCCTAAGATCAGCGCTGGCAGTGTCGAAGCCGCGTGAACTGCCTCGGTAATACTGATTCCAATCTCATTTAGTGCGTGGTTAAAGGCTTTGGCCATAGTTAAAGTGCTGCCGGCTAAAGTGCCATTTGAAGCTAATCGAGCGACGCCATCTTTGACGTTAACTTCTAAATCTGCGATTTGGTAGGTGCCATCAGTTGAACCGGCCGCAGACATGGCATCAGTTATCATCACGATGCGATTTGGCGCAGCTTCAAATATTTCGCGCACAATACTTGTGGCTATATGTTCACCATCAAGAATTAATTCAAGGCTTGCCCGCAGCTCGTTTAGCACGGCAGAGTTCATGGTTCCTGGGCCATCAACAATTTTTGGCATGGCATTATTGAAATGTGTTACAACGCTCGCCCCGCGGTCAATTGCTTTCTGTGCTGTTGCGGCATCTGATTGCGAATGACCAATCGCAGCGATCACACCAGATTTTGCCAATAACTCAATAACTTCCAGAGCGCCCTCTAGTTCCGGTGCGATAGTGATCATTTTGATAAAACCCTGACCGGCATCAAGCAAAGTTTGAACTTCAGCGATATTTGGGGTGCGCAAAAGATTTGGATCATGAGCACCGCACCGTGCATGTGAGAGATATGGACCTTCTAAGTGAATACCGGCAATTTCATTGCGCTGCGCAAACGGGACCAAACGCTTGATCTGTTCGATTAGATTTTCAATTGGTTCGGTAACCAAACTAGCTAATCCAGCTACAGTGCCACCAGCTCGATGGGTAGAAATTACCTGGGCGATCTCGTAATCGTTAAGACTCGCAAAGTACTTTCCGCCACCACCATGACAATGGATATCAACGAAACCTGGGATCAATATTCCGTCATAACGTAGGTCATATTCAGGCGAAGTGCCGCTATTAATCGAGCGAATTACGCCATCTTCAATCTCAAGCCAGACCTCTTTCTGCAGTTCTTCCTCGATAAGCACAGTGGCTGCAGAGATGATCACTTAGCAAACTTATGCGTTGAATCTAGTCAGGTCAAGAATGGCAAAATATTAGTAGTAGGGTTTTTCCATGAGTTACTTAGGAATTGATGCTGGCGCAACTGCTACCAAATGGGCTTTATATGACGGTACTCAGATTGTGGATTCAGGTAAATGCGCAGCAATGGATGGCCATATCTTTCATCCCGATTCAAAAGCTCGCGTTCATGAAGTACTTACGCAAATCGCTGCTTCCGTAAATGGTGCCGAAATAAAAGGTGTTTTTGCTGGCATTACTGGGGCTGCGTCAGAAGATAGCGCAACAGACCCACTTGGCCAGATTTTTCATAGTTACTTTCCAAATGCAAAGGTGCGCGTTGTTCACGATATTGAATTAGCGTATTATGCAAACTTTGAAGTTGGCGAAGGAATTTTGCTTTATGCCGGCACTGGTTCGATTGCTATGTATATCGATGATGAAGCTGGTCCAATTCGTGCGGGTGGTTGGGGATATTTACTTGGCGATGAAGGAGCAGCGTTCTGGATTGGTCGCGAATCAATTCGCTGGGTAGTTACAGGTTTAGATACTGGTGAAGAAGTTCTGCCAGATTCGCTAAGTGATGTAATTCTGAAGCAGATTGGCGCTACCGATTGGCAAGGCATTAAGGAGTTCACTTATTCAAGCGAACGTTCTGAAATTGCGAAATTGGCGGCAACTGTTGGTCGCTTAGCGGATGCAGGAGACGCTGATGCGCAAGGAATTATTTATGAAGCCAGCCAACATTTAATTGCGTTGGTGCATCAACTTGATATGCAGATTGATAACGCACCTCGAATAGTTGTTGCTGGGGGAGTTTGCCAAGAAGGTTCATTTCTAGCAAAAGCGCTTCACTCATTCTTTAGTGAGCGAGTGAGCATCTCTGATTGCAATATTGCGCAACGAGCTGCCGAACTAGCGCTAGATATTTAATTACTCAGCGATTTTTACACGCTGCAGTGCTTGATCAAGTCTAGAAACTTCGAAGATTTCCATGCCAGGGATTTTCACTTCGGAACCAACTGGGACTAAGGCCCGCTTGAAGCCTAAGCGATGGGCTTCGGCTAGACGTCGAGATACGCCACTTACTTTGCGGATTTCACCAGCTAACCCAACTTCGCCAATCGCGACTAAATCAGCAGGTAAAGCAAGGGCTTTAGCGGCTGATGCCACAGCAAGGGCCAGCGCTAAATCAGCTGCAGGCTCGGACATTTTCATGCCACCTACTGTTGCGGCATAAACATCGCGACCACCGATTCGTACATTTGCTCGAAGTTCAAGTACGGCGAGCGTCATAGAAGTTCGAGCTGAATCAAGACCACTTGTAACTCGACGGGCATTTCCAAAGTCATTTTCGCGGCCTTGTGAAACAAGCGCTTGAATTTCAGCGAGTAGCGGCCGGCGTCCTTCGAGCGTAACTGTTACACATGTGCCAGGAACTGGTTCGGCATGTCGTGATGTGAAAAGCCCAGTGGGATCTAAAACACTTTCGATGCCAGTATCACTTAAATCAAAACAACCAACCTCATCGCTAGCACCAAATCTATTTTTGATTGCGCGAATTAAACGTAATCTAGAATGACGTTCGCCTTCGAACTGTAAAACTACATCAACAATATGTTCGAGCATGCGGGGGCCAGCAATAGAACCATCTTTAGTTACGTGACCGACCAAAAGCAATGTAATGTCGCGATCTTTACAAATTCGAATTAGTGCACCAGCAACTTCGCGCACTTGTGTAACACCACCCGGTGCGCCATCGGCAGCACTAGATCCAATAGTTTGGATTGAATCGATAATCAAAAGTTGGGGTTTTACTTCATCGATATGTGTGATCACAGCACCTAGATCTGTTTCAGATGCCAGCCATAATTTTGGATCAATCGCATTGATACGTTCAGCACGTAAGCGAACTTGCGAAGCTGATTCTTCGCCACTGATATAGAGAGCAGGAATATTGTTTTTAGCGGTTTGAGCTGCGACCGAAAGCAGTAGCGTTGATTTTCCAACTCCTGGTTCGCCAGCTAATAAAATTGCCGCCCCTGGAACTAAACCACCACCCAGTACGCGATCAAGCTCAGAGACCCCAGTTGGTTTGGCACTTGCGGCAGATAAATCAACGTCTCCGATTGGCGTTGCCGAATGCGTTACTCGGCCGGCGACTAACGATAGTTTTTTAGGTGCCGCAATCTCTTCAACTGTGCCCCAAGCCTGACATTCACCGCAGCGGCCAACCCATTTCTGTGATGTCCAGCCACATTCGCTGCACTTAAAGGGGTCTTTTTCTACCTTGGCCATAACTAAACCCTAGTTGCTAGGACTGACTTTTTTCTCGCTGTGCTTGAACAGTTGCTGGATGTTGAATAACAAATAGTGGAAGGGAACGTGCTTGCGCGGCTCGGATACCTTCAACGCGAGCATCACAGAGCTTGGCCAAAATATCGTAAGCAGCCTGTCCCATAAGTGCGACTAACTCTGCGCGATTAGAGAGATAAACGGGTTGGGTTCCAACGTGTGCATCTGAATTACTTGTGCAGTACCAATCAAAATCTTCGCCACCATCGCCCCAAGCAAGTCGCTCATATTCACCCAGCACAGTAACTGAATAAGTTCGCTCACCTACTTCGCGTGATTCAAATGATCGTCGCATTGGTAACTGCCAACAAACATCTGGCTTGGTATCAACAAAATGTTTATTCTCTTTTTGAGCTAAATGGTGAAGTACGCAGCCAAAAGATCCGGTGTAGCCCGGAGCTTCATGACCTTTGCGGTTTAAGAAAATACATGATTCTTCTACGACCCGAGTCTTGCGTTCGTTATCTTCATCGCTCTCAGAAACTTGTAGCAATCCGCCTGGCTTCTTTGGTTGTGCTTCATCGAAGTATTGCCACATATCTCTAGTCAGTAGAGCCGCAGCGCGCTGTGTTCGAGCTTCATCTTCGGCATCGGAATACATGGCACCTTCAGTGCAGCAGCCATCATTTGGCCGATCGGCAAAAACACCTTTACAACCATCGCCGTAGATGCAGGTCCAATGCGAAGTTAACCAAGTTAGGTCACATTTAAAGATCTCTTCGTCATCATTTGGGTCAATAAACTCGACCCAATCGCGCGCAAAACCTGCTTTTACTTCGGACATAGAGGTTGAGCCTATGCGTAATTACCAAAAAGCGCACATCGCGAACAGGTACGATTGCGAAATGAAAACTGCGGTAATTGGTGCTGGAAATATGGGCGAGGCGTTAATTGCTGGCTTGATTGCTTATGGCGAAACCCCTGCCAATATTGCGGTTTGTGAGAAGCGGGTCGAGCGAGCTGATGAGTTAGTAAGTCGGTATGCAATCTCAATCGCCGAAATTGCAGAAAGCGTGCGAGATGCTGATGCCGTCCTCTTGGTCGTTAAGCCGCAAGATATGGCTGCAGTTCTAGCTGAAGTTGGAGCTTCTATAAACCCAGATGCAGTAGTAGTTAGTTTTGCTGCTGGCAAAAAGATAGATTTCATTAGCAGCAATTTAGGAAAATCAAATTCAGTTATTCGCGTAATGCCAAATACCGCCACTATGGTTGGTGCAGGTATGGCCGCTATGTCACTTGGCGCAGGCGTATCGCCAGAACAGCAGAAATTTGTCGCGGGTTTTCTAGCCAAATCCGGTCAAGTGGTTGAAGTTTCTGAAGAGCTACAAGATGCGGTTACCGCAACTAGTGGTTCTGGCCCGGCATATTTCTTTGCCTTTGTCGAAGCGATGGTTGCGGGTGCCAAGGATCTTGGCCTAAGCACAGAGGTAGCAACTCAATTAACCATTCAAACAATTGTTGGCGCAGCTAAGTTATTGGCCGAAAGTGGAAAGAGCGCAACTGAGCTTCGGGAAAATGTGACGAGTCCTAATGGCACAACCGCGGCTGCTCTAGCATCATTTAGCGATGGCGATCTTTCTGCTCTAGTAGCAAGATCAATGAAAGCAGCACGTGATCGCTCAATCGAATTAGCTTAAATGTTTCGGAAAATCGCCTTAGCGCTCAGCGCATTACTGGTTCTTTCGGCAGCTCCACTTTCAGCCGCCCCGGTAACTCCATTAGCTATTGTGAAAACTATTCCAATTGATCAAGATATTGCCGGAATGCTAGTTGGCGACAGTGCTGTTTATCTTTTTGGAAATACCCCAACTGGTGGATATGTAACTGCGCTTAATAAAGATGGTTCGCAGAAGTGGATACATAGTTTTTCAGACTTAACTGCCTTCACAATTTCCACTGGCGCACTTGATGTAAACGGAGATATTTGGCTAGCTGGCGCTTCTGCTGCGCCAATTGCAGTACCAAGTCCGGTAAATCCCTCGCCAACGGCAGCCAATCCAGAAGGAGTTGTCATCGGCGAAGAGGGTGCGATTCGCCCAGATTTGAAGAATTTAACGCTCTGGAAAGTTAGCAGTGCCGGAACCGGGGCTGGTAAATATCAATTACCTCTTACTCAACCAGTACTGCCGACTTCGATAAGTGTAAACAAGACTGGAATCTCAATAGTAGCTTGGCAATCCGCTGGTTCACTATTTGTGATCTCGGACTTAACTGGAAAATTTGGAAAGCCGCTACGAGTAGGTAAAACAACTACTACTTTAGATAAAGTGGTTCGCAATGGCGACGGAAGCAGTATTTTGCTTGGCAGTAGTACTGAACTATTTTTAGCAAACAAAGCTATTGGTATCCGTGATGGCGTAATTCTAAAAGTTGATATCACTCCAAAAATCACACAATCAGTGAGAAGTGGCGAGAAGGGTGCATCGCGAAACTGGGCAAGTGCAACTTCATCACTTTTGCTCGGTGGTTATTTAAAGAGCAAAACTTCTTCGCTAGCTACGATTACTAAGTTTGCGCCAACCCTGAAACCAACTTGGACCGTTAGGTATAAGGCAACCTCAAGTGCCATTGTCACGAACGGAGTTAACGCGATGACTTATGCGGCTTTTGAAAATGGCGGTTCTGGAACGCTGCTAACTTTTGATAAGAATGGAAAAGTTATGGCAACTAACTCTTTCTCAGGACAGCCGATCGTGCTGGGATTTAGTAAAGCTTTTGGTCTATATCTCTATACCGGAAACAATATTTATAGCTTTGCGGCTAAGTAATTAACCAGCCAGAAAAGCAATGCGGCGATCTATTGATGCCAGCAGTAGCCTTTTTTTATCAACCGTTACAAAGACGCCTCTACCTGGTTCTTTAGTTTGAGTTGAAGAGACTAAGCGAATTGGGCTATTGGTTTTAGTTAAATCCATGTAGCACAGCCGCAATTCACAATTGAAAATTACTTCACCGTTTTCTAGGGTTATGTAAGCACCGGGAGTACCAAAACCTTCAATTACTGCCGTGGTGATTTTTGCGGTATTTCCCACAAAAGTACTTCTAATCTGGTTTGGTGCAGGTGCAGAGCTTGCGTCAGCTGCGATCCAAACCATTCTGATATCAGTGCCTTCTTTGTTGATCGCTACGTCGAAACCAGCCACAGTTAATCCATTTTCGGATTGATCCAGCGTTCTGTAGTTCCAGCTATTTGGCGAAACTCCAGTGCGAGATGCATATCTAACTTCACCCGAAGTTCTCTCACGCTTTTGATTAATTACCAGTACCGAGTCGTAAATAATGTGAGTAGTTGACTTAGCCACGTGTGCGGCTAAGTGAAACGCAACGTCGCCAGTAGTTCGGTTATCAGTCTTACGATCTCCATCAATTAACTCATAAGCCCACTTAGTGGTATTTACCCGTTTGTTTGCGCCAAGCAAAATTCCTTGACTCTCATCTCGGTAGAAAACTGAGACTCCAGCGGACGTAATTGCGCATGCGTTCGAAACACTCACATCGCTAGCCGTGCGCACCCGATCGGCAATTTCATAATTTTGGATCGTTGGGCCATTTCCATCAACGATATCGAAGGTAAAGGACTTGCCATCAAAAAGGGCATATCTAAGATCTCGATCCACTGCATCGGGATAGAAAATATGTAACTTTTGACTGGTACCTGTTCCTGAAGTGCAAAGCGAGATATGCCCAGCAATTTTATTCTTAGTTCGACCAGCACTGCCACCAGCACCATCAACAGTAGTTTTCTTCCAAACTTTTCCATTCCAAGTCGCAATCTTTAAAACACCTTTAGCCGCTTCAGTGAAAACAATAATCGGCTTTCCATTAAATGTTGTAGAGGCAATATCGCGGCCATCAGGAGTTAAATCAACCGGAGCAACTGTCCAGCCCGCTTGCGGAATTATTGATTTGGTAACTGCCTCAACTGAAGTGCCTAATGAATTTTGAGCAGAAACGGCGAATGAGTACGCCGTGCCATTTTTGAGACCAGTTACAAATATTGGACTACTTGTGCCAGTTACTATTAGCGAAGTTTTTAAGTTCTTTACTGTGTAAGTAGTTACCTGTGCTGCGCGTGCGTTAGCCGGCGGATCGAAAGTAATGATCGCACTTTGATTGCTAATCAAGGCTTCAGCATTTCGAGGCGCATCTGGAACGCTGACAGCTAGGCCAACTGGTGGTTTCAAACGCATATCCGCCATCATGGCTAACAAGAGTGGGCCAGGTTGGTGGAAAACTTCGCCAGCATCAAGGTTTGGCGTCATCACCGCGTCGGGACCGCTCTTAGAAAAAGTTGCTTCATCTAAGTGACTTACTGAAGAGCCCGGCTCATAAATTGCGGGCGTATACATCTTTATTTTCTCGCCACCATTAGCTCGCTTACCGTTTTCACCAATCCAAAAAAGAGGTGCGGTTAAGATTTTCCCTAATTCCAGAGATGGCGTAGGTATATCAGCCAAACGTCGACCATCGGGAGTTTGAATGTAGGCATCAAATGGAGTGGGTTGATCGAGGCTGCCGTAACCAAAAAAATTGTCATATACATCGGTTGATAAGAAACCTAAGCCATGTGCAACCTCATGCAAGATTACTGATTCCAGATCATATTCATTACTACCTGGCTTATCATCACCGCGCTGGTTCCAATTCGCAACTGAGTTAACTTGAATAATAATTTCTGGATTATCACGATCTAAATCTTTGCCGGCCAGAGCATTGGCAAGTGCCGATGGATACCAAAGCGTTGAATCAGGTGCTCCGATAAATCCCGCAAAATAACTACCAGGTCGGGCGCTACCTAGAACATCACTGCTTGCACTTCGACCCCATGTCGCACTTACCGTGATTTCAACAGAGGATTTGAAATTTACCGCCCAAGTATCTAGAGCCGACTGCACTTCAGCTCGAGCCCAATTTGGAAATGAACTATAAGTAACGGCAAATTTCGAAATCTTCTCTAAATTTGCAGAAGGCGAACTCTTGGTTGCTGTTGTATTAGCGATAGCTACTGAGGTTCCAGCGTAGGTGTGGCCCCAAACTGTTGACGGACGAACTCGCACCTGTGCTTGCGCAGATGTAGCAATCAGAGAAGTTGAGATTAACGCAGCCGAAATTAGAGCGATGCTTAATTTCGCTCTATTTCTGCTGAATCTGCCCCACATATTGCGCAACGCTATCAGGGTGAGATGATTGCCCCATGACCGCCCAGCCTAAAATTTCCCGTGAAAACGACCTTTCGGAATACTCCGAAGTGCTTAATCGGCTGCGCCAAGAACCCGCAATTTCAAGGCAGAATTCAGTAGGAAATTCTCGACCCGAACCCACGTTAGATGAAGCTCGCGAAGATTTAGCGCGAGCAATTGGCGAGATTGCCCATTCTCTTTTTGCGAAGAAATATGGGCCGATGGTTGCAACTGTTACCAAAACTACCGCCGAAGCGGTTCTGAAAGATCTTGAGAAGAATGCATATCGTGCCAAGAATGATGCGACTCTAATTGCGCAAGAACTGCTTGATCGGGCAATTACCAAAAACCGGAGTAAGAAGAAGTGACATTAGTAACGGTTTACTCAAGGAAAAACTGCCATCTTTGCGATGTCGCGATTGAAAGTTTAGTAACAGTAAAGTCTGAATTGAATTTTGAGATTGAGAAGATTTATATAGATGGAGACGCAGAACTAACCACCAAGTACGGTGAAGAAGTGCCAGTAATTCATATCGATGGAAAACATCATGATATTTTCCGGGTTGATCTAGAACGCTTTAGATCTTCCCTTGAAAAACATCGTCAGCATCGATAATTCGATACGAGTAACCCTGCTCAGCTAAGAAACGTTGGCGATTTTGAGCAAAGTCTTGATCAACAGTGTCGCGCGAAACTACTGAGTAAAAAGTTGCGCCACGACCATCTGACTTAGGGCGCAGGATTCGACCTAACCGTTGAGCTTCTTCTTGGCGTGATCCAAAAGCACCTGAAACTTGAATCGCAATTGTGGCATCTGGTAAATCGATCGAGAAGTTGGCAACTTTAGAAACCACTAAACACTTAATCTCGCCGGTGCGAAATAGCGCAAATAAACGCTCACGTTCTTTAACTGGGGTATCGCCCTTAATCAACGGTACTCTGAGGACTTCTGAGAGTTCATCAAGCTGCGAAATGTATTGACCGATGACTAGTACTTGATCAGCAGCATGGCGTTCAACTAGTGCTTCGACAACCTTACGTTTTGTGGCTGTGGTTGAGCAGTAGCGATATCGTTCTTCGGGTTCAGCGGTTGCGTACAACATGCGCTCAGCTTCAGTGAGATTTACGCGTACTTCAACGCACTCTGCCGGTGCGATATAGCCTTGAGCTTCAATCTCTTTCCAGGGCACATCAAAGCGTTTCGGGCCAATTAAGCTAAATACTTCGCCTTCCATGCCATCTTCGCGCACCAAGGTGGCCGTTAAACCTAACCGACGACGCGATTGAATATCTGCGGTGAAGCGGAAAATTGGTGCGGGCAACAAGTGAACTTCGTCGTAAATTATTAAACCCCAGTCGTGCGTATCGAAGAGATCTAAGTGCGCGTACACACCGTTCTTCTTCTTAGTCATAACTTGGTACGTGGCAATCGTTACCGGTCTGATTTCTTTCTTAGCACCTGAATACTCGCCGATTTCATCTTCATTAAGTGTGGTGCGCTTTAATAACTCATCACGCCACTGACGCGCTGCAACTGTGTTAGTCACCAAGATTAAAGTTGTGGCTTTGGCATGTGCCATTGCAGCTGCGCCAACAATAGTTTTTCCAGCTCCACATGGAAGCACGACAACTCCTGAACCACCATGCCAAAAACCTTCAGCCGCAAGTTCTTGGTATGGGCGAATTTTCCAATCTTTCTGAACTAAGGCAATTTCATGTGCTTGGCCATCGACATAGCCCGCAAAATCTTCAGCCGGCCAACCAAGGCGTAATAGTGATTGTTTAATTGCGCCACGTTGGCTTGGGTGAACTGCCACGGTCTCTTTATCAATGCGAACACCAAGTAGCGGTGCAATTTTCTTGGCTCGGATAACTTCTTCGAGAACTGCACTGTCTTTGGTAATCAAAATTAGCCCGTGAACTGGATCAGCTTCTAGTCGCAAGCGACCATAACGCGACATAGTTTCGGCAATATCTACCAATAATGCGTGCGGAACTGCGTAACGAGAAAATTTAATTAAGGTATCAATTACTTGTTCAGCATCGTGGCCAGCAGCGCGTGCGTTCCAAAGTCCCAAATTCGTCAGTCGGTAGGTATGAATATGTTCAGGGGAGCGCTCTAGCTCAGCGAACGGAGCGATGGCTCGTCGGCATTCAACTGAACCCGGGTGATCGATATCTAAAAGCAGCGTTTTATCGCTCTGGACGATCAGTGGGCCATCAGTCATTTAAAAGATCCTTAATAAAGGCGTGCAGGAAGTCAGTTCGTTGGTGCATCGCGCTAACGCTGGCCCATTCGGTGAGCGCATGCGCGCCACCACCAATTGCGCCTAAGCCATCTAGAACTTGAGCGCCAGCTGCAGCTGCAAAGTTGCCATCACTAGCGCCGCCTACTGAAGCATGGCCAAGTGCTGGAATTCCGATTGTCGCCGCAACTTTTTCAGCTCGTTCGTAGAGTGCTTTGGTAGCAGCTGGTTCTAGCGGTGGGCGATTTAAGCCGCCGCTAACTTCAATGTGAGCAGCTGAATTATTTGGCTGCAGCGCTTTAATTGCGGCGTCGACTCGTAACAGTTCAGCTGTTGAAAATGAGCGAACATCAATATCTAAGGTAGCTAAATCTGGAACTGAATTTGTAGTTGTTCCGGCACTTAACATGGTTGGCACAACTGTTGTGCCATGTTCAGTATTTTCGAGTGCCGCTAGTTGTAAAACTAAATGCGAGATTTCAACGGTTGAGTTAATGCCTTTTTCGGGTTCGAGACCAGCATGAGCAGCACGACCATGAACTTTAACTTGGTACATCGAAGTTCCTTTGCGGCCCGTTTTAACTTTGCCGTCGAGTGATGCTTCGAGAACTAAAACTGCCTTAGCGCCTTGTGAAAGTTCCTTAATCAAGTTGCGTGATGCATGACTGCCAGTTTCTTCATCAGTTGTCGCAATTAAGGCAACTGATCCATCAATTCCTTTTAACGCAAAGAGAGCTTGCAAGAAGCCAACTTTCATATCAAAAGTTCCGGGGCCGCGAATTACATCGCCATTTACTTCAAAGAGTGGTTGGTATGAACCTTTTGGCCACACGGTATCTAAATGTGCAAGTAAAACAATCTCGGGTTTAGCATCGCCCCACCAGAAAACCGGGCGACCTTCTATTTCGCGAATCTGCGCAGGAGTTCCTAAAACATCTGCCGCGATATCACTAGCAACTTGGACAACTTCACGACAAGCTGCGAGATCTTCACTGGGGGATTCACAGCGAACTAAAGTCTCGAGAGCGTTAAGCATGAGGTCGGACATAGGGTTAAGTCTGCCGTATTCGGGACTTTGGGCGTCGGTCATAGTGGCGCGACCCCCGTAATACGCGGGATTCTAAAGCTCTGCATCTCGCCAGTGGCGTGATCACGAGCGACTAAGGCGCCCGCCGAGATCTTTATCGGGTCAACAATGCGATGTGAAACAGCGCCGTTGTTGTCGGCGTATCCAATTGAGAGCGCTTGTTGTTTTTCAACATAGATCGCCAAAAGATCCATCGTTTCATTTGCGGTAGTGCGAGGCAACGAACCAAGAGCGTTTGCAGCTGAATCACGAATCTTGCTCTGTTTATGACTGGATTTTTCGCCAGCTCTGATTGATCGAACCGCAGCTGCCAGAGTTATTTCAGTTGGCGTATCTATCTCGCCGATTACTCGAGGTGGTTTAGGTTTTGCTTTTGCGCGATGAGAACGATGGCCGGTAATTAACGCACCGTTACTTGCTTCAGCTGCCGGCAAGTAACCAGCATTGCGTAATACATTCATGGCATCTGCGGCGTCGAGATCGCAGATCAATACTTCGGATGCAATTTTTCTAAGCGAGAGAACTTCAAGTCGCTTGTCACTAATGATTTGCGCAATCAGCGAAGTGTCTTCGCATCGAATAAAGCTAGCCGTGTTGCCAACGCGCAACTTTCCATGTTTTTTGGCAACGTCGGCAATCAAATATTCCAGCGGTTGTGGCATTGGAGTTTTTGAAGTCTTAACCAAGAAGGTGCGAATTTCTTCGCCACTTTTTCCGTGATCAAGTCCGCGGCGAATTGATGCTTCGCTAAAACGGTAAACAGTTGCGCCACCTCGGCTTTCAATATCAGCAACTGCGGAGAGATCGCGTGCAATGTCGTGTTCTAGTGGCCCTGGCGCAATTGCAGTGTTATCGCTTTGAATCAAAATATGGTCAACCGGTTTAGGCAGATCAGTATCGATGCCAATTTCATCAGCCCCGGCCATAAACGCTCGACCATATTTAGCTGATGCACCTTGGCCAGTGAAACCAAGCCACTCCGCCTCACGCAGGGTCCAGGCAATAAGTTCTTCTTGAATGCCCGGATTACGCTTACTTGGAGCTATCCATTTGATGGTGCGAGTAAAGCTCGCTAAATCAGGGGCTAAGTTTGGTTGTTCATTGAGCAATTTAATTACTAACTTACGGGTACTTGCAGCATTTACGCGATCGAGCTCAGGGCCAAGGGCTGCAACACTCTTTGCTTCGCCGCGCCCAACTAATCCGCTAACGCGTGAAGTTGTTAACCAATTAGCAGAGAGTGCGCTCCAACGGGTTTCAGCACTTTGGGTTAACCAAATATCAAAATTGTTGCTTGGCAAGATGCGATCATCGGCATCGATTGTTAGTAGCCCAGCTAAGTAGGCAAGTTCAGCAATGAACGCAGCACAATTCTCATCAATTCCGATATGCGCCGAAATAAGTTTTAAGTCACGTACCCCTAGGCCACCTGAGCGAAGAGCGTCTGCAGGTTCTTGTGCCCAAAAGTGAAGTAACTCTTCGACCCAACCAAGTACTGTTGCGACGTTTGCAGCAGCGGCCATGTTTACCGACTTTTCAACGCGCTTAGTGCCAGTTACAACAGGTGCAGTACTTTCATAACTCTTATGAACTTTTCCACCACGTAAGAAAATTCCAACTTCGCGCGGCATGATTACAGTGCGTTGATCCAGCGGAACTAAAAACTTGCGATCTAGTAGCCAAGCAATTCCAGGACCTGGATTCTTAATGTCACCAACACTTCCGCGAGGTGGTCCCCAAACTAATTGAGTAAGCACGCGATTAGCAGCCTCTGGCGCTTCATTTAATTCGGTTAACTTTAATTTAGCGAGCGAAGCAGGTCCGAGTCCGGCTGGTTCATTAATTAGCAGCTGACTGACCGAGGTCGGTAAACGTAAACCTTTATCAGTTGGGTAGAGCAAGCCAAAAGCTATTAGTCGCGCAACTGCGAGAGCAGCATCCTTATGTGTAATTGAGACCACGTTTTTAAGCGTAAATTCTTCATCTAACGCTACACATGCTTCGAGAATCTGAAATTCAAATTCAGTTAGCGAATCAACTGCGCGGGCAATGCTGTGTGAAGATGAGGCGCGAACTGCCAGGGAAGCTAAATCTGGCGGCACTGGTGAAACTAAATCAGGGCGAGCAGCAAAAAGCTCAGATAAACCGGCATCGTCAAGCGAGCGCAGATAGTCAGTAAATGAGCGAATTTCCATAACCGTCCTACATTAGTGGAAGGAAGGTTGATCCGCCTATTTGAGTTCTCGCCTAGCGAGA
>JBILGH010000017.1:0-25316 GCA_044351155.1 Candidatus Planktophila sp. | reverse complement strand
CAGGGCTAGGTTCGCATGTGCACTGGGATCGTCGACTTGATGCCCGCTTAGCAGCTGCAATGATGGGTATTCAAGCGATTAAAGGTGTTGAGCTTGGCGATGGTTTCACCACAGCAACTCGTCGCGGCTCAGTAGCGCACGATGAGATTGAACGCGGCCCAGATGGATCAATTCGTCGACGTACTGATCGTGCTGGCGGTACTGAAGGTGGAATGTCTAACGGTGAAATTTTGCGTGTTCGTGCGGCAATGAAACCTATTTCCACAGTACCAAGGGCGCTAGATACCATCGATGTTAAAACTGGTGAGGCTGCGAAAGCAATCAACCAACGGTCCGATGTTTGCGCTGTTCCTGCCGCAGGAGTGGTTGCTGAAGCGATGGTTGCATTGGTGCTAGCTGAAGCAGTTCTAGAAAAGTTTGGCGGCGATAGCGTTGGTGAAACTAAGCGCAACTTCGAAAGCTATATCGCGCACCTATCGATAAAATGAGTAATCAGATTATTCTGATTGGGCCGCCCGGTGCTGGGAAAAGCACCATCGGACATTCATTAGCTAAGAAAATGCAGGTTAAATTTGCCGATACTGATGCGTTAATCGAGGCTAAGTTAGCGAAGAAGATCTCAGATATATTTGTGGATTTGGGCGAGCCAGTCTTTCGCACAGAGGAATTAATTGTGCTTGCCGAAGTTTTACAGTCCGATAACGGCGTTGTATCACTTGGCGGAGGTGCACCTATTTCACCGCAAGCACAGGAACTCTTGCGTAGTAGCGGCGCTACCGTCATCTTTTTGGATATTTCACTAGGTAAGGCTGCTGCTCGAGTTGGCTTTAATCGCGATCGCCCGCTTTTACTAGGCAATCCACGCGCGCAGTGGAACGAGCTTATGAGCTCTCGTAGACCAATTTATGAGAGTTTGGCGACTGCAGTTATTCCGGTTGATGATCGCTCCATTAATGAAATTTGTGCAGATATTTTGGCGGTTGCGTAATGAAACATATTTCGGTTTCAGCCGATCGTGATTATGAAGTAGTAATCGACGCTAATTGGAAAATAGCTCTTGAACCGTACTTAGTTAATCGGGGCCAAGTCGCAGTTATAGTCTCGGAAGCGATGCGTGATCAAATAACTAATTTGCCTGAGACTGATGCACAAATTCATATTTTTACGGTCCCAGATTCTGAGGCTGGCAAGTCTTTTGCTACTTATCAAAAATTGCTCGATTGGTTGGGTGCCGCCGGCTTCACACGCAACGACTTGGTAATTGCTGTTGGTGGTGGCGCGGTTACCGACCTCTCTGGATTCGTTGCAAGCACCTGGTTAAGAGGCATTGATTGGGTGGCAGTGCCCACAACACTTGCGGCCATGGTCGATGCCGCAGTTGGTGGCAAAACCGGAATCAATAGTGAGTACGGTAAGAATCTAATCGGCTCGTTTTATTCACCAATTTCAGTTTTGGTTGATCTCTCTTGGTTGGAAACGCTAAGTGACCGTGACTTCGCTGCCGGTTTAGCCGAAGTATTGAAAAGCGGTTTTATCGCAGATGTCCAGATAGTTGAGTTACTTAATGGAAAGTCACTCTCAGAAGTTCGAAGCAATCGAGCTTTAACGTTGGAGCTAATCTCGCGCACCGTGGCGGTTAAAGCCAAAGTAGTCAGTGGGGATTTCAAAGAGAGCTTTGATCGCGAGATTCTTAATTATGGTCACACCCTTGGACATGCCATTGAGTTGCATAGCAAATACGCGCTTCGCCATGGCGAGTGTGTTTCGATCGGCTTAGTTTTCGCTGCCAACTTGGCCAATCAAGTTGGTCTTCTCTCCGCTGAAATTACTGCGCTGCATGTCAATATTTTAGAAAGACTTGGCTTACCAACTTCGTATGAGAGCCGACATTGGCCAGAGTTACGTGCCAACATGGCAATCGATAAGAAATCTCGATCTGGCACCTTACGTTTCGTAGGAATCAGCGAAATAGGCAAGACGCTACGAATCGAAGCGCCTAGTGAAAGCGACTTACTCGCAGCATATGAGAGGCTTTGCTCATGAAGATTTTGGTGATTAATGGACCCAACTTAGCTCGGTTAGATATTCGTGACTCGAGCATCTATGGCGATTTCAATTATCCGCAACTCAAGTCTTTCATTGAACAATCTGCCCAGAGCCATGGTTATGAAGCAGATGTTCGGCAGAGCGATGACGAAGCAACTATTATTTCTTGGTTACATGAGGCTGCTGATAATTCAACGCCGGTCATAATTAATCCAGCAGCCTTTACACATTATTCATACGCGATTCGGGATGCGGCCGAGCTAGTGAAGTCGCCATTGATTGAAGTGCATTTATCTAACCCGTTAGCCCGTGAGGAATTTCGTCACACCTCAGTTATTTCTGGCGTAGCAAATGGCACTATTGGTGGTTTTGGGCCTAATTCATATGCGTTAGCGATTTCAGCACTGAAAGGCCTAACTAAGTAAGACCCAAACTAACTAAACCTACGCTGCGGATTTAAGTATTCGCACAAGTATTAGGTATCCTAAGGTCTCGTCCACCGAGCTGCGGTGGCTAAAAATTTGCGCCTCATTGCGCATATAGGAGAGTCTCAAAGTGGCAACCACAAGTGATCTTAAAAATGGCATGTGTCTCGATATTGAAGGTTCACTTTGGACTGTAATCGAATTCCAACACGTTAAACCAGGCAAAGGCCCAGCATTCGTTCGCACCAAGATGCGCCAAGTTTTGACAGGTAAAGTTGTTGAGAAGACACTGAACGCTGGCGTGAAAATCGATATTGCTATTCTGGAAAAGCGCGAAATGCAGTTTCTTTACAAAGAGGGCGAAGATTTTGTTTTCATGGATAACAAAACATATGACCAGATGAATATTTCTGCTGCCACCGTTGGTGATGCCGCAAATTACATGTTAGAGAACACTGAAGCGATCGTTGCAATCCACGAAAACAATCCGCTTTATATTGAACTACCTGCTTCGGTTCAATTGACCGTTACTTATACCGAACCTGGCCTACAAGGTGATCGCTCTTCAGGTGGAACTAAACCAGCAACAGTTGAAACTGGAATCCAGATTCAGGTGCCACTTTTTATCAAGCAAGATGAGAAAATTATGGTTGATACTAGAGATGGTTCGTATCAAGGTCGCGCTAACTAGTGTCAGCTCGCAGTAAAGCTCGAAAACACAGTCTGGATATTCTCTACGAAGCGGATATCCGTAAAAGTGATCCGTTAGCAATCATTGAGACTCGACTAAACATCAGTGACGATGCGGAGTTACCACCGGTACGTGATTACACCAAAGAGTTAGTTTCGGGCGTCACCGAGCACAAACGTAAGATTGATGAACTAATTGCTACCTACATTCAAGGTTGGGATCTAGACCGGTTAGCGGCAGTTGATCGAAATATTCTTCGTATCGCGATCTTCGAGATCCTCTGGGCCAGTGAAATACCTGATGCAGTTGCCATTGATGAAGCGCTAATTCTTGCGAAAGATCTCTCTACTGAGGAATCCGCGGGTTACATTCATGGTGTCTTAGCAAAGATAACTTCGATCAAGAGTGACTTATCTCTTTAATTAAGTAGTTTTCAGCGTTCAGCCAATGTAAAAGTTCAGCTGTCTCAATTCCCAACGCAAAACTCAAGTTCATTAAGTCAGTCTCTCTGATTGATAACACTTCACCGTTCCAGTCACTTCTTTTCTTAACTATCCCGGCGCAGTAATTAACAACAACCGCTAATCGAGCCGAGCTGGTAAAGCTAGGACGGCTAATAGCGCGCAAATCTAAAGTCAGATTCTCAGCCAAGCCTTGCTCAGTGATTGGTTGACCGAGCAAAAACAAGACATCAACTCCGAGAATTCGCGCAATTTCACCAAGCCTTGAAATGGGCATATTTCGTGATCCGCGTTCATAAGAGCCAATTACGACCGCCTTGATCTTTCCAATCTCAGCCATCTCGGCGATTGTCCAGCCCCGCTTGCGGCGGGCCGCACGCATACGGCGACCAATTTCAATATTGCTGGGAAATGGGCGAGTGAAGGTATCGGTCTGCGGATTTATAGTCATGAGCGCAAAGTTAGCCTCATTACTTCGACGGTGATTTAGCCTATCCACAGGTTTAGCCCGGCTACTGCTATTATTCCGCTGCATCCTTTAAGACCCATCCTGCGAGGTGGGGAAGGAGATTTACATGAAAACAGTTCTGCCTGCGCCCGATATGTCGCGCGCAATAGTCCGCATAGCTCATGAAATTTTAGAGCGCTATGACGGTGCTGACTCAATTACTCTTTTAGGAATTCCCACTCGCGGAGCTCATCTAGCAACCCGAATCGCAGTCGCCATAAATGCAATCGAAGGCGGACAAGTCGCAGTCGGAACCTTAGACACCACAATGCATCGCGACGATCTGCGAAGTCGTTCTCCCAAAGCACTGCTGCCGACGTTGATTCCGGCTGCCGGAGTTGAGGGTCGACATGTGGTCTTAGTCGATGACGTTCTATTCTCGGGTCGCACCATTCGCGCCGCACTCGATGCACTTGGTGAAATAGGCCGTCCCACCAGCGTCTCACTCGCAGTTCTAATAGATCGCGGACACCGTGAGCTGCCAATTAAGGCAGATTTTGTGGGCAAGAACATTCCAACGTCTCGCAGCGAGATTATCAAAGTCAATTTGGTGGAGGTTGATGGAACTGATGAAGTAACCATCGCCGAAGGGGGAGTCAAGTGAAACATCTATTGAGCATTAGCGATCTCTCTCGCGAAGATGCAATTCTAATTCTCGATACTGCCTCTGAGTTGGCGCGCATTTCAGATGGTCCGATGAAGAAGTTGCCGACACTTCGCGGTCGCACAATTGTAAATTTATTTGCCGAAGACTCCACCCGAACCAGAATTTCATTCGAAGCTGCCGCCAAGCGACTTTCCGCCGATGTAATTAATTTCTCGGCTAAAGGGTCAAGCTTGAGCAAGGGTGAATCACTCAAAGATACTGCGCAAACACTGCAAGCTATGGGCGCCGATGCTGTGGTTATTCGACATCCGGCTTCTGGCGCACCGTTTCGTTTAGCTGATAATCAATGGATGAGCGGCACGGTCATTAATGCTGGCGATGGCACCCATGAACATCCGAGCCAGGCTTTACTCGATGCTTACACGATTCGTAAACATCTTGGCAAAGGTGCCAAAGATTTAGCTGGGCTCCGAGTCGCGATTGTCGGTGACATTCTGCATTCTAGAGTGGCGCGTTCAAATGTATTATTGCTTACGAAGCTAGGTGCCCATGTGACGATAGTTGCGCCACCAACGTTATTGCCGTTTGGGGTTGATAGTTGGCCCGTCACAGTTTCATATGACTTAGATGCGGTTATCCCGCGAGTTAACGCAATCATGATGTTACGCATTCAGCAAGAACGAATGCATGAGATCTTTTTTCCAAGTGCTCGGGAATATTCTCGGTACTACGGGTTAAATCGTGATCGCATGAACGCTCTGAATCCCAAGGCAATCATCCTGCATCCAGGTCCAATGAACCGAGGTCTCGAGATTACGGCTGAGGCTGCCGACAGTGCTAGATCGGTCATTGTCGAACAAGTAAGCAACGGCGTAAGTGTGCGAATGGCGATTCTTTATCTGTTGCTAGGCGGAGCACCAATTGAAGGCGGAATCAACTAATGAGTTACTTATTGAAGAACGCAACGATGCCAAATGGCAGCAAATCTGATTTAGCGATTGTTGACGGTCACTTTGTGGCGACTAGTTCACTACCATCAGACCATCAAGTAATTGATTTAGCGGGTAAGCAGGTGTTGCCCGGCTTAGTTGATCTACACACTCATCTACGTGAGCCAGGTTTTGAAGAATCTGAGACGGTTGCAACAGGTTCTCGTTCTGCTGTCCGTGGCGGCTTCACCGCAATCAGCGCAATGGCAAATACCTCACCAGTCGCCGACACCGCAGGCGTTGTTGAACAGGTCTATCGACTTGGTCAAGCAGCTGGCTTGTGTGATGTGTTTCCAATTGGCGCGGTAACTCAAGGATTAAACGGCCAAACACTTTCGGAAATAGGCGCAATGGCGGACTCAGTTGCGCGAGTCAGAGTTTTCAGCGATGATGGAAAATGTGTGTTTGATCCACTGATAATGCGTCGCGCTTTGGAGTACGTAAAGAAATTTGATGGCGTCATAGCGCAACATGCGCAAGAACCTGCTTTAACCCAAGATGCGCAGATGAATGAAGGCGAAATATCTGCGCAGTTGGGACTAAAGGGATGGCCAGCTGTCGCTGAAGAAGCAATCATTGCTCGCGATGTTTTGCTTGCTGAACATACCAAGTCACGCTTACATATCTGTCATCTCACAACTGCTGGTGGTGTAGAGATAATTCGCTGGGCTAAAGCAAGAGGAATTAATGTAACAGCTGAAGTAACTCCGCATCATCTGTTACTAACGGATGATTACGCAAAAACCTATGATCCAATCTTCAAGGTCAATCCACCATTGCGGCTCGAAAGTGATGTGTTAGCGCTCCGCGCAGGTTTAGCAGATGGCACTATCGATATCGTCGCAACTGATCATGCACCACATAGTTCAGAAAGCAAGGATTGCGAATGGTCGGTTGCCAGTTTCGGAATGGTTGGACTGGAAACAGCGCTATCTATCGTGATTAAAACTATGGTCGAGACCGGTTTGATCAACTATCAAGATGTGGCTCAACGACTTTCGATCGCCCCTGCGCAGATTGCTCGTTACGAAAACCATGGACAGGACTTAGTAGTCGGTAACGTAGCCAATCTCACGGTTGTAGATACCGCGGTTAGCTGGGTCGTAGATCGCGACTTAATGTCTACTAGATCCAAGAACACACCGTTCCATGGTTTTGAACTACCTGGCGTCGTAACGCATACCTTTTTCAACGGAAAGTTGGTCTTTGGTGAGTAAGGCGCTTTTGGTCTTAGAAGACGGTCGCATCTTTAACGGTAGTTCCTGGGCGGCTGTCGGAACAACTTTTGGCGAAGCGGTTTTTTCAACTGGCATGACCGGGTATCAAGAAACGCTAACTGACCCGAGTTATCACAAGCAAGTAGTTATCATGACAGCACCGCACATTGGTAATACCGGTATGAATACAGATGATGAAGAATCTTCCAAAATTTGGGTAAGTGGCTTTGTAGTGCGAAACCCTTCAGCGATTGTTAGTAATTGGCGAAGTCAGCGTTCACTAGAAGATGATCTTGTTGCTCAAGGCGTTGTTGGTATTCGCGGAGTTGATACAAGAGCGCTCACTAGGCACCTACGTGATCGTGGCGCTATGAAAGTTGGAATTTTTTCAGGTACTGAATTCTCGATTGAAGAAATGGTTACCCAAGTTAGATCAAGTGGGGCGATGTCAGGTGCCTATTTAGCGCAAGATGTATCTACCGCCGAGCCTTATGTTGTACCGGCGATCGGTGAGAAGAAATTCACAGTTGCGGCGTTAGACCTAGGAATAAAAGCAGCGACACCTCGTTCGATGGCAGCTCGCGGTATCGAGGTTCACGTATTGCCAGCGAGTACTACCTTCGACGAAATTCTTGCGCTTAATCCAGATGGGGTCTTTATCTCAAATGGACCTGGCGACCCATCCACTATGAATGAGACCGTTGAGTTGGTACGCGAAGTGCTACACGCAAAGATTCCAATCTTTGGTATCTGTTTTGGACATCAAATTTTGGGTCGAGCACTTGGTTTTGAATCCTACAAGCTGACATTTGGTCATCGCGGAATTAATCAACCGGTCATTGATAAGGTAACTGAAAAAGTTGAGATCACAGCTCACAATCATGGGTTTGCGATCAAAGCGCCAACAACCGGCACTTTCACAACTGTCTTTGGACCTGGCCATGTAACGCATGTGAACTTGAATGATGATGTAGTCGAGGGTTTAGCTCTTCTTGAGCAACCTGCTTTTAGCGTTCAGTACCATCCAGAGGCAGCAGCTGGTCCACATGATGCGAACTATTTGTTTGATCGTTTCGTCGACTTAATGGCGGCCAATCCAGTCGGAGTAGTAAATGCCTAGAGATAATTCAATCAAAAGTGTTTTAGTAATTGGTAGCGGGCCGATCGTAATCGGACAAGCCTGCGAATTTGATTATTCTGGTACTCAGGCTTGTCGCGTGCTACGTGCCGAAGGCATTCGGGTTATCTTGGTTAACTCGAATCCAGCGACCATCATGACTGACCCAGAATTTGCGGATGCGACTTATATTGAACCAATCACTGCCGAATATATCGAAAAGATAATTGAAATTGAACGCCCAGATGCGATATTGGCAACCCTTGGTGGCCAAACTGCACTTAATGCGGCGATCGCCCTGAGTGAACGCGGCACGCTAGCTAAGTTCAACGTTAGATTAATCGGCGCTGACATTCCCGCAATTAATCGTGGCGAGAACCGCGAACTATTCAGAGCAATTGTCGAGAAGGTTGGGGGAGAATCTTCTAAATCAATTATCTGTCATACGATTGATGAAGTCTTGGCTGCGGCAGTTGTTTTAAATTACCCAGTCGTAGTTCGCCCATCTTTTACGATGGGTGGCCTCGGGTCTGGTATCGCCTTTGATGAGTCAGCTTTAAGACAAATTGCCGGAGCTGGACTTACTCACAGCCCAACAACTGAGGTTTTGATTGAAGAATCGATTATTGGCTGGAAAGAGTACGAACTTGAGGTAATGCGTGATCATAAAGATAACGTAGTGATTGTTTGTACTATTGAAAACGTTGACCCTATGGGCGTTCACACTGGAGACTCGATCACGGTAGCGCCAGCAATGACACTCACTGATGTCGAGTACCAGAGGCTACGTAATCTTTCGATAGATATTATCCGTGAAGTTGGTGTTGCAACCGGCGGTTGCAATATTCAGTTCGCAGTAAATCCAGCTGATGGCCGCATAATCGTGATCGAGATGAACCCGAGAGTTTCGCGTTCAAGTGCGCTTGCCTCAAAAGCGACCGGTTTCCCAATCGCTAAGATTGCTACCAAATTAGCGATTGGTTATTCGCTAGATGAGATTCAAAATGACATTACCAAAGTGACTCCCGCTTCATTTGAGCCAACCTTGGACTACGTAGTGGTTAAAGCGCCGCGTTTTGCCTTTGAAAAGTTTGCTGATGCAGATCCACGACTTACGACCACCATGAAGTCAGTTGGTGAGGCCATGGCGATTGGCCGTTCTTTCGCTGAAGCTTTGCAGAAAGCGTTACGGTCGTTAGAACGCAAAGAAGCGCCGTTTTCTTGGCCAGCACCGCATAATGCAGGCGAACTTGAAGCACTTCTCAAAGCCATTGAAATACCAACTGAGTACCGCTTACAGCAAGTTCAACGCGCACTTTGGTGGGGCGCTTCGATCGCTGAAGTCTTTAGCGCTTGCAAAATCGATCCATGGTTCCTCAATCAGATAACTGAGTTGAATGAAGCAGCCAGAGTTATCGCAATACCGGGTGAATTAAGTGACGAACTCTTGCGTACCGCCAAACAGCTTGGCTTTTCGGATAAGCAGATTGCGGATTTACGCGGTATTTCCGAAGCAGATGTACGCGCCGCGCGAGCGAATCTACACGTCCACGCTGTCTATAAAACTGTAGACACGTGCGCTGCCGAATTTGAAGCGTTTACTCCTTATCACTACTCAAGTTACGAAGAAGAGACCGAAGTTAAATCGCGAACTAAGCCAGCAGTGATAATTTTAGGATCTGGTCCGAATCGCATCGGGCAAGGCATCGAGTTCGATTATTCCTGTGTCCATGCTTCTTTCACGTTAAGAGAAGCTGACTTTGAAACAGTAATGATCAACTGCAATCCCGAGACAGTTTCAACTGATTACGACACAAGTGATCGGCTCTATTTTGAACCGTTAACTCTTGAAGATGTCTTAGAAGTTGTCCGAGCAGAAGAGTTAGCCGGTCCAGTACTCGGGGTTATTACGCAACTTGGCGGACAAACACCGCTTGGCTTGGCTGCCGGACTAAAAGCCGCTGGCGTTAATATTTTGGGAACTTCACCAGAGGCCATAAATTTGGCTGAAGATCGCGGTGAGTTCGGCGAAGTTTTAGCTCAACAGAATTTAGTTGCACCGAAGTTCGGTATGGCAGCTTCGCAGCTAGAAGCCCTCAAGATCGCCCATGAAATTGGTTACCCAGTACTTGTGCGCCCAAGTTTCGTACTTGGCGGACGCGGCATGGAAATTGTCTACGATGACGAGTCACTATCTGGATTTATCACAAGAGCTACTGACATAACACCAGATCGCCCGGTTCTAGTTGATCGATTCTTAGATAGCGCGATTGAAATTGATGTTGATGCCTTGTTTGATGGCGAAGAACTATTCCTTGGTGGCGTGATGGAACACATTGAAGAAGCGGGTATCCATTCCGGGGACAGTGCGTGCGTACTGCCAGCAATGACGCTTACACCTGAGATGGCTGCTGAAATTGCAGTTGCGACCGAGAAGATCGCGCGCGGTGTCGGTGTCCGTGGGTTAATCAACATTCAATTCGCAATCGCAGATCAGCAACTGTATGTTTTAGAAGCGAACCCACGTGCCTCTCGCACTGTTCCGTTCGTTAGTAAAGCAACTGGTGTCCCGCTAGCGAAAGCGGCAGCACGTATTTCAGTTGGAACCACAATTTCAGAATTACGTGGCGAAGGGATGTTGCCGGTTGGAAACGGTCAGGCTAAAGGAATCTCAGTTAAGGAAGCAGTTCTGCCTTGGAATCGCTTCCGACGCGTTGATGGTCGTGGTGTTGATTCAGTACTTGGTCCAGAAATGCGTTCAACTGGTGAAGTTATGGGTATCGCTGCGACCTTCGGTGAAAGTTATGCCAAGAGTCAAATATCTGCTTTCGGCCCGCTGCCTAAGTCAGGAAAAGTTTTCGTTTCGCTTGCCGATAAAGATAAGAGTCACGGTACCGCACCAGCTAAATCACTGATCGATTTAGGATTTACTATTTTGGCAACGACTGGAACTGCCGCCTTCTTGCGCGAAGCAGGCATTTCGATAACCGAGGTTCGTAAATATTCTGAAGGTCAGGGTGCCATGGGCGAACGCACGATCGTTGATCTTTTACATGCTGGCGATATTGATTTGGTTATAAATACTCCAGTTGGTCGTGGCACCAGAGCTGATGGCTGGATGATTCGTACCGCCGCAATCCAGCGTTCTATTCCTTGCATTACTACCACCGCTGGTTTTTCCGCAGCAGTTGCAGGCATTGCCGCGCTTCAGCAAGGCGAGATGAGTGTTAAATCCATTCAGAAATGGTTGGCTTAGCCATGGGAGGAATTAATCGAAGCGCTGCTCAATTATTGGCGACCATTGTTGGCAATAAAAAGGTCGGTCAGTACCACCAGATTTTAATTAGTGTTGGCGAACTAGTTTCGCAATGCAAGCCTGGCAACTTTGTCGCAATTAGTGTGGGTGGTCCCAACTCGAAGATGGTACTGAGACGAGCCTTCGCAATTTCGCGCACAACTACTTCGCCACAATTTGGCGGTGCCATCGAGTTAATCGTTGCGCCCTATGGAAATGGCTCTTCTTGGCTTTGCGGATTAGCTGACGGCGAGCAGATCGATATCACACTTCCGTTGGGTACTGCCTTCGGGATTCCAACCACAAATGTGAATGCCCTATTAGTCGGTGGTGGTTACGGTTCAGCACCGCTCTTTGGCTTAGCCGAAGTGTTGAAAGAGCGCGGTTGTCGCGTTGATATGTTGCTGGGGGCAAGTACCGGCGCCAAAATTTATGCACCTCTTGAAGGCAAACGAAGCGTTAATTCACTTCGAATTTATACCGAAGATGGATCTATGGGTGAAACTGGCCGCATTACCTCACCGATTGCGCAATTAGTTTCTGAACTTCAGATTGATGTTGTTTACTCTTGTGGCCCAATGGCGATGCTGAAAGCGATCTCAGATATTTTAAACGGGGGAGATATAGTTCATCAATGCGCTGTTGAAGAAGCAATGGCTTGTGGAATTGGTATCTGCATGACTTGCGTACTTCCGGTTAAAGATGAAACTGGCAAGATTAACAATCTTCGTTCCTGTATTGATGGCCCAGTAATGGATGGTGCCAGAATTGAATGGGATCTAGTAGGCAAGACGGTGGTGCTTTAATGTCAAAACTAGATTTCTCAACAACTCTAGGTAACGCCTGGTTTCCTGCGCCAATCTTTACAGCCAGCGGGTGCGCTAGTTCGGGTAAAGAGTTAGCGCAGTTCTTTGATTTACGCGATATGGGCGCCATTGTGACTAAGTCAATAATGACTAAACCGCGCGCTGGTCGAGCAACACCGCGAATGGCAGAGACTGCTAGTGGAATGCTTAACTCAATTGGCCTGCAAGGTCCAGGTATAGATGCTTTCTTAGCTAATGATTTAGCTTGGTTGGTTGAACAGAAGGCCCGCATCATTGTTTCGATTGCTGGAGAGACTGCCGAAGAATTTGCCTCCTTAGCTCGCCGACTTCGTGGCGTAGCGGGAATATCGGCACTAGAAGTAAATATCTCGTGTCCGAATGTGGAAAATAGAGGAATGGTGTTCGCTTGCCATCTCGAATCCGCTCAAAACGTTATTGAAGGTGTTCGCCGAACTATTGGTGGAGACTTGCCTATCATTGCCAAACTTTCTCCAGATGTAACAGACATTGTGTCGATCGCTCGTGGCGTCGTTGACGCAGGTGCTGATGGTCTTGCCCTAATTAATACTGTTCTGGGTATGGTGATTAATCCAAATACTATGCGACCTCATTTGGGTGGTCGAACCGGTGGCCTATCGGGTCCAGCCATTAAACCAATCGCGGTCCGCGCGATTTATCAAGTACACGAAGCGCTACCCAAGGTGCCGATTCTAGGCATGGGTGGAGTTTCATCAGGTGCTGACGCTTTTGAATTGATTCTGGCTGGAGCCAGTGGAGTTTCAGTGGGTACCGCTTCATTTGGAAATCCAACTGCAGTCATGAAGATACAAAATGAGTTGAAGCAAATTCTGACCGAAAAGGGTTTCAGCTCTGTGCGTGAAGCAGTTGGATTCGCACATCGACCAGAGAGTAGCGTTCGATGAAAGCGCCAATAATTCTGGCTACTGACACCTCAGATCTTGAGATCGCCAAAACTTGGGCTACGCTAGTTGCCCCGCACATAACTGGAATTAAATTAGGTCTCGAATTCTTTCTAAATTTTGGTGCCGATGGTGTTCGCGAAGTTGTAGCTGATCATGAGTTAGATCTATTCCTAGATTTAAAGTTGCATGACATTCCAAATACGGTGGGTCAGGCTGCCGCTGCGGTTGCGCACTTAAAGCCTAGATTCCTAACGGTTCACGCATCGGGCGGTAACGCGATGATTGCTGCTGCGACTCAACAGCTTCCAAGTACCGAGATTACAGCCGTGACAATATTGACCAGTTTAGGTGAGCCAGATTTAGTCGAGATTGGCTTTCGCAGTAGCGCACTAGAAAGCGCAGTAAGGCTTGCTAAGTTAGCCATTTCTTCCGGAGCCAAGGCAATCGTTTGTTCGCCAATGGAAGTCTCAGCTATTCGAGCTGCTATCGGAACTGAGCCAGCAATCATTACCCCCGGTGTTAGACCGATTGATCCGACCGCGCCACTTGATGATCAAGTCCGCACGATGACGCCTTTGGCAGCGATCGAGGCGGGCGCGAGTTACGTGGTGATCGGTCGCCCAATCACTCGCTTCTGGAATCAAGGCGAAGCCGCCTTTAGCGCGAATTTGGCAGAGATTTGTGAACCGCTCATAGCCCGATAGATTTATCCTATGCAACCACCGAAACTCTCGCCGGAAGATCGTGCGCGAGCTCTGGCCAAGGCGAGCGCCGCTAGAAAACGAAGAGCTGAAGTTAAGGCTCAGATCAAAAAAGGAAAATATTCGCTTGGCCAAGTTTTCGAATTAGGCAAAAGTGATGAAGCCGTTGCGAAGATGCGAGTTTTCGAACTTCTAGAATCTATATCAGGTGTTGGCAAAGTCCGAGCACGTTCAGTTATGGAGCGTTTGAAAATCTCACCAACTCGTCGCATTCAAGGCCTCGGCGCTAAACAACTACCAGCTCTACTCGCAGAGTTCGCCAGTCCAACTCTTATCGAACGCGGAAAACTATTAGTCCTTTCTGGACCAGGGGGAGTCGGTAAAAGTACCGTTGCCAAAGAACTTCGCAAAGAAGTTAATTTCTACGTTTCCATAAGTGCCACAACTAGAGTTCCGCGTCACAATGAACATGATGGCGTGGATTATTTCTTTATTTCTGATACTGAGTTTGAATCTCGTAAGTTAGCTGGAGATTTTTTAGAATGGGCCGAGTTCGCTGGAGCTAAATATGCGACTCCGAAGGCCCAAGTAGAAGATGCTCTCGCCCATGGCAAGAATGTACTCTTGGAAATTGATATAACTGGCGCTGAGCAAGTTAGAAAAGTCAGCTCTGAAGCGATTTTGGTGTTTCTAGAGCCACCGTCATGGGAAGAACTAGTGACACGACTTGAGGCTCGTGGCACCGATTCAGAGGAACGAAGAACCCAACGACTGGCGTTGGCACAGGAAGAACTGGCTCATGCCCCTAATTTCGACCATCGGATCGTAAATCACTCGGTAACCCAGGTTCTTGGCGAACTGGTATCCTTGGCCTCTTGATCAATCCAAACATTTAATAAGTTTCTTGAGTTACCGCTTGCTACTGGAGGACACATGGACGGCATCACAAATCCACCTATCGACGAACTTCTCGATAAGGCCGGCTCTAAGTACAGTTTGGTTCTCTACGCTGCAAAGCGCGCACGTCAGATCAACGCGTATTACTCACAGCTCGGCGAAGGCTTACTCGAATATGTAGGTCCGCTAGTTGAGACCCATGTTCACGAGAAGCCGCTTTCAATCGCACTCCGTGAGATTAATGAAGGCTTACTAACTATCGAGAATCTCGAACCAACCGCTTAATTTTTGCCAGTAGGCGAGGTGGTCGAAGTGCCAAAACGAATTAGCAAAGTAATTCTTGGCGTTGGTGGCGGGATCGCTGCTTATAAATCCTGTGATCTATTACGACGCATGCAAGAGCGCAATTACGAAGTTACGGTAGTTCCTACGCCTTCAGCTCTCAATTTTGTCGGCACGGCTACCTGGGAAGCGTTATCCGGGAAGAAAGTCACCTCCCAAGTTTGGGAATCAGTTGATGAAGTAAGACATATCAAGCTTGCGGCTGAAAATGAATTGATCATTATTTCACCAGCAACCGCTGACTTGATTGCTCGAGTAGCGATGGGCCGAGCTGATGATTTGTTGACTAATTTAGTACTTGCCAGCAACGCAATTAAAGTCTTAATTCCAGCTATGCATCCAAATATGTGGAACAACCCAGCCACAGTTGCCAACATTGCACTCCTTCAAGAACGTGGTTTTCACGTGATGCGACCAGCTACCGGTCGACTTACTGGTGCAGATAGCGGCATTGGTCGTCTGCCTGATACATCCGAAATTTTGGCCTTCCTGGCCTCTGTTATTTCAGATTCCCAGGACTTAGTAGGCAAACACGTTCTGGTTACCGCAGGTGGAACTCGCGAAGCGATTGACCCAGTTCGATATATTGGAAATCGCTCTTCTGGAAAACAGGGTTATGCAGTAGCTCAAGCAGCGCTTGATCGTGGAGCAGAAGTTACGATTTTGAGTGCTAACGTAAATTTGCCAGATCCAGTTGGGGCCGCAGTTGTTCGAGTTGAGAGCGCCGCCGATTTAGAACTGGCTCTGGAGCGATATTTTCACAGCTCCGATTTACTAGTGATGGCTGCAGCTGTTGCTGATGCTCGCCCACTTCAAGTGGGTACTGAAAAACTCAAGAAAGAGGCCTATCGCGAGATTGCTTTGATTGAGAATCCAGACTTAGTAGCCAAAATTTCAGCCCAACGAAATAAGCAAGTAATCGTAGGTTTTGCGGCTGAAACCACGTTGAATGTTGCTGAAGCAAACCGCAAACTACTTGCGAAAGGCTTAGATCTTGTTTACTTAAATGATGTTTCAACTGGTGAGATATTCGGCAGTGACTCTACTCAAGGCGTATTCATCACAATTGAAGGCAGAGAGATACCAGTTAGCAAGAGCGATAAAGCGACATTAGCTAACCAATTACTCGATTTAGTCCTTGATAAGTTAAATTAGCCCAATGTCAAAGCGCTTATTTACCTCAGAGTCTGTAACCGAAGGCCATCCAGATAAGATCGCAGATCAAATCTCCGATGCGATCCTCGACTCATTACTGAGCCAGGATTCTAAATCACGCGTCGCGGTTGAAACTTTAATCACAACTGGTCAAGTCCATGTTGCCGGTGAGGTAACCACAAATGGTTATGCCGATGTAATGAGCATCGTGCGCGATACAGTTTTAAATATCGGCTATGACTCATCAGATAAAGGGTTCGATGGAAATTCATGTGGAGTTTCGCTCTCAATCGGTCAGCAATCACAAGATATTGCTCAAGGCGTTGATGATGCTTATGAGAAGCGATTAGATTCTTCGGTTGATCCATTAGATCTACAAGGTGCTGGTGACCAAGGGTTAATGTTTGGTTACGCCTGCGAAGACACCAAAGAGTTAATGCCACTGCCAATCTCATTGGCTCACAAATTGGCGCAACGTCTGTCGACGGTCCGCAAGTCCGGCGAATTGGCTTACCTTCGCCCTGATGGAAAAACTCAAGTCACTATCGAATACGATGGCGATAAAGCTGTTGCTCTAAATACGATCGTGATTTCATCACAACATAGCGCTGATGTTGATGTTGCTAAGAAGTTAACCCCAGAAATTATTGAAATGGTGATCAATCCAGTACTTGCTGATGTAGATCTACCAAAAGCAGATCTACGCACTCTGATTAATCCAACCGGTCGTTTCGTAATCGGTGGACCAATGGGAGATGCTGGTCTAACTGGCCGCAAAATTATCGTTGATACTTATGGCGGCATGGCTCGTCATGGTGGTGGCGCATTTAGTGGAAAGGATCCTTCAAAAGTTGACCGCTCTGCGGCCTACGCGATGCGCTGGGTAGCCAAAAATATTGTGGCAGCTGGGCTCGCATCACGCTGCGAAGTTCAAGTCGCCTACGCAATTGGTAAGGCGCAACCAGTTGGTCTTTTCATTGAAACTTTTGGAACCGAAAAGGTGCCAGTTTCTAGAATTCAAGATGCAGTTCTTTCGGTCTTTGATCTACGTCCGGCTGCAATAATTCGAGATCTTGATCTATTGCGTCCGATTTATTCACTTACCAGCGCCTATGGACACTTTGGTCGCGAACTAACCGAATTCACTTGGGAGAAGACCGATCGCGCTTCTGCTCTCCAAGCCGCAATCAAGTAAAGGCCCCAGTACAACATTCATCTCATAGACTTGAGTTCATGCTGCGACCGTTAAAACTAAAGATGCAACGCGCCCCGCAGCCCGCTGGGCCAGCAGCTAACGATTTACCTGTTGCCTCAGTCTGGGTAGATACTGCAATCCCAACTTTAACGGATCCATTTTCTTATCTAATTCCGGAAAAAATTAGTTCTCAAATCAGTATCGGTTCTCGCGTGCAAGTTCCCTTTAAAGATAAACATCTTGAAGGAATTGTTATTGATCGCACGGCTTTGACATCAGATTCCCGAGAACTGAAATCGATTTATAAGTTACTGGGGGAGTATCCCGTTGCAAGCGCCGAGACGATTGAATTAATTTCATTGACGGCGAGTTTTTGGGGTGGCTCGCCTTATGATGTAATTCGAAGCGCGATACCACCTCGTGTTGCAAGTGCCGAGAAAGGACTATCTCTCGCGGCGAGGCCATCGAGTCCAAAATCAGAAGCTGTCGCAACATTTCACTTATTACCACCGAAGTTAGATCCGATTTCCGCCCTCTGTTCATTGGTTTTATCTCGCAAATCTAGCGGCGTAAAGTTGATTATTGTCCCGACCGCTCGAGATCTACTTCGCTTAGCTGCATCCCTGTCTGAGCAGGGTATTGATTTCACGTCGCTTGATTCGAATTTGCCTCGAGCCGATCGTTACCGCAATTTCCTTTCTGCCTCACTTGGTGCCGCCAACGTAGTAATCGGTATGCGCGGCGCCATTTTTGCGTCTATTCCAGGGTTGTCCGAGATTTACCTACATCAAGAGAATAGCGAGCATTACTACGAGCGACGATCACCATATTGGAATACCCGTGAAGTCGCATGGATACGCTCAAAACTTTCTAATTTAGATCTGCACTTCACTGGTTATGTGCCTAGCCTCGATGTAGCGATAGATATAGATAAGAAAGAGATTAGTTATCAGGCAACGCGTGAAAAGATTTCAGTTGTTGCGCAAGCAAGCAGTAATGGTGAATTGATTCCGAGCAAGATTTATCAACAGGTGCGAAAAGCTATCGCGACGGGTCCAGTTCTATTCTTAGTTCCAGCAAAGGGTTATGCGACTGCGATTAGTTGCGCTAAATGTCGCAATATTGCGATCTGTGAATGTGGTGGCAAGCTAAGTAAAAGTAGTGCCAAGAGCGAACCGACTTGTGTGCTGTGTAGTAAGAGATATCAAAACTGGAAATGCGGTTGGTGTGGCGAGGCCAGAGTTTTCCTAACCAGCCGTGGCATCGAACGGTTTGCTGAAGAGATTGGCAGATCATTTCCCAATCAAGTAGTAATTCAATCAACGGCTAGTGATCCGCGAGATTCTGTTAGTAGCGATCCGGCAATAGTAATTTCAACCCCTGGCGTGGAACCAATAGCCGAGAGTGGTTATGAAGCGGTAATCATGTTGCAAGTTGATCGGTTCTTAAGTTCTAGTGCTTCAAATGGCGTCGAACGTGCTTACTCGAACTTCTTTGCTGCAGGTGCGTTGATTAGTGATTCCGGAGTGATCGCGCTAGTTAGTGACGATGGATCACCTATTACGAGTGCGCTAACAACCTGGAATCCAGCCACGATTTCAAAGCGAGAGATTGAGCAACGCATTTCACTACAACTTCCGCCGATATCTGGTGCCGTTCTAGTTCTGGCAGATTCGGCCGAACTCGTAAGACTTAAGAGTGCGTTAGAAAGTGCCAGAGAAGAAAGCAGAGCTCCTAAATCGTTACGAGTTTATGGACCAACTGCTGGTGAAATCGCAAAGCTCGCTCTCTTGGTTGACCCACTCGAGCAGTTAGAGATGGTCTCGCTACTACGCGAGATCAACAAACGACGAGCCATCTCTAAAAAGCCACTGCTGGCATATCGCGTAAATCCATACTCACTCGATTAGCGCCTGGCAGTTGATAGGATTGCGCCCATGTCGATTCAACCAATCCGCCTTTTCGGAGATCCAGTGCTGGTCACCCCTGCCGTGGAGGTTGTTGACTTTGATAAGGAACTCCGCAATCTCGTAGCCGATTTAACCGAGACCATGCTGGATTCACCTGGGGCAGGTTTAGCCGCACCTCAAATAGGCGTATCACTACGTGTTTTCGTTTGGGACGTTGATGACGAACTTGGCCATTTAATAAATCCGAAGCTTGATCTAAGTGATGAACTGCAGGATGGCGAAGAAGGCTGTTTGAGTTTTCCGGATTTACGTTACCCAACTCCTCGTTCCATGCGTGTTGTCGCCAAAGGATTTAACATGCATGGCGATCCAGTAACCGTTGAAGGTAGCGAGTTTCTAGCCAGAGCGATTCAACACGAGACGGATCATCTAGATGGCATAGTTTTCATCGACCGATTATCAGCCGCTGATCGTAAGTTGGCGATGAAAGAGATTCGCGACTCTGAATGGTTTGGTTCGGCAATAGCTAATGGGACTTCACCAATTATTAAAGTTTCGCCTCATTTCACTAACGGTCTAGGAAACTAGTGAAAATTGCGGTTGCCGCGTCACCCGAAGTTGCTATTCCAACTTTAGAATTCCTACTTGAATCTGAACATGAGCTTGCGCTCATCATTTCCCGCCCCGATAGCCAGGTTGGCCGAGGTCGCGAGCTAACTCCAACAGCTGTATCAACTTGGGCGCTCGCTAACGACATTGAACTTTACCGCCCAAATAAAGCTGCTGATTTTGACGAACGACTTAAGAGTTTTGATTTGGTGGTGACGATTGGTTATGGAGTTTTGTTGCCCGATAGCATTCTGGCGCAACCAAAGTATGGCTTTATAAACCTACACTTTTCAATGCTTCCAAAATTACGGGGTGCAGCGCCAGCTCAGCGTGCGATTATCGATGGGTTTACGGAAACCGGCATTACGGTTTTTAAACTAGATGCCGGCATGGATACTGGCCCGATCTATCTACAAACGAAATACCCAATCAAGCCAAACACAACGTCGGGCGAACTACTTACAGAATTGGCGCTATTAGGGCCAAGTGCGATTGCGCAAACTATCAGTGCAATAGAAAGTGGCATAAAACCTGTACCGCAAGATCACGCACTGGCCACTAGTGCATCCAAATTAGTTAAAGCAGAAGCCCAAATCGACTGGTCTGAAACTGCTGCGAATATTGTAAATAGGATTTTGGGTTTCGCGCCCAATCCTGGTGCAACTGCGAAATTCCGAGGTGAGGTACTTCGGATAATGAGAGCACGAGTGAGCGAACAGCATCTTGCGGTTGGCGAAATCTCGTCGATAAATGGCTCCGTCTTTGTGGGAACTGCCACAACTGCCGTTGAACTCTTAGAGGTAACTCCCGCTGGTAAGAAAACAATGCCAGCTTCCGCTTGGGCTAATGGAGCTCGCTTCACGACTGGCGAAACCTTTGAATAACCCAGTGCCGCGTACCTACAAACGCGCAAACCCAGATGCGACTCGACTTTTGGTCTTTGATTTGTTAACTGAAGTAAATCGCAGCGATGGGTATTCAAATTTGCTTTTGCCGCAAGCGTTAACGGCTAGCAAGTTTGATGATCGGGACAAAGCCTTTGCGACCGAATTGCTTTACGGAACTCTCCGGATGCAAGGACGTCATGATTGGATTCTGGCGCAGGTATCTAATCGGCCTTGGGAACAAGTAGATCCGGGCGTAATTGACGTCGGCCGTATGGCGTTGCAACAGATTCATGAAATGCGGGTTCCAGATCACGCGGCAGTATCTGCCTCCGTTGATATCGCACGCAAAAGATTAGGCGAAGCTCAAGGATCTTTTCTAAACGCTTTACTTCGAGCAGTTTTGAAGAAACCACTTGGGGAATGGTTAGCACCGCTGGCCGAAATCAAAGACCCAATCGAGCGCCTTTCGATTCAATATTCGCATCCGCAATGGATTGTTTCGGCATATTTTGACTTGTTAAAGAACGAAGTAGATGTGACTGCAGCTTTAATTGCGAATAATGTTCCAGCGCAACCAACCTTAGTTTCATGGCCCGGTCGTTCTACCCAAGCTGAACTAGTTGAACTTGGGGGAGTGCCAACGCAATTTTCGCCATATGGCGTTCGACTGTCTGGTTCTCCTGGTGCGATACCGGCGATTAGAGAACGACGTGCCGGAGTTCAGGATGAAGGGTCGCAACTAGTTGCCGAAATATTTGCAGCCGTTAGTAAGAGCGCTCATGATTGGCTTGATCTTTGCGCTGGTCCCGGCGGTAAAGCAGCTTTGATGTCAAGCATTGCTGCCCTTGGAGATCACACCTTTACCGCGAATGAAATATCGGTGCCACGAGCGAATTTGGTTTCGCAAGTTGTTGAATTCGGCCAAGTAATTGTGGGCGATGGGCGTGAGATTGCACAGAGTGGACGAACTTTTGATGCCATCTTGGCAGATGTTCCATGCACTGGTTTAGGGGCTTTACGTCGTCGTCCTGAAGTTCGTTGGCGACGCACACTTGCAGATCTGCGAACTCTGACCGATTTACAGATTGAGCTAAGCAATGCCGCGATCGCAGCGCTCAACCCAAAAGGTTTCTTTGCATACGTCACTTGTTCGCCGCATTTAGCCGAAACTAAATTTCAGGTATCGGCGATTCTTAAGGAACACCCTGAACTTGAAAAAGTAGATCTACGGCCTTACTTCCCAGCTGGACTAGTAAGCAGCAACGATGATGGTTCACTTCTGCTCTGGCCGCAGATACATAACACCGATGCCATGTTCATGACCATATTCCAGAAGTCGAGTTAGGATTTCGTTATGGGTCAGCAGATTCGAATCACCCCGAGCGTTCTGAATGCCGATTTTACTAATCTGGGTGCAGAGATAGAGCGCATTTCGCTTACTTCGGATTTAGTTCATCTCGACGTAATGGACGATATTTTCGTTCCGAATTTCACCTTTGATTTTGCCCGAGCCTCGGAGATTATTTCAATTAGCAAATTACCGGTAGATGCACACTTAATGGTTGCTGACGTAGATCAGATTGCGCCAAAGTATGCCGAAGCTGGATGTGCAAGTGTGACCATTCACGCCGAAGCAACCTCAGATATTCGTGGCACCTTAAAGGCGATCCGCAGCAATGGTGCTCGCGCGGCTCTAGCGCTTAAGCCTAAAACGCTTCTTGAGCCATATCTTGAGTTCTTGGATGATCTAGATATGTTGCTCATCATGACCGTCGAACCTGGATTTGGTGGCCAGAAGTTTATGAATGATCAGCTACCTAAGATTGCGCAAGCTCGCAATGCGATCGGCGCCAAAGCCATCTGGCTACAAGTTGATGGTGGCATCTCGCTTGAAACTATTGAATCAGCTGCGATAGCAGGTGCTGACACTTTCGTAGCTGGAAGCGCGGTCTTTAACAGTGCAGACCCAGCGCAAATGGTCACTTTTCTTCGTGAAACAGCCCAATCAGTTTCAGGCTAACTCTCAGAATTAATTGTGTCCCACGCTCTATTCGCTTGAAGTAAACTCGCCTCATGAAGACATTTGAAACTCTATTTACTGAATTAGCTGAAAAGGTAGCTACTCAAGCACCAGACTCGGCCACAGTAGCTGCGGTTAATGCCGGAGTTCATTCAATTGGCAAGAAAGTCCTAGAAGAAGCCGGCGAAGTTTGGTTAGCGGCCGAGCACGAGGGTGATGAAGCGTTAGCTGAGGAGATTAGCCAGTTGTTGTATCACCTGCAGGTTCTCATGTTATCTCGCCAAATCTCAATTGCCGATGTTTACCGATATTTGTAGGAGTAAAGAATGATTCGAATCGCTGTTCCGAACAAGGGTTCACTTGCTGATGCCTCCATTGCAATTCTTAAAGAGGCGGGATATCGGCAACGAGTTGATTCTCGAGATTTAGTTTTGCTTGACCCTGAAAATGGGGTCGAGTTTTATTATTTGCGGCCACGGGACATTGCGATTTATGTTGGTTCTGGCGAACTAGAAGCTGGCATAACTGGGAGAGATCTATTAATTGATTCAGGTGCACCAGCTAAGGAGATCTTAAGTTTAGGTTTTGGTGGGTCAACTTTCAGATTTGCAGGTACCGCTGACCGTGAATGGCAGATCTCAGATCTGGCTGGAAAACGAATAGCGACTGCGTATCCTGGTTTGGTAATTGCGCACTTAAAAGAGTTAAAGATTTCTGCCGAGGTGGTTAGGTTAGATGGTGCTGTTGAAAGTAGCATACGACTTGGTGTCGCAGATGTAATCGCTGATGTAGTCAGTACTGGAAACACACTTCGACAAGCAGGTCTCAAGATTTTTGGTGAGCCAATTCTTAACAGTGAAGCAGTATTGATTAAAAATACCAGCCAAGCTGATGGCCTGGAAATTCTGATTCGACGACTACAAGGTGTTGTTACGGCTAGACAATATGTTTTGCTTGATTACGACATTCCCAGAAGCGCACTTGATCGGGCTTGCGAACTTACCCCCGGGTTGGAATCACCGACTATTTCACCTTTACAGAAAGCCGATTGGGTAGCCGTGCGTGCAATGGTTCCGCGTCAGGACACCAATGCTGTAATGGATGATCTTTGGACAATTGGCGCTCGCGGCATCTTGGTCACGGATATCCACGCTTGCCGCTTATAAATTAAATGTTTGCGGCTTCTACATCTTCGCGAGTGATGCCCAACAAGTAAAGAACTGAGTCTAAGTACGGCGCAGTGAGCGAACTATCGGCTGCGGCACGAACCGCAGGTTTTGCGTTAAACGCGATGCCTAGACCGGCGGCGGCAATCATGTCGAGATCATTCGCGCCATCACCGATCGCAATAGTTTGTTCGATAGTGACCCCAACTTTTGCCGCAAAGTCGCGTAGCGCTTGGCCTTTTGCGGCGCGATCAATTATCGGTGCCAAAACTTCTCCAGTTAATTTTCCATCGACAATCTCAAGACTATTCGCACGGTAGTTCGTGATTCCTAGTTCGTTGAGCAACGGATCGATCACGCAAGTGAAACCTCCCGAAACAACGGCAACTTCATGGCCAAGTTTCTGTAGAGTTTTGATTAAAGTTCTCGCACCAGGAGTGAGTTTAATTTCCTCGCGGACTTGCGCAATTATCTCTTCTGGCGCTCCGGCTAAGAGCGCGACCCGTGCGCGCAATGAGCTTTCAAAATCAAGTTCCCCAGCCATAGCGGCCTTGGTTATTTCAATAACTTCTTTTTCTGCGCCGACCTTGGCGGCAAGTAATTCGATTACTTCTTGCTGAATCAGAGTTGAATCAACATCCATGACCACTAATTTCTTAGCTAATCTTGCCAAGCCACCAGGGGAGACCGCGATATCGATACCAACTTCACGAGCTACTAGAGCTAAAGAGGTTCGTAATTTATCAACGCTTGCTCCAGAGACTTGAAACTCTACGGCTGTAACCGGGTATGAAGCGGTTCGGAAAATCCTTTCGATATTTCCACCCTGCACGCTAATCGCAGCTGCGATTTTAGTAATGGCACTCGGTTGGAGTTTTTGAGCGAGAGCAACAACATGCAATAAGCCTTGCTTAGCTTGAATAGAGCTAATTGTGGAATCTGAAAACAAGGTCGCGATATCTACATCTAACTTTGCTGCGCACTCATTTAAATCAGCCTCGATAGCGCTGCCGTGAGCCGGACTTAACCCAATTAGAACTGTCAGAATTAGGCGATCGCTGATTACCACCTGTTCGATATCTAAAACCGTGATTGCAAAAGGTTCTAAGGTGGCAAATAGCGCCTGTGTGATGCCAGGGGCATCAGTGCCAGTCAGAAGAATCAGGCCAGTGTGTTGCGCATCGCTGCTCATATGCGCAGATTACCGTGAATTCACGCTATCTTTTCGCTCTATGGCAAGCGATACCGTTCTAACTCTCGATGAAGTAACTGTTCGTCGGGGAGCCTCAACTATCTTGGGGCCACTATCGCTGACCTTACATACTGGT
>JBILGH010000016.1:0-27574 GCA_044351155.1 Candidatus Planktophila sp. | reverse complement strand
CATCAATAGAATCTCGAATCATTCGGGTGGTTCGTGACTTCTGTTCTTTCTCTAAATCCTTAATTGCCTTAGACCCACCAGTAGCCATTCCGCGTCCGGTAGCACCTTTGCCCCAAGCTTCAGCTAATTCGGTGCTCTCTTTTTCATCTCGAGCACTGGCCGCAATTTCAGCTTCTTCGGTAGCCAAATTCAAAAGGGTTTCGGCGGCTTTAAATGCGGAAGCTACATCGTTTATCTGCATCGGCAATTTAATGATTGTATTTCGGCGATTACGGATAGTTTCATCGCTAGCTAGATATCGAGCACGTCCAATATGTCCTTGCGAAGCACGAGCGGCATAATCTGCCATCGCAGGTGACACGCCTTCACGGTTAATCAAAACATCAGCTACATCTTTAGCGCTAGGTGTTACCAACTGTAGGTGCCGGCATCTTGAACGAATGGTTGGCAAAACATCATGCAGAGTTGGTGCGCATAAGAGCCAAACTGTGCGATTTCCTGGCTCTTCAATAGCTTTAAGTAGCGCATTAGCTGCCGATTCGGTCAGACGATCAGCATCTTCCATGACAACCACGCGCCATCCGCCCATTGCTGGAGCCCAAGCAACGCGCGTTAGTAACTCACGAATCTCTTCAATCTTGATTGATAAACCTTCGGTGCGAATAATTTCTACATCAGCATGGGTGCCAGCCTTAGCAGCTCGACAATCAGTACAGGTGCCACAGCCATCACTGCTGCAGATCAACGCGCAAGCGAAAGCAACTGCAGCTGATGATCGACCACTTCCGGGTGGGCCGGTAAATAGCCAAGCATGGGTCATCTCTTGTGAATCTTCGCCACTGCGAGCGGCGGCAACGGCACCTTCAAGGATTTTTACCAAATGGCCTTGACCAACTAATTGATCGTAAACCGACATCGCTATTTCTTCTTTACGGTTTTGCGTGCAGTATTTCGAGCTGTCGTGGCAGCGCGACGGATTGGTTTCATTAAACGGTTTCCTTGCGCATCACGAATGTTGCGACGTAATCCAGGAATTTCGCCAACTCGCGCAATAATTTCTTGATGGATTTCTTCGATAGTTTGGCGACCGTCTACAACTAGATATCGCTCTGGATCAAGAAGCGTCAACTGTAAATACTCTTGTCGGATTCTCTCGTGGAAATCGATTGGCTCTATTTCCAATCGATCTTTGCTCTTTAATCGGCTTAATCCGATTTCAGCTGGCTGATCAATTAAAATTGTTAAGGTCGGGAAAAGTGACTCTGTAGCCCAACGAGATATGCGTGCTACTTCACCGGAAACTAGAACACGACCTGCGCCTTGATAAGCAATTGAAGAATCAAAGTAGCGATCGGTAATTACGACTTCACCGCGATCTAGCGCAGGACGAATCTTTGAAAATACATGGTGCGCACGATCTGCAGCATACAAAAGCGCTTCAGCACGAGGTGAGATATCGCCAGTTGAATGATCGAGCAAAATTCGGCGTAAATCTTTACCCATTTCAGTGCCGCCAGGTTCGCGACTAAGCAGAACTTCTTCCCCTTCTTCTTCGAGCCATTCTTTGAGCAATTTGCTTTGAGTTGATTTTCCACTGCCTTCGCCGCCTTCAAAAGCGATGAATATGCCTTTAGTTTGAGCTCCGGTGATTGAGCCAAGTTCGCCTTTAATCGCATTTGCGATATCGCTCCAGATCGAAACATTTGGGCGGTCTTTCATCTGATGATAAGAAACGGCACCAATCAAAATTGCGAATAGGCCCGCGAAAAACAAGGTTATCGCAGCACCGTTGTAGGCAACTTCAGTGTTGCGAACTTTGATTCGGTACTCACCAATGTATGCCGCAATAATTGGTGAAATCGCTAAAACTGCAACCAGGGTTACTCGGATAATTGATTGCATGAATGCAAATGTGCGACCACGTACATCATCGTGAACTTCAAGTCCTAGCATCGTGAAGCCAGTTACCCAGCAAACGCCGGAGAACGCGCCCAGAATTATTACGATAAATACAGCTAAGGTGAAGTTGGGAATTGCTGCGAGTAAAACTAAGAATGAACCCGCAACTGTTAACGAAGCGCCGAATAACCGCCGGCGAGAAAATTGCGCAAATATCTTTGGACCAAAAGCAATCCCGATAGCTAGGCCAGTAAACACTGAACCGAAGAGCACGCCGTATCCAGCATCTCCACCACCTAAATCGCCTACAAATGTACGCGCTAGGCCAATAACAGCGCCGGCTGCGATGAATGCGCCGATCATTCCAACAATAAGGCCACGAATAATCTTTGAACCACTGACGGCTTTGTAGCCTTCAATTAGTGATTTGCCAACACTGGAGTCTGCTTTTTTGCCAGCTTGATTTCGTTTAGGGATCTCATGCAGATGAAAAATTGTCCACGCGCTAAACGCAAAACTTAAGGCATTTATGTAAAGCGCTATGTCAATTGAAGTGCCTTTAAAACTTGGGAAAGCTGAGGCAATTGCGCTACTGAAAAGTGCCAAAATGGCAAAGAGCCCCGCTGCTATTGGCGCAGTTCCGTAAGCCGCAAAGAGCGAAACTTGATTTGCGCTTTCCAGCTTTTCTTTCGGAACTAGATTTGGAACGGTCGCATCTTTTGCTGGTGACCAAAAAAGTGAAACACATTCCACCAAAATTGTTGCTGTATAGAGCCAGAAATAATTATTAACAATTGGAATAGATATATAGAGTGCAAAGCGAATTACATCCGCAACGACCATAAGCATTCGTCGATCTAGTCGGTCGGCAATTACCCCTGCAAGTGGTCCTAGAAAAACTGCTGGAAGTAAGCGGGCGATGAAAACGCCAGCAATCGCAAAGTTAGCTGTTGCATAATCTCCGCCTGATAATTGTTGAGCAAGTGCAGTTGTTGCAAGCAAGCCAAGCCAATCGCCTAGTGAACCAAATGCCATCGCTTGCCATAGTCGGCGAAAAGCAGGGATTGCTAAAACACTTCGAGTCTCATCGGGTGCCGGTGCCGCCGGTCTTGGAAGAGAGTTGCTCACGGCTCAATCGTAGTGGGCTTGGTTTTTGCTTTCCCAGTGGCTGCCTTTTTCGCAACTCGCTTAGTTGCCGCTTTCTTAACGGTTTTTTTCGTCATCGTTGGCGCAGTTTTGGCTGCCTTCTTGCGACTCTTTTTCGGTCGAGCGGCTCCACCATTTTCAGCTTCCCAGGCTCGGCGGCCGGCTAATAATTCGAGCCCGCGTTCAATGGTCATTGCTTCCACTGTGTCGCCACGGCGCAGAGTTGCATTGGTTTCGCCATCGGTTACATACATACCAAAACGGCCATCTTTAACAATCAAAGGTTTCTGAGTAGTTGGATCAACACCCAATTCTTTCAGTGGTGGTTTTGCCACTCCGCGACGGCGTTCTTTTGGTTTAGAATAAATCTCGAGGGCTTCATCTAAGGTAATTGAGAATAGTTGATCTTCGGAAGTTAACGTGCGCGAATCTGTGCCAGCTTTTAAGTAAGCACCATAACGACCATTTTGTACAGTGATGTCATCGCCTGCGGCATTAGTTCCTAGTGTGCGCGGTAAAGATAAAAGTTTTAATGCCTCTTCGTAAGTAATTGTGTCGAGGGTCATCGTTGAAAGAAGTGAGGCAGTTTTTGGTTTTGGATCATCTGCTTTTTTGCGCTTCTTCTTTGCACCTTCAACCACTGGTTCTACTGGAAATACTTCAGTTACATATGGGCCAAAGCGACCGCTCTTAGCAATTATTGGTAAGTTCGTTGCTGGATCAATTCCTAAATCGCGCTCACCTGATGGCGCAGCCAGTAATTCAATTGCTTTAGCCAAAGTTAACTCATCGGGTGCTAGAGATTCTGGAACGTTAGCTAACTTGCGAGTTTCACCTTCGCCCTCTTGTAAGTAAGCACCGTAACGACCAACTCTAATTTCAATCTCAGGTGAAAGGCGCATGGTATTTACTTCGCGCGCATCAATTGCCCCTAAGTCAGCCGATAATTCGTTTAGGCCTGGTTCGCCATCGTGACCATAGAAGAAGTCGCGTAACCAATCTACGCGCTTAGCTTCACCGCTTGCGATCTTGTCGAGATCTTCTTCCATGCTGGCGGTGAATTCGTAATCAACTAATTTTGTGAAATGTGTTTCGAGCAAGCCGGTAACTGAAAAAGCTAAGAAAGTAGGCACTAAAGCGCGACCACGCTTTGATACATAACCGCGGTCTTGAATTGTTGCAATAATTGAGGCAAATGTTGATGGTCGCCCGATACCTAGTTCTTCAAGTTTCTTAACCAAGGTTGGCTCGGTATAACGAGCTGGTGGCTTAGTTTCGTGTCCTTCACAACTGTATTCCTCAACCTTTACACTTTGCCCAATGTTCATTGCTGGTAAGCGCTTATCTTCTGATTCTTCGCCTTCTTTTTCATCCGCTAAATCATCATAAGCGGCAAGGAAGCCAGGGAAAGTGATTACCGAACCATTGGCTCGGAAAATAGTTTCGCGGCTATCGCTAGTTTTCGCATCAAAGTCTACGCGCATCTGCATTTTTTTAGCATCTGCCATCTGTGATGCAACTGTGCGTTTCCAAATTAAGTCATAAAGTGCAAATTCATCGCGCGAAAGCTCAGGCGCTAATTCGCCAGGAGTTTTGAAACTTTCCCCAGCTGGGCGAATTGCTTCGTGTGCTTCTTGGGCATTTTTAGTTTTGCCAACATAAACGCGCGGTGCATCAGCGACATGATCTGCACCATAGAGTGCTTTAGCTGATTCGCGCGCTGCGCTGATTGCTTGCGCTGAAAGATTTACTGAGTCAGTACGCATATACGTTATATAGCCGTTTTCATATAAACGTTGTGCGATGCGCATTGTGATCTGCGCTCCCCAACCTAGTCGACTGCCCGCATCTTGCTGCATAGTTGAAGTCGTAAATGGTGGCTTGGGTCTTTCAGTTCGTGGCGATTCTTCCATCGACTTAACTACCAATGGTGCTGCCTTAAGGGCTGCAACTAAAGATCTAGCAGCTATTTCATCAAGTAATAAAATATTGGCGAGTGATTTTTCTTTTACTGCGCCATCAGCACCAAAGTCTGCAGTTGCAGCCACCCGCTTGCCATCAACGCTAAGCAGGCGTGCGTTAAAACCCAATTCACACTTTGCGGTTAGATCCCACCAAGCCGAAGAAATGAAAGCCATGCGTTCGCGTTCTTTTTCTACAATTAGCCGAGTAGCAACAGATTGCACGCGGCCCGCAGAAATACGTGGCATTACTTTTTTCCAGAGCACCGGAGATAAGCGATAACCAAAGAGACGATCTAGAACTCGGCGGGTTTCCTGCGCATCAATTAAGTCATAATCAAGATCACGCGTATTTTCCACTGCGCTTTGAATTGCCTCTTTAGTGATTTCGTTGAAAACCATACGTTTGATCGGAATCTTTGGCTCAAGCACTTCAACTAAGTGCCAAGCGATAGCTTCACCTTCACGGTCTTCATCGGTTGCCAGAATTAACTCTTCGGCATCTTTCATCAACGCCTTAAGCTCAGCAACTTTCGCTTTTTTATCTGGGTTAATTACATAAAGCGGCGCAAAATCTTCTTCAATATTTACGCCCTCTTTAGCCCAAGCAATCTTCTTGTATTCCTTAGGAATATCAGCTGCGCGCTGAGGTAGATCGCGAATATGACCGACGCTAGCCTCGACGATGTAATCGTCGCCGAGGTAGCCGCCAATTTTGCGTGCTTTGGCAGGTGATTCAACGATCACCAGCTTCTTTAATTCGCGCGCCATAAATTTCCTAAATTAGCTCTGGGGAAAAGCTGAAGTTAAAGACTTGGTATTAGTAAGTAATCGAAGTCGATTGACGACGATTACGAACTAGGGCTGCCACAATTACGAGCGTTGCGACAATGCCAATCAAAGTACTGGTGCTTTCGCGACCACCAAGTGCCATGCCAACAATTGCTGGTGTAATTAACAGACCAACCAAGTTCATAACTTTGATTAGTGGGTTAATTGCTGGACCTGCAGTGTCTTTGAATGGGTCACCAACAGTGTCACCAACGATGGTCGCAGTGTGGGCATCTGAGCCCTTGCCGCCATAATGTCCATCTTCAACCATCTTCTTAGCGTTATCCCAAGCGCCGCCTGAGTTAGATAAGAAAACAGCCATAAGTGTTCCGGTACCAATTGCGCCAGCTAAGTACGCACCAAGTGCACCAACGCCAAGACCAAAACCAACTGCGATTGGGGCCATAACAGCAAGCAGACCTGGTGTTGCTAGTTCACGTAGTGAATCGCGAGTACAAATATCTACCACGCGACCGTACTCAGGCTTTTCAGTGCCCTTCATAATTCCTGGGTGTAGTTTGAATTGATTACGAACTTCCATAACTACCGCGCCAGCTGCGCGAGATACCGCGTTAACTGCTAGACCTGAGAATAGGAATACCACTGCAGCGCCGATAATTAGACCCACCAAGTTACGTGGATCAGCGACATCGAGAATGCCTTGGAATTGCAGATTTGTTACTAGATCTACCGTTGTAGAACCAGCTTCAACAACAGCCAATTTAATTGCATCGGTAAAGGCACCGAAGAGCGCAGTTGCCGCAAGTACCGCAGTTGCGATTGCGATTCCCTTAGTGATTGCCTTTGTGGTGTTTCCAACTGCATCAAGTGAAGTAAGAATTTGTGCGCCTTCGCCCTTTACATCGCCAGACATTTCAGCAATGCCTTGTGCGTTATCTGAGATAGGTCCGAAGGTATCCATTGCAACGATAACGCCAACAGTTGTTAGCAAACCAGTTCCGGCTAAAGCGATCGCCAGAAGTGAAAGCACGATCGAACCGCCACCTAACAAGAACGAACCGAATACTGCGGCTGCGATAAGCAAAGCACTATAAACAGCTGACTCAAAACCAATCGAAATACCCGACAAAATAACGGTTGCAGCGCCTGTTTGTGATGAGGCAGCAACATCATTAACTGGACGCTTTCCAACTTCGGTGAAATAACCAGTCAGTAATTGAATTGCCGCAGCTAAACCAATACCTATTAGAACTGCGCCAATTGCCAAGATGCGTGGGTTGGTGTCGCCGAACTCGCCAATTTTTTCAGGAGCTAAGCCAACTAACTTACTGAAGCTATCTGGGAGATAAGTAAATGTCGCAAGTGCTGTTAGAACTGCGCTGATGATTGCAGATAGGAAGAATGAGCGGTTAATTGCGGTCATTGCATTCTTATCTGTTGAGCGCAAACGAGTAAGGAAGATTCCGATTACCGCTGTGACGATTCCGATTGCTGGAACGATCAATGGATAAACCAAACCGGCATTACCTAGTCCAGCTTTTCCTAGAATCAACGCAGCAACAAGTGTTACGGCATATGACTCGAATAAGTCAGCGGCCATGCCTGCGCAGTCACCAACATTGTCGCCAACGTTATCGGCAATAGTTGCTGGGTTACGTGGGTCATCTTCTGGAATACCTTTTTCAACTTTACCTACTAGGTCAGCACCGACATCGGCTGCCTTTGTGAAGATACCGCCACCTACGCGCATAAACATCGCGAGCATTGCGGCACCAAAACCAAAACCTTCAAGAACTGCTGGGGCTTGATCGCGGTAGATAATCACAACAAGTGAGGCACCAACTAAACCAAGGCCAACAGTTGTCATGCCAACAACACCACCGGTGCGGAAAGCAATCTGTACTGCGCGTTCGGCATTCTTCTGGCGAGCGGCTTCGGCAACGCGTACGTTTGCGCGAACTGCTAGCCACATGCCGTTGTATCCAACTAATGCGCTAAAGGCGGCACCTAGCAAGAAGAAGATTGAGCGACCAATGCGAATATCAGTTTCACCTGGGAGTGCAAAAAGTAGAACGAAAACAATCGCTACGAAATAGGAAAGGGTGCGGAACTGGCGAGCTAAATAAGCTGCCGCTCCTTCTTGAACCGCCCCGGCGATTTCCTTCATCTTCTCGGTGCCCTCACCTTGCGCCAAAACTTGAGCGCGAAGCGCATATGCGATTCCGAGTGCCACAAGTGAAATGGCTAGAACTACATAAACATAGGTGAGGTTATTTCCGGTTACTTGCACGAGTGAGGCGCTTGACCGCATCTTGTCTCCTCCGTTGGAGAGTCATGGGGCGCTGATTGCCCACAAAGTTGCCTGAGTTTACGCATAACCCCCTATTGATTGGCAAATACACCTTTCTATTACTGTGAGATTTGCCCTACTAAGCCTCAACTATTGGAGGCTTAGAACTGTTGGAGGTCTAGGGCTAAGCGACTAGGGTCTATTCCCATGAACCTCGGAACCCTCTTTGACGCCAATTCGGTAGTCACGACTTTGGGGTTGATCGGGGTCCTCGGCATCATCTTTATGGAGACTGGCCTATTAATTGGCTTGGTTTTCCCAGGTGGCGAGGTTGTATTTCTAGCGGGCATGGCTGCCTCGAAAGCTGGCGCCGACATTTTAGGCGAAGCCAAGTTATCTGCGCCCTTGCTGTTCCTACTCGCTCCCGTTGCAGCAATTATCGGCGGTGAAGTTGGTTATTGGTTTGGCAAAAAATACGGTCGTAAGTTTTTTGAACGACCAGATAGCCGATTCTTTAATCAAAAAATGGTTCGTACAGTTGAAAAGTGGCTAAATAAATATGGGCCTCGGAAAGCTTTGATTTTCGGCCGGTTCATTCCTTTTGCTAGAACTCTGTTAAATCCAATGTGCGGTGTGGTGCAGTTAGATCGAAAAATATTCTCCGTCTGGAATGCAATTGGTGGAATCATTTGGACCCAAGTGGCGATCGGGATTGGTTACCTATTGGGCGATGTGCTTAGCGACTCTGGTCACTATTACCTTTATGTTGTAGTTGGAGTCATTGTTTTAATCTCATTGGTGCCCATGGTTATTGAGATTTTTAAAGAGTGGCGCTCTAAGCACCACTTGTCCTAAATCGCTAGGTAATTAAAGACCAAGGTCTGCTAACTGGTAAGCAGCACGATATTCAAATCCGGCTTCATCAATTTTTGGTTTCGCGCCACGTTCAACAATGACAGCAACGCCGACGACAATTGCGCCAGCTTCTTGAAGTGCTTCAACGGCAGTTAAAACTGAACCGCCGGTGGTTGAAGTATCTTCGACTGCTAATACTCGACGGCCCTTAACATCTGGTCCTTCAATGCGACGCTGTAAGCCATGCGCTTTTTCAGCCTTGCGGACAACGAAGGAATCTAATTTGCGCCCTTGTTGTGCAGCGACATGCATCATCGCAGTTGCGACCGGGTCAGCTCCAAGAGTTAATCCACCAACTGCTTCGTAATCTAAATCTTTAGTTAGCTCAAGCATCACAGCGCCAACCAGTGGTGCGGCTACCGAATCAAGCGTCACACGGCGTAAATCAACGTAGTAATCAGCCTCTTTTCCAGAAGACAAAATCACTTTGCCGTGTACAACGGCCTTATTCAGGATCTCTTCTCGGAGAATTTCATGTGAGTTCATGTCTGTACCTTACCTAACACTTTGAAATCATCTACATTCAACTTTATGGAAAATGACCGTTTAGAGATCGCACGGCTTTATCACCGCTTTGGTTTTGGCCCGCGGCCCGGTGAGTTTAAAGCTGCGTTAAATAATGGTCTAACCGCTACAAAAGCCAAGTTTTTAAGCGTACCCACAATTGATTTGGGGACAGCTCAAGTGGCTGAACCAAACATTACAAATTTAGGTACTCGCCCTGATCAAAAAACAAATGAGTTAATTGAGTTCAATATTGCGCTTCGTCAACAAGTTAAAGACTTGCCACTTTGGTGGCTTGATCGTATGGCACTTTCAGATCACGCACTTACCGAACGTATGACTTGGTTCTGGCATGGACATTGGGCAACTGCTATCGGGAAATTGAATCACGCCTACCCAATGTATATGCAGAACCAAACGTTGCGTAAGTATGCACTTGGTAATTTTGGTGAGATGACCACTGCCATGTTAAATGATGGCGCACTACAGTTTTGGTTAGATGGTGGAGAGAATACCGTCAAATCACCCAATGAAAATTTAGCTCGAGAGTTAATGGAGTTATTTACCCTTGGAGTAAATCGCTATACCGAATCAGATGTTCGAGAACTATCTCGAGCACTAACCGGATATCAAATTGAGCGATCTTCTGGAAAAGTAACTTTTAATGCTAAAAGATATGACTCTAATATCAAAACAATTTTAGGCTCTTCGACTACTTTCAATGGTAATAGTGCCGCTGCACATTTAGTAGCACAAAAAGATAGCGCAAAGTTTATATCAGAGAGATTTTGGTTTCGCTTTATCTCGAGTCAAATTGAACTACCAAGTAATAATTCTTTAGAGAAGTCGTTTGAATCTCGTGACATTAGTAAATTGGTTGCTGCACTAACTGATTCACAGATTTTGAGTAACCCAAGTTATTCAATAGTTAAACCACCAGTTGAATGGTTTGTTGGCGTAGCTAGGTATTTGAAGTTAACTCCATCTAATCTAAAGACTTCAGCCCAGCTTTTGGCATATTTAGACAAGATGGCTCAAGTTCCCTTTAGCCCACCGAATGTTGGTGGTTGGCCTACAGATGAATCCTGGTTGAGTTCAGCTAGTGCGCAATCTCGCATTCAATTCGCTGCTTGGCTGATTAAACAGGCGGATTTAAGCGCTTTGGCAGCAATCGCGCCAAATAAACGAATCGCTTGGCTACTAGATGAATTAGGAATTCTGGCATTTAGTAATCGAACCCGAATAGCTCTAGACGGCGTTAAAACCAATCCAGCCCAATTACTGCAGTTAGCAATTTGCAGTCCGGAATATGTAGTTAGCGCATAGGAGGCTTCAAATGGATACTTTAACTAGACGTAAGTTCTTACAACTCTCTGGTGCTGCTGCAGTAGGTGCCGCTGCTCCGCTTTTAACCATGGAAGATATTGCTCACGCGGCGCAAACTCGACCACTTCCGCTGGGAACGCCAATTTTAATTATGGTGACTCTCTATGGTGGCAATGATGGCCTTAACACTGTTGTTCCATATAACGATCCGCTTTATTTCTCAATGCGACCAGATATTTCATACGCGCCAGATAAAGTCTTAAAGTTAGATGATCAATTAGGTTTGAACCCGGCTATGACTGGGATTAAAACTATGTGGGATCAGAATAAAGTTGCCATTGTTCGTGGTGTTGGATATCCAAAACCTGATCGCTCTCACTTTACATCTATGGCTATTTGGCAGAGCGGTGCACCAGTCACTAAATTAAATAGTGGGTGGTTGGGACGTTGGGTTGAATCACAAGAAGTAGATCCAATGTTGGCAATAAGTTTAGGTTCGGTATTGCCGCCACTATTGGCAGGCGAGAAGAGATCTGGTTCTGCATTGCCATTGGGCGGTTTAGTAATTCCAACTGGAACATTTGCCAAAGATTGTCAGAAGTTAGCTAAAGCTGCATCAAGTGATAACAAGTTGATGGCAGCTGCAGCAACTTCAATGCGCACACTATTTAGCGTTTCAAACACGATTACCCCAGTACTTAAAATGCCAGCACCTGTTGCTGAAGACTTACCTACCGGAAATGGTGGCAACGCTGGCGGAGAGTCCAATCTTGCACAGCAGTTAGATGTAGTCGCCAAACTCATTGCTGCTGGCTCTCCAACACGGGTTTGGTCGGTTTCCCTTGGCGGTTTTGATACTCACGCTAATGAAGCAAATGCTCAAGCGGCCCTGCTTGGCACAGTTTCAGCAGCGCTGACAAGATTTGCAAGTCAGATGAAAAATACTACTCGTGGTAAAGATATTGTCACCATGGTTTATTCAGAGTTCGGTCGTCGCGTAAAAGGAAATGCGTCGCAAGGTACTGATCACGGTACTGCGGGTCCAGTTTTTCTAATTGGTGATCGCGTAAAAGGTGGCTTCTATGGCGACCAACCATCGCTATCAAATTTAGTAAATGGCGACTTATCTGTAACTACGGATTTCCGGGATATCTACGCTGCGGTTCTAGAAGATGTTTTGAAAACTCCGGGTGAGAAAATTCTTACTGGCTGGAAGAGTAAAGGCCAATACTTCTAATTACTTCTCTTCTTCGTAGAGAATTACTGGTTTCTTTTTGACGGTTAATCCCTTGGGCGGGTTCGCTTCAATGAGGGCATCCACTTCGATTCGCAACTTAGCAACTTCAAGTGCCATGTTTGCCATCGCTGATTCGAGCTCAATAATTCGTTTAATACCTGCGTGATTGATTCCTTCGCCAACTAAACGCTGCACCATTCGAAGAGATGCTATATCGCGAAGTGAATATCTACGGTTTCGGCCAGAGGTGCGATCAGGTGAAACTAAACCCATACGATCATATTGACGTAGCGTTTGTGGATGCATTCCAGATAACTCAGCAGCTACTGAAATTACATAAACGCCTGCGTCATCATCTGGTTGGCTCTTCTCATTTTCAATGTTCATGAATTTGCCTTACTGTTAAATTCAGCTCGCACATCTTCGCCTTCGGTTGCGCTCGCAAAATTCTTGAGTGCTTCTTCACTCTTTTGATCAAGACGTTTTGGCACTTGTACTTCAACTGTTACTAATAGATCACCAGTTGCACCAGCCTTGGTAACTCCACGGCCTTTTACGCGTAAAACTCGGCCATTTGAGGTGCCCGGCGCTAAGCGCACGGTTACATCATCGCCAGTAAGAGTTGGGACTTTAATATCTGCACCGAGTGCTGCTTCAGGAAATGTGACTGGCAAAGTAATTGTTAAGTTTTCGCCTTTGCGAGCAAAGACAGAGTGGGGTTTGACATGTAACAAAATAAATAAATCGCCAGGTCCGGCTTCACCTGGAGCGCCTTTGCCTTTAACGCGAATCTTTGCTCCATCTGAAACACCCACTGGCACTCGAGCAGTAATGTTTTGGGCCGGACCGCCATCAGTAGAAAGCCGAAGATCTAAAGTGGTTCCGAAAATTGATTCTTTAAAAGTAATTGTGGCTTCGGTCTGTAAGTCTTGACCTTTACGCGGCCCACGACGACCGCCACCAAACAGATTTGCAAAGATATCTTGCGGGTTACCGCCACCAAAAATGTCACCGAAATCGCCACCTTGGAAATTGCCGCCGCCCATAGGTGCGCGCATTCCACCTTTTTCAAAGAGTGAACGCGCTTCATCGTACTCAGCGCGTTTTTTATCATCACCTAAAATGTCATAAGCCTCGGAGACCGCCTTAAACTGCTCTTCGAGTTTTACATCGCCTTTATTTTTATCTGGGTGTAACTCACGAGCAAGAGAGCGATACTTCTTTTTAATTTCATCGGCAGGTGCGTTTTTCGATACGCCCAGGATTTTATAGAAATCCTTTTCGTATAAATCACGCGCTGCCATTGATTACTCTCCTGCTGGATCTGTTACTGCAACGCTTGCTGGTCGCAAAATGCGTTCTTTGAATTTATAGCCTGATTGCAGAATCTTGCTAGCAGTTGGCACCAAGACATCAGCTGAAGTTTCATGCATAAGCGCATCGTGAATCTGTGGATCAAATTCAGTTCCGGCTTCGCCAAATTTTTCTAGCCCGATTCGTGAAGTTATAGAAGTTAACTGGTCAGCAATCGCCTTAAATCCACCAGTTAGCTCTTCGTGCTCAGTTGCTCTATCAAGCCCATCTAATAGGGGTAATAGCTCATTTAGCACTGAGGCAATGGCGACTTCCGAAGCCACCGCACGATCTCGCTCGACTCGTTTGCGGTAATTCGCGTACTCGGCTTGAAGGCGCTGTAAGTCAGCAGTCATCACAGCAAGCGGGTCAATTTCTTGACCCGCCTCTGGATGCTCATAACCAACTTCTTCTAAAGCCGGCTCAATATTTTCTTGAGTTTCTGAAGTCAATTACTTTCCTTCATCCACTATTTCAGCATCTTCCACGCCATCTTCACTTGGTGTTGAATCACCTTGTGTCGCAGCGGTTGCTGCATAAAGTGCGGCGCCGAGTGCTTGGCTGACGGTTGCAACTTTTTCAGTTGCCGCCTTGATTGCCTCAAGATCGTTGCCTTCGAGTGCACTCTTAAGAACAGCAAGTTCGGTTTCAGTTTCAGCTTTCTTCTCTGCAGCTTCACCTTCAGTGAACTTATCTTCATTATCCTTTAAGAACTTCTCGGTCTGGTAAAGAAGTGAGTCGCCGTTGTTGCGGATCTCGGCTTCTTCTTTACGCTTACGATCTTCTTCAGCATGTGATTCAGCGTCCTTCATCATGCGATCAATCTCTTCTTTAGAAAGAGATGACCCGCCAGTGATCGTCATCTTCTGCTCTTTGCCGGTGCCAAGATCTTTAGCTGATACGTGCACGATGCCGTTAGCATCAATGTCGAAAGCAACTTCAATCTGTGGAACTCCGCGTGGAGCAGGTGGCAAGCCAGTTAGTTCGAACATGCCAAGCTTTTTGTTGTAAGCCGCCATTTCGCGTTCGCCCTGGAATACTTGAATCTGTACCGCTGGTTGATTGTCATCGGCTGTTGTAAAGATTTCGCTGCGCTTAGTTGGGATAGTTGTGTTGCGCTCGATTAACTTAGTCATAACGCCACCCTTGGTTTCGATACCAAGTGAAAGTGGTGTTACATCAAGAAGCAGAACATCTTTTACTTCGCCCTTTAGTACACCAGCTTGAAGCGCAGCTCCTACAGCCACAACTTCGTCAGGGTTTACGCCCTTATTTGGCTCTTTTCCGCCAGTAAGTTCGCGAACTAGATCAACAACTGCTGGCATACGAGTTGAACCGCCAACTAGAACAACGTGATCAATATCAGCAATTGGAATTCCAGCATCTTTAAGAACTGCTTGGAACGGCTTCTTGCATCGATCTAGTAGATCCGCAGTTAGTGATTGGAACTGTGCGCGAGTAATTGTTTCATCTAAGAACAATGGATTCTTTTCGGCATCAACTGTGATGTATGGCAAGTTAATTGAGGCTTGTTGTGATGATGAAAGTTCGATCTTTGCTTTTTCGGCTGCTTCGCGAACGCGCTGCATCGCCATTTTATCTTTTGCTAAATCAATTCCTGATTGAGCCGCAAAGGTCTTTACTAGATGCTGCACAAGTGCGTCATCCCAATCATCGCCACCAAGGTTGTTATCGCCATTAGTTGCTTTAACTTCAACGACACCATCACCGATTTCAAGTAGTGATACGTCGAAAGTTCCGCCACCTAAGTCGAAAACTAGAATTGTTTGCTCTTGATCGCCTTTATCTAGACCGTATGCAAGTGCTGCAGATGTTGGCTCATTGATAATACGAAGAACATTTAGGCCAGCAATTTCGCCAGCTTCTTTAGTTGCTTGACGTTGTGCGTCGTTGAAGTAAGCCGGCACGGTAATTACTGCATCCGTTACGGTTTCACCAAGATATGCCTCGGCATCGCGCTTTAGCTTCTGTAGAACGCGTGCGGAAATTTCTTGCGCTGTGTATTTCTTGCCATCAATATCAATAGTCCACTTAGTACCCATGTGGCGCTTTACTGAACGAATTGTGCGATCAACATTTGTTACTGATTGACGTTTAGCAACTTCACCAACGAGAACTTCGCCATTCTTCGCGAAAGCTACGATCGACGGAGTCGTACGTGCACCTTCAGCGTTAGCGATAACTGCTGGCTCGCCGCCTTCTAGAACGGAAACACAGCTGTTGGTGGTTCCTAGGTCGATTCCTACTGCTCTGGCCATTTTTAGCTCCAATTTCTTTCTTATCTATTTACCCTTGATTTTGAGTCTTTCTCGACTCCAGGCTCCGCTTATCAGCGGGACATGAGTCGATCATACTCAAATACTTGAGTCGGGGCGACTCAGGTTTCCATAGGGTGTAACCCACAGCCCGTGAGACTTATTCCCGCCCATTTTTCCCTTTACCCTGAGCCTCATGACGTTAACGCTCGCCTTAATGATCGGTGCTTACGGCATCACGATCGCCGCCCTGACCTTGCTGGCAATTCGGGTCCGCCAATTAATAGGTATCTACAAAAAGGGTGCAGCTGACCCAACTCGAAGCGGTAATCGCGGGGCTCGTCTGAAAAATACTTTGAAAGAAACTTTTGGCCATACCAAGATGCTTAATTTCACCGCAACAGGAATTGCGCACTGGTTTGTCATGATTGGTTTTGGCGCTTTGTTTGGAACTTTGATCCAAGCATATTTTCTAATTGTTGATCCTAAATGGGCGCTGCCAATTATTGGTCATTATTGGCCATATGAATATTTCGTTGAGTTAATTACTTGGCTCACTGGAATTGGAATTGTGACGCTAATTGGCATCCGGCAAGCAACACGCTTCTTTCATAAAGGACGCACATCTCGTTTCTTAGGTTCTGGAAATTGGAAAGCGTATTACGTCGAAGTAACGATTCTGGCCATCGTATTCTGCGTGATCGCTTTACGTGGACTTGAAGGCGCTCTCTCCGAAGAAACAACTCGCAATCGCCATTACATAACTACTTGGTGGATTGCCGAAATGTTCAAGGAACTTTCTCTTGATCAAATCACAACCTCGATTCAGATTATCGCAGCGATTAAGATTTTTGTATCAATGCTCTGGTTCGTGGTAATTGCTTCAAATTTCACAATGGGTGTTGCGTGGCATCGATTCCTAGCACCATTTAACATTTTCTTTAAGCGCAATGCTGATGGCAAAAATTCACTCGGTGCGTTGCCTGAAATGTTGTCACACGGCAAGCCAGTTAACTTTGAAGATCCAGCTGAAGATGATGTCTTTGGTCTCGGAAATCGTGGCGACATTTCCTGGAAAGGTCTACTCGACATGACTTCATGTACCGAGTGCGGACGTTGCCAATCACAATGCCCTGCTTGGCACACTGATAAACCGCTGTCGCCAAAGCTATTGATTATGGCCATGCGCGACCATGCCATGTCTAAAGTGGTTGAGAATGAAGTGTTAGTTGGCGAGAATGCGCCGATTTCATTAGATGTGCTGTGGTCATGTACTACTTGTGGAGCCTGCGTAAATGAATGTCCAGTCGATATTGAACATGTTGATCACATTGTAAATATGCGTCGCTTCCAAGTTTTAGTTGAATCAGAATTTCCAACTGAACTTGGCGGAACTTTCCGTAATTTAGAAAAAGCTGGCAACCCATGGGGCGCAAACCGTAACGATCGTGAATCCTGGATTGCTGAATGTGATTTCCCAATTAGTGTTGTTGAAGGCGTATTGCCAGATGACGTTGAATACTTATTCTGGGTTGGATGTGCTGGTGCTTATGAAGAGCGTGCCAAGAAAACTACTAAAGCAGTTGCTGAATTACTGCATATGGCTGGCGTTAGTTTTGCAGTTTTAGGTAAGCGCGAGACTTGTACTGGCGACCCTGCTCGTCGAAGTGGAAATGAATTCTTGTATCAGATCCTTTCTCGCGAAAACATCGACACCTTCAACGAAGTATTTGCTAACCGCGATGTTTCAAAAGGCAACAAGAAAATTGTTGTTACTTGCCCTCACTGCTTTACAACTATTGGTCGCGATTATGCCCAAAGTGGTTTCGAATTAACCATGATTCACCACACTCAATTGTTAAATCAATTAGTACGTGAGAAGAAATTGATTCCGGTTAACAAGGCAACCACCTCTCTTACTTATCATGATCCTTGTTATTTAGGCCGTCACAATGAGATCTACCAACCGCCACGCGAACTGCTAAATGCAACTGGTGTGAAAGTTACTGAAATGCCTCGTAACCAAGAACGTTCTTTCTGTTGTGGGGCCGGTGGCGGTCGCATGTGGATGGAAGAAAAAATCGGCGAGCGCATCAATTTAAGTCGCGTTGATGAAGCTATAGCTACTGGCGTCGATGAAGTTGCTGTTGCTTGCCCGTTCTGCCGTGTGATGGTCACCGATGGTATGACTGCCCGCGAATCAGATGTTGAAGTCCTAGATGTCGCTCAGGCGCTGCTGCGAGCGGTAAAACCACAGCCTCAATCGAGTCTATCCTCAGATAATTCTCAGGTGTCCTAAGCATTCTTCTCTTAAGCCACATTGGGTGGCCCAGGAAAAATCAAGAGATCCTGGAAATTTAGAGAGGGAGTCATGAGTAAGGGCGAAAGCAATAACCAGCGAATTCTCGTAGTTGACGACGAATCAAGCATTAGCGATTTGATCTCAACCAGTCTTCGTTTTGTTGGTTTTGATGTGCGAACTGCAAGTAACGGTTCACAAGCTCTACTAATTGCCGAGGAATTCAAACCACATGCAATGGTGCTCGATGTGATGATGCCAGGCATGGATGGCTTTGAAGTTTGTAAACGAATTCGTAACGAAGGCCAAAATATTGGCGTTCTTTTCCTGACTGCTAAAGATGGCATGGAAGATAAAGTTGCTGGTTTAACCATCGGTGGCGATGACTACATGACCAAGCCTTTTAGTCTTGAAGAACTTGTGGCGCGTTTGCGCTCACTGCTTCGCCGTACTGGGGCAACCGCAACTCCAAATGACGAAGAGAAAATTCACTTTGCTGATCTTGAATTAGATGAAGCTACCCACGAAGTACATCGCGCTGGAAACCTAATTGACCTTTCCCCTACCGAATTTTTGCTCCTTCGCTATCTAATGATTAATGCTGATCGCGTGGTTTCCAAATCTCAGATCCTCGATCATGTTTGGCAATACGATTTCCGTGGCGATGCCGGCATTGTCGAGACCTACGTTTCTTACTTACGTAAGAAAATAGATATTTACGAACCAGCTTTAATTCATACTGTGCGTGGCGTTGGATACCGATTAAGAATTCCACCGAAATAATTGCTGAATGCAGAATCGAAACCCATTATCTAGTGCGAGCTTACGCAACCGACTTCTCGTAGGCATACTACTTTTATCGGCACTAGGTTTTACGGTTTCAGATTTTGTTGCCCAGAATGCGATGCAGAAGTTTCTGCTGCAACAAGTAGATCAACAATTAATCAGCGTTGCTGATGGCGCTTTGTTGCGCGTTGACCGGGCTGGAATTCAAGGTGACTCAGTCGAAGATGTTGAAGATTCGTCAGCAAAGGCTGCCGCCGCTGAAACTCCTTTACGCAGCGTTCCCAGCTCGGTATCGATCACTTTGCTCGATCCATTCGGTAACTATGTTGGCGGCGTCGGCGGTGACTTAAATGCTCAAAAAATTACTGATTATGTAGTTGGCACTTTGCCAGCTAGCGCTGCCAAATATGGAAACAAACCATTCACTCTAGAAATTCCAGGTTCTGACTTCCGGGTATTAGCTAAAGTGTTGCCATCTGCACTGGGTTCAGTTTTTGTCGCTCAATCCTTGGCTGGCGTAGATGAAACGTCTGCACGTTTGCGGGTTGTCTTCGTATTTATTGGTCTACTCGCTCTGCTTTTAATCGCGTTTGCTTCTCGAATGGTAATCAGAGTTGGCTTGAGGCCACTTGTTGCGGTAGAAGAAACAGCTGAAAAAATTGCAGCTGGTGATTTATCTGCGCGTTTGCCTGATGCTAAACCTGATACTGAAGTTGGCCGATTAGTTACTTCGCTTAACGCGATGCTTTCCCGAATTGAAGATTCTTTCGCAGCTCGCACTGCGAGTGAAAACAAGTTGCGTCGCTTTGTGGCAGATGCCAGCCACGAATTGCGCACACCACTGACTGCGATCCGTGGTTTTGCCGAACTACATCGTCAAGGCGCGGTTAAAGGTGAAGCCGCAACTGCTGAATTAGTTGGTCGAATTGAAAATGAGTCAGTGCGCATGGGGGCACTGGTTGAAGACTTATTAACTTTAGCTCGGTTAGACCAATCACGAGAATTAGTTCTTGCGCCAATAAATCTGACTGAGTTAGTAACCGAAGCAGTTGAGTCAGCTAAAGCAGCTGGCCCTGATCATCCAATTACTCTTGATTTGCCTGAGGAATCTTTTATCTTGGGCGACTCCGGCAAAATTCACCAAGTTGTCGCAAATTTATTAGCTAACGCTCGAGTTCATACACCGGTTGGTACACCAATCTCGGTTTCGATTGAGAGCAATGAAGAAGGTACTTCTATCTCGATTGCCGACGCGGGACCTGGCTTATCGCAAGAGGATCAAGCCCGTATTTTTGAGCGTTTTTACCGCGCAGATCCATCACGAAACCGTGCTCGAGAAGAAGGAAGTGGTTTAGGTCTATCAATCGTTGATTCAGTGATGCAGGCCCACGGTGGCAAAGTTATTGTGACTTCAAAGTTAGGTGAAGGCGCAACCTTTACAGTTTTTTTTCCACTGGCAGCTAGTTAAGCGACTCCATCGCCCGAAGTGTTGCGATGCGCTCTTGAATCGGCGGGTGCGAAGCAAACATTTTTGAAACAGCTTTGGCATCTAGTGGCGACTCAATCCAGATATGTGCAACAGCTGTTGATTTCTGACGTACCACTGTGGAATCAGCGGCCAGCACTTCAAGAGCGCTTCGAAGTCCGGCTGGGTTACGAGTAAAAGCAACGGCGGTTGCATCAGCTAAAGATTCGCGCTTTCGTGAAATCGCGGATTTCAACATCATGGCCGCAATTGGCGCCAAAATCAAGACGACTAGCGAAACCACCAACATGATCGGATTGCCGTTGCTATCACGATCGCGACGACCGCCACCGAACCACATCATGCGCATCAATATGTCACTGATCAGTGCGATAACTCCTGCTGTTGTGGCCGCAACTGCTGAAACTAAAGTGTCGCGATTTCCAACGTGCGCCATTTCATGCGCGATTACGCCCTGCAATTGATCGCGATCCATCGCATCTAAAATTCCTGTAGTAAATGCAATTAAAGCATGCTCCGGATTTCGCCCTGTAGCAAACGCGTTTGGCGCACTATCTTCAACAATGGCTACTTTTGGCATTGGTAATCCACTGGCAATAGTTATCTCTTGAACCAAGCCAAAAAGTTTTGGGTTATCACTCTCTTGAATTAGTTTTGCGCCTGTCATGGTTAGCACTAATTTGTCTGAGCCGTAGTAAGAACCCCAGACTGAAAACAAAGTTATTCCGACTGCAAATGGAACAATCGCTGCGCTACTCGTGCCTAGATAGGTAAAGATTGAAATTAAAACTAGCCAAGTCAGAGCACCCATGACTCCTAGCAGAAAGAAGGTTTTGCGCTTATTTGAGCTTTGCGCTTCACGAAAAGAGAACGTTGCCATAAGCCATTAAAAGCTTACGTTTGGAGCGTTTCGGTTAGTAGCGTCATCAACTTCATAGAATTCACGCACATCTACTTTGGCAAATCCAGCAAAGAAAAGGGTTGGGATAGTTTTAACTGCGGTGTTAAGTAAGCGCACGCTGTCATTGTAGAACTGACGAGAGAACGCGACTTTATTTTCAGTAGTTGAAAGCTCTTCTTGTAATGAGATGAAGTTAGCTGATGCTTTTAGGTCAGGGTATGCCTCAGCAACTGCTAATAAACCGCGAAGTGCTTGAGTCAACATGCCATCAGCGGCTGAAACATCGGCAACAGTTGAAGCTGTCGTAGCTTTTGCTCGCGCAGTTATAACCGCATCAAAAGTTGATTGTTCGTGTGTGGCATAACCTTTAACAGTTTCAACTAAATTTGGAATCAAATCCGCTCGACGCTTTAACTGCACTTCAATCTGGGCAAAAGCTTCGTCAACTGCAACATTTAATCTGATTAGTCGGTTGTATTGAGCTATAAAGAAAATAGCCAGTAGTAAAACAATTCCGCCTACGATAAGAGTTGTCTTCATTTTGACTCCCTAGTTAATTTAAATTTTGGTGCGTTATTGAATGATTGTTTGGTGAAAATTGATCCAAGAACGGCTAGCGGTTGGCCCACGCTGTCCTTGATATCTAGAAGCATAAACGGCAGAACCGTAAGGATGCTCAGCAGGAGATGAGAGTTTGATTAGACAAAGTTGCCCGATCTTCATTCCTGGAAAAAGTTTTACGGGCAAATTTGCCACATTTGAAAGTTCTAACGTGATGTGGCCGGAAAAACCTGGATCAATAAAGCCAGCAGTTGAGTGAGTTAGTAAGCCAAGGCGACCAAGGGATGATTTTCCTTCGAGGCGGCCGGCGATGTCGTCAGGCAAAGTGATAATTTCGTAAGTTGAAGCCAGTACAAATTCACCTGGGTGCAGAATGAAGTGTTCGTTTGGTTCAACGATAACTTCGCGGGTGAGTTCGGATTGCTCGATCGAAGGATCAATTACCGAATACTTATGGTTCTCAAAGACCCGGAAGAAACGATCTAGTCGAACATCAACGCTGGAAGGCTGAACCATCGACTCGGCAAAGGGTTCAACAGCAACCCGGCCAGCGGTAATTTCAGCTCGAATATCGCGATCACTTAGTAGCACGAGTGTGAGCCTACCCCAGCAAACACGCCTACCTGCTCTAGCACTTGCCTAAGTTACTGATGGGTAGCATTATTTGCCCATGAGCCATTACATAGCCAATCTGCGCGATATTGAATTCTGCCTCTTTGACCTACTTGGTCGTGAAAAAGTCATGGGCACCGCTCCTTATGGTGATGTTGATCGTGACACCGCCGTCGGAATGCTAGAAGAAATGAAGCGTCTTTGTGAAAACGATCTTGCTGCCTCATTTGTTGAAGGTGATCGCGTTGGTGCAATTCTAAATAAAGAGACCGGAAATGTAACTTTGCCGGAAAGCTTTAAGAAATCATATAAAGCATATGTCGATGGTGAATGGTGGCGTCTTGATGCACCTGTTGATCTTGGTGGCATGAAAGTTCCACCATCAGTGCGATGGGCAATGGCTGAAATGGTTTTAGGTTCAAACCCAGCAATTCATATTTATGCATCAGGTTACGCGTTCGCTCACGTTGCTTACGTTCTAGGAACTGAACCACAGAAGAAGATGGCGAAGTTCATGGTTGAAAATCACTGGGGTGCAACCATGCAACTCACTGAACCTGATGCTGGCTCTGATGTTGGTGCTGGTCGCAGTAAAGCTGTGCAACAACCTGATGGAACTTGGCACATCACTGGTTCAAAGCGTTACATCACATCAGGTGATGCTGACTTCTATGACAACGTAATGCACTTTGTACTTGCTCGTCGCGAAGGTGGCGGACCTGGAACAAAGGGTCTTTCACTATTCCTAATTCCTAAATTTATGTTTGATTTAGAAACTGGCGAACTTGGAAAGCGCAATGGAGTTTATGTAACTGCACTCGAAGACAAAATGGGACTTAATGTTTCAGCTACTTGCGAAGTTAATTTAGGCGAAAAAGAACCTGCAGTTGGTTATTTGCTAGGTGAAGTGCATGAAGGTATTGCGCAAATGTTTAAGGTAATTGAGTTTGCGCGCATGATGGTTGGAACTAAAGCAATCGCAACACTTTCAGCTGGATACCAACAGGCGCTGCTTTATGCAAAGCAGCGCATTCAGGGCGGCGATATGAAAGTTATGAACGATAAGGCTAGCCCGCGTGTGGAAATTATTCGCCACCCAGATGTACGCCGTTCGCTAATGGTGCAGAAGTCCTACAGCGAAGGCATGCGTGCGCTTGTTCTCTATACCGCGTCCATCCAAGATGAGATCGAGCTTGCGACCAAAGCCGGGGATACTGACCGCATCAAAGATATGGAAGCACTAAATGATTTATTGCTTCCGGTTGTTAAAGGTTATGGCTCTGAAAAGTCATGGACACTTCTTGGAACCGAATCGCTACAAACTTTTGGTGGTGCCGGATTTACTCGTGACTGGCCAATAGAGCAATATGTGCGCGATGCCAAGATTGATACTTTGTATGAAGGCACAACTGCGATTCAGGGTCTTGACTTCTTCTTCCGTAAAATTGTTAAAGACGGTGGTCGCGCAATTGGTTTACTCGGCAAAGAGATAAAAACATTTGCTGAAACTGGTGGAGCACTTGCTGCTGAAAAAGAAGCGCTACTCAAGGCACTTGGTGATTTAAATGGGATCACCGCAACTTTGGTTGCTCACGCAATGGAATCACAAACAGATCCCGAGAAGATTTACACCGTTGGTTTAAATACCTCGCGATGTTTAATGGCCGTCGGCGACATCATTACTGCTTGGCTGCTGCTACGCCAAGCAGATATTGCCGTTGAGAAGATTCCAAATGCGGGCAAAGATCTTGAGTTCTATAACGGCAAGATCGCCTCAGCTAAGTTCTTTGTCACCAATTATCTGCCACACATCACAGCAGATCGAAAAATTGTCGAAGCAACCGACAATTCGATCATGAATATCTCAGACGCCGCCTTCTAAAGAACGCTAAACAGCTTCAAACTGACCAATTGCGGTAACTAATCAGTTACCCTTGCGAGATGTTCAAAACGCGCCGTAGCGAGATCCTGTTAACTCTGGCTGCAATCATGTTTGCGTCAAATGGCATCGCTTCAAAGTTGCTGCTGAACGACTACATTTCGGCCTGGCGATTAGCCCAAGTTCGTTCTATCTCAACCTTCATAATTCTTGCGGCCTATATCGCTTGGCGCGCACCAAAAACTTTACGTATTGCTAAACGCGAAGTTCCCCGTTTGGCAGCTCTTGGTGCTATCGGTATCGCGGCAGTAAATGGTGCCTATTTCTTAGCTATTTCCCGTATGCATGTGAGTATCGCGCTGCTTATTGAATTCACCGCGCCAGTCTGGATCGTGCTTTATCTCCGTTTTGTTCGCAAGAAGCATGTACCTAATGAAATGTGGGCCGCGCTCTTCTTGGCGCTGCTTGGTTTGGCATTTGTTGCCCAAGTTTGGCAAGGTCTTACGCTCGATGGAATTGGTGTGCTTGCCGCCCTTGGCGCGGCATTTGCACTGGCTTTCTTCTTCCTAGCTGGCGAAGGAATCACTGCGCATCGCGATATTCAATCAGTCACAATGTGGGGCTTTGGTTTCGCAGCTGTTACTTGGTCTTTGTTAATGCCGATCTGGACTTTCCCGTTTCACGTATTTACAGTTTCAATTCCCTTAGAAGGCGCACTTGATGGTTATAGCGCTCCGGGTTGGGTGCTAATTCTTTATGTAGTTTTAATTGGAACTGTAGTTCCATACCTGTTTACATTGAATGGTTTGCGCAATCTTTCTGCGTCAACTACCAGCGCTTTCGGAATGCTAGAACCAATCTTTGCCGGCGCTGTTGCTTGGTTCTGGTTTAGTGAATCCTGGACGGCTCTTCAATTGTGTGGTGGCGTGATTGTTATTGCCGGAATTTATATGGCAGATCGCGCACGTAGCGCTGCTCAATAATATTTTAGTAATTAGTTTTCTTCAGGTTCGCGTTGTTGTGTGAAATCTTGCATTCCGCTATTAACTGGCATATCAACGAAACGCGCAATGTGAAGTTGTGCTGAAACGGTAATTGTGCGAGTTGGACCGTTACGGTGCTTAGCCACAATTAAATCTGCCTCGCCTGATCGACTTTGTGGATCATATAAATCATCACGATGCAGCAAGATAACTACGTCGGCATCTTGTTCAATCGAACCTGATTCGCGAAGATCTGAAAGCATTGGTTTCTTATCAGAGCGTTGTTCGGGTGAACGGTTGAGCTGTGAGATCGCAATAACCGGAACATCTAGTTCTTTGGCCATCAACTTTAAGTGGCGCGAGAACTCGGAAACCTCTTGCTGACGGTTCTCTACACGCTTGCCAGAAGTCATCAACTGTAGGTAGTCGATCACGATTAGTTTTAAATCATGGCGCTGCTTTAAGCGACGAGCTTTTGCGCGAATTTCCATCATGGAAAGATTTGGTGAATCATCAATAAACAATGGTGCATTTGAAATCTCGCCCATGCGTCGAGCTAAACGTGACCACTCTTCATCAGATAGAGCGCCGGAGCGAATGTTATTCAAACCAACTTTTGCCTCTGATGACAACATACGCATTGTGATTTCGGAACGCGACATTTCGAGTGAGAAAATAACAGATGTTTTTCCATCGTGAATAGATGCTTGGCGCGCAATATCTAAACCAAGCGTTGATTTACCAACTGCCGGACGCGCAGCTAAAACAATCATGTTGCCCGGGTGCAAACCATTTGTTAACTTATCTAGATCACGGAAACCAGTCATGACGCCTTCAATACCAACACCTTTGGAGATTGCTTCGATCTCATCGAGTGCTTGTGGCAACAAAGTACTTAGTTGAACATAATCTTCAGAGGTGCGGCGTTCGGTAACTTGGAAAACTTCGACTTGCGCTTGATCTACTGCTTCGTCGACATCACCTTCGACGGTGTATCCAAGTTGAACAATCTTGGTACCGGCTTCAACTAAGCGACGCATGATTGCGCGTTCGCGAACAATCTTCGCGTAGTAACCAGCATTAGCTGCAGTTGGAACTGATGAAATCAAAGTATGTAAATAAGGTGCACCACCTGCGCGAGCAATATCGCCACGCTTTGCAAGTTCTGCTGAAACAGTTACTGCATCAGCTGGTTCGCCGCGACCATATAAATCAATAATTACATCGTAGATAAGTTCGTGTGCCGGACGATAGAAATCGCGTTCGCGCAAAATTTCTACAACATCAGAAATAGCATCTTTACTTAGCAGCATTCCACCAAGAACTGATTGTTCGGCAATTAAATCTTGTGGTGGAGTGCGTTCAAATTCTGGGGCAGAGTTGTATGAAGAGTTGTTCTGTTGATTGCTGCGGTTTGGAAGTTCTGCGATGCTCACGCGTAAAACCTCCCATTAGCCACTGACATTTTGGCGCTTAGAAATCACCAACTTGAGCGTGAATTACGCTCAGGAGGCAAAGGTATGAGTGCTGGCCACAGTAAGCGAATAAGCCTGCTTGTGGGTGTGGGTAAGTCTGGGGATAAATCGGTGGATAAGCGTGATTTCCTGTGTACAAAGCGGTGGATGAACTGTGGGTATCTCTTACTTTTTTCTGATTGGTATCTAAAGGCGCAGGTCAGCAGCGTTACATCTACTTACATGCTGTGTATGAAAGTAAATAACTCTTTCTCATCAGTTGAGATGGTTCGCAAAATCAGAAAATAAAACGGGCCCGACGCAATTAGCGCCGAGCCCGTTCTAATTTTTTATTTATTCAGCTACAACTGTCAGCGTAATTACTGCAGTTACATGGTGCTCTAGTGAGACCTTTGCTGAATGGGTACCAATCTTCTTTATGTGACCAGCCATCTTGATGCTGTGACGATCGATATCGATCGCAACTGTGCTCTTAATTGCTGCTGCTACATCTTTATCGGTTACTGAACCGAATAGACGATTTCCGGTACCAACTTTTACCTTGATGGTAAGAGTTGCTGCTTCAAGAGTTGCCTTGATTGAGTTAGCGTGATCGATATCGCGGATTTCGCGTGCTGCACGAGCGCGACGAATTCCTTCGATCTGCTTCTCTCCGCCTTGGCTCCAGGTAATCGCGTTTCCGCGTGGAAGCAAGTAGTTGCGGCCAAAGCCATCTTTAACAGTTACAACATCGCCAGCTTGACCAAGCCCAGCAACTTCGCGAGTAAGGATGAGTTTCATATGTTCATCGCTCCTTATCGCGCTGTAGATGTGTAAGGCAGTAGCGCTACTTCACGGCTGTTCTTAACCGCTGTTGCTACTGAACGTTGATGTTGTGTGCATGCACCAGTTAC
>JBILGH010000029.1:0-3046 GCA_044351155.1 Candidatus Planktophila sp. | reverse complement strand
GGTGTCTTGCGAAATTCCTTGGAAGCCAGCAACGATTGCAATTGCACCTTCGTTTAGTGCTTCTTGAATTCGCCCCGGTGTTACATCGATGATGCGTGCGCGACCGTGAGATGAATCAGTAATCACGCCAGCTTGGCTGCCAGTAAACGAACGTGCTTCGTGGCCCAAACTTGAAATCGCCATCGCAAGTAACGCCATTGAAATTCGCTCGCCGGCAGTTAACAACATGTCGAGCTCGCGGCCATTAGGAATTGGCGTAACTTGATTAGCTAAATCAATAAGTTCATCGGTGGTATCGCCCATGGCCGAAACCACGACCACAACCTGATTTCCGTCGCGTTTGCTGGCCACAATCCGGGCGGCAACGCGTTTCATGCCCTCGGCATCGGCGACGCTAGAGCCACCATATTTCTGAACAATTAGTCCCATGTAGCGAAGTTTGAACTATGGATAGCCACTCGTGCCACCGATAAAGGGGATATCTCAAATAATGATACGGGGACTTATCCACATAATGAGATAGTCAGGCTAAATTGTGCGACGGCCCTCAAATGCGCGACCCAAGGTAACTTCATCGGCATATTCCAGATCGCCGCCAACTGGCAGGCCGCTGGCTAAGCGCGAAACCTTCATGTCGTATGGGGCTAGCGCGCGAGCTAAATAGGTAGCCGTGGCTTCGCCTTCAAGGTTGGGGTCAGTGGCCAGAATAACTTCAGTCACGGTGTTATCGGCCAAGCGCTCAAATAATTCCTTAATACGTAATTGCTCTGGGCCAATGCCATCGATCGGACTAATCGCACCCCCGAGCACATGATAGGTACCGCGGAATTCGCGAGTGCGTTCAATCGCAATTACATCTTTACTCTCTTCGACCACACAGATCGCAGTGCGATCACGACGAGGGTCGCGGCAGATGCGACATTGTTCTTCTTCGGAAACATTGCCACATTCGGTACAGAACTTAACACGCTCTTTAACGGTGCGTATTGATTCAACTAGCGCAAGTGCAATTTCGGGTTCGGATTGCAGAATATGAAAAGCAATTCGTTGCGCACTCTTTGGGCCAATGCCGGGCAAGCGACCAAGTGCGTCAATTAAATCTTGAATGGCACCTTCATACATTCCGGTGCTCATCTATCATCCTTGACAATCTTGGCACCAAGTTCGCGCGCAAGTAGTTCGGGGCCAGAGAGTTGATTCTTATCAGTTGGTGATTCATCAACACGCGCCGCACGAGCAGCTGGAGTGTTGGTATCGATCGAGGAATCAACAATCACTTCGATCTTTTTATCAACGCCAACTACATCAACAAATGCTTGGCGCAGAATTACATCAGATTCAGAACGCAAGAATGAATCGCGCGCACCTGGGTTAACAATGCCAATCGTGATTGAGTTTTCATCCATTGAAACAATTTGCGCGCTAGCACTTAGCAACGACCAAGTTAAGCGACGCTTCTTTTTTACTTCTTCAATTACGTCGGGCCAAATTCGGCGGAGGCCGGTTACATCTATTGATGAATTCTTTTCCACTACGACAGTTTTTTCCGGAGCCGCTGATTCGGGAAGAGCTTTTTTAGAATCAGCTTTCTCCGGCAAAACTGTCTCTGTAACTGGCGAAGTCTTCTCTACAACTTTCTGTGGTTCAACAGCTTTAACGGCGGGGGTAGAAATTGATTCGGCGCGCTCGAGGCGCTCGATGCGGCTAAGTAATCCGCGCTCGCTGGTGTCGCCACCTGGCAACAAGATGCGGCCGCAGATAAGTTCGAGAATTAAACGTGGGGCAGTGGCACCACGCATTTGGGTGAGACCTTCGGCTGCGATATCGGCTGCGCGCGAAAGGTTGGCCGCACCAATTTGATTGGCTTGCGTGCGCATGCGTTCGATCTGATCTTCAGGTAGATCGCGCAAAATTGAGTTGGCATTAGTTTGCTGCAGCGCATCGACGATCATTAAATCGCGCAGGCGTTCAAGGAAATCACTCGTGAAACGACGTGGGTCATGGCCCGATTCGATTACGCGATCGACAGTTTTAAATAATGAAGCACCATCGCGCGCAGCAAGTGCGTCGATGGCGTCATCTAGTAGCGCGCCATCAGTGAAACCAAGAAGCTGGATTGCGATTTCATAGGAAACGCCATCGCTTCCGGCGCCAGCTAATAGTTGGCCCAGAATAGAAAGCGCGTCACGTACTGAACCACCAGATGCGCGAACCACTAATGGCAATACGCCTTTAGCAACTTTTACGCCTTCGGCGTTACAAATCTTTTCGAGATGCGCAACCAAAATTCCGGGTGGGACAAGACGGAATGGGTAATGGTGAGTACGAGAACGAATTGTTGAGATTAACTTTTCTGGTTCAGTTGTCGCAAAGATAAAAATAACGTGGGGAGGTGGTTCTTCGACAACTTTTAAAAGCGCATTCGCTGCACCAGTTCCGAGTTGATGCGCTTCGTCAATAATATAAATCTTGTAACGAGATTGCACTGGTGCAAAGAATGCTTTATCGCGCAGATCGCGCGCATCATCTACTAAACCATGTGTGGCAGCATCAATTTCAATTACATCTAATGACCCTGGACCATTGGCGACTAAGTCCTTACAAGATTGACACTCACCGCAAGGTGTTGGAGTTGGGCCTTCGACGCAATTAAGTGAACGCGCCATGATTCGAGCTGATGAAGTTTTTCCGCAACCACGTGGCCCACTAAATAAATATGCATGATGTGTGCGATCACCAGAGAGCGCGTTCGATAGTGGAACGGTTACATGTTCTTGTCCGATGACATCAGCGAAAACCGATGGGCGGTACTTGCGATACAAAGCTAATGACATCGCTTGTGATCTCCGCTCTTCCTACTCATCGGTGCCGAACTCTAGTTCCAACAAATTGTTCTTGTAAGGGATCCCTCGCGCACCCGTCAGGGCACGCCTACCCTTGCTGTATTCCTACCCTGGGGGAGTTCGGACGCGATAACGTCGCGCGAGGGATCTGGTCTAAGCATAGTTATTGCTACCGATAGAGTTCACCTGCTGATTAGGTCCAA
>JBILGH010000015.1:0-30277 GCA_044351155.1 Candidatus Planktophila sp. | reverse complement strand
GGCAACAGGTACAGTTAAGTGGTTCAACTCTGAAAAGGGTTTCGGTTTCATTGCAGTTGACGGTGGCGGACAAGATGTATTCGTTCACTACTCAGCAATTCAAGGAAACGGTTACAAGTCCCTTGAAGAGGGTCAGTCAGTTTCATTCGAGGTCGTACAAGGTCCAAAGGGTCCTCAGGCCGATGCAGTGAACGCTAACTAATTTCACTTAGTTTAAGAATAACCCTCGTCGCGAAAGCGGCGGGGGTTATTTCTTTGGCGCAGGAGGAATATCGCCTAACTTCTTGCGCATCTTTTCTACTGCTTTAAATGGAGATTTATCAGTGCCGGCTTTCCAGGCATCTAAATATGGCCACGGAAATAAAACGCCCCGACGCACCCACCAAATATTTGATTCGGGCGGCGTCGGCCAGGAAATTCCAAAGTGAACATGCGGCTTGGTGCCTTTAGCAGAACCAGTTGCACCAACATATGCCAGTGTTTGCCCCGCAACTACAACTGCCCCAGGTTCGATTCCGGGTTCTATTTTCTTAAAGTGCGAACCGTAATAACGAACCCCGTCGTCACCAACTAAAGTGACCGATAAACCACCGCGGGTGTCGCCAAAATTATTTTTCCAACTCCAGACATCTTTTGCAGAAACTTCAGTGATCGTGCCGCTAGTCGGTGCTACATATTTACAACCTGCTGCGGCTTGAATGTCCGTTGCTTGATAATCATGGTGCGCTTTTGCGTAAGTAGCTTTGCAGCCAACGATTGGAAATGCATAGACCGGGGCCGCATTAGCCGCTGTTATTCCGATCGGGGCGACTATGGCTACAAGGGCAATTGCTACAAACATTCCTGATTTCATGCGCATATCTGGAATTCTAGGTGCGGCCTAGCGAAAAGTTTGGGAGATCATTCACTCGCCCACTATTCTTTACATCTCTATTGATCAGAGACTGAGAAGTTGCTGATCGCTGGGGGCGGTAGCTCAGTTGGTTAGAGCCCAGAACTCATAATTCTGTCGTCGTCGGTTCGAGCCCGACCCGCCCCACTTGGTTTCACTTTCCTTAGTATTACTATTTCTCATGACTAAAATCGCAATCATCGGTGCCGGTTGGCGCTCAGAGTTCTTCATTCGAATTGCTCAATTAATGCCCGAGAAGTTTGAACTTGTTGGCGTGGTCGCTCGTAAAGAAGAAGTCCGAAGCGCTTTGGCTGAAAAGTATGGAGTTCCGACTTTTTCTTCTACCAGCGAATTGATAAGCCAAACCAAACCTGATTACGCAATTGGTAGTGTTTCTTGGGATTCAAATCCCGGCGTGGTTGAAGAGCTAGTAAAGGCCGGTATTCATGTCTTATGTGAAACTCCACCTGCGCCAACTGTTGAAGGCTTACAAAAATTATGGGCTGCGGTTGGTTCATCACAGATGGTGCAAGTAGCCGAGCAATATTTGAGTTTGCCAGGCCATTCAGCTCGCATAGCAATTACTAAATCTGGGGTAATTGGCGATGTAACTTCAGTTGAACTTTCTTCTACGCATGGATATCACGCCGTTTCGATAATGCGTGGTTTCTTACAATCTGGTTTTGAGCCAACCACAATAACAACTCGACAATTCGAGGCACCACTTGTAGATCCACTATCGCGAAATGGGTTCAACGCCGATATGAACCCAAAGGATGCAAAAACTACAATTTCACTGATTGATTTCGGTTCTGGAAAATCAGGTGTTTACAACTTTGTAGATAACCAATGGCATAACCAACTTCGTCATCGAAGAATTGTCGTGCGCGGTAGCAGAGGCGAGATAGTTGATGATTCCGTAATTCGTTTAATTGAAGGACCTGCGATAGCAACTTCTCGAATCGAGAGGTATCAATTGGGATATGACTTGAATCTAGATGGATACGACACCGAGCACTTATCTTTTGATGGCAGAGTGGTTTTCAAAAACCCATTCACGGGGCTTAGATTTATGGATGAAGAGATCGCAATAGCCCAGCTAATGGTGCAGATGGCGAATTGGATTAGCGGAGATGCAGAAGCGCCTTATCCGCTAAATGAAGGATGCCAAGACAAATTGATCTCCTTAGCCATCGAAGAATCGATTACTTCAGGTAAAACCGTCACAACTCAAAAACAAGATTGGGCGAGTTAACCCTAGGCTCGAATCAGGCTAACTCAACTTTCCAATTCAATGGATAATACTTTTGTGAGCCAAGTCTAGAATCCAATCTTGCCTGCCTTCTATCCAGATCCATCAATAATTCGAGTTGATGATGATTTTTACATTGTAAATTCAAGCTTTGAGTATTTCCCGGCAATTCCAATTTGGCACTCTCGAGATAAATCGTTTTTAGTTGAAGGGTAGGCAATTGATCCATGATTTTCACGATATTGCCCAGCAATCCCCTTATTGTCTGCGAAAAGATTTCTTGTATTCGTTCCAAAGTCCTCGCCGAGCGCAGTAAATTGCGAAAAGCGGCATCTCAAGAACCGCGTAAGTGACAATCGCAAAAATCCACCATGGAGTGTCCAAGCTGGGTAGCAAAGTGAATTCATTGGGTGAGCCCCAGTTGAAGGGAGCAAGCAAACCAAGTGTTGCTAATCCAATGGCGAGATCCAGCGAGGCAATACGATTGACATCGTTTCTTCCGTATCGGGGATACACCCAAAAATAGGCGATGGCCAGAACAAGGGCATTAACTCCAATAATTTGAATTTCGCTCATTGCACTACCCCTTTCAATTACGAATAAATCTTCGACCTGAACCAATGGTGCCAAGACGATTCGCAGGACCAACAGCAGCTAGAGTTAGAAGACCTGCCCTCAGATTATAAATTCACTATAGGACTTATGCAAAAATTTTTTAGTGTGATCTCTAAACTGGTCTACCTCGGTACGAGCCCGACCCGCCTCACTGACTTAATGGCCAATGCACATTTTGTGCGCTTGCTCCCCCAACAGAGGCCGTTATGGAAGGGCATCTGAACATAAGTTGTTAGTTGTGACTGCGTCAACCACGCTCAACCGTGCTACTCCCAGTCATCGCTTCCGAACTCATAATTCCGTCGTCGTCGGTTCGAGCCCGACCCGCCCCACTTAATAGTCGTAACAATCCCCTGCTATCGAAATTGGTATTTCGAACTTATCGCGTACTGCACAGGAAATCAGGTCTTGACCCGACCACAACTCTGTCCATTTTCCATTAATACGTTTAACAATTGTGGCATGGCCACTGCGACGGTAATTAACAGCTAACAGACGGAAATCACCCTCAGCTTCCTGTATATGAATAATTACATCTTTTAATTCAAGGTCATATAAGAATGGTGATTGTTCGTCAAAATTTTTCTGATAATCATTGGTGTAACCAAAGCTTGCGCTGTAATACATCTCAGGGTTATCGGTCGGCAGCGTTGACCCGCAATCGGGCGAAATTGATAGAACTGCTTTAGTTTCACCTCGGAAATATGCCTTGATGTAGTCGTAATGCTCGGAGTCATTAAAGTTCGTTGAGTAAGTCAAACTTTTTGAAGAGTTGCTTGAGTTGTCAAAGGTAAATCCCTCACTCACCATCACGGAATCTATTGCGGCAACAACTTTTTTAGCATTTGCTGTCCACATTGAATAATAAGAATCATCATTTACGCACCCTGGAAATTGAGCTTCTACCGCAGGTGATGAGTCGTTAATGATGCTGTAGCCATCTTCGTTAACCCACCACAGATCTAAAGTGGATCGCTTAACAATCGGAGCTATAGCTTCAAGCTCACTTTGAACTTTGCTGAGTAGCGCATCTCCACTTACTTTAGTGAGCGAAACCGAAGATATATCTTCTGAGGTCGAACATGCGGTAACACTCATAAGCATTGCCCCAGATATAACCGAAGCAATTACGTTGAGAAATCCAATGCTTTTGCGCATATTCTCAATCTAGTCCTATCTGAGTTTAACTACCGACTCGACCCACTGCCCAATACATTGGATAATACTTTTATGAGCCAAGCCCAGAACCCGATTCTGCCTGGCTTCTATCCAGATCCTTCAATAATTCGAGTCGAAGATGACTTCTACATTGTGAATTCAAGTTTTGAATATTTCCCGGCAATTCCGATTTGGCATTCAAAAGATTTGGTTCATTGGCGACAGATCGGAAATGCCATTGATCGTGCTGAACAAGGCCTTGATCTATCTGACGTTGCACCCTCTGGTGGCGTTCAAGCAGCAACTATTCGACATCACAACGGCGTTTTCTACATAACTTCTACTCGAGTGAAGAAGCAATGGCCAGGCTCTGATTATCACTTTGTTGTGACAGCTACCGATATCAATGGGCCATGGAGTACATGTCATTTTATTGAAGATGCCTCCGGAATTGATAGTTCGCTTTTCTTCGATGGCGATAAAGCTTATTTCTTGGCGAATAGAGATAGTTCAAATCCTAGGTTTGAAAACGATGCTGAAATCTGGATCAGTGAAATTGATTTAGATACCTTTAAATTAGTTGGCGAAAAGCACACACTTTGGAATGGCACCGGCGGAATCTTTCCGGAAGGGCCCCGCATGTATAAACGAAATGGTTGGTATTACTTACTAATTGCTGAAGGCGGAACTCTGCATTTCCACACCACTTCTATCGCGCGAAGTAAAAGCGTGACTGGCCCATTTGTATCCAGCCAACGAAATCCGATACTTACCCATAAGCATTTGGCGCGGGCATATCCAGTGCACAATGTTGGTCATGCCGATATGGTCGAACTTAAAGATGGCAGTTGGTGGGGCGTTGCCCTCGCCTCACGCCCACGTGGTGGTTTCTATGATGGCGGAAATGTTAAGTGGTCTTTTGGTGGCTACTATCGAAACTTAGGTCGCGAAACATTTATCTTCCCAGTTACCTGGCCGGCTGATGACCAGAGCCCACTCTTTGCACCAGACACTGGCCGCGTAGAAGATAGCTACGAAGTAACTGGTTTATCCGAGTTTCCGCAAAGTGATGTAGCCGTAGATTTCAGTGCCCAATCTCTAGCAATCAAGTGGGTAACTATTCGCAATGAAAAGCGGGATCACTTCAATTTAACTGGCGATAGCAAGATGGCTTTGGAGCTACAGAATTCATTCGAGAATACTTTTCTAGGTGTTCGCCAAACCGCTTGGAATTTCAATTGCTCTTTGATCATTGATTTAACTGACTTGAAAAAAGGCGATGTAGTTGGGTTAGCCGCCTACATCAAAGAAGGCGCATATCTTTCACTCGAGATTAAGCGAACTGAGACTTTTGAAGTAAGCGTGCAAGCGGCGTCAGGTAAACAACCAACAGCATCAATATCGACCGCAATGTCAAAGCTGCAGATCGAACTAAGCGGCGATGATCAGGATTACACCTTCAGTATGCCCGAAATAGGTTTTTCACACACTCTCGATGGCCGTGAAATCTCTTGCGATATGACTGATTCACATACCGGCGTAATGATTGCGTTAATCGGTAAGAGCGAGAGTAAAACTAAGGTGCAATTCGAAAACTTTCAGATTTCTTAGGCTCGAATTAAAGTGAATTTCTACTACTAGCGACTTGAGAGTAGCCTTGCAATTAGTTGCTAAAGCGATTGGGGGCACCAAGATGAGCGAAGAACGCACATACAAGAAGTGGTCTGCTCGGGATGTAAAGAAATGCATCGCCGTTCCAACTGATTTAGATAACAAATACTCACGCGGAGTTCTTGGCGTAATAACTGGTTCGGCTCAATATCCCGGTGCTGCAGTGCTTTCTACGGCAGCTGCTTCTGCAACTGGTGTTGGCATGATTCGCTTTCATTCCTCATCTGGTTTAGCCCATTTAGTTCTACATACTTGCCCCGAAGTTGTGGTTCAACCTGGTCCAGTTTCAGCATGGTTACTCGGTTCTGGAATTTCTGATCAGAAATATAAAATGCTAACTACTTGGTTACGCCATCGTTGGTTTGTATTGGCGAAACGTCAGACGATGCCGACAGTTTTAGATGCTGGTGCTTTGTATTTAGCGGGCCAATTAACCCAGCCAACACTCATTACTCCCCACGCTGGCGAGCTTGCCAAATTACTTAATTCACGCGGGGTTCAGGTAAGTGCTGAGGCAATTGAAGGAGATCCACGCAAGTGGGTGCAGATTGCTACTGATACCTTGAAAGTAACAGTTCTACTAAAAGGGGCCATCACCTTTGTGGCCGATAGCGAACAATTAATTGAGCTACCAAAAGCAACACCATGGCTAGCCACTGCAGGAACTGGCGATGTTCTTGCAGGAATAGTTGCAGCACTAGTTGCAACAAATGAAGTTGAGATATTAAATGATGAATCAGCACTGGCGCGAATTGCTGCAAGTGCTGCTTTTATTCATAACGCCGCAGCGCTAAAAGCATCCGATGGTGGGCCGATATCTGCCACACAAATTCTAAATTTCATTCCGAAAACTATTAATCAGTTCATATAAAACTTAAAATTCTCATTTCAATTTACTAGGGCTACCCCTAACCATTTGGGTAGCCTCGGTTGGGTAAGTCGGCTACTTTTAAGTATGACTTTCCGAGTGTTGGTGATTAATGATGACGCGTTTGAACTCGCGACTCTTAGCGCAGCGCTTCGCTTACACACCATAAACGTTGTTGGTGAAGCCAATAATTTAGCAGTTGCCGAGAATCTTTTTCGTTCATTACAACCTGAAGTATTAGTTATTGATATTCAATTTGATGGCCAAGAAGCAATTTCGCTAGTTAAGAAATTGCGAAAGTTAAATCCAGCCCTAGGAATTGTTATCACTACTGCTTGCCCAGATCTACGTTTACTCGGCATTGCAGTTAAAGATCTGCCAGTTGGAGCTCAACTAATTCTGAAGAAATCAATTAGTAATTTGGAAATTATTGCTGACTCAATTCGAAGTGCGATGACAATTGCTGAAAGCAAAGTTCCAACTGCTTGGGTAGATAGCCATGGGTTATCTCATGAGAATGCATTTGCCTCAGTCTTAAGTGCCATGACAGATACCCAAATCGAAACACTACGTCTCGTCGCTACCGGCTTAAGTAATGCCGAGATTGGCCGCGTTCGATTTGTTAGTGAAAAATCAGTCGAACAAATCGTGGCCCGTATTGCGGGACACTTCGCGATTACGTCAGATCGCACTCGAAACCTGAGAGTTTTAATAGCTGGCCACTACTACAAGTGGATCGGCGCACCTAGACACTAGAATCTCGGGCATGGATCTAGCCCAGTTACGCCAACAATGGAACTCGGTTCTTGATCAGCTCGAAAGCATTGATCGCATCGCCTGGATCTCCTTCTTTGATGCCCGATTAGCCGAATTTGATGGCCACACGCTGCACTTAGATTTCACTGATAGCCGCAAATTTGGCTCGGCCCATGAGTACTCGCAAATTCGTGATCGTCAGATTGCAACTCTTAAATCAGTGATCAAAGAAGTACTTGGAATCGAGATTGAGATCGTTCTTTTATGAGAAAGAAACTAATCTCCATAGTGGTGGGCTTAGCGACTGTAGCTCTGTCTATCTCACTTCCCATTGCCGAAGCGGCTACTTCCAAACTTTCGATGACGGTTAAGCAGACCCCAAATGTAATTGAACCACTCTTAACTTTTTATGGTTCCTTAACACCTAAAAAATCTGGCGTAATTGTAAAAATACAGAGCAATATTGATGGTAAGTGGTCAGATACTAGATTTAGTACCAAAACCACCAAGCTCGGAACTTGGAAACTTGAAACCGTAGTAACTGCGCAAGATTCAGTAATCACTTACCGTGCTAAAACCACAGTCGGCAGCAAAGTTATTTACTCAACCTATAAAAAAATTACCGTGAAGCCTGCTGCTCAAATTTCTGAAACTGACCCTGTTGTTGCCGTAGAAGCACTTGGGCCAGGTGGGCGAATTCATGGTGTTGACATCTCCAGATGGCAACACCCATATGGCAAGTTAATTGACTTCGCCAAAATGTACTCCGCTGGCATTCGTTTTGCCATTATTAAGGCATCTGATACCCGCGATGAAGCAGATGCTTTGGCTCTTAAATATTTGCTAATTGATCGCCCGGCTGCTCAAGCTGCTGGTATTTACACCGGGTTTTATCATTACGCGGTCTTACCAAACACAAGTGACCGGGCTGCCATAATCCGAGATGCTACTGCGCAAGCTCAAAAAGTTATCTGGCGTGTATCAGCAATTGGTGGCTTAACTGCCCGCGATCTACCTTATGCACTTGACCTTGAAAATAACTGCGTGAGGGTCGGAAGTAATGGCGGTTGTGCGGCCTATGCATCTAGAAGTTCAGTTACGTTATGGGCAGAGACGTTCATGGAAATTCTCACTGAAAAACTTGGTCGAAAGCCTATTTTCTATTCGTACCCCAGCTTCCTTGAAGGTGCGATGAACAAGAGTTCAGCGCTTAGTAAATATCCACTTTGGCTTGCGCAATACTCAATCAATCCATTCGACCCAATTAACCAACCAGGTCTAAAGACAGCTGGTTGTTACGTGCATTCCTGGACTTCTAGTGCGTGCCAATCACAATGGATTATTTGGCAATACTCATCTTGTGGAATTGGCATGAGATACGGCGTCCCAAGTTCTCGAGTTGATTTAAATGTTTTCCGTGGCACTGCGCAGAATTTCATTGATCTAACTGCCGGTACCTGGGTTCCAGAACCAATCGACATGATGCCGGTTAATGAAGCAACTACCATGCTAATTTCTAAACAAAGAGCCACTGACACTGGCAAAGCTGTAACTTTTGATGTCGGCGTTAATCGCCCTGATGGTTCACCAGTTGTTACCGGAACTGTGCGTTTTGCTTTTGACCCACTTGCAGTAAATAAACCAAAGTTGACCCAGACAGTTACGCGCGCCGCAAGCGGTCTCTGGACTCTTTCAATTACCGGCTTTACTGCCGGCAGTTGGGTTGGCTCTATCCAATTTAGCGATCAAACTAAAACTCATGCAGTATCTCAATTACCAGTTAGCTTTGACTTATTACAAGGCGTTGCTCCTACGCCTAAGCCAACCAAGAGTGCTGCGCCTAAACCTGCTATAGATGGTTGTAAGAATCAAATCAGGAATTAAAGTAGCCATATGAGCGAATCATTTATTGGCAGCCTTGATCAAGGCACCAGCAGTACTCGCTTTATGATTTTTGATCGCGCTGGAAAAATTGTTGGACAGCATCAGCTAGAGCATCGCCAGATAATGCCGCAAGCAGGTTGGGTTGAACATGATGCTGCTGAAATTTGGGCACGCACCCAGGAAGTAATTACTGGCGCACTTAAACAAGCAGGCATTATCGGATCGCAATTAGCTGCTATCGGAATTACTAACCAGCGCGAAACAACGGTGGCTTGGGATAGTCAGACTGGTAAGCCACTTGCTAACGCAATTGTTTGGCAAGACACCCGCACGACTGCTTATCTAGATAGTTTTAGTGCTGAGATAAAAGGCGAAATAGTCCATAAAACTGGCTTAGCGATTGCGCCATATTTCTCAGCCAGCAAAATGTATTGGCTTATGTCTAACGTTGCTGCGGTTGGGCAATCAGTTAGCGCAGGAACAGCTCGATTCGGAACTATTGATTCATGGCTGCTTTGGAATTTATCTGGCGGTGCTCATGGCGGAGTGCATTTCACTGATGTGACAAATGCCAGTCGAACCATGTTGATGAACTTAGAGACTCTTAATTGGGATCAATCACTACTAGATCAATTCGGTATTCCGCTTTCTACGCTTCCGCAAATAAAATCTTCTGGTGAAATATACGCAACAACTGATCCCAATGGTCCGTTCGGAACCGCCATACCGATTGCTGGAATTCTGGGTGACCAACAGGCTGCGATGGTTGGCCAACTCTGTTTCACGCGTGGCGATTCTAAAACTACTTATGGCACCGGCAATTTTGCTCTTCTAAATACTGGCGATGAAATTGTTAGATCAAAGAATGGTCTACTAACTACGGTCTGCTTTAAGTTTGGAGATGAACCAGCTCAATATGCTCTCGAGGGCTCAGTTGCCGTAACTGGTTCTGCGATTCAATGGTTGCGTGATCAACTTGGAATAATCTCAAGCGCCAGCGAAATTGAGAACTTAGCGGCATCGGTTCCAGATACCGATGGAGTTTATTTTGTGCCGGCATTTTCGGGCTTGTTCGCACCCCACTGGCGCAGCGACGCACGTGGCGTAATTGTGGGCTTAACTCGCGCCGCAACTAAGGCGCATCTAGCAAGAGCGGCACTTGAAGCAATCTGTTATCAAACTCGCGAGATTATGGATGCTATGTCAGCTGACAGCGGTGTCACTTTGACTCAAATGCGAGTTGATGGCGGTATTACAAATAATGCTCTATGCATGCAGATGCAGGCCGATATTTTGGGTATCGAAATATCACGACCAGTTATTGTTGAAACCACTGCATTAGGGGCCGCTTATGCAGCTGGGTTAACCGTCGGGTTCTGGAAAGACCGAACTGAGATCTCAGGGCAATGGAAAGAATTTCATCGATGGCGCTCAGTATCTACACAAGCAGAACGTGAAAAAGGCTTCGCTAACTGGCGCAAGGCGATCGAACGAACTCTGAATTGGGCACAGTAGACTTCACTTCATTATGAGCATTGCCAAGTTGCCAGCTGATATCACGCGCACTGATCGTCTAATGTCCGATGGTCGCACGATTCGTTATTACGATACCCAAGGTCAACAGCGCGATGCACAAGATCAGCGCCCCACTGAGCCACAACCGCAAATTGGTGAACTACGTTATGACGCACTCGTTGGTGAATGGGTTGCAGTTGCATCGCATCGACAAAATCGCATTTTTCTGCCCCCTAAGGAACTTTGCCCGCTCTGCCCAACTTCAGAAAATCCAGGCGAGCTATTAACTGAAATTCCGGAATCAGATTTTGAAGTAGTTGTTTTCGATAACCGCGGCCCTTCTTTCCGACCACCGGCCGGAGATTTCGAACTACCTGAAACATTAAGTACCCAAACTGCCGAAGGCCAGACTGCCGGTAAATGCGAAGTTATTTGTTTTGCGGCCGACCACGGTAAATCCTTAAAAGATCTAGCACCATCGCAGGTTCGCATTATTCTGGAGGCCTGGAAAGATCGAGTTCGCGAACTTTCCAAAGCCAGTTATATCGCACATATCGCACCTTTTGAAAACCGTGGCGAAGAAGTTGGCGTAACTCTGTCTCATCCCCACGGGCAGATTTACTCATATCCATTCTTGCCACCTCGCGTCGAAAAAATGTTAGTGGCAGCACAAGAGCATAAGGATCGTACTGGTCGGGTTTTAATGGACGATGTGGTTGCTCGCGAAATTAAAGATGGCGAGCGCGTAATTGCGCGCAATGAACACTGGATAGCTTTTGTTCCATATGCGGCGCGATATCCATTTGAAATTCATGTCGCGCCGTTAAACCCGGTTGCTGACTTAGCTGAACTAGATGAAGCGACATCAGCGGCTTTCCCAGAAATTGCCCTCGAAGTTTTAAATCGCCTTGATGGCGTTTTCGGTATTGAAATGGCTTATATTGCCACTTGGCATCAAGCACCAGTTCGGGTTGGTCGCGATGTCTTGCGTCTGCATTGGCAGATAACTAGCGTTCGTCGTCAGCCAGGAAAATTAAAATACTTGTCTGGCTCTGAATCTGCCATGGGTGCTTTTATTATGGATCTAAAGCCAGAGCAATCAGCAACGCAATTGCGCGAAGTTAAACTCTAATTAGTTAACTGGCGTAACTGAAATAACTTCGACGCCGCCAATTGCGGTAAGTACTTCAATTAAGTCACTTGGGTCGGAACCCGGAACCGCAACCGTAATGTCGTCATAACCGCGGCCATCTTCAGATTTCATAACAACTAAGCCGCGAATATCGCCCCCAGCAAAACCAATTGCTGAAGCAACCGCACCTAACGAGCCGGGGCGATCTGGAAGCACGACCTGTAATCTGAATTGAGCCATGGCTGAACCTTATCGAAAAAGCTTTTCGATAAGCGCTGACTTCACTAGTTTGAAGGAGCTGATCCGAGAGTGACCTTAAATGTCTTGAGGCCGCCATTATTTGGAAGTTCTACGATGACCGTGATGGTGCTGCCAGGCACTGCTGACCGGATTCGCACAATGGCTGAAACATCATCGGTGATCTTGAAGCCTTCAATTGATTTGATAATCGAACCAGCTGGAATTCCAGCTTTTTCGGCACCTTCACCAGTACTTAATCTAGAAATTTTAGCGCCGATACCGGTGTAAGCCTGATCAAAGAAGACGCCTAACACTGGTCGGGTTGACTTTCCGGTGGCAATAATTTCCTCGATCACACGCTTAGCTTCATTAATTGGAATTGAAAAACCTAAGCCAATCGAGCCACTTGTGCCGCCTGATGAAAGTGTTGCGATCGCTGAATTAACTCCAATTAGTTTTCCGGCAGCATCTACCAGTGCGCCACCAGAGTTACCAGGGTTAATGGCGGCATCTGTCTGAATCGCATTTACATAAGATTCAGAGCCGGTGCTTCCAGTAATAACTGGGCGATTAAATGCTGAGATGATTCCTGAAGTAACCGTGCTTGCTAAACCAAGAGGTGAGCCAATCGCAATAACTGGGTCGCCGACGCCAATCTTTGCAGAATCCCCCAACTTAATGACCGGTAAATTACCAGTCTTAACTCTTAGAACCGCAAGATCATACGCAATATCTCGGCCAACGATAGTTGCGGGCAACACATCACCATTTAACAATTCAACTTCGATAGTTCCGCTGGTAACTGCTTTTTCAATCACGTGGTTGTTAGTAATGATGATGCTTTCTGTCGAACTGGTTTTATAGATTGAGCCAGAGCCGGTGCCGCCACCAGTTCGAGTCGTTACGGCAATTGAAACAACAGTAGGAGTAACAGCTGCGGCAACTGATTTGGCATCAATTCCGGTACCAGAACTTAAGTTAACCAAAGTGCGATTCTTGCTGCAGGTGTCATTGACCGCTAAATACATAACTTGCGTGCGGTTATCAACACATGCTTGCACCGTGCCCGAGTTTGAAGTGGCAGCTGTCGCAATTCCGCCAGTAATTAGGGCTCCTGCGATAAAGCCTGCCAATACTTTTTGGGTTCCTTTGAATTTCATCTTGATACCTTTCATGCTAGAACTACCCAGTCGCCAGTTATCTTCACTTTGACTGTCGGTAGCGCATCACGAGTTGGCCCCGCGATGACGCCACCATTTTTAAATGGATCAAACTCTGCCCCATGACAAGGGCAGTACAAGCTTTTATTTGAACTTTGATAAGCAACAGTGCAACCCTCGTGCGTACAGGTTGCTGAATAAGCGAATACGCCCGTTTTCGTGCGGAAGAGAATTGCTGGCATGCCGTTGCCCAGAGCGAACTGATGAGTTTCGCCAACGTTTATTTTTGCCAATTCAATGATCTGGCTCGAGCCAGAAACTGTTGTGTTGGGTTTATCAGAAACTTTTGCAAACGCTTTACCTACTAGCGCAGCGGCAACAGCACCTAAACTCAAAGCACCGATTCGAATTGCGCCTCGACGGTCAAGGGCGATATCTACTGTCCTGCGATTACCTATCAGTGTTAAGAAATAGACTAACCAGAGAACGGCATATGCAGTATCGCTACCTAGGAAATATGGCGAAATATAAAATGTACTTGCTAACCACAAAACAATTGACATCAAGAAGCCGCCGAAGGCCGCACTCGTTGGTGCAATCCATAACAAGGTAGCGATTCCTATTGCGAATTCCGAGAAAATAACAACTAGGCCAACTGCTGTTGCGTGCTCAGTTAAGCTGTTAAAGAGCCAACTAATTGGCGAGTTAGTTGAGTAACCAGCTAACTGATCTCCAATAAAACCGGTTGCACCTTTAGTTAAGAATCCTGGGTCTGTTGCTTTATCCCAACCGGCATAAATCCAAGTGATTGATAACCATGCGCGAAGGACTCTGATTGACCAACTTTGCGCACGCCATGAATCGGCGATGCTCTTATGAGTCATTCTGCGGTACGCCATGTGAAAAAACCTATCTCTAAAGCACTGAGAAGAAGGCTAGTCTAGGCTGAGAGTCCGATTAGAGCTCCCTGACTTGGATTCGAACCAAGAACCTGCCGGTTAACAGCCGGCTGCTCTGCCATTGAGCTATCAGGGATTGTGAAGGCCAAACTCTAGCGTAATTATTGCGATCGGTAAAAATGACCGCTGAAACCAGCCAATTACAGGCCGCCAACTGCTAAATCATGAAGGCTGCGTCTAGTGCTTTCCAGCGAAACTAACGTGGCAAAAGCTGCGTTGTACTCAGCCTCATTTTCAACTGGATTTAAGCGCTGCAGACTAGATTTCAAATCTGCAATCGCACGAGAGACCGAGACTTCACGCAATCTAGCAATAATGCTAGATACATAAATTTGCGAGATCTCACCGTCGGTGCGAATTGGTTCAACTGAGAGCTCAGTGAACAGCGCTTTCATATTTTCATTAGTTACTAATTCAATAGTTAATGGGCGATCATTGGCAACTACATCAATGACCGCGCGCAACTCTTTATATGCGGGATGGGTAAATGCTTCGGCTTCAATTTCTGACCAACCATTTGCAAGTTCGGGCATCTGAACTTTTGCTTTAAGAACTTCGCGTTCAAGCATTAGTCGCGGATCACTTGGGTCAGGACGCCAGTTTTGTTCTGGAACTTCTTCTGTAACTGATTCTGAATTATTAGTAACGGTTGGCTTAAAACCACGAGCCACTGCTTTGCTAACAACATCAGTTTCTAGCCCGATCCAGCCAGCAAGCAATCTGGTGTATTCCGGACGTAGAGATTTATCGCGAATTTGGGCTACAAGAGGTGCGGCCGCATTTAAAGCATTAACGCGACCTTCGGCAGATTCCAACTTATGTTTTGCTAATTCAGCTCTAATGGCAAACTCGAAAAGCGGTACTCGTTTAGCAATCAAGTCACGCAGTGCTAGATCACCTTTATGTTGCCGAAGTTCAGCCGGGTCTAACCCATCGGGTTCGACGGCCACATATGTTTGCGTGACAAATTTCTGATCATCGCTAAAAGCGCGAAGCGCAGCTTTTTGGCCAGCTGCATCGCCATCGAAAGTGAAAATAACTTCACCACGGAAAGCATCGTCGTCCATTAAAAGTCTGCGCAAAATTCGAATATGGTCAGCGCCAAAAGCAGTTCCGCAAGTGGCCACCGCCGTTGGAATACCAGCTAAATGTGCTGCCATTACATCGGTATAGCCCTCGACAATTACGGCCTGGCGCGACTTAGCAATATCTTTTTTCGCCATGTCTAAGCCATATAGAACTTGGCTTTTCTTATAGATCGGCGTCTCGGGTGTATTTAAATACTTTGGCCCTTGATCTTCAGCATCACTTGCTAACTTACGAGCACCAAAACCAACGACATCACCAGAGATATCTTTAATCGGCCAAGTTAGGCGATAACGGAATCGATCGATTGGTCCGCGTTCGCCCATTTTTGAAAGGCCAGCACTTTCCAGTTCATCGATGGTAAAACCAAGTGCGCGCAAATGTTTGGTTAATGAATCCCATTCATTTGGCGCGTAACCAACTCCGAATTGTTCGCAAGCCGCTTTATCAAAACCGCGCTTAGTCATAAGTTCGCGACCATATGAAGCGCCTTCAGATTTATTTAATTGCTCTTGATAAAACTTAGCGGCTTCGGCATTTGCGGCGATTAATCGGGAACGTTGCCCGGCTGGAGCCGTTGAACCCGAAGAGTTCTCGTCATAACGCAAGGTGTAGCCAATGCGATCAGCCAGGCGTTCAATTGTTTCAGTAAAGGATAAATGATCCATCTTCATTACAAAAGCAATTACGTCGCCACCCGTTTGGCAACCAAAGCAATGGAAATATCCCTTTGATGGCGTTACATGGAAAGAAGGAGATTTTTCATCATGGAAAGGACATAAACCTTTTTTCTGGCCTCCGCCAGCAGACTTAAGTTGCACATAATCGCCAACAATTTCATCGATGGGTGCATGGTCGCGAACGTAAGCAACATCTTCGTCTCTAATTCGACCACTCATGATTTAACCAGTCTATCCAGTCACGCAAACGCGGGCATGTAGTGCGTAGGCGCCAGGATCAGTTAATCCGGCAACTTGATCAATAATCACGCGCAGTCTCTCGGCATCAGTTGATGCGAGTTGCCAGTCAGCCAAAAAGACAGAATCTAAGTACTTTGGGCCAGCGGCATAAAGTGCCTCTACTAGTTCACCGATCAAGGTCTGTTGCTTGGCATAACGCTCTTGCGAAGCTGCGGCATTAATCAAGTAATAGCCAGCTACCGCCTTTAGAAAATCAACTTCGATGATCTGATCACGTGGAATCTCAAGGTCTGCGCTGTAACGGGTAAGCGGCCCAGCGCCATGGACTTTGCGCGTCTCAATTTCAGCTGATTGCACAAACCGGCCAATTAACTGACTGGTGGTGTCTTTTAGTCGAGCTAATGCGCGATGACTGCCATCGAAATTCTTTGGCCAACAAGAAAGTGTCTCTAGCCGAGCTAGCGCGGATTCAACTTCATTCTCGGTTGCATCACTGCCGTAATCAATACTCATTACTTTGAATAGCTCAGCGAAGTCATTACGGAAATTAGAAACTTTAATTTGGTTGGCCACAATGGCATCTTCTAAATCATGAACTGAATACGAGCAATCATCTGACCAATCCATGATCTGGGCTTCAATGCATCGCTTACCTGCCGGAGCGCCTTCGCGCATCCACTTATAGATTTCTACATCATCGTCATAGACGCCATATTTACGTGGATTCTCACTTCGGGCCCATGGATACTTTGTTGCCGCATCTAGCGAGGCTCGAGTTAAATTCAAACCAACGGTTTTTCCATTGGCATCAACGCTCTTAGCTTCAATTCGAGTTAATAATCTAAAACTTTGGGCGTTACCTTCAAAACCACCGCAATCTTTGGCAAGTTCGGCCAAAGCTTCTTCGCCGTTATGTCCAAACGGCGGGTGACCTAAGTCGTGAGCTAGACATGAAGTTTCGAGTAAATCAGGATCTGCGCCAAGTGATTCACCAAGTTCGCGACCAATTTGAGCGCACTCTAACGAATGTGAGAGTCGAGTACGTTGAAAGTCATTTTCCCAAGGAACTGCTACTTGAGTTTTGGCAGCGAGCCGACGAAGAGCTGCGGAATGAATTACCCGAGCACGATCGCGCATAAATTCGGTGCGACCAGCTCGCTTAGCTGGTTCATCAAGGAAGCGTTCTTGATCGCGCGCGGCGTAACCAATCAATTCGCTCATGGCTTTACCTTATTGAGAATATTGTCCGAAGGTAAACGGTCACTGACCTGAACTCCGCGGCGGCCCAGCGTTATATAGGCTAAATAAGCCCCTGCCTCGCGGATTAAGTATTTAAAGCCGCTTTTTTCCAGAGTATTAGGGCCACTTCTAACAGGTGAACAAGTAGCAATAAGCCCACGGTCATTTGCCATAGTCATCGATCGCAAGCAATGTAATGGATCGGTAACAATGATTACATTCTTAATCTTGCGATCGCGTAATTCAGCGGCATATGCCTTGGTAGAGCTCAAAGTGTCTCGACCGACTTCAACAGCTTTAATATCTGCATACTTAATGCCATTTTGCATTAACCAAATTCGACCAGCGGCCGCTTCGGTTGTGCGATCTCCTGGTGCGCCTCCGCCAACGGTAACAATTTTCTTAGCTAAACCTAAGTCATAGATTCGCTTTGCCTCAGTTAGGCGCGCTTCTAGAACTAATCCGGGTCTACCATCTAGTTGCGCTGCACCTAAAACTACGATGGCATCGCCATTACGTATGGTGGGGTTGTTGGCGGCATACCAAGTTTTTCCAAGAGCAAATATCGGAACTACAATTACCAAGAGAAGTAAGAAGGCAATCGCTCTACGCAATAATTTAAATAGAAACATCAGCCACCAGAGAACATATCTTCGAGTTCGATCTCAACAATTTCATCTGGATCTAATAACCAGCCATCTGGCAAAGTAACTGGGCGACCATGACTAGTGCGTCCGCGGGGTTTTTCGCTGACTTCAACTGGATAAGGTTGATCATTTAATTGATCAAGCAAGCCACGTAACTCTGCTAGCGAAGCAACCATTCCAAACTGGCGACGTAACTCGCTATTAACGCGGAAGCCCTTTAAATACCAAGCCATATGTTTGCGCAGATCACGACAGCCACGATCTTCATTCTCAAAGTAATCAACAATTAGTTCACCATGGCGATACATAACTTCGCGAACTTCAAAAAGTGATGGCAGTGCTTTGCTCTCTGTTCCAGAAAAAGATGCGACTAAATCAGCGAATAGCCAAGGTCGCCCCAAGCAGCCACGGCCGACAACTACGCCAGCGCAGCCAGTTTCAGCGACCATTGCTAAACCATCGGCACCAGACCAGATATCGCCATTGCCTAAAACTGGCACGCCCGTTGGCTTTAAGTGCTCAACTAGGCGTGTAATGGCTGACCAATCAGCTTTTCCTTCATACATCTGTTGCGCAGTGCGAGCATGTAAAGCAACCCATGCCACACCTAAGTTGGCAGCCGATGTTGCTGCCTCTAGATAAGTTTCGTGATCGCTATCGATGCCGATGCGCATTTTTACGGTTACTGGAATTCCAAAAGGTTTAGCCGCTTCAACAGCTGCACCAACAATCGAGGTAAATAGGTTTCGCTTAAATGGCAGCGCTGCTCCGCCACCTTTGCGAGTTACTTTAGGAACCGGGCAACCAAAGTTCATATCAATGTGATCCGCTAAATTCTCTTTGCCCATCATCGTTACCGCGGCGCTCATCGTGTGCGGATCAGTTGAATAAAGCTGAACGGATCTTGGCCACTCACCAGCACCAGGTGCGATCATGCGCAATGTGTCAGGACGTCGTTCTAAAAGCGCGCGAGCGGTAACCATTTCGGAAACAAATAACCCAGCTCCTTGTTCGCGACATAACATGCGAAATGCAGAGTTGGTGATGCCTGCCATCGGTGCCAATACCACCGGTGGATCAATAAAATGATCGCCAGTTGCTAGTGGCAAACGCAGCGGTTTTAGCAACCCAGCAGACGTGGTGCTAACCATGACTCCACCTGATCGATGCTGATTCGCTCTTGCGCCATTGTGTCGCGATCGCGAATTGTCACAGCATTGTCATCGAGAGTTTCGAAGTCAATGGTGATGCAGTATGGGGTTCCGATTTCATCTTGACGACGATAGCGACGACCAATTGCGCCAGCATCATCGAAATCAACGTTCCAATTCTTACGCAACGCAGTTGCTAAATCGCGCGCTTTAGGAGACAGGTCAGCATTACGAGAAAGTGGCAAAACTGCTACCTTCACTGGCGCAATACGATAATCAAACTTAAGCACTGTGCGCTTTTCCATCTCGCCTTTAGAATTTGGTGCTTCGTCCTCTGTGAAAGCATCCATCAAGAAAGTAAGTGCGCAGCGATCAACACCTGCCGCTGGCTCAATTACAAACGGTGTCCAGCGTTCATTCTTCTCTTGATCAAAGTACGAAAGATCTTTGCCAGAGGCTGTCGAGTGCGCCTTTAGGTCGAAATCAGTGCGGTTTGCAATGCCTTCAAGCTCGCCCCATTCAGTGCCGGCGAACTCAAACTTATATTCAATATCTGCCGTGCGCTTTGAGTAATGCGAAAGCTTCTCTTTCGGATGATCATAAATACGCAAACGATCTGGATTAATGCCTAAATCTTTATACCAAGCTAGGCGGTAATCGATCCAGTATTGGTGCCAATCTTCGTCAGTACCAGGTACAACAAAGAATTCCATTTCCATCTGTTCAAATTCACGGGTACGGAAAATAAAGTTTCCTGGTGTAATTTCATTACGGAAAGATTTACCTATCTGGCCAATACCAAATGGTGGCTTCTTACGTGAGGTGGTCATTACTTGATCGAAGTTAATGAAAATACCTTGCGCAGTCTCAGGGCGTAGATAAGCTAAACCTGATTCATCTTCAACTGGTCCCAGGTAAGTCTTTAGCAATCCGCTGAATTGTTTTGGAGTAGTGAACTGACCTTTATTGCCACATGCTGGGCAATTAACATCTGCGAGTGACTCGGGAGCTTTCTTATGCTTTGCTTCGTAAGCTTCTTCTAAATGATCAGCACGATAACGCTTATGGCAAGAAGTACATTCGGTTAGCGGATCACTAAAGGTTGCAACGTGACCAGATGCTTCCCAAACTTCGCGAGCCAAGATCACGCAAGAATCGATACCGACGACATCTTCGCGACCCATCACCATGGACTTCCACCATTGGCGCTTAATATTATTTTTTAACTCAACACCTAGTGGGCCGTAATCCCAGGATGCGCGCAAGCCGCCATAAATTTCTGATGAAGGAAAAACGAATCCGCGGCGCTTAGCCAGACTTACAATATTTTCTAGACGATCTACGGCCATTGGGTTAAAACCTCATCCGGTCAAATAAGAGCCGGTGAATATGGTTTTATCCATCCGGCTGGCTGTCGGCGCAACGCAACAAAGGTTGAATTACGTAAGCCGAATTTTACTCGGTAACCGGCAGTTCGTACGCACCTGGTTCATCAATGGCCAAAGCTAAAACTGGAATTGCTTCTAACTTTGAACGATTTGAACTAAGTGCGCGACGATATGAACCGACATTTTGCCAACGAGTAACGATTGTCCAGAGCCCGAGCTCATCTAGGTTCTGGCCAATTTCGCCATCTATATAGCCAGGGGCGGCAGCCAATGCAGCCAGGGCCACGCTCAATTGAGTCCCAAACTGGGCAGCCTGGCCCAACGGAACCTCAAATCTGGCGATTGCGATCATGGGTTGAGCCTAGTGGTTTAGATATGGAAATGAAAATCATTTTCATTTGTGATATGTTCCCTTCATGAATATCGCAATCGCACTCGCCGCATTAACAGCAATCGCAACCACCGCAGGTGGTTTTCTCGCAATTAAGTCAAAGGATCGCCTTCACTTAGTTCTCGGACTTTCTGCCGGTCTTTTACTTGGTTTAGTCGCCTTTGACTTGTTACCTGAAGTTTTTGAATTAGGAACTCAGGAAATCTTCCACGCTCCTGCCGTTTCCGTCGCACTCATTGGCGGATTCTTACTGCTTCACTTCTATGAGCAACTATTCGGGTCGCATGAACCTGCTGAATCAGATTACGGACATGACCATGAGCACTCTTCAAATATTGCAGGTGCCCTTGGCGCAGTGGCAATGGGTGGTCACGTTTTCCTAGACGGTCTGGCTCTTGGCGTTGCCTTCAAAGTTAGCTCTGATTTAGGAATTGCGGTATTCATCGCACTTCTAGTGCATGCCTTTAGCGATGGTTTAAATACTGTCTCATTCCTAATCAAAAGTGGAAAATGGGGTCGCAAAGGAATTTGGTTGCTAGGCGTAGATGCAATAGCTCGAGTTAGTGGCGCAGCACTTGGTACAACTCTTGCCCTTAGCAATAATGTGATCGCGATCTATCTAGCAGTATTTGCTGGAATCGTAATTTACTTAGCTACTTCACATATTTTGCCAGAAGCACACTCACGGCATTCTTCTAAGCTAACAATTCTGGCAACCATATTTGGAGTACTCGTGATGTGGGGTCTAGTCAGTTATCTACACAGTGGTGACGCCCACGCTCATGGCAGCGAAACTGCTATTCATGAAGACGCGGATCATCATGACGAAGAATCTGAACATCATGACGAAGAAACACATGATGATGAGGCAGATCATCACGACGAAGAAATGCCAGCCGGATAATGAGCCGTTCAAACCCAAGAGTACTTAGCACTTTAGAGCGCGCTGGCGGATTCGCAAGTGCTCAAGAGGTTTATCGTCTTATGCAGCGTGAAGGCGAAAGCATTGGTTTAACTACGGTTTATCGCTCTTTACAGAGCCTAGTAAATGACAAAATCGTTGATGTACTAAGACGTGATGATGGTGAGGCTATCTATCGTCTCTGCGGAGATGCCCACCATCATCACTTAGTCTGCAAAGGCTGCGGCGATACCGTTGAAATTGAAGGTGGCGCAATCGAGAAGTGGGCCAAAACAATGGCTGAAGAATTTGGCTTTCGCGAAGTCGGTCATACCGCAGAGATATTTGGCCTCTGTCAGAAGTGTTGAATCATGGGCGACTTTAGGGGCATTCCTACCTGTGCCTGTCCAGCGTGTGGTTCTCACTTGATTGAAATAACTGCGTCATTTTGTCCTCATACCTATGAAATTGAAATGTATCTGCTTGATAACGCGCGCTGCGCACTCTGTCACGCCTATCTAACCGCGCCAACACCAATTGATCATCCAGCCGCTTAGGCTTTCAATTCGGTAAGGCTACGCTTTTCCGCTAACGCTCTCAATTCGGAAAAGCTACGCTTTTCCGAATCTGCGATCTCTTTTTGAATATTCTTCGATAGCTCGCCACAAAGTTTTGCGATCTACATCTGGCCATAAGACATCAAGGAATACGAACTCGGCATAAACCGATTGCCAAGGCAAAAAGTTGCTAGTGCGTTGTTCACCCGATGATCGTAAGAACAAATCCACATCACTCATTTTGGGTTGGTTTAAATACTTAGCAAATGTTTTCTCAGTAATGGCATCTGCCTTTAGCTTGCCACGCTTCACATCGCGAGCAAGTTCAGTGGCCGCATCAACGATCTCAGAGCGGCCGCCGTAGTTGACGCACATGTTTAGTGTCAGGGTTTTATTCTTAGCGGTTAACTCTTGAGCTTCTTCTAACTCATTGATCACGCTTTGCCAGAGGCGCTTTGGCCGGCCTACCCAGCGAATGCGCACACCCATCTCATTCATTTGATCACGGCGTCGGCGAATTACATCGCGATTAAAACCCATTAAGAATTTAACTTCTTCCGGTGATCGTCGCCAGTTTTCAGTGCTAAATGCGTATGCGCTTATCTCTTTAACGCCAAATTCAATAGCGCCTTCCACTACATCAAACAAAGCTGCTTCACCGGCTTCGTGGCCTGCTGTGCGCGGTAAGCCACGCTTCTTAGCCCAGCGGCCGTTGCCATCCATCACGATTGCTACATGATTAGGGATTTGAATCTTGCTCATACGCGCTCCACCATTGGCATGCTACGAAGACCGCGTTCTAAGTGCCAGTGTAGGTAGGCGGTAATCAAGCCATTTGCTTCGCGGCGATTACGAAGTTCACTTGCACTCGCACTGTCCCAATCACCCGAAAGAAGATCTCCCATAAGTTTTAACGTTTCAACTGCCGGAGTTGCAGATGCTGAAGGTCGGCAATCTAAACAAACTGAGCCGCCACCCACAAGTGAGAAGTAACGATGTGGCCCTTCTTTTTCGCAGCGCGAACAGTTAGTCATTGAAGGTGCGTATCCCCCGATGGCAAGTGAGCGCAATAGAAATGCATCAAGAATCAGCGATGAGTCATAACGCTTTTCGGCCAAAACTTTTAGCGCACCGACAACTAAGTTGAACTCTTGTAGAGCTGGTTCACGTTCTTGTGGGGTGAAACGTTCGGTGGTTTCTAGAATTGCGGAGGCAATTGTCCAGCGTTGATAATCATTAGCTAGTTCTTCGCCATAGTTAGCAATCGCTTCAACCTGAGTAACGGTGTCAAAAGTCTTGCCGATGTGTAACTGAATATCTACGTGGCTACCCGGTTCTAGGCGAGCACCGAATTTAGACATGGTGCGACGAACCCCTTTTGCTACACCGCGAACTCGACCATGTTCGCGAGTTAGCAAGGTGATGATGCGATCGGCTTCACCCAATTTCTGGGTGCGCAGAATTAACGCTTCGTCACGATAGAGGCTCACGTGCCTAGTGTAGGTAAAAGAGTTAACTGACTCCGTTAGCGAATTGCGCGATTGATCGCCGAAACCACGGCTTTTAGTGAGGCGGTGGTGGTATTTGGATCAATTCCAACACCCCAGAAAACTTCATCGCCGATTGCGCACTCTAGATAGGCAGCAGCTGAAGCATCGCCACCTGCGCTTAGTGCGTGCTCGTAATAATCAAGAACTCGAACATCGACGCCATAGGCCTGCAAGATATTGCAGAAGGCGGCAATAGGGCCATTGCCTTGGCCACTTAGTTCAACTAGTTGGCCACGATCTAAGATCGAAATAGATAGCTGCACATCTTCATCTAGGACTGAAGTTTGCGAAAGCCCCTTCAGGCGGAAGCGCCCCCACTTTTTATCATCATTAGCTGTTGGTAGATATTCATCTTCGAAAACCTGCCACATGACATCACCGGTAATTTCGCCACCTTCAGTATCAGTTTTTTGCTGAACAACTTTTGAGAACTCAATTTGTAGACGACGTGGTAAATCAAGATGATGTTCATTTTTCATCAAGTAGGCAACGCCGCCTTTGCCAGATTGTGAATTAACGCGAATTACGGCTTCGTAAGTGCGGCCGATATCAAGCGGATCAATCGGAAGATATGGAACTGCCCAAGTAAAGTCTTTAACTTCCTTACCCGCGGCCTTGGCATCAATGGCCAAATGATCAAAGCCTTTTTTAATCGCATCTTGATGCGAGCCGGAGAAAGCTGTGAAAACTAAATCGCCACCATATGGGTGACGTTCTGGCACGCGCAGTTGATTAGCGTATTCAACGGTGCGTCGAGTTTCATCGAGATCAGAGAAATCAATCATTGGGTCAATGCCGTGGCTAACCAAGTTCATGCCCAGGGTCACTAAACAAACGTTGCCAGTGCGTTCACCATTGCCAAACAAAGTTCCTTCAATGCGATCAGCACCAGCTAAATAGCCTAATTCAGCCGCTGCGACGCCTGTGCCACGGTCATTATGTGGGTGCAGCGAAACAATGACGTTCTCGCGGTTTTCTAAGTGGCGACACATCCACTCAATTGAATCTGCATAAACATTAGGGGTAGCCATTTCAACGGTGGCCGGCAAGTTCATAATCGTTTTCCATTCTGGGGTTGGTTTCCAGATGGCGTTAACCGCATTACAAACTTCAACAGCAAACTCAAGTTCAGTACCGGTATATGACTCAGGGCTGTACTCAAAAGAAATCTTGGTTCCGGGCACAGTAGCAACTTGGTCTAAGCAATATTGCGCCGCATCGGTTGCGATCTTTTTGATGCCCTCTTTATCTTGCCCAAAAACAACGCGACGCTGCAGAGTTGAGGTCGAGTTGTAAAGGTGAATGATCGCTTGCTTGGCGCCCTTAACTGATTCGAAAGTGCGATCAATAAGAGTTTCGCGAGCTTGAGTTAGAACCTGAATGACTACATCATCTGGAATCAGGCCATCTTCAATAATCTTGCGCACAAAATCAAAATCAGTCTGGCTGGCACTTGGAAAACCAACTTCAATTTCCTTGTAACCCATCTGGACTAACAACTTAAACATGGCTAATTTGCGTGGCGTATCCATTGGATCAATCAGCGCTTGGTTGCCATCACGTAGATCTACCGAACACCACTTTGGGGCTACTTTGATCTGCTTAGTTGGCCAAGTGCGATCGGTTAGATCAACTGGGATGAAAGATGAATATCGATGCACTGGCATCGCGGAAGGTTTTTGCTTTGGAAAGTTCATTTATAACTCCTACTTTTGATTGGTTTGTGCGACTGGTTTAACCGGTACGACAAACCCCGCGGCGAGGGGACCGGTTACTTGTCCCCGCCACGGCGGCTAAGTAGGAGTGCCTTTGGAAAGGCTGACGTTGACATGGCTAAAGGGTAACCCTTGGGCAGGTAACCCAGCAAGTTCGTAATGGATTAAAGAACTGGCAGGTAGCGATCGAGTTCAAAAGCGGTTACTTGCCGGCGATATTCCTGCCACTCAGCGCGCTTATTTCGAAGCACAAATTCAAAGACATCAGCGCCTAGAGTTTCGCGAACTAGATCCGATTTCTCCATCTCGATAATCGCTTCATTTAAATTACTTGGAAGTGGGCGCACATCTGTTGAATCAGCTGGTGCCAATACATAACCTTCTTCAACGCCCTTTAAGCCAGCAGCGAGCATTACGGCATATGCCAAATATGGATTACAAGCCGAATCTGGTGAACGGAATTCAATGCGAGTTGAGTTCTCTTTCTTTGGTTTATACATCGGAACGCGAACTAGCGAACCACGAGCACTTGGCCCCCAGTTAGCAAGAGCCGGTGCTTCGCCGCCACCATGTAATCGCTTATACGAATTAACCCATTGGTTAGTGATCAAAGTAATTTCAGGTGCGTGCTTTAAGAGGCCCGCAATAAATGAGCGACCAACTTTGGAAAGATTTAATTCAGCTGTTGCGTCAAAGAAAGCATTCTCTTCACCTTTAAAGAGCGAAACGTGAGTATGCATGCCGCTACCAGGATGCTCAGTAAATGGCTTTGGCATGAAGCTGGCGTGGAATCCTTGTTCTAGCGCAACTTCCTTAATCACATGGCGGAAAGTCATGATGTTATCGGCGGTGCTCAAAGCATCGGCATAGCGCAGATCAATTTCTTGTTGGCCAGGTGCGCCTTCGTGATGTGAAAACTCAACGCTGATCCCCATAGCTTCCAACATCGTGATTGCTTGGCGGCGGAAATCATGGCCTACAACAGATGGGGTGTGATCGAAGTAGCCACCAGCATCTACTGGCACTGGTGCTTCGCCAGCAACTGGTTGATTCTTAAATAAGAAGAATTCAATTTCCGGGTGGGTGTAACAGGTATAACCCATATCGGCAGCCTTATTCAAGGTGCGACGCAAAACATTGCGCGGATCAGTCATTGATGCCGAACCATCGGGCATTGCGATATCGCAAAACATACGAGCCGCCCCAGGGGCTTCAGTGCGCCAAGGCAATATTGAGAAGGTGGCTGAATCTGGTCGAGCCAACATATCTGACTCAGTTACTCGCGCAAAGCCTTCAATGGCTGAACCATCAAAACCAATTCCTTCATCGAAAGCATTCTCTAATTCAGCCGGTGCGATCGCGACCGACTTTAGAAAACCTAAAACATCGGTAAACCACAATCGAATAAAACGAACATTGCGTTCCTCAATAGTGCGAAGAACGAACTCCTCTTGTTTGCTACGTTCTGGGGAAGCGCTCATGGGATACATCTTGCCAAGGCTGCGTTACGGCTGTGTTACAAAACTTAGGCCCTAAATCTAGCTAGACAGGCCCTCACGCCAGCGTGAAGTTATAGGTAGGCGGCGGTCTTTGCCGAATGCGCGGGCCGAAACTTTCGTTCCTGGCGGATATTGGCGGCGCTTATATTCGGCCGCATCAACCATGCCGATTACCCGAGCAACGGTGGCTGCATCAAAGCCAGCTGCCATGATCGTTTCAATCCCCTGATCTTCATCGACATAGCGCCACAAAATTTGATCAAGCAATTCGTAATCTGGCAGCGAATCAGAATCTTTTTGGTCTGGCCGCAACTCGGCACTTGGTTCCTTGGTAATTGAATTTTCTGGAATCGGTGGCACTTCGCCATCGGCAATTGCTTTGGCATTTCGCCACTTAGCTAGCGCCCAAACATCGGTTTTATAAATATCTTTAATCGGGGCATAGCCGCCCACCGCATCGCCATACAAAGTTGAATAACCAACTGCTAGCTCAGATTTATTGCCAGTGGCCAAAATCAAATGACCCTCTTGATTTGAGATACCCATCAAGGCTGTGCCACGAACTCGGGCTTGCAAGTTCTCTTCAGCTAAACCTTTTAAAGTTAGTGAATTCAAATAGGCAGCAACCATCGGTTCGATTGGCACTATCCGGAAATGAATGCCCGTGTTTTCGGCAAAACTTTTCGCATCATCGATGGAATGCGCCGATGAATACTTGCTCGGTAAAGCCACGCCGTTAACGCACTTAGCGCCAATGGCATCAACTGCGATCGCCGCAACTAGCGCTGAATCAATGCCCCCCGATAGACCAAGAGCGACGCTGCGGAATTTATTCTTGTAAACATAATCGCGTAGCCCACTCACGAGTGCTTTCCAAATTTCGGCCTCATCGCTTAATCGTGGCGTGATCACTGGGGCCACTGAATTAACAGGTGAATTAGAGTTTTCGGAAATAACTAAATCTGGTTTACCCGTTGCGCCAGCTGCGGCGATATCTAAGACAATTAACTCATCGACAAACTGTGGGGCGCGAGCAATAACTGACCCGTCGGCAGCAACCACAATGGTGTCGCCATCGAAAACTAAATCATCTTGGCCGCCGGTCATATTTACATATGCCAGTGGTGCCCCAAATTCGATAGCCCGCTTTTTTACTAACGCTAGCCGCACATCATCTTTGTTGCGTTCAAAGGGGCTGCCGTTTGGAACCACAACTAGACCTGGCATGCGCGCAGCTAATGCATTGATTAAGCCACCGTCTTGCCAAAGGTCTTCGCAGATTGCAATACCGACATCAATGCCGCCAACTCGAACTAACAATGTTTCGGTGCCCGGGACAAAATTTCTAAACTCATCGAAAACACCATAGTTAGGCAGATGTTGCTTTACATAGCGGGCTTTGATTTCACCATTATGAATAATGGCAACCGCGTTTTGTGGTGCACCGACTGGTTGACCTTGGCGATTTGGGGCATCAGCAATTTGATCTAAATATCCAACGACCGCTGTTATCTCGCCATTGCCTTCGAGTTTTAAGCGCTTTGCTAATTCACCAATCGCAGCAATTGAGGCGCTACGAAAAGATGGGCGAAGTGCTAAATCTTCAACTGGGTACCCGGTTAAAACCATTTCGGGGAAAACCACCAAGGCCGCACCTTCAGCCTGCGCAGCACCAACATAGCGAGCGATTAAATCGGCATTGCCAGCTAAGTCACCCAGGGTTGGGTTGATCTGAGCCAGCGCTACCCGCAACTTCATAAGTTAAGGGTACTCGGGTAAAGTTCTACTCGTACCCGGGGACCATTTTGGCTTCGAGGAAGGTAAGAAGATATGGCTCAAGCGACCTCTCTATACGGCGGCGCACAACATCGTCGCGTCACAATTCTCGACCTGGCCAACGCTAAAGCGCGGGGCGAGAAATGGCCGATGCTCACCGCTTACGAGCAACTAACTGCTGAGATCTTTGATGAAGCGGGCATCCCGGTTTTATTAGTCGGCGATAGTGCGGGCAATAATTTCCTTGGTTTTGAAAATACGATTCCGGTGACCGTCGATGAATTAATTCCATTGACCCGCGCCGTTGTTAAGGCATCAAAGCGGGCCATGGTTGTGGCCGATCTGCCTTTTGGTTCATATGAAAGTTCTCCCGAATTAGCTCTTGCCACTTCAACTCGTTTCTTTAAAGAAGCAGGTGCTACGGCGGTAAAGCTAGAAGGTGCCCACCTAGAAACCGTTAAAAAATTAGTAGCAGTTGGAATTCCGGTAATGGGCCACCTAGGCCTTACGCCACAGTCACTTCATCAACTTGGTGGCTACCGAGTTCAAGGGCGTACAGATGGTGAGGTAATTTTGGCAGCGGCACTAGAACTCGAAGCAGCTGGTGCTTTTGCGATTGTGCTCGAATTAGTTCCGGCCGAATTAGCTGCTCGCATCACTGCCGCCCTAAAAATCCCAACTATCGGAATTGGCGCTGGCGTTAACTGCGATGCCCAAGTTCTGGTCTGGACCGACTTAATGGGAATGGGTAAGAGCGCCCCGAAATTAGCCAAGGCCTATCGCAACCTGCGGGTTGAAATGTTGGCTGCCACCAAAGAATGGGCCGATGATGTAATTGGCGGAGTCTTTCCGGGGCCAGAGCAAACCTTTAATTAATCTCTAAAAATGGAAAATGCTTGCTGATCGAAACGATCAGTGTTACTGGCTTCTCCCTTTCGGTAACTTCTGGCGGCTCTATCTGCATGGCAATTCTCGGAATTTTGGCAATTTTCATGGTCAAATTCCGAAAATATGAGGTTCAAACCAACGATTTTGCCATTGCTCAACGCCTAAAACGGGAAAAAGCGACATCTGAGGGTGAATTTCCAGAAAATTAAGGAATTTTTAATAAAAACTGCTCAGTAATAAATATTTCATGGTGTTAGAAAAGTTAATTAAATATTTCGCAAAGTTTGTAATCAAAATAAATTCGCAAAAATTGCGATAACGCATAAAGAATTCAAAAAAAGTATTTGCGACACGCGCCAATTTATTTGCGCAAAATGTTGGCATTTTTTTCATTTACCTGTCACGCTTATCCACGAACAGGTTTGGGTGACGGATCCGAACCATTCCGATAGGAGTAACACGTGGCC
>JBILGH010000014.1:0-31047 GCA_044351155.1 Candidatus Planktophila sp. | reverse complement strand
AATGGCATCTACATCATCGACATCCAGCAATCACTTGCACTTATCGATAGCGCATATGAATTCGTTAAGGATGTTGTAGCAAAGGGTGGCCACATTCTTTATGTTGGTACCAAGAAGCAAGCACACGAACCAATCATTCAGCAATCAGCTCGCGTAGGCATGCCTTACGTAACAGAGCGTTGGTTAGGTGGAATGCTGACAAACTTCCCAACTGTATACAAGCGTATTCAGCGTCTTAAGGAACTTGAGAAGCTAGAAAATGCTAACGATCAGTTGCTAACCAAGAAAGAACTTCTAGTTCTTCGTCGCGAGCGCGAGAAGCTACAGAAGAACCTAAACGGTATTCGTGACATGACCAAGTTGCCTAGCGCAATCTGGGTTATCGACACCAAGAAAGAGCACTTAGCAGTTCAAGAAGCTAAGAAGCTTGGTATTCCAGTTATTGCTGTTCTAGATACTAACTGCGATCCAGATGAAGTTGATTTCAAGATTCCTGGTAACGACGATGCAATCCGTTCAATCGGTCTTCTTACTCGCGTTATCACTGATGCTGTTGTAGCTGGTCTTGCAGCCCGTGGCGCAACTGCTGCTGCTGAAGCAAAGCCTGCCGAAGCAGCTGTAGCGGATGCAGCTGTTGCTGCTGAATTACTAGAGAGCGCTGCAACACCTGCAGCCGAAACAACTCCGGAGGCATAAGTGGCTTACACAGCTGAAGATGTAAAGAAGCTGCGCGAAGCAACTGCAGCAGGAATGCTTGATTGCAAGAAAGCACTTGACGAAGCAAATGGTGATTACGACAAGGCTGTCGAAATCATTCGCGTTAAAGGTCAAAAGGGTGTTACTAAGCGCGAAGGACGTCTGACTTCAAACGGTCTAGTTACTTCACGTGTTAGCGGTGACCTTGGTGTGATTCTTGAACTTAACTGCGAAACAGATTTCGTAGCCAAGGGCGAGCGCTTCCAAGAGCTAGCTGAAGAATTAGTTGTTCACCTTGAGTCAGCCAAGATTGCAGATGTTGATGCATTCCTTGCTTCAACAATGGCTTCTGGCAAAACTGTGCAGACCACAGTTGACGAAGGCAATGCAACACTTGGCGAGAAGATTGAAATTCGTCGCATTGGCGTTTTGGCTGGTTCACCAGTTGGCGTTTACATGCACCGCACGAGCCCAGATCTACCACCACAAGTTGGCGTTCTTGTTCAGTTGACCAAGGAAGCTGGCGAAGTTGGTAAAGATGTTGCTCAGCACATCGCAGCTTTTGCACCCCTTTACGTGAAGCGCGAAGATGTTCCAGCCGATGCAATTGAAAATGAGCGTCGCCTGGCTGAAGAAACTGCGGTTAACGAAGGCAAGACCGAGCCAGCACTTTCTAAGATTGTTGAAGGCCGTGTGACTGGTTTCGTTAAGGAAGTTTCCTTGATCGAGCAGTCATTTGCTAAGGATGCCAAGAAGAGCGTTAAGCAGATTCTGGACGAAGCGGGCACTGATGTGACTGCATTCTTCCGTTTCCGCGTGGGTCAATAACAGGTAAGTAATCGCCTAATAGACTCACACTAGATCTAGAGGATAAGGAGCACTCATGCCGGGTACACGAGGTACATACGGAAGAGTGCTCCTTAAACTTTCTGGTGAAGTTTTCGGTGGCGCAAAAGGCATTGGTGTTGATCCCGATGTTGTACACGATGTTGCCCGCCAAATCGCCGACGTTGTTAGCACTGGCGTTCAGGTAGCAGTTGTTGTCGGCGGCGGTAATTACTTCCGCGGCGCTGAACTTCAGCAGCGTGGCATGGATCGTTCTCGAGCTGACTACATGGGCATGCTCGGCACAGTTATGAACTGTTTAGCGCTACAAGATTTCCTCGAAAAAGAAGGCATCGCAACTCGTGTTCAAACTGCGATCAACATGGGTCAAGTTGCCGAACCGTATATTCCACTTCGCGCCATTCGTCACTTAGAAAAAGGTCGCGTAGTTATTTTTGGTGCTGGCGCCGGAATGCCATTCTTCACAACTGACACAGTTTCAGCTCAACGCGCACTTGAAATTGGTGCCGAAGCCTTATTGCTAGCAAAGAGTGGCGTCGATGGAGTTTATTCAGCGGATCCAAAGAAAGATCCAAATGCAACTAAGTACGATTCAATTTCATACGATGAAGTTTTAAGTAAGTCACTTGCGGTGGCCGACGCTGCGGCTTTTGCGCTCTGTCGCGAAAATAAGTTGCCGATTGTGATCTTTGATTTAATGACAAATGGAAATATTGCTCGCGCCGTTCGTGGCGAATCGATTGGTACGATCGTCGCATAAGCGGTGATCACTAAGTTAGGCGGATAACCAAATGGCAGATGTAGCAGCAACGCTAGGCGATGCAAGTAGCAAGATGGATAAAGCGGTTACTGTCGCGAAAGAAGACTTCGCAAGTATTCGAACCGGCCGCGCTAACCCTGCCTTGTTCAATAAGATCATGGTTGATTACTACGGCACCTACACCGCGCTTTCCCAATTAGCTTCGATTCAAGTTCCTGAGGCGCGCATGGCAATCGTTTCGCCATTTGATAAAGGCGCTATGGCCAGCATTGAAAAGGCGATTCGGGAATCAGATTTAGGCGTAAATCCGGGCAACGATGGAGTGGTTATCCGCGTTAACTTCCCACAGCTAACTGAAGAGCGTCGCAAGGAATATGTAAAAGTTGTTAAAACTAAAGGCGAAGATGCCAAGATTTCAATCCGCAATATTCGTCGCGCAGCCAAAGAAGCGCTAGAAAAGGCCGAGAAAGATGGCGATATTGGCAAAGATGATTTAACACGTGCTGAAAAAGAGTTAGAGAAATTAACTGGCGATCACACCACCATGATCGATGAGTTGTTAAAGCACAAGGAGGCCGAACTCCTCGAAGTCTAAGGAGTTTGTAAACCCATGGACGATCTCCATTCGATTAACGATGCCATTAATCGTCGTGCTGGGCGCAAGCTCGGGCCTTCGATTCTGGTCTCGCTTTCGTTAGTCGCAATTGTTTGGGCATCGTTAGCTTTCGAACCCATCTTTTTTGCAGCCCTGGTTACCTTGGCAGTTTGTTTAGGTATTCGTGAAATCGCGCGCGCATTTGCTCAAGTAGAAACAGAAATTTCAAGTAACGCACTGATCTTGGCTACTCTCGGATTATCAGCTGCAACCTGGCAAGGGGGAGTCGCAGGTTTAGCAGTTGCAACAGCTGTTGCGCTGCCTATTTTGCTAATTAGTTTGTTGCGCAACGGCCCCGAAGGTTTTGTAGCAAGAGCGACAGCAACCACGCTAGTACTTGTTTACTTACCTTTCTTAGCCGGCTTCTTGATCTTGCTGGGCAATGAATCAAATGGGCTAGAGCAGATTATGACTTTTGTTATTTTGGTCGGCTGCAATGACACCTTCGGATATTTCGTTGGTGTGTTAATTGGAAAGCATCCAATGGCACCAAAAATTAGCCCCAAGAAATCTTGGGAAGGTTTAGTTGGCTCTATCTTCTTCACCACTTTAGGTGGCAGCCTGATGTTCCATTACGTTTTAGATATTCATTGGCACATTGGGGCAATTGTTGGCTTATTAATAGTCTTCACTGCAACCAGTGGCGATTTAATTGAAAGTGCCATGAAACGCGATTTACATTTAAAGGACATGGGTTCACTTTTGCCTGGCCACGGTGGAATTCTTGATCGCTTAGATTCGGTGCTTCTTTCTGCCCCAGCTCTCTGGTTGACGCTTGAATTAGTACAGCGGTACCTATAAATGAGCGAAATAAAATTAGTTTTCGACGAGCCAGTGCAGCGCAAGAAAGCGCCTAAGCACTTAGCTGATTTAGCTCCTGCCGATCGCAAAGCTTGGGCTACTGAACTTGGTTTTCCTGGTTACCGAGCTAACCAAGTAGCAACTCATTACTTCTCACATTTAGCTCATGATCCAAGTACCTGGACTGATATTCCGGCTGATTCACGTCAGGCATTGGCTGATGCGCTAACGCCGTCTCTTATTAAGTTAGTTCGCACAGTTACTTGCGACAACGGCATGACCCGCAAAGATCTCTGGAAATTACATGATGGAGTTCTAGTTGAATCTGTTTTAATGCGTTACACAGATCGCACCACGGTTTGTATATCATCGCAAGCAGGTTGTGGCATGAACTGTCCGTTCTGCGCCACTGGTCAAGCTGGCCTAACTCGTAACTTATCTGCTGGCGAAATCACTGAACAAATTGTGGCCGCTGCGCGTACCTGTGCCAATGGCGAACTACCGGGTGGGCCTACTCGACTTTCAAATATTGTGTTTATGGGTATGGGCGAACCACTTGCTAACTACAACGCAGTTTCGCGCACGCTTCGAAATATCACCGATGAGAATCCAAATGGTCTGGGCATCAGTGCTCGCTCGGTAACGGTTTCTACAGTTGGTCTAGTAAATGGAATTGAGAAGTTAATGGCCGAAGACCTAAACGTCACGCTGGCAATTTCGCTACATACTCCTGATGATGAACTGCGAGATTCCTTAGTGCCGATTAACTCGCGCTATAAAGTGCGCGAAGTTTTGGCCGCAGCCGATGATTATGAAAAGAAGACTGGGCGTCGCTATTCGATTGAATACGCGCTAATTCGGGATATTAATGACCAAGCTTGGCGCGCAGATCTATTGGGTCGCTTACTTAAGAACCGAAATGCCCACGTAAATTTAATTCCGCTAAACCCAACCCCTGGTTCGAAATGGACCGCATCGCGCCACGAGGACGAACTCGAATTTGTCCGAGTTTTAGAAAGCTATGGCGTTCCAACAACAGTTCGCGATACTCGCGGCCGCGAAATTGACGGTGCCTGTGGCCAATTAGCCGCCGCTGAACTAGCCAAATAAAAGGCAAAAGTCGTAGGCTAGGCGACATGGAACAACTACTAAATTTCATTAACGGCAAGTCAGTACCCGGTTCATCTGGCGAGGTCACCCAATTAATTAATCCAGCAACTGGCGAGGTCTATGCGACTGCGCCGAAATCAAATGCTGCCGATGTTGATGCTGCAATGAAAGCCGCATCCGATGCTTTCGTGGTGTGGCGTGATTCCACACCGTCAGAGCGTCAACGTGCGTTGCTAAAAATTGCCGACGCGCTGGAATCTCGCGCAGAAGAGATTATTGCGATTGAGTGCCGCAACACAGGTAAGCCAATTGCCGTAACTACCTCTGAAGAAGTTCCACCGATGATTGATCAGATTCGTTTCTTTGCCGGTGCAGCGCGAAACCTCGAAGGCAGGTCAGCTGGCGAATATATGCGCGGCATGACTTCATATATTCGTCGTGAGCCAATTGGCGTTTGTGCGCAAGTAACACCTTGGAACTATCCAATGATGATGGCAGTCTGGAAATGGGCACCGGCGATTGCAGCTGGTAACACCGTGGTGCTTAAACCAAGTGATACAACTCCAGCTTCAACTTTGTTTATGGCACAAGTAATGAGCGAATTCTTACCTGCTGGTGTCTTCAATGTGATTTGCGGTGAACGCGAAACTGGAAAGTTGTTAGTTGATCACACAACTCCAGTTATGGTTTCAATTACTGGTTCAGTGCGCGCAGGTACTGAAGTAGCAACAGCTGCAGCTTCGCAACTAAAGCGCGTACATCTTGAACTTGGTGGCAAAGCACCAGTTGTGGTTTTCGATGACGCTGATCTTGATGCAGCCGCTGCCGGAATTGCAGTTGCTGGCTTCTTTAACTCTGGTCAAGATTGCACAGCCGCTACTCGCGTATTGGTTCAAGCGGGCGTTTATGACGCCATGGTTGCTAAGTTGGCTGATCAAGCCACGAACGAAATCGCGGTTGGTATGCCTGATAGCGATGCGTTAGTTGGGCCGCTGAATAACGCGAATCAAATTGCTCGGGTTAAGGGCTTTGTCGATCGCACGCCTGCCCATGCCAAGATCGTCGCTGGCGGCAAGCAGCTTGAGCAGCCGGGCTACTTCTTTGCCCCGACTGTGATTGCAGATCTCAAGCAAGATGACGAGATGATCCAGAATGAAATTTTTGGCCCCGTCATAACTATTCAGAAATTCCACAGCGAAGAAGAGGCGATTTCCCTTGCCAACGGAGTCGATTACGGCCTGGCTTCAAGCATCTGGACCAAGGATCATGGCCGCGCAATGCGCCTATCTCGCGCCTTCGATTTCGGCTGCGTCTGGATCAATACCCATATTCCGATCGTGGCCGAAATGCCTCATGGTGGCTTTAAGCGTTCGGGCTATGGAAAAGATCTCTCCAATTATGGCTTTGAAGATTACACGCGAATCAAGCATGTAATGTCGAATCTAGGGGCGTAATAGTCCATAATTACGCTCGTTGAACCTGTCCACCACTAACAAGAAGAAGGCCTGATAACCTCAAACTTGCACGACCTGCGAAGGAGCAAAAAAATGTCAAAGAAGGTTTCTAAAAAGGATCTCTCACCCGAGGCTCGCGCGATAATTAATTCGCAAGTTACTCGTCGTGGACTAATCGCAGGAACTGGCGCCGTTGGTGCGGCTGGTTTATTAGCAGCTTGTGGGTCAGGTGACGGCGGTAGCGGTGGCGACACAGCAACTGTGCGTTGGGGTAACTGGCCGTTGTATCTAGATTACGACGAAGATACAAAAAAGTATCCAACGCTTGAAGCATTTAGTGCCGAAAGTGGCATTGCTGCAAAGTATTTTGAAGATTACAACGACAACGATGAGTTCTATGGCAAAGTGCAAGCGCAGCTAAAACTCAATGAAGATATTGGTTATGACGTTGTAACACCAACTGACTGGATGGCAGCTCGCTGGATCCGTTTGGGTTATGCGCAAAAGTTTGATTCTGCAAATATTCCAAATAAGTCAAACATTCTTGATTCACTTGCATCTCCTTCATTTGATCCAAATCGCGAATCAACCCTTACCTGGCAAGGCATCATGGGTGGTTTTGGTTGGAATACCAAGACCAATCCAAAGGGTCTTCGCACACTTGATGATTTATTTGCACCACAAAACAAGGGCAAGATCGTTGTTCTATCTGAAATGCGCGACACCATCGGAATTATTCTGCTTTCACAAGGCGTCGATCTACAGACAGTTACTGAAGATCAATTCATGAACGCGGTTGATTTCATGGAAGGCAAGATTGCCGATGGCTGGATTCGTGGCGTTAAGGGCAATGAATACGCTGAAGATCTAACTGCAGGCGATGCCACCGCTGTAATTGGCTGGTCTGGCGATATGTTCATCTTGGCCTCTGAAAACGAAGGCAAGTTTGATTTCGCAATTCCAGAATCAGGCGGAACTATTTCAGGTGATAACTTCATTATCCCAACTCCAGTTGGCGCAGATGCAAAAGCTAATGCTGAGAAGCTAATTAACTACTACTACGAACCAGCAGTAGCAGCCGAAGTAGCCGCATATGTAAATTATGTTTGCCCAGTTAAGGGCGCTCAAGCAGAGATGGAAAAGATTGCTCCTGAACTTGCAAACAGTCCATACATCTTCCCTGATGATGCGATGTCAGCAAAGCTAAATGTTTTCCGTTCACTTACACCAGCTGAAGAAACTTCTTGGGCTGAAGCGTTCCAGCAAGCGCAAGGCAACTAAGGCTAATAGGTGACCAAGGAATCTATTTCAGCAAAAGGTGACCTGCGCTTAACTCGACTTACGAAGAGTTATGGTGATTTCACTGCCGTCGATGATCTTTCGTTAGTAATTCCCGAAGGATCATTCTTCGCGTTGCTGGGCCCATCGGGTTGTGGCAAAACTACAACTCTGCGAATGATCGCAGGTTTAGAAGAGCCAACCGTTGGCAGTATTCATTTGGGCGCCACCGATATCACTACAACTAAGCCGTATCAACGTCCAATTAATACGGTCTTTCAGAACTACGCCCTATTTCCGCATTTAACAATCTATGAAAATATCGCATTCGGTTTACGCCGTCGCGGAATCAAAGATGTTGATGCAGCTGTTAGCAAAGTTCTAGATCTAGTTGAGTTGCCGCACTTAGCCCAACGCAAGCCAACACAGCTATCTGGCGGTCAACAGCAACGTATTGCGCTAGCTCGCGCAATTGTTAACCGCCCGGCTCTGCTTTTGCTTGATGAACCACTTGGCGCACTTGATCTAAAGCTTCGTCGCCAAATGCAGATCGAACTTAAGTGGATTCAAAAAGAAGTTGGTTTAACTTTCGTTCACGTAACGCACGATCAAGAAGAAGCTATGACAATGGCTGACACGATCGCAGTTATGAATGTGGGCGAAATTGAGCAGATGGGTTCACCGGCTGATCTATATGACAACCCAAAGACTGCTTTCGTAGCTAATTTCTTGGGTCAATCAAACTTGATTAAGGGAACCATCAGTGGAAACGATGGTGATTCGCATATTGTCGATGTTTTTGGCCAGAAGATTTCGCTGCAAAAGAATCGCTCACACGCAGTTGATAACTCAATTTATGCCGGGATCCGCCCTGAGAAGTTCCGCATCTCTCGTTTAGGTACACCAACATCTGGAAATATTTTAACTGGTGGCCACATTGAAGATGTTTCCTACATTGGCGTATCTACTCAGTACCAAGTCGAAATGCCATGGGGCCAAGAACTTATGGTCTTCGAGCAAAACGACGATGGTGTTGCACCATTTAGTAAAGGCGAAGAGGTAAACATTTCCTGGGAGCCAATCTTTACATTTGGACTTCGCGGCGATGAAGATGCAACTGCTGGTTCAGAAGTTAATCCTGAAGAACTAGACGAAGAGTAAAAAAGCAATGCGCAAGATCCGTACTCCTTACCTTCTACTCTTACCGGGTTTTGCGTTTTTATTTACCTTCTTTATTTTGCCAATCATGAATTTGGCGCAAACTTCAACCCAGACGCCAATCGGTGGGGGAGATACTGGACAATTTGAGCAGACGCTGCGATTCTCAAATTACCTTGATGCTTTCTTGGAAAATAGAGAGCAATTCGGTCGCTCTTTTGTTTACGCGACTATCGCGACTTTGTTAGCGCTAGCAATTGCCTATCCGTTGGCATATGCCATCGCACTTAAAGGTGGCAAGCTAAAGAACTTTATGTTGATTCTGGTGATCGCACCATTCTTTACCTCTTTTTTACTTCGCACCGTGGCCTGGAAACAGATACTTGGCGAAGAAGGCTTTGTAGTCCCAACGCTTCGAACGATTGGAATTATTAGCGATAGCACGACGCTTACTTCGACCTCATTTGCCGTCGTTATGGGTATGACCTATAACTTCCTGCCGTTTATGACGCTGCCACTTTATGCTTCGATTGATCGTATTGATCCACGCACACTTGAAGCCTCTGGCGATCTATATGCAAACGGTTTTACTACCTTCCGCAAAGTTACTTTGCCGCTTTCAATGCCAGGTGTGGTCGCAGGCACGTTGCTTACTTTTATCCCGGCAGCTGGCGACTATGTAAACGCGGCAATCTTGGGTAGCCCAAATACCAAGATGATCGGTAACGTAATTGAGTCGCGTTATCTTAAAATTGTTGACTACCCAACTGCTGCTGCTCTTTCATTTACGCTGATGGTAGTTATTTTGATTCTGGTAACTCTTTATATCCGCAAAGCCGGAACCGAGGAGTTGGTATGAACCATAAAGTTAAAGATGCCACGATTCCTCATATTCCAACTGGTGCTCGTATTTCGCGCTGGATTGGCCGTAACTTAATTCGTATTTATGCAGTGTTTGCTTTTACCTATCTCTTCATTCCAGTTGCCTACACATTTGCTTTCTCCTTTAATGATTCAGGCAAGAGCAACTTGATCTGGAAAGGCTTTACTCTCGATAACTGGCAGAATCCATGTGGCGCTCCTGAAGTTTGTACAGCGTTGGCAAACTCAGTCAAGATTGGTTTCTTAGCCACCTTCTTTTCTACAATTCTGGGCACCATGATTGCTTTTGCAATTGGTCGCTATAGCTTTAAGGGTCGCTCAACTTCAAACTTAATGATTTTCTTACCGATGGCTACCCCAGAAATTGTTCTTGGCGCTTCGCTACTCTCACTTTTCTTAGTGTTTCAAATTAACCCTGGCTTCTGGCCAACCGTAATGGCACATGTGGTTTTCTGCATCTCATTTGTAGTGGTTACCGTGAAAGCGCGAATAGCCAGCTTAGATCCGCGCCTTGAACAAGCGGCCATGGATCTTTATGCCAACGAACGCGAAACTTTCCGTCGGGTAACTTTGCCGCTGGTCGCACCAGGAATCGCTGCTGCGGCGTTGTTATCATTTAGTTTATCTTTTGATGATTACATCATCACCAACTTCAACTCCGGCACTTTAAAGACATTCCCAGAATTTGTTTATGCCTCAGCTGCCCGTGGTATTCCGGCACAGGCCAACGTAATTGGTTCGGCAATGTTTTTCTTAGCGCTGGCAATCGTGATAACTGGGCAGATTGCAGGTCGTAAGCGTAAAGTGAGCGCATGACCAATCACGGCAATCTGTACGGCCCCAGCTTTACCTTCCTCGGGATTCCGGCCTGTGATCTTGAGGTGCCAGCTAGTTATGCCGATGCCGATGTAATTATTCTGGGCGCACCGATTGATTCCGGAACTTCACATAGATCTGGTGCAAAATTTGGTCCACAAGCAATTCGTGGTGGCGATTATTTGCCGCACGATGGTGAACGTCCGCACTTAGCTCTGCGCACCGATGGCCTTAAAGATCTAAAAGTTTATGATGCTGGCGATTTGTTAATGCCTGGCGGAGATCTAGTTGCCTCCCTTGAAGTATTGGCGAATGCAACTGAGCAGATTTCTCGCGCTGGCATAATTCCAGTAATTCTTGGTGGCGATCATTCAATCGCATCGGCCGATGTTGCAGGTATTGCTAAACATCGCGGGCTTGGCAAAATTTCAATGATTCACTTTGATGCACATGCAGATACTGGTGCAGATCAAATGGGTGCACTTGTTGGTCATGGCACTCCAATGCGCAGATTAATTGATGGTGGTTTTGTGCGTGGCGATCGATTCTTGCAATTAGGTTTACGTGGTTACTGGCCAGATAACGAAACATTAAATTGGATGCGCGATCAAGGTATGCGTAGTTACGAAATGACTGAGATCCATCATCGCGGCCTCGGCCCAGTACTTGATGAATCTTTTGCCACATTAACAAACCAATGCGATGGTGTTTTCTTATCAGTTGATATCGATGTGGTTGATCCCGGAATGGCGCCAGGCACTGGCACCCCTGAACCTGGTGGCATGACTAGTCGTGAACTGCTCGAAGCTGTGCGCCGTATTTGTTTAGAGCTGCCGGTAGTTGGCATCGATGTGGTTGAAGTTGCACCCGCATTTGATAGCGCGGACATCACAGCAATCTTGGCTAACCGCGTGGTGTTAGAGGCGCTAAGTGCGATCGCAAAACGTCGCAATGGCACACCATATTCACCAACTCAGAATCTGCTTGATCGATAATAAATGCGCGATTTAGTAATTCTCGGTTCAACCGGGTCAATTGGCGTTCAGGCGCTGGAAATAGTTGCCGCTAACCCGGGGGCTTTTAACGTTGTCGCGATAAGCGCTTACGGCAATGATCCGGCTGCAATTATTGAGCAAGCTCGTACCTATAAAGTACAAGTAATCGGCGTAGTTATAAATGCCGAAGTCATTCGCGAAGCCCTGCCTAGCGTTACGGTGATCGATGGCCCAAATGCGGCCAGTGAAATTGCGGCAATTACTTGCGAAGTAGTTCTAAATGGCATCACTGGTTCAATCGGTTTAGGGCCAACTTTGGCGGCCCTAGAAGTTGGCAACAAGTTAGCGCTAGCAAATAAAGAATCACTCGTTGCTGCTGGCGAGTTAGTTATGTCGCGGGCCGCTGAAAACCAATTGATTCCAGTTGATTCTGAACATAGTGCGATTTGGCAAAGTGCTATGGCCGGCAAGAAGACTGAAATTTCTAAATTAATTTTAACCGCAAGTGGCGGTCCATTTAGAAATCGTCGCGACTTAAGCGATGTCACCATTTCTGAAGCGCTTGCGCATCCAACTTGGGCAATGGGTCAAGTGGTCACAATTAATTCGGCAACACTTATGAATAAGTCCCTTGAAATTATTGAAGCGCATTACTTATTTAACATGCCATATCGCCAAATCGAAGCAGTTATTCATCCGCAATCGATTGTGCATTCAATGGTCGAATATCTCGATGGTTCAACGCTTGCGCAACTGAGCCCACCAAATATGAAGGGTCCGATTGCTTACGCCATAAATTGGCCAGTGCGATTGCCAGCTGCAACTAAAGCAATGGATTGGTCACAACAGCACAACCTCGAGTTTGAACCAATTGATAATGAGCGATTCCCGGTAATTGAATTAGCTCGCCGATGTGGTCAACTAGGTGGGGGATTGCCCGCAATTTTCAATGCAGCAAATGAAGTGGCTGTTGCGGCATTCTTAGCTGGGCAAATTTCCTTTACCTCAATCATCGAAAGTGTTGATTTGACGGTACAGAAGTTAGGTTCGGCTGTGAATCCAATCAGAGATCTAGCCGATGTCAGTGCCATCGAGAATGATGCCCGTAAAGTAGCGGGCGAGATCCTTGAGAAGGTGGCTAAGTAATGGAATTTATCGGCATAGTGGCATTTGTTGTGGCATTGCTCTTCTCAGTGATGGTGCACGAATTTGGCCACTACATAACTGCGCGTAAATTCGGCATGAAAGTGACCGAATTCTTCCTTGGTTTCGGCAAGCGCATCTGGTCCACGCAACGTGGTGAAACTGAGTTCGGTATCAAGGCGATTCCAGCAGGCGGTTATTGCCGAATCTCAGGCATGACCGTTCGCGACGAAATGGATCTGGGCGAAGAAGATCGTGCTTTTATCAAAGCATCTTCTGGGCGCAAATTGATCGTACTTGGCGCGGGTTCTTTCTTACATTTTGTTTTAGGTTTCGTAATTCTGTTGATCCTATTTATCGGCATTGGCACTAATCGAATTACGCCACAAGTAGCCCAGGTTTCAGACTGTATTCCAATTGCTAGCGAGGCATGTTCTAGCTCTTCAGACCCTTCACCGGCCAAGGCTGCCGGGGTTAAACCTGGCGATTACATTATGGCGATTAATAACAAACCGGTTGAAAATTGGGCTGATGATGTTCAGCTAATCCGCGATTCAGCTGGCAAAGAGTTAACGCTTTCGATTTATCGTGACGGCGAAAAGATCACCATTAACGTAACGCCAGTTCAACGCGAAGTTAATGGTGAAGTGCGTGGCATTCTTGGCATCATCAACGAAGTAGCAAATGTTCGAAGCGATCCGATCAAAGCTACTAAAGACTCGGTTTCGCTGAGTAAAGAGTTCCTGGTTTCCAGTGTGAAATCTTTAATTTCACTTCCAGCTAAAATTCCATCACTTTGGGGTCAAACCTTTCAAGGTGAAGAACGCGATGTCGATGGCTTAATTGGCATCGTTGGCGCAGCTGCCGTATCTGGGCAAGTAACTTCATCTGACCAAATGACTTGGTCTGAACGCATCGGGGCATTCTTACTAATTGTGGCCAGCCTTAATTTCTTTGTGGGCGTGTTTAACTTATTGCCAATCTTGCCGCTCGATGGTGGCCATATGGCGGTCGCAATTGCCGATGAAATTAGGGCGTTTTTTGCTCACTTGCGGGGCAGGCCAAGACCAAGCCCAATCGATGTAAATGTGCTGACTCCAATTACGATGGTGGTCTTTGTTTTATTGGCAGTACTGACCGTCATGCTCCTTGTGGCAGACATTATTAATCCAGTAAATCTAAATCTTTAGCGCAGCGGGCTGCTTTAGGGCAGAATGGCGCCATGGTTGATCTTGGAATTCCAGCAGCACCTCCTGCTGCCTTAGCCCCCCGTCGTAAAACCCGTCAACTTCAGGTTGGCAAAGTTGGGGTCGGCAGTGATTCACCAGTCAGCGTGCAATCTATGTGCACCACTTTGACCTCTGATGTAAATGCCACCTTGCAACAGATTGCCGAGCTAACTGCCTCTGGTTGCCAGATTGTGCGCGTTGCTGTTCCTAGCCAAGATGATGCCGATGCGTTGGCACAGATTGCCAAGAAGTCACAGATTCCAGTTATTGCAGATATCCACTTTCAGCCAAAATATATTTTCGCAGCTATTGATGCAGGTTGCGCCGCAGTTCGCGTTAACCCAGGCAACATTAAGCAGTTCGATGACAAAGTTAAAGAAGTTGCTAAGGCTGCCGGCGATGCTGGCATTCCAATTCGCATCGGCGTAAATGCTGGTTCATTAGATCCACGGTTATTGGCCAAGTACGGCAAAGCAACTCCTGAGGCACTCGTTGAATCAGCGATTTGGGAAGCTTCACTCTTTGAAGAGCATGGTTTTTCAGATATCAAAATCTCAGTGAAGCATCATGATCCAGTAATCATGGTCAAGGCGTATCGCTTACTGGCTGCGCAAACTAATTATCCATTGCACTTAGGTGTTACTGAAGCTGGTCCACTTTTCCAAGGCACAATTAAATCTGCCACTGCATTTGGAATTTTATTGGCCGAAGGAATCGGCGACACAATTCGCGTTTCACTTTCCGCGCCACCAGTTGAAGAAGTTAAAGTCGGTATCTCGATTCTAGAATCGCTGAATTTGCGCCAACGTAAGCTCGAAATTGTTTCTTGCCCATCATGTGGCCGTGCCCAAGTAGATGTTTACACCTTGGCTGAACAAGTACAAGCTGGCCTTGAAGGAATGACAGTGCCGCTACGCGTGGCAGTTATGGGCTGTGTTGTTAACGGGCCAGGTGAAGCTCGCGAAGCAGATCTTGGTGTTGCCTCAGGAAATGGCAAGGGCCAGATCTTTGTTAAGGGCGAAGTTATTAAGACTGTGCCGGAATCAATGATTGTTCAAACTTTAATTGAAGAAGCAATGCGTTTAGCTGAAGAGATGGAGGCTGCCGGCGTTGCCTCAGGTGAGCCAGTTGTGAGCACTTCTTGATGCTAAAGATGTCGACGCTTTTTCTACGCACCCTTCGTGATGATCCAGCCGATGCTGAAGTAGCTAGCCACAAACTATTAGTTCGCGCAGGTTATGTGCGCCGTATTGCCGCCGGAATTTATTCTTGGTTACCGCTTGGCGTAATCACACTTCGCAATATCGAACGAGTGATCCGCGAAGAAATGGACGCCGCTGGCTTCCAAGAAGTTAATTTTCCTTCTCTTTTGCCACGCGAGGCCTACGAAGCTACGAATCGCTGGGAAGAATATGGCCCAGCCCTGTTTCGCTTACAAGACCGCAAAGGTGGCGATTACTTACTAGGCCCAACACATGAGGAAATGTTTACCTTGATGGTTAAGGGCGAATATTCATCTTATAAAGATCTGCCACTTAGCATTTATCAGATTCAAACTAAGTTCCGCGATGAAGCTCGCCCACGCAGTGGAATCATCCGCGGCCGTGAATTCGTAATGAAAGATTCTTACTCATTCGATATTGATGATGCGGGTCTCGAAGTTTCCTATCAAAACCATCGCGAAGCGTACGTAAAGACTTTTGATCGCTTAGGCATGAAGTACAACATTGTTAAGGCCGTTTCTGGCGCGATGGGTGGTTCAAAGTCTGAAGAATTCTTAGCGCCATGTTCAACTGGTGAAGATACTTATGTGCTCTGCCCTAAGTGTGGCTTTGCCGCAAACGTCGAAGCCATGATTACCAAGGTAGCGCCAGTTGATTCATCAGCAACTCCGGCCGTTGAGGCATTTGATTCACCAAATACGCCAACCATTGATACTTTAGTAGAGCTAATTAACAATAAGTTTGGTGGCGGATTCACTGGCGCTGATACGTTAAAGAATGTAATGCTGATGGCAGATAACAAAGCAATTTGTGTACTAGTGCCAGGTGATCGGGAAGTAGATCTAAAGCGCTTCCAAGAAAACATTGGCGGCATTCATGAACTGCGCGTATTTGAAGATGCTGATTTCGCTAAGTTCCCAGCCCTAGTTAAGGGTTACATCGGACCACAGGATGCTAAGAAATCTGGCATTACGGTTTTCGCAGATCCAAGAATTGCGCCCGGTACTTCATGGGTAACGGGTGCAAACGAAAAAGATCGTCACGCTCGCAATGTGGTTAATGGTCGTGATTTCACACCAGATGCTTACGTTGAAGCTGCCGAGGTTCGCGCCGGCGATGCTTGCCCAGAGTGCGCAACACCAGTTGTAATTGATCGCGCAATTGAGATCGGCCATATTTTCCAACTTGGTCGCAAGTATGCCGAAGCGCTTAATCTGACGGTGCTTGATCAAAATGGAAAATCGCAGATTGTCACCATGGGTTCCTACGGAATCGGTGTATCACGCGCCGTTGCCGCTATCGCTGAACAAACCCACGATGAAATCGGTCTTAATTGGCCAGTTGATTTAGCGCCGGCCAAAGTACATATTGTGGCAACCGGGAAAGAAGATGCAATATTCGAAGCCGCCCTTGATCTTGGTACCAAACTAGAGGCAACTGGAATTTCGGTAATGCTTGATGATCGTCGCGATCCAAGTGCTGGCGTGAAGTTTAAAGATGCTGAGTTAATTGGTAACCCGATTATCGTTGTTGTCGGTAAAGCACTAGCAAATGGCAATGTCGAAGTTCGAGTTCGCAAAAGTGGCGAGAAGAGTGAAGTTGCTGTTGGTGAAGCGGTCAACGCAATCACTGCACTATTGGCTGCCGCAAAGTAAGTAATGCTTTCCGATCTATCGCTCTACACTCTGCTTTTTCTCTTTATCGCAGCGTTCGGCGCTGGCTTAATTGATGCAATTGCAGGCGGTGGTGGACTAATCCAATTACCAGCCTTGTTAATTGGTTTAAGTGATTTCAAAACTGTCGAAGTATTAGGAACCAATAAATCAATCTCGATTTTTGGCACAACCGCGTCCGCTCGGCTTTATCGCAAGAGCGTTAAAAGTGACCCGAAGTTTCTACTTGCCCTAGTTATCCCAGCGTTGCTTGGCTCAATCGGGGGAGCATCACTTGCTTCACGGCTTCCGACGCAATATTTCCGACCAGTTGTATTAGTACTTCTGATTGCAGTTGCGATCTACACCTTTACTAAGCCAGAGCTTGGCCAAGTCGAAGCGATGAAACATTCGACAAAACATCGCACTCTGCTCGGAATTTCAATTGCCGCCATCATTGGTTTCTACGATGGCATCTTTGGGCCAGGCACTGGATCCTTCTTAGTCCTGGCCATGGTCGGTCTCGGCTTTGCGTTCTTAAGCGCATCCGCCATAGCCAAGGTGGTAAATGTTTCAACCAACTTAGGCGCAATTATTGTCTTTGGTTTAAATGGGGTGATCCTGTGGCAGATCGGATTAACCCTGGCTATTGCCAATGTGGCCGGTGCGATTATCGGGGCCAAGCTAGCAATTCGTGGCGGTTCAACTTTGGTGCGAAAAGTTTTCTTAGTAGTAACCGTTGCTCTAATCATTAAGGTCGCACTTGATACGTTCAAAACCTTCTAATTCATAGGTTAGAATTACGCTCACAACTTAATTAACAATTTAATAGTTAGGAACTTTAAATGGCTCTGAAAGAACAGATTAGCGAATTAGTAACACCAGCAGTCGTAGGGGCCGGTTTCTATCTAGAAGATGTTGAAATATTAAATGTCGGCCGATCTCGAGTTATTACCTGCATCGTCGATGGCGATATTCCGTTAAATCTTGATCAAGTAACTGTGGTTACCAAAGCAATCTCCGCACTTCTCGATACAGCCGCATTTCTGGATGAAACTGCCTTTACCCTCGAAGTATCTTCACCTGGCGTTGAACGCCCACTAACTTTGCCGCGTCACTGGCGCAAGAATCATGACCGCTTGATAAAGATTGTTCTAACTAACGGTGAAGTTGTCGAAGGACGTATCGCTGCAAGTGATGAAGTAGCAGTAACCTTGACTAGCACAAAATCCGAAGTACAGGTTGCCTTCGCTGACATTAAGCGCGCAACTGTTGAGATTGAATTTAATCGCAAAGCAGACCAGTAATGAATGTTGATTTTGAAGCGTTAATAACGCTTACTACTGAAAAATCAATTCCAGTCCTAAGCATCATCGAAGGTATCGAACAAGAAGTTATCTCGCTTTATCGTGAACTGCCGGAAGCCAAGCCACATGCTCGTGTTCGCGTTGATCGCGAAACTGGCGATATTCATATTTGGGTACCAACTTTTAATGAAGAAGGCGTACGCGAAAGCGAAGAAATTCATGAGCCCGAGGGCTTTGATAAAGTCGCAATGGCAACTATCCGCAAAGTAATTCGTTTGAAGATGCGCGAAACAAATGATGCCGAGATCGTGGGTGAGTTCAGTGCGTCGGTTGGCGATGTAGTCTCAGGCATTGTGCAGCAGGGCCGCGATCCAAAAATGATTCATGTTAATTTAGGCCGCGTTGAGGGTCGAGTTCCGCCACAAGAACAAGTACCTGGCGAGGTTTATGTTCACGGTGATCGCATCAAATGTTTCGTGGTTGAAGTTAAGCAAGGGCTAAAAGGCCCCGAGATTATGTTGTCGCGATCTCACCCAGCACTTGTTAAACAACTATTCGCACTCGAAGTTCCAGAAATTACCGATCGCATTGTTGAGATCATGGCAGTTGCTCGCGAAGCCGGTCATCGCACCAAGATTGCAGTTCGTTCACATCGCGCTGGCGTTAGTCCTAAAGGTTCATTGATTGGTCCAATGGGCTCGCGTTCGCAAGCAGTGATGAATGAGTTACATGGTGAGAAAATCGATATCGTCGATTGGTCTGAAGACCCAGCAACATTTGTGGCAAACGCGCTAGCCCCAGCTAAGGTCAGCAGCGTTACGGTCGTTGATGAATTCACGCGGTCAGCCAAGGTAGTTGTGCCCGATTACCAACTCTCGCTAGCGATCGGCAAAGATGGGCAAAATGCCCGTTTGGCCGCACGTTTAACGGGCTGGCGCATAGATATTCATCCAGATAATCCCGTGTAGACTGCGCTTAGTAATCAGGCTCGCAGGGCTAAGAATTGAGACTTTTGATATGAATCCGATTCGGAGTTGTATCGGTTGTCGCAAGACTGACTCACCTTCTAGCTTGATGCGCATGGTCCTAGTTGATGGAAAAGTATTTTTCGATCAGAGGCAAATTGCCCCCGGGCGAGGTGCTTGGGTTCATCGCAAATGTTTAGAGTTAGCAATTGATCGTAAAGCTTTTAAGTGGGCCTTCAAACTCACTGAAATGCCAGAAGTAGAAGAAGTACCTAACGAAATGGATGCGAAAGATATGAAACTTAAATGAGCTCGTCAGAATTATGAGGTCGTACAACTAAGGCTCGCATCGCATCAGGCGCGTGGGCCAAGACAGGAGAACTGTGGCAAAGGTCCGCGTACACGAATTAGCAAAACAGTTAGGCATGGAGAGCAAGGAAGTACTTGCAAAGCTCCAAGAATTGGGCGAGTTCGTCCGATCTGCATCATCAACAGTTGAAGCGCCGGTAGTGCGCAAACTGGTTGCGTTGTATCCAGATGCCAAACCAAAAGAAGAAGCCAAGCCAGTTAAGAAAGCTGCCGCAAAGAAGACGGCTGCCAAAAAAGGCGAAGCAAATCCAGAATTAGCTGCTGAATTAGCTGCCGAACTTGGCGTTGATTTAGCTGCGCTAAAGGCTGCGCAAGAGCGCGCGATTGCTGAAAGCAATATTGAGCGACCAGCTGCTGCTGAAACCGATGCGGCAACTCCTGATGCTGCAGCAACTCCAAAGCCAGCAACACCAGCTCCGCGGCCAGGAAACAATCCATTCTCAACTGGTGGCGCAGTTCCACGCCCACCGCGCCCGGGAAATAATCCATTCTCAACTGGTGGCGCAGTTCCGCGTCCACCTGCACGACCAGCTGGTGCGACAGGTGCGCCACGACCTGGCATGTCAGGTCCGCGTCCAGGTTCAGTTCGCCCAGGTTTTGCAGCACGTCCAAATTCACCGCGTCCAGCAGGTGCTGGTACCGGAAACTTCCCACCGCGTGCAGGTGGCGCGGGTGGTTCAACATCTGCGGGCCCATATCGTTCTAATGGTCCATCTGGAGTTGGTGCACCAGCAGCTGGTGGTCCAGCGCGTCCAGGTGGCGGTCGCCCACCACAACGTGGCGGTGCCGGTGGAGCGTTTGGAAAAAATGCGAGTAAGAGTTCTAAGCGAAAGCCAAAGAGTCGCAAAGCTCTGCGCGATGAATTCGACAATATGCAGGCACCAAAACTTGGTGGCGCAGTTGTTCCGCATGGTGATGGATCAACTCCAGTACGTATGCGTCGCGGTGCATCATTGGCCGACTTCGCGGACAAAATTGGTGCAGATCCAGCAGCGTTAGTAGCAGCGCTATTCCACTTAGGTGAAATGGTTACTGCAACACAATCAGTTGATGCTGATACTTTCGAAATTCTTGGCGCGCAACTTGGTTATGACATTCAAATTGTTAGCCCTGAAGATGAAGATCGCGAATTGCTACAAGGTTTCGATATTGATTTAGGCGCAGAACTGGCCGATCTTGACGCAGACCTTCTTGTTGCTCGTCCACCTGTGGTAACTGTTATGGGCCACGTTGATCACGGTAAGACCAGTTTGCTTGATGCTATTCGCAAGTCTGAAGTTCTAAAGACTGAAGCTGGCGGCATTACTCAGCACATTGGTGCCTACCAAATTCATCATGATCACGATGGCATTAATCGCGCAATTACTTTCATTGATACACCCGGTCACGAAGCGTTCACCGCTATGCGTGCTCGTGGCGCGAAAGTAACTGATATCGCAGTTCTAGTAGTTGCAGCCGACGATGGCATCATGCCGCAGACAATTGAAGCGTTAAACCACGCTCAAGCTGCTGATGTGCCAATTGTGGTTGCAGTTAACAAAATTGATAAAGAAGGCGCTAACCCAGATAAGGTCCGCCAACAATTAACTGAGTACAACTTGATCGCTGAAGAATATGGCGGAGACACCTTATTCGTAGATGTTTCAGCTAAGGGTGGCATCGGAATCGATCAACTGATCGAATCAATCTTGCTTACAGCTGATGCCGCAATTGATTTGCGCGCAGTGGCCAAAGATGATGCTCGCGGTGTTGCGATTGAAGCGCACCTCGATCGTGGTCGCGGTCCAGTTGCCACAGTATTAATCCAACGCGGAACTTTGAAGATCGGGGACGCAATTGTTGCCGGTGGCTCATTCGGTCGCGTTCGTGCGATGCTTGATGAAGATGGAAACGCAGTAACTGAAGCTGGTCCATCGCGTCCAGTACAGGTTCTTGGTTTCACATCCGTACCAAGTGCCGGTGATACTTTCTTGGTTGCTGACGAAGACCGTACTGCTCGCCAGATTGCTGAAAAGCGTCAAGCTGCAGAACGTAACGCACAACTTGCTAAGGCTCGTAAGAAAGTCTCACTTGAAGACTTCATGGAGCAATCCAAGATCTCAACACTTAACCTCATTCTTAAGGGTGACGTTAGTGGTTCGGTTGAAGCCCTCGAAGATGCACTTATGCAACTCGATGTCGGAGCCGAAGTTGATCTACGCGTTATTCACCGTGGCGTAGGCGCAATCACCAAGAGCGACATCACTTTGGCATCAGCATCAACTGCTGTGGTTATTGGCTTTAACGTTAAGCCCGAACCACAAACTGCAATCTTTGCTGATCAAGAAGGCGTCGAAGTTCGCTTCTACTCAGTTATCTATAACGCAATTGAAGAGATCGAACTTTCACTCAAGGGCTTGTTAAAGCCAGAGTACGAAGAGATCATTCTTGGTAACGCTGAAGTTCGCGAGATCTTCAAGTCTTCTAAGGCTGGAAATATCGCTGGTTCAATCGTTAAGGATGGCTCAATCCGTCGTAACGCAAAGGCACGTATTTTGCGCAATGGTGAAGTTCTAGTCGATGACCTAACTATTGATTCCTTGAAGCGCTTTAAGGACGATGCAACCGAAGTCAAGGAAGGCTTCGAGTGCGGTATCGGACTTGGCAATATGAAGGAAATTGCAGTTGGCGACATGATTCAGGTCTTTGAGATGCGCGAGAAGAAGCGCGCTTAATTATGGGCCAATCACATCGCAGTCAAAAGGTAGCCGATCGCATCAAAGTGGTTGTGGCACAGTTACTTGAATCGAAGGTAAAAGACCCTCGATTAGGTTTCGTCACAATCACTGATGCGCGGGTTACTGGCGATCTACAAAGCGCATCTATTTTCTACACTGTACTTGGTGACGAAGATCAGCGCGCATCAACTGCGGCAGCTTTAGAGAGTGCCAAAGGAATGATTCGCTCAGCAGTTGGACATGAACTGCAGACTCGCATTACCCCGAGCCTGGAGTTTCACTTAGATAGTTTGCCTGAGAGCGCACTCGAAATGGATTCGCTGCTCGATAAAGTGCGCGCTCAAGATGCTCAAGTTGCAGTGCTACGAGCACAAGCGACTTATGCAGCTGGCGAAGATGCATATAAGCAGCCAAAAATCATTGCTGATAAACCTAAAATTGAAGCAGAAGAGTTGTGATTGCTCACGGATTTTTAGTAATCGATAAAGATCCGGCAATGACTAGCCACGATGTTGTGGCAATTGGCAGACGCGCACTCAAGACCCGCAAAGTAGGTCATGCCGGAACTCTTGATCCGATGGCAACTGGCGTCTTGGTTTTAGGTTTCGGCAACGGCACTCGGTTACTTCAATATGTAACTAATGGCGATAAGTCTTACTTAGCAACCGTTGTTCTAGGTGCTGCAACAATTACCGATGATCACGAAGGCGAAATTACTTCAACTGCTGATGTGTCTGGCATTACTGATGCGGCAATTAAAAGTGAATTAGCCAAGATGCGCGGCACGATTGCACAGCGCCCAAGTTCAGTCTCTGCGGTAAAAGTTGATGGCGAGCGAGCCCACGCCCGAGTTCGTGCTGGCGAAGTATTTGAATTACCGGCTCGCGAGGTAACAATTTCCAACTTAGAAATTCTAGAAATTCGCCGAGTTGAAAACCGCATTGAAGTAGATATTGATGTCACTTGTTCAGCTGGCACATTTATTCGCGCAATAGCGCGCGATTGCGGCGCAGCCCTTGGCGTTGGGGGACACCTCAATAAATTGCGCCGCACTCGAGTTGCTGGTTTCGGTCTAGATCGCACAGTTTCGATTGCAGCCCTCAAAGCTCAAGATTTCACGCCGCTTTCTATGGCAGATGTAGCACGCGCAACTTTTGCAGTTCGCACAGTTAGCGCAGATGAGGCAATTGAACTTTCCTTTGGTCGAGCACTCGTAGCCAATAGCAATGATGAAATTACTGCGGCTATTTCAGGGACTGATGAAGTTTTAGCCTTGTTACAGAATAAGGAGGGCAAAGCACTTCCGATTGCAGTTTTTGCTGCAGTTAACTGAAGTGCCATAATTCGCGCAATGAGCAACGTAGTCGTAATCGGAGTCTTTGATGGCGTGCATAAGGGCCACCAGAGCATTCTTGATCGTGCCAAAGAGATTGCCGATGGCCGCAAGATTATTGCCTTAACTTTTGATCCACATCCGACAACTGTTTTTGCGCCAGATCGCGCACCAACACTTCTAACAACCTTGGCTGATCGCGTCGTCTTGCTAAAGATTCACGGCGCAGATCAAGTGGCCGTTATGAAATTCGATGAAAAATTTGCGGCCATGTCACCGGAGGATTTCGTAAATCAGATCTTGATCAAGCAACTCGATGCTGGCGATGTGATTGTGGGTGAGAACTTCACCTATGGCCATAAAGCCGCTGGAAATATCGAAACCCTAAAAACTCACGCAGATTTTAACGTGCATGTTCTGGAATTACATTCAGATGACACTGAACCAGTTTCTTCCACACGAATTCGAGCAGCAATTACCAAAGGCGATGTTGAAACTGCGCGACTTCTTTTATCTAGACCACATCGCCTTGATGGCGTGGTAGTTCATGGCGAAGCACGCGGTCGCGAGATTGGTTATCCAACTGCCAACTTAGGAAATCTTGATGGCCAAACGATTCCGGCCGATGGTATTTATGCTGGCTGGTTAACCGTTGGAATTAATCGATGGTCGGCTGCAATTTCAATTGGCACTAATCCAACTTTTGCTGGTGTTCGCAGTCGCCAAGTTGAGGCATACGCCCTCGATCAAATTGGTCTTGAACTTTATGACCAAGCTGCCACGGTTGAATTCGGTTGGCACTTGCGTGAAACCTTGAAATTCGATGGCCTCGAGCCACTGCTTGAGCAGATGAAGAAAGATTGCGATCTGGCCCGAAAACTCACCGAGGCCTAATGAGTCTGTCAGTCTAAGCGGGGGATTAGCCTCGATTTCGCCCCTCACGCTCACGCTGGTAACCTTTGCCCTGTCCAACGAGAAGTAGAGCTTCCGTGTATCAAACCGGAAGCCATCGTGGCGGTAACTAATAAGGAGAGTCATTAAATGGCACTAACACCAGAAGTAAAGAAAGAAATCGTTGCTAAGTACGGCACTTCAGCTACCGACACCGGAAGCCCAGAAGCGCAGGTCGCTTTGCTTTCTAAGCGTATTGAGGACATCACAACTCACCTCAAGACCAACCCTCATGATCACCACAACCGTCGTGGTCTACTAATTTTGGTTGGTCAGCGTCGTCGTATCTTGCAGTACCTTGCAAAGACAGATATTGCGCGTTACAGAGCGATTATCGAAAAACTCGGTATTCGCCGTTAATTTAGCCTGACTCCACCGAGGGAAATGGTCCTCGGTAGTGGTTTCCGCAAGCTGACCAATTAAAGGTAACTTTAAAAAGCAGAGCGCGTGAACTTCGATCGAAGATTCATTACTCCCTTGATGCGTGTAGTCAAGAACAGGAGCGACCCATGGAGGGTCAAGACGTAACATCAGCCGTTGCCGTAATCGACAATGGAAAGTTTGGAAAGAAAGAGATCCGTTTCGAAACCGGACGACTAGCTCGTCAAGCAGCAGGAGCTGCAGCGGTTTACATGAACGACGAAACGATGATCTTCTCAGCAACTACTGCTTCAAAGTCACCGAAGGATCAATTTGATTTCTTCCCTTTGACCGTAGATGTTGAAGAAAAAATGTATGCAGTTGGTCGTATTCCAGGATCATTCTTCCGTCGCGAAGGTCGTCCATCAGAAGATGCGATTCTTACTTGCCGTTTGATCGATCGCCCATTGCGTCCATCATTCGTAAAGGGACTTCGTAATGAAGTTCAAATCGTAATTACCGTAATGGCACTTGATCCAGATCATATGTATGACGTACTTGCAATCAATGCAGCATCAATGTCAACACAATTAGCTGGTCTGCCTTTCTCTGGCCCAATCGGTGGCGTTCGCGTTGCTTTAATTGATGGTCAATGGGTTGCTTTCCCTAATCACTCAGAGGTTGCAGATGCCGTCTTTGACATGGTTGTTGCTGGTCGCGTAATTGGTGACGATGTCGCAATCATGATGGTTGAAGCCGAAGCTACTTCTAAGACAATTGAATTGGTTAAGTCTGGTCAAGGCGCACCTACTGAAGAAATCGTTAGCCAAGGCCTAGAGGCTGCAAAGCCATTCATCAAGCTGCTTTGCGATGCTCAGCTAAAGGTTGCAGCTAAAGCTGCTAAGCCAACTGCCGAATTCCCAGTATTCCTTGATTATCAGTCAGATGTATTCGAGGCAGTTTCTGCTCACGCATCAGCTGATCTTGCCAAGGCACTTACTATCGCTGGTAAGCAAGAGCGCGAAACCGCAATTGATGCAATTTCAGCTGCTACCAAAGAGACTGTTAGCGCAGCTTTCGAAGGCCGCGAAAAAGAAGTACCTGCGGCTTTCAAGTCACTAACTAAGAAGCTTGTCCGTCAGCGCGTATTGCGTGACAAGATTCGTATCGATGGTCGCGGTCTTCGCGATATTCGAGCACTCTCTGCTGAGGTTGAAGTTATTCCTCGCGTTCATGGTTCAGCAATCTTCGAACGTGGCGAGACTCAGATCTTGGGTATCACTACTTTGAACATGTTGAAGATGGAACAACAGCTAGATACTTTGAATCCAGAAAATCACAAGCGTTACATGCACAACTACAACTTCCCACCATATTCAACTGGTGAGACCGGTCGTGTTGGTACACCTAAGCGTCGCGAAATCGGCCACGGTGCTCTAGCTGAGCGCGCACTGATTCCAGTTCTTCCAACTCGCGAAGAATTCCCATATGCAATTCGTCAGGTATCTGAAGCACTTGGCTCAAACGGTTCAACTTCAATGGGTTCTGTTTGCGCGTCAACGCTTGCAATGCTTAATGCTGGTGTGCCACTAAAGGCACCAGTAGCTGGTATCGCAATGGGTCTGATCTCAGATGATGTTGATGGAAAAGTTGAGTACGTTGCTTTGACCGATATCTTGGGCGCAGAAGATGCGTTCGGCGATATGGACTTCAAAGTTGCTGGTACTAAAGATTTCATCACCGCACTTCAATTAGATACCAAGCTCGACGGAATTCCTGCTTCAGTTCTAGCTGGCGCACTTCTTCAAGCTAAGGAAGCGCGTCTTGCGATTCTTGATGTAATGAATGAAGCAATCGATGCCCCAGATGAGATGAGCCAATACGCTCCTCGCATCATCTCGGTTAAGATTCCTGTTGATCAAATTGGCGCAGTTATCGGGCCTAAGGGCAAGATCATTAACCAGATTCAAGATGAAACTGGCGCAGAGATCTCAATCGAAGATGACGGCACAATTTATATCGGTGCGACTAACGGTCCAGCTGCTGAAGCTGCTCGCGCACAGATCAACGCAATTGCTAACCCACAGATGCCAGAAGTTGGCGAGCGCTACTTAGGTACGATCGTAAAGCTTGCCGCATTTGGTGCCTTCGTATCTCTGATGCCAGGCAAAGATGGTTTGCTACATGTATCGCAGATTCGCAAAATGCATGGCGGAAAGCGCATCGAAAACCTTGAAGAAGTTATGAAGGTTGGCGACAAGATTCAAGTTGAGATTGGTGAGATTGACCCTAAGGGCAAGCTTTCATTGGTTCCAGTACTTGAAGACGGAAGCGTTCCAAGCGCTGAATAATGTCAGTACGTAGAAGCGTTCTACCTAGCGGTCTGCGTATCGTTACTGAAGAAGTATCTTCGGTACGCAGCGCCGCGGTCGGAATCTGGATCAACATAGGATCACGTGACGAAACCCCAGCAACTGCTGGGGCTTCTCATTTTCTAGAGCATTTACTTTTTAAAGGCACCTCAACGCGTACTGCGATGGAGATTTCATCTTCCATCGAAGCAGTAGGTGGAGAGATGAATGCTTTTACTAGCAAGGAATACACCTGTTTCTATGCACGGGTAATTGATAACGATCTACCAATGGCAATTGATGTTTTAGCCGATTTGATTACCTCATCATTAGTTACCGCGGCTGATGTTGATGCCGAACGCAAAGTAGTGCTCGAAGAAATTGCAATGCGCGATGATGATCCGAGTGATCTCGTTCATGATCTATTTAGCGATACTTATTACGGTGATATTCCAGTGGGCCGACCTATTCTTGGAACCGTTGAATCAATTAAAGGCATGAGCCGTAATACGGTTTTTAACTATTACAAGAAGAAGTATTTGCCCGAGAACTTAGTTGTGGCAGTTGCCGGAAACATTAAACATAAGAAGGTCGTTGCGGCGATTGAAAAAGCGCTCTCTCGCGATGGCTACTTAGATACCCATGCCGCCCCGGTATTGCGTGAAAACACTTTAGTTAAACCGCGCAATCAGCAAGCAGTCGGCAGCATTTATCGCAAGACCGAGCAATCACATATGTTCTATGGCCTTGAAGGTGTTGCGCGCAGCGATGAGCGTCGTTTTGCGATGGGTGTTATGGCTTCAGCTCTCGGTGGTGGAATGTCATCACGCTTATTCCAGGAAATTCGCGAGAAGCGCGGTCTGGCATATTCGGTTTACGCCTATGCCCAACAATTTGCTGGCACTGGTGTTCTCGGATTCTATGCCGGGTGCAACCCAGCTAAATCAGTTGAAGTGATTGAAATTATTCAAGATGTGCTGGTTGATGTAGTAAATCACGGCCTAACTCACGAGGAAATTGATCGCGCTAAAGGCGCAGTTCGTGGTTCGCTAGTTTTGAGTCAGGAAGATACTGGCTCACGCATGAGCCGCATCGGCAAAAGCGAGATCGTTTACGGCCAAATTATGAGTTTTGATGAGATTTTGAAATCAATTGCCCGCGTAACCGCTGAAGACGTACGGGCTGTTGCCAGCGAGTTCCTGATCAAATCACCTACGCTTGCCGTAGTGGGTCCGCACAAGGACTTACGTAAATTTGAAAAAGTACTTCGCAACGGAGGATCTAAATGATCAAAGTAGGTGTTCTAGGCGCTAAAGGTCGCATGGGCGCTGAAGTTGTGCGTGCAGTAAATGAGGCCGATGGTCTTGAGTTAGTTGCCGCCCTTGATCTGGGTGACTCACTTGATGAGCTAATTAAGCACGGCGCTGAAGTAGTTGTTGACTTCACTACGCCTGATTCAGTAATGGCGAATTTAGATTTCTTAATTGCTAACGATGTTAACGCGGTAGTTGGCACAACTGGTTTTGACGATAACAAGATTGCCAAATTAGCTACCGACCTTAAGGCACATCCAAAAGTCGGAGTTTTGATTGCACCTAACTTTGCAATCGGCGCAGTACTGATGATGGAGTTTGCAGCTAAAGCCGCGCGATACTTTGAATCAGCTGAGATTGTTGAACTTCATCACCCGGCAAAAGTTGATGCACCAAGTGGAACTGCAGCGCGCACCGCGCAATTAATGAGTGATGCTCGTAAAGAAGCTGGCTTAGCTGCGATGCCTGATGCAACTCATACACCCCTAGATGGTGCGCGTGGCGCAGTTGTCGGAGATGTTCCAGTGCATTCAGTACGAGTACGCGGCTTAGTTGCGCATCAAGAAGTTATTTTGGGCGGTTTAGGTGAAACCCTAACAATTCGCCATGATTCACTTGATCGCGCGGGCTTTATGCCGGGTGTCTTACTTGGGGTTCGCAGTGTTGTAAAAGTTCCTGGCCTAACACATGGCCTAGACAAGTTCATGTAAGGGGATACGCAAATGTCTAAAGATCAGATTGTTATGTATGGCGCTGACTGGTGTGGCGATTGCCGTCGCTCTGAGCGTTTACTAAATGAACTAGGCGTTGAATGGACCAAGATAGATGTTGAAGCAGATTTAACAGCTGCCGATAAAGTCATTGAAATCAATGGTGGCGCTAAGTCAATCCCAGTAATCGTTTTCCAAGATGGCACACATTTAACTGAACCATCGGATATCGCTCTTACTGAAAAGCTTAAATCACTCTCAATAATTTAAGTTAATTACTGAAGTTATATAGCAGCGCCGAACTTACAGCTGCTGAGAGAACAACCACCGGAAACGGCGCTTTAAGCAGTAGCGCGATAATGGCAACTGCCAACCCAAGCAATCGGTGATCAATCATTAACTTACTTTTCTCAGTGAAAGTCTGCGCGGCAACTAATGCGCTAAGAAGTGCGATTGGGATTAGCGCATTTACTTTCTGAATTTTTGGGTGTGATAACCACTTTTCTGGAACCGAATGTCCGCTGTACTTCAGGGCGAAGGCAATCGCGCTAGTGCCTAATACGGCAACCCAATATTGATTCACTTGCGTAACCCCACAGCCACGGCGATGAATGCAGTTGCGATTATCGGCAAACCAGCTGGCAAGATCGGCGTCATGGCGACAGCAAAGAGAGCGCAACCAATTGCTAGCAATCGATCACCATTGGTTTTCAGTCTTGGCCAAACTAAACCAAGGAATGCGGCCGGAACTGCTGAATCTAAACCCCATGCGCGAATATCGCCCATTGCTTGCGCGCCAAGTGCGCCAGCTAAAGTGAAGAGATTCCAAAAGATAAATACCCCAAAACCAGTTAACCAGAAGCCTTGGCGCATGGCTTCAGGACTGCGCACTTCTTGCCCGAGTGCGACACCAGTTGATTCATCGATAGTTACTTGCGCGGCAATGATTCGCTTGAAACCTTTTACTTTTAACCGCGGCGCCATGATTACGCCATACAAGCCATTGCGAATACCCAGTAGGGAAGCGGTCGCAATTCCACTCAGTGCGGTGCCGCCAGCACCTAATACTCCAACTACTGCGAATTGTGATGCACCCGAGAATGTGAGTAGTGAGAGCAAGCAACTCTGAAGAACGGTAAAACCATTAGCCACGGCGGCGGCACCAAAAGCCACGCCATATGCGCCAACAGTTAACGAAACGCTGAGCGAATCGCGAAGGGTGGCACGCTCTATTTTGGACACGCGGACATTCTGCCGTAGAAATCCACAACCGCGCGCAAGAGGCTAGATAGGGTCGCCTCATGAGCACAGAATCGCCAAGAAACGCCGAAATTATCTTCCGAAGTGACATGACTGTTGAACTGGTCAAAGCCAGTGCCAGTGATGCCGATGTAATTTGGGCGGCGCGCGTATCTACCGCAGGTGAACAGTCACTTGATGAAATCGGCGAAGACCCAGCGCGTTCGGCTGGGTTGATTAATTATTTAGCTCGCGAGCGTCATGGTTCACCTTTCGAGCACACATCAATGACCTTCTTTATCTCAGCACCTATTTTTGTTTTCCGGGAATTTATGCGCCACCGCATTGCTTCATATAACGAAGAGAGTGGTCGCTATCGCGAATTATCACCAGTTTTTTACATTCCAGATGCTGATCGCAAGTTGATTCAAATTGGCAAAGCCGGAGCGTACACATTTGTTGATGGCACTAAAGAACAACTCGAAATTACCGAAGCGGCCATGAAAGAGGCTTACACCTTGGCTTACAAGCAATACCAAGTGATGCTCGATGCTGGCATTGCTCGCGAAGTTGCGCGTGCTGTATTGCCGGTCGGACTTTATTCATCGATGTATGTAACTATGAATGCCCGCGCTTTAATGAATTTCCTTTCACTTCGTACCGCCCGCGAAGGGTCGCATTTCCCAAGCTACCCACAACGCGAAATTGAGATGGTGGCCGAGAAAATGGAAGTC
>JBILGH010000013.1:0-31068 GCA_044351155.1 Candidatus Planktophila sp. | reverse complement strand
TTAATAGATCGCAATATGTTTGAGCAACCGTAAGTCGCACGCCTGTGCGGCCAGATGCCATGGTTCGCAGGCGCAAAAGAATTAAAGCGCGCACAACCTCACGTTCAATAGCCGGGCCAACGCCGGCAGCATGTGAACGAATCAGCGACTTTTGTAGTTGAACACGATCTTTAACGTCAATGTGTCGATTAGCCAGTGCTCCGAAACCAGTTGAAACACCATAAACCGGAATTCCACCGGATGCATACTCTTCAATATATTTACGTGAAGCGTTAATAGCAGTAACTGTTTCTGGCCCAAGTGAAACTTTCGCATCAAAGCGCGCAACGGCAATCACTTCCGAAAAAGTTAACCCAGAGGTACCCAAAAGTACTTCAGTGATTTGATTAGCTGATTTTGTTGCCATTGCGCCATACCTGTTCTATTAAATTAACACCTGGCCGATATGCCAAATGTAGATAAGAATTACTACTTAGAATTGTAAAGTCAGCTTTCGCGCCAACGCTTAAGTGTCCAACATCATTTCGACGTAGTGCCAGAGCGCCACCTTTTGTGGCAGACCACAAAGCTTGCTCGGGCGTGAAGAACATTTCCCGAACTGCCAACGCAACCATCAGCGACATATTTGTGGTGTATGAACTGCCTGGGTTGCAGTCACTGGCAATCGCTACTTGAACGCCAGCAGAAAACATTGGCCGAGCATCTGGGTATTTGCTACGGGTCGAGAATTCAGCACCTGGTAAAAATGTAGCCACAGTATTTGAATTAGCTAATGCGGCGATGTCAGAATCGTTGAAATATGAAATGTGATCAACTGATGCAGCGCCTAGCTCAACACCAACCTTGATTCCTTCACCTGGCTCAAGCTGGTTGGCATGCAATCTTGGTAATAGACCTTTAGCAATTCCGGCCTTTAGAATCTGTCGAGTTTGATCTGGACTAAATGCGCCGCGATCGCAGAAAACATCTATCCACTTCGCATGCTGGGCAACAGCATCGAGCATTGGTCCGCAAACCATTGCTACGTAATCTTCTGGGGCACTTTTGAACTCAGCCGGCACTACATGGGCGCCCAGGAAAGTAGTTTCATCCGTGAATTCACGAGCAATTTCGAGACTGCGTAACTCATCGGCAATAGAGAGCCCATAGCCCGACTTAATCTCGACAGTCGTGGTGCCTGAAACTAAACCTTCGTTAACAAGGGCTGAAACGTTTCCGCGTAACTCTTCATCACTCGCCCTACGAGTTTGCTCAACTGTGTAATTAATGCCACCTGCTGCATATGGTTGACCTTGCATGCGAGCTGAAAATTCAATTGCTCGATCGCCGGCAAAAACTAAATGGTTATGGCTATCGACAAAACCAGGAATTACAGCTTTGCCATTTGCGCTAATAATATTTTGATAGTCACTGGCATTTACACCACTACGCGCGCCAACCCAAGAGACACGTCCATCAGTTACTGCGAAAGCCGCATCATTAATTATTCCTAGCGGCGTTCCATCAATGCCCACCTCATTTGTAACTAGGCAGCCGATATCAGTAACCAGCAAATTAGACATTGCTTATTCAATATCCAGCATCGGAACATGAACATGTCGTTCTTTCGCAGTGTTGATCGCATGGTCATATCCGGCATCTGCGTGTCGAATTACACCCATGCCCGGATCATTAGTAAGAACTCGTTCTAATTTTTGTGCTGCCAGTTTTGTGCCATCAGCGACTGATACTTGACCAGCATGTATTGAACGACCCATTCCTACTCCGCCGCCATGGTGAAGTGATACCCATGAAGCGCCAGATGCGATGTTTACCATTGCATTCAATAGTGGCCAGTCAGCAATTGCATCTGAACCGTCGAGCATCGCTTCGGTTTCACGATAAGGCGAAGCCACTGAACCGCAATCTAAATGATCGCGACCAATCACAATCGGTGCTGAAACTTCGCCACGAGCAACTAAATCATTAAAGGCTAAGCCAGCTTTTTCGCGCTCACCATAACCCAACCAACAAATACGTGCTGGCAACCCTTGAAAAGCCACTTTTTCTTGCGCCATCGTGATCCAACGGTTTAGCTCTTGATTTTCTGGGAATAGATCAAGGACTGCCTTATCGGTGCGGTAGATATCTTTTGGGTCCCCAGATAATGCTACCCAGCGGAAAGGACCTTTACCTTCGCAGAAAAGTGGTCGAATGTAAGCGGGCACGAATCCGGGAAATGCGAATGCTCGACTAAACCCACCTTGACGTGCTTCATCGCGAATTGAGTTTCCGTAATCAAAGACCACAACGCCTTTATCCATAAAACCAACCATGGCTTCGACATGTTTTGCCATTGAAGCTTGAGCACGTTTAGTGAAATCAATTGGATCTGCCTGTGCCATTGAGGCAGCATCATGATAATCAACTCCAGCTGGAATATATGAAAGTGGATCATGTGCTGATGTTTGGTCAGTGACAATATCGATTGGAACATCCATTGATAAGAGCTTTGGAAACAACTCGGCAGTATTGCCAACTAGCCCCACTGAAAGTGGAACTCCTAGATTTTTTGCCTTAAGTACTCGCTCAATTGCATCATCTAGATTGTCCGCGATTTCATCGAGATAACGAGTCTCAACACGTTTTTGTAACCGGGTCTTATCAATATCTACGATTAAACAAACGCCACCATTCATAGTTACTGCCAAAGGTTGCGCGCCGCCCATGCCACCACAGCCACCAGTTAACGTGAGCGTGCCTTGCAATGTGCCGCCGAAATGTTTGCGAGCAACCGCCGCAAAAGTTTCGTAGGTACCTTGCAGAATTCCTTGCGTGCCAATATAAATCCAAGATCCAGCTGTCATCTGGCCATACATCGTCAAACCTAAATGTTCTAAGCGACGAAACTCTGGCCAGTTAGCCCAATCTCCAACTAAATTTGAATTAGCAATTAATACTCGGGGTGCCCATTCGTGCGTCTGAAATACGCCAACTGGTTTGCCAGATTGAACAAGTAGCGTCTCGTCATCTTTTAAATTAGTCAGGCTTTTTACGATGGCATCAAAAGCGGGCCAGTTGCGGGCAGCTTTTCCGGTGCCGCCATAGACAACTAAGTTCTCGGGATGTTCAGCAACAGCCGGATCTAAATTGTTATGCAGCATGCGAAGTGCTGCTTCTTGACCCCAGCCTTTGGCTGTTAAATTTGAACCTGTCGCAGCATGCAGAATTCGGGCGCTATTTGATGTAGAACTCATGGGTTGAGAATAGCGTTTAGCAGGTTAGTTAGACAGGGTCTAACTCAGTTGCTTTGTTGATTTACTCCACGAATTGCGCGCAGTCCATCAGATGGCCACATTAATAAAGTATTGATTGAACATGGACCGATATCCATATGGAAAACAGATTCAATTGGTGCGCCTAAGCAAATAGCAACGGCGGCTTTAATCACGCAGTTGTGTGTTACTACTACAACGGTTTGCCCTGGATATTCAGAAAGTATTTTTGATAGGGCAGCTTCGACGCGAACTGTGATTGCTTCCCACGATTCACCACCTGCTGGCCTAAACGATAAATCAGTTAGCCATTTATCGTAATCATCAGCATGTTGCGCTTTAACTTCTTCAAGTGAAAGACCATCCCAGTAGCCAAAATCCATCTCGAACCAGATCTCGTCGAGATCAATGGATAAACCGATGCTTTGCGAAATAACTTCGGCTGTTTCTTTGGTCCGATTAAGTGGTGAAGAAATCAAAACTTCAGCGCCTAACTTCGCAGCAGCATGGGCTACTGCCATTGCTTGGGCACGACCAGTATCGGTTAGTACTGGGTTTAGCGGTCCGACTCCCGAAAACTTTCGTTCCGGCGTTAACACTGTTTCGCCATGGCGAATCAAGTGAAGAATAGTTGGTTTTTCATCACTCTTTAGTCGCTCAGTTAAATAATTTAGTTGCCTGGGCTTGCCTGGTTCGCTCTTGTCATGCCCACTACTTTGAGCATCAAGTGCTTTATTGGCAAGGCGATCAGCATGAGAATTTTCATCGCGTGGAATCCAGGTGTAATTAACTAGCGATGGTGAATGCGCCTCGCGTGCGCTCTGGGCAAGTTTGCGCATATCAGCATGCTTGATCTGCCAGCGGCCAGACATTTGCTCGACAACTAATTTGCTATCCATACAGACATCTACGGTTGCTTCGCTATCTAAATCATGAATTGCTTTTAGGCCCGCAATTAGGCCGCCATATTCGGCAACGTTATTAGTAGCAGTTCCGATGAACTCATAGATCTCGGCGATTATGTGACTATTTTCAGATACCACTGCGCCAAAGCCAGCTGGGCCAGGATTGCCACGTGAGCCACCATCAGCAGTTAATTTAAAGTGACGAGCCATTTACTTAGACCCCGCGCACCAAAATGCAACGGCACTCTTCACAGCGAATTACTTCATCTTCAGCTGAATCGAGCATGCGCTTTAGATCAATTGCGTTAATGGTTAAGTTACAGCCTAAACATTGGCCACCTAATAGCGCAGCCGCACCTGCTCCACCACCACTGCGAATCTTTTCGTAGAGATCATAAATTGCTTTATCAACTGAAGTAACAGTTACTGCTCGCTCAGTTTTTAGTTGTGCGCTTTCAGATTCAAGGGCAAGGGAAACCACATTCTTACGATCAGTGAGCTCGGCAATTTCAGTAGCTAAGGTTTCTTCGAGTGCTTTTAATTCATCGATTCGCGATTTGATCCCGTCAACGCGCAACATAACTTCGAGTTCAACTTCTTCTAGTTCGGCGCGACGAGCATTAAGGGAGACAACTTCGTGCTGAAGTGATTCGAGTTCTTTAGGTGTACCGGTGCCGGAGTTAAGGCGGGCTTCATCTTTTTGTAATCTGATTACAACTTGCTCAACATCGCCTTCGGCGCGCTTTAATTCGCGAGTTACATCGCTAAGTTCAGTCTCGGCAGCAATTCTTAAGTCGCGAGTGTTATTTGATTTAACTGTAGCCGCGCTAAGGGCGGCAATTTCAGGAAGCGTGGCAAGTTTGTGCGCTAGCGCTGTTAAAGCTAAATCGTGGCGTTGGATATCTAGAATCTGTCGTTGATCGCTCGGGCTAGCTTTCATAACGCCTTCCCTATCTGTGCTTTCCAATTAGATTCGAAAGCTAACTTAGATTAGATATGTAGTTTTATGAAGTAGAACTGGTGGGCGCTGAGGGTTTCGAACCCCCGACATTCTCGGTGTAAACGAGACGCTCTACCACTGAGCTAAGCACCCGGAACTTACTTATCTGGCCGAAACCAGATGCGTAAGTCTAACCTAACTAAAGGCTTGCTAACGCCGCCTTGTAATCGGCCAAATCACGCGCTTCGCCTGGGCCATTTACGACCTGCCAACGAAGAATTCCACTCTTATCGATGATGAATGTGCCGCGTGTAGAGAATCCGCGTTCTTCAAAGAAAGCGCCATAGAGCTTTGAAACTGCACCATGTGGCCAGAAATCAGAAAGGATTGGGAATGTATAACTCTCGGCCTCAGCAAATGCGCGAGCTGCATACATTGGATCGCAAGCGATTCCGATTAACTGCACATCATCATTTTGAAATGCCGAAATGTCATCGCGCAATGCGCAAAGTTCGCCGGTGCAGGTGCCTGAGAATGCAAATGGATAGAAAACTAAAACAACGTTTTGCTTTCCTTTAAAAGATGAGAGTGAAACTTTTTCGCCATGCTGATTTACTAATTCAAAATCAGGAGCGGGTTGGCCAATTACCAGTGTCGTTGTCATGGCGCGAAATCTACCGTTTGCCAGCTTTCCGTGCCACCAGACGAGTTGTTGTCCAGTCAGTCGCTATCGCAATTGATGAGGTGACACTTAGACCGGCAATCGGAGCAGCATCCTGAATCTCACTTGCTTCCACATAATTTGGTCGACCCATTTTCGGAGTCAGTACCCAAATCGGACCAGTCTCGGAAAGAAAAGTTAGGGCATCCATTAATTCATCAATTAAGTCACCGTCACCGTCGCGCCACCAGATCAGAACGGCATCTATGACCTCGGTAGGATCACCTAGAATAAATTCAGTCCCGGTAATTGCCTTAATCTTTGCGCGCAAGGAATCATCAGAGTCGGCGGCATAGCCGATTTCCAAGATTAAATCGCCTTTGGCAAAGCCCATACGCATGGCCACTGGCTAAGTCCACCCAAAAAACGCTCACTTAGCAAGACCTGCCCGCTCTCAATTTCACACAACTGGGTAGTAACCGCGAGAATAGGGCCATGAGCGAAACGTTTGAGACGCCAGATCAGATCGTTGACCAGTTAGTCGATATCGACCCTTCTGAGACTGCCGAATGGAAAGCCTCCTTTGATGCCGCTCTAGCTAATGCCGGTCCAGTTCGTGCTCGTTACTTAATGCTCTCGCTGCTAAAGCGCGCGCAAGAGAAGAACATTGGTATCGCAGGATTGCGGGCAACTGATTACATCAACAGCATTCCCTCCGACAGTGAGCCAGCATTTCCTGGCGATGAAGCAATCGAACGTCGGATTCGCCAATATAACCGTTGGAACGCGGCCATGTTGGTGCACCGTGCGCAGCGTCCAGGTGTTGGCGTTGGTGGTCACATCTCAACTTATGCATCTTCGGCATCACTTTATGAAGTTGGTTTCAACCACTTCTTCCGCGGCCAAGATCATCCAGGTGGCGGCGATCAAATTTTCTTCCAAGGCCATGCCAGCCCCGGAATGTATGCACGCGCATTTTTAGAAGGTCGATTCACTGAAAATCAATTAGATGGTTTCCGTCAAGAACTTTCACATAAGGGTGGTGGACTTTCTTCATATCCACATCCAAGATTGATGCCAGATTTCTGGCAGTTCCCAACCGTGTCAATGGGTATTGGTCCACTGAATGCAATTTACCAAGCACGTTTTAATCGCTACTTACACAATCGCGGCATCAAAGACACTAGCCAACAACATGTCTGGGCTTTCTTAGGTGATGGCGAAGTCGATGAAGTAGATACGTTAGGCGCAATTGGTCTAGCAACTCGCGAGAATCTAGATAACTTAACTTTTGTTGTTAACTGTAACTTGCAACGTCTTGATGGCCCAGTGCGCGGTAATGGAAAAATTATTCAAGAACTCGAATCAATCTTCCGCGGTGCTGGTTGGAACGTACTCAAAGTTGTTTGGGGTCGAGAATGGGATCCGCTACTTGCGCAAGATCGTGAGGGCGCACTTGTTGATTTGATGAACAAGACTCTCGATGGCGATTATCAAACTTTCAAGGCCGAAAGTGGAAAATTCGTTCGCGATAATTTCTTTGCTCGTGATCCACGCACCGCAGCGATGGTTGCTAGCTGGTCTGATGACCAGATTTGGGGCCTACGCCGCGGTGGCCACGATTACCGCAAGCTATTTGCCGCCTACACAGCAGCTATGAATTCAAATGGTCGACCAACCGTTATTTTGGCTAAGACAGTTAAAGGCTGGACTCTTGGTTCTCACTTCGAAGGTCGAAACTCAACACACCAGATGAAGAAGATGTCGATGGAAGATATCGTCGAATTCCGTGATCGTTTGGGTATTCCAATTGCGGATGATCAACTAGATGCGAAATTGCCTCCGTATTATCGTCCAGCTGATGATTCACCTGAAGCAAAATATCTGCAGGAACGTCGCGCAGCACTCGGTGGTTCGATTCCATCACGTCGCAAGATTTCTCGCCCGTTGCCGCAACCAGATGATTCAGTTTATGAATCAGTTCGACGTGGCTCTGGTCAGCAAGAAATTGCCACCACGATGGCTTTTGTGCGCATGCTCAAGGATCTTATTAAGGATCCGGGTCTAGGTTCTCGCTTAGTTCCAATCATTCCTGACGAAGCTCGCACATTTGGTATGGATTCATTATTCCCAACCTTAAAAATCTATTCACCTAACGGTCAGAAATATTTATCAGTTGACCGCGAGTTAATGCTTTCGTATAAGGAATCTACTTCGGGTGTCATTTTGCACGAAGGTATCAACGAAGCTGGATCAGTTGCTTCATTTACCGCAGTTGGATCTTCATATTCAACACATGATGAACCAATGATTCCGATCTACATCTTCTATTCGATGTTTGGATTCCAACGTACTGGAGATGCTTTCTGGGCAGCAGCCGATCAATTAGTTCGTGGCTTCGTAGTCGGCGCAACTGCCGGTCGCACCACGCTAAATGGCGAAGGTCTACAACACGAAGATGGTCATTCTCATCTGCTCGCATCAACAAACCCGGCCATCGTTTCATATGACCCAGCATTCGGATTCGAACTTGGTCATATCGTTAAAGATGGTTTGCGTCGTATGTATGGCGAGAACAGCGAAAATGTTTATTACTATCTCACTGTTTATAACGAGCCTTATATGCAGCCGGCAGAACCAGAAAACCTTGATGTAGAAGGCTTATTAAAGGGGATCTACCTTTACGCGCCTGCTGAAATTCGCAGTAAGAAGAAGGCGCAGATCTTGGCTTCAGGAGTTGGCGTTAACTGGGCACTTAAGGCTCAGAAGTTATTGGCGCAAGATTGGGGTGTTGCTGCTTCAGTCTGGTCGGTTACCTCTTGGAATGAACTTCGCCGCGATGGTTTAGAAACTGATAGACATAACTTCTTGCACCCAAATGAAAACAAGCAAGCTTATGTAACTAAGAAGTTAGCAAAAGCTGAAGGTCCAGTAATTGCCGTAAGTGATTTCATGCGCGCAGTTCAAGATCAAATTGCACCTTGGGTTCCGGGGCAATTTGCATCCCTTGGTACCGATGGTTTTGGTTTATCTGATACTCGTGGCGCACTTCGTCGTCACTTCAAGGTTGATGCTGAATCGATTGTGGTTGCTACTCTGCAGCAATTGGCTAAGCAAGGCGATGTAAAAGCTAAGACCGTGCAAGAAGCAATTGATAAGTATCAGATTAACGATGTGACTGCTGCCGAAGCTGGCAACACTGAGGGTTCGGGTTGATCGGCCGCGTCGCAATCACTGATATCTCTCCCACAATCTACTTTGGGGGAGAATTTGTTCCTGTAAAAGCAATTGTTAATGAAGAAATCGTGGTCAGCGCAACTGTTGCTGGCGAGGGGCATGACTACCCAGTTGTTCACGTAATTACTCGCGATAGCCGCGGTAACGAGTTATCTCGTACCCAAGCCGTTGAACGCAATCCAGGTACTGATCGTTATGAAGCACCGATCGCACTTCCAAAACTTGGTAATTTCACTTTCGAAATTGAAGCTGCCATCGTTACTCAATATCGCACTGTTACAACTAACTCGCCACAATTTCCAGTCTATGTTGAACGCAAACGAGCACTAGTTGGCGCTTGGTATGAATTCTTCCCGCGCAGTGAAGGCGCGATCGTAAATAAAGATGGCACCTTCACTAGTGGCAATTTCGGCACCGCAGCAAAGCGGCTAAAAGCTGTAAAAGATATGGGTTTTGACGTGCTTTATATTCCACCAATTCACCCAATTGGTGTTTCACACCGCAAAGGACCAAATAACACTTTAACTGCCGGGCCAAACGACCCAGGAGTTCCTTGGGGTATTGGGAATTCTGATGGTGGCCACGATTCGATTAATCCAGCACTTGGCACCATGAAAGATTTTGAAAACTTTGTACAAGATGCCCGTAATTTAAATCTTGAAATAGCACTTGATCTAGCGCTGCAAACTTCGCCAGATCATCCGTGGGTTAAAGAGCATCCGAAGTGGTTTAACTATCGAGCCGATGGCACGATTGCTTACGCCGAGAATCCGCCTAAGAAGTATCAAGATATTTATCCAATTAATTTTGATGATGATTTCGATGGGCTAGTCGCTGAGGTATATCGAATTTGTGAACTTTGGATTAGTAAAGGTGTGACAATTTTCCGCGTTGATAATCCACACACCAAGCCAGTTCTCTTCTGGCAAACCTTAATTGCCAAAGTAAATGCGAAACATCCAGAAATTGTTTTCTTAGCCGAAGCTTTCACAAAGCCCGCTATGATGCACGCACTTGGTAAAGCTGGGTTCCAGCAGTCTTATACCTACTTCACTTGGCGTACTACCAAGCATGAGCTAACTGAGTACGGCAATGAAGTTTCGCATCAAACTAGTGCTTTCTTTCGACCTAATTTTTGGGTGAATACCCCAGATATTTTGCCGTTTCATTTACAAAGTGGAAACCCGGCCATGTTTGCCTTGCGTGCGGTTTTAGCTTCGACCTTGACGCCTTCCTGGGGAATGTATGCGGGTTACGAATTATTCGAACACCGAGTATTAAGTGAAGGTCGCGAAGAGTACTTAGACTCTGAGAAGTATCAGATTAAGGTGCGCGACTGGAATGGCGCCAAACAATCACTCGTGCCGCTAATTACCAAGTTAAATAAGATCCGCAACGCTAATCGGGCTTTACAACGTCTGCGTAATCTCCATTTTCACCATACTGACAATGAGGCCATAATCGCTTATTCCAAGCGTGATGGCGACAATTTAGTACTTGTTATTGTCAACCTTGACCCTTCAAATGCCCAAGCGACTGTGGTTCACTGGAACATGGATTTGCTCGGACTAACTGGAGATTCATTTGTTGTTGACGATCAAATCACTGGGAATTCTTTCAGTTGGAATCGTGACAGTTTCGTCAGCCTTGATCCACGCACCGATTTCAACAATGTGGCTCACATTGCCGTGGCGCGAATCTCTTAACTAATGGGAATCTTTCGCCGTAAGACCAAAGTTATTCCTAATCAACCTGGCGCATTAGGCGAACTAGATCTTTACTTAATTGCCGAAGGTCGTCACGAAGAACTGTGGAAAGTCTTAGGCGCTCATGTACAACGCGATGCAAGTGGAAATTTGCTTGGTACTTCTTTTGCGCTTTGGGCTCCAAATGCGCGCGATGTAAGTTTGATTAGCGACGTTAATTTCTGGGATCGAAATACCCATCGAATGTGGCGAATTGAAAACACTGGCATTTGGCAAATATTCATTACTGACTTTGCGCCAGGTACGAAATATAAATTTGCCGTCCATACCAATGATGGCCGCTGGGTTGATCATGCTGATCCACTTGCTCGGGCTACCGAGATTCCGTCACTAACAGCCTCCATAGTTGAGGAATCAAGTTACAACTGGAGTGATGAAAATTGGATATCTGAACGTAGCAAGTTTGAATCATGGCGCAGCGCAGTATCTGTTTACGAAGTTCATTTAGGTTCTTGGCGCATAGGGTTGAGTTATCTTGATTTGGCAACCGAGCTAGTCGACTACTTGAAAGAAACTGGTTTCACTCACGTTGAATTCTTACCTGTTATGGAACATCCGTATGGTCCTTCGTGGGGTTATCAAGTAACTTCTTTCTTCGCACCCTCTTCACGCTTTGGCTCCCCTGATGAATTCAAATACTTAGTCAATGCCTTACACAAAGCTGGAATTGGCGTAATTCTTGATTGGGTTCCAGCGCACTTTCCCAAAGATGAATGGGCGCTGGCAAAGTTCGATGGAACTGCACTTTATGAGCATGCTGACCCCCGTTTAGGCGAGCATCCAGATTGGGGAACACTGATCTTTAACTTTGGCCGCAATGAGGTTCGCAACTTCATTGTCGCCAGCGCTCTCTATTGGTTAACCGAATTCCATATTGATGGCCTGCGAGTAGATGCTGTTGCTTCGATGCTTTACCTCGACTATTCGCGTAAAGAAGGCGAATGGGTTCCAAATAGATTTGGTGGGCGCGAGAATCTCGAAGCAGTGCAATTACTTCAAGAAGCAACTTCTACGGCATATCGCACACACCCTGGCATCATGATGATTGCCGAAGAATCAACAGCTTGGCCTGGCGTAACACGCAGCACTGATTCAGATGGCATCGGTTTTGGTTTTAAGTGGAACATGGGCTGGATGCATGACACTCTTGAATATCTTCAACGCGATCCAATCCATCGCGTGCATCATCACAATGAAATAACTTTCTCGATTCTCTATGCCTGGTCTGAAAACTTTATGCTGCCGCTTTCACATGATGAAGTTGTACACGGCAAAGGCTCACTGGTTAACAAATTCCCCGGTGATCGTTGGCAGAAGCTCGCAACGCTTCGTGCACTATATGGATTCATGTGGGCACATCCTGGTAAGAAATTGCTTTTCATGGGTCAAGAGTTTGCCCAAAATGATGAGTGGAGTGAATCAGGTGGTTTGCAGTGGCACTTAACTCAATACAATGAACACAGTGGAGTGGCAAAGACTATTTCGCAAATAAATAACCTCTACAAATCAATTCCAGCCTTATTTGAAAAAGATACTTCTCCGGAAGGATTTTCTTGGTTAGTTGGAAATGATGCGGCAAGTAATGTGTTGGCATTTACCCGTTGGGCTGAAGATGGTCAGCCACTTGTTTGTATTACTAACTTCTCACCCGTGCCGCACGAAAATTATCGATTGCCAATGCCTAAAGCTGGAACTTGGCAAGAAGTGTTAAATACCGATGATTTAGCTTTTGGCGGCAGTGGCGTAATCAATCAACCAGTTGATGTAGCTGAAGGTTCTGATTTAGTTATTACTTTAAGGGTTGCCCCACTTGCCACCCTCTGGCTGGCTTTAGCCAAGGGTTAGTTGCTCGCCTGACCTTTGGTATCTCCACTTAACAAGGCTTTTGAGAACAATGGGATCGATAGCGCCATTAGCGCTGGAATTAAGAGTGCCACGGCAAGAGATGTGAATTGTGCGGTCCAGGCAATTACCCACTTGGCCACAAAAATTAAGGAATTGTTGATTAAACCAACTTGACCAATTACGACTGAGTTAGGCAGCGGGCTTCGAGCACTTGCTGCATTAAAGAAACTTGGCGTAATGAATGACATACCTAGACCGGCAACCAAAGAGCCTAATGAAAAGAGAGCGAAAGCCCAGTACTTATGGGACTCGCCAAATAAAATTGATGCAGTTATTCCAAGTAAGAAAAATATGCCTCCCGTGACGGCACCGATATTAGCTGCACGATTAATTGGAATGCGCTTGAGAATCTTTGAGATGCTAAATCTACCCACGATCAAAGCACTCATAAAAAGAATGTAAGGCAACGTTATCAGACCGCCTTCGATCTTTAAGTACTCGCGTCCAAAAATGTTAGACCAATCGCCCATTGCGATCTCGAGAAAAATAGCGCAAAGCATGCCTCCAGCAATTAAACGATCGAATCTAATTGAAGTGATCATTCGCTTTACTGAATAGTGGTCATCTTCTTTTTGTGGCAGAAGTGCAATAGGACGTAACTTATGTATGTAGGTAATGTTCAAGACCAGCACCAGAAGGTAGATAAGATTTAATTGAGCCGAAGCAGATACTCGGCCAATTAAGAGTCCTGATACCAGGCCAGTGCTGACCGCACCTAGCGCCCATACGCCATGTAGTTTCACAATAATCGGTGTAGTAGCTCGAGTTTGACTATCAAAAGCTTGACTATTTATAGCGATGTGAAAAGCTGAAATTGAAAATCCCACCAAGATGACTGCTGGAATAAATATTATGCTGGAAGAAACATTGGCAAGAACAAAGAAACCCAAGTAAAGCGAGTAGCTGCTAGCAATTAGAGCTTTATGGCTACCTATTTTGTGCACGATGTGGCCAACCGTAAGCAAGGCGACGAAAGCGCCCACATTGCCCAGGCTCAGAATTGAGCCAAATTGCCCATTAGTAAGGCCTAACCGATCTTTAAAGTCTGGAAATCTAGGGACCCAGGACATGATGCCGAAACCAAAAAGGAAGAAAAGTATCGTCAGTTTCTTGAACTCAAATTCTGGAGTGATTTCTTTAGTAGTCATTGATTTACTCTAGAAAAGCGCGCTTGCTAGTGAAGTCCGAGCAACTTTTAATCGTGGGTCTGCTGGGTCTACTAATTGAAATAGTCCTAAAAGATGATCTTTAGCAGCAGTGCGATCAGGCCCTGAAAAGCGACGTACACAATCAAGTAAGCGATTAAAGGCAGCGTCAAGATCTCCGCTGATAACTTCTAAGTCAGCACAGTCCAATTGAGCTTTTACATTATCGGGCTCGGATGCAGCGAGTGCGGTAACTAGCTTTGCTTCTAGTTTCTTAGTACGAATAAGAAGTTCGGTTTGAGCTAAACCTAGTTTAGCCAGAGCATCATTAGGTTTACGATTTAACAATTTTTGATAAGCAATTCGTGCAATTTCGTACTTGCCATCCTCAAGAGCAGCAAGTGCTTCATCTTCCTCAGGTTCAATGGTCTCTATCGGCGCAGTTCCAATTCCTTGCTCAGCGGCAAGAGTTAAGACTTTATCAATCACCATTTTGATTTGGGTTTCGGGATAACTTTGATCAAAGAGCGGAACTGGTTTTTCAGAAATCAAGGCAACTGCATATGGAACGTTCTTGGTCTGCAGAGCTTGAGCCACTTGCGGCTGATCATCTGCATTTATGCTTCCTAGCGCCCACGCACCATTAGAGCTGGCTTCTAATTTGCTAAGAATTTCAAGAGTGGACTTTGATTCTGGACTGCGCGGAGACCAGACCAATAAAATTACGGGTTTAACATGCGAAAGCTCAACTGCATTAGCCGCAAAATTCTCAGCTGTAATTTCATATTTTGATGCGATTGCATTTGTTGCTTGTGCCGGCTTTGTTAAGGAACTCAGATCTACCGCACGACCAAAATTGGGTGGCAAACTCATTGCTTTATCATTCCACTAACTCGATACCTGAATCGCGACGGTAGGGCAGAACCTCTGAAATGTAGGTTTTACAGGCTAAATCCAAGCCCACATCGTGGCCTGCGGCTTCGCTTAAGTACCAACGGTGCTCAAGGACTTCATGAAATAACTGTGCTGGCTCGACTCGGCCAACGTGCTCGGCCGGAACTGAATTAACAATTGGATTAAAAATCTCAGTTAGCCATTTAAAAGCGACTTCATTAACGTTGGTAGATAGATTGCTTTCGCGAGCTCGGTAACGATCAAAAGAAGCCAGAATTCTCTTTGCTTGTAACTCCTCAGTCTCAAGTCCCATAAGTTCGCGCAGGCGATTGGTGTGATAACCGGCGGCTACTAACTTTGGCTGGAACTTCAAAACCTTATTATCGCCATCGATAGCAATTGAAACTTCTTCAACTGCAAAACCTAAATCGTGTAGTTGGCGCATCGCACGTTCTACGGCACGGCGATCGGTTGGGTCAAGTGATTGTGGATCACGTAGCGCGGCCCAAAGTCTGCGGTATCTTTTCATAACCGCATCACTTGCGCGTACTGGATCCATTCCTGGGTAGAGAACGCCAGAGAGAGCTAAATCTTCTAATTCGGCAGCAACATTAAAATGAGCAATCTCTAAATCATGTTCGCGCTGTCCATCGCTCAAGGTCTTTTGAAATTCGCCAGTTTCGGCATCAACTAAGTAGGCAGCAAAACCTTCAGCATCTCGGCGGAACAAAGTATTTGAAAGCGAGCAATCGCCCCACCAAAAACCAAGTAGATGCAATCGCACCAGTAACAGCGCCAAAGCGTTAGCCATATTTGAAATGTCATGTGGTGACAAAGCGCCCGAAAGTACAACTCGGTAAGGCAGTGAATATGGCAAAAAACGAGTTGCTAAAACACAGGGCAAGTCCTCGCCGTTTATATCTTTGCGTCCTTCTACAACGGCAATTGGATCAACGCTGGGTGCCTGCAGTCGGCGAAGTTCGCGCAAGGCGGCATATTCACGGTTAGCGAACTCAGAAACCGTCTCTTTGACCGCATAGATCTCAGAGTCGGGTTCATCATTTACCCGGATCAGGCGAACTATGTGGCGCGAAATACCGCGTTTTTCAGCGAGAGCTGGATCTTCTGGCCATTGTTCTAGCGGCTGATTCCAAGGCAGACCCGAAACGGCAGCGATCTCTTCGCCAAAGCCAGTGATTCGTAAGGTCATGGGCTCATCTTAGGCAATTACACTTGAACACATGGCGATAAGTAAGCGAATTAAAAAAGTTGTTGCAGGTGACCCGAAGGTAATTAACACTGATATGGGCACTTTAGGTGACCCAATTAACAAATCACACCCATTTTATTTCGGATTCATAGCAACCATCGGCGCACTAACCGCATTTGTCTTAATGCGCGCACTTGCTAGCGCTTCGCAAATTTTCGTCTTAATTTTAATCGCACTCTTTCTGGCAACGGGACTTAACCCATCAGTCGAGGCTCTTCGCCGCCGTGGGTTGTCTCGCACAAATGCTGTCGCTGCAATATTTATTTCAGTAATTTTATTTGTAGTTTTCTTTGCTTTAATCGTTGTACCACCAGTGGTTTCTCAAGGTTCTAACTTAATCAGCCAAGCACCGTCATTGATTGAAGATTTGAAATCAAATGCTCTGTTTATGCGACTCAATGAGCAATACGGACTGCTAGATACGCTGCAGCGTGAAATTTCAGCAAGAACTTCAGATGGAAAACTTTTGCTCACTACATTTGGTGGCGTAGTTGGAGTTGGCAAATCAGTTCTATCTGGAACCTTTGCCGCTCTTACTATTTTGATCCTAACACTCTACTTTTTAACTTCCTTGCCACAAATGATCAAGCTTGGTTTACGTCTTGCCCCAGCATCTCGTCGACCACGAGTTGGCGCACTTACCGAAGCGATAATTTCGCGAGTTGGTTCATTCGTTAGCAGTCAAGTAGCAATCGCATTCATGGCCGGCATATTCACTTTATTGCTCTCGCTAGCCCTTGGAATCCCTTCACCAATCGCACTTGGAATGACAGTGTTGGTGTGTGGTTTGATCCCGCTAATCGGTCACTTTATTGGCTGTACCGTAGTCACTTTAGTAGCGCTAACTCAATCGGTAACTATCGGACTCGTAGCATTCTTGGCTTATGTTCTCTATGTACAAATTGAAAACTATTTGATCACCCCACGCATCATGAAAAAGACACTTTCCATACCGGGCGCAGTAACGATTATTTCAGCGCTAATTGGTTCATCGCTATTGGGCTTAGTTGGCGGTCTTTTAGCGGTACCAGTTGCTGCGGCGATTATTTTGATTTTGGATGAAGTAGTTTTCCCAAGAACTGATAACGCTTAAACCAGCAATCACCTATAACAATTAAATTTCGGTTGGTAGCGGCAATCTACTTGGCGCAATGATCTGAGTAATCTCAGTTAGCACGCGATTAACCGCAGGTTCGCCTACCCATAGGTGTTTTGCGCCTTCAACTGCAATCATGTGGTGGTTTTTAATAACTGCAAAACGTTGCGCTGCCTCAGGTGGTTGTAAATAATCATCAAGCTCAGGAACAATTGTGAAAACTGGGCGACCATCGATATTCCAATACTCCAGATCACTTAGCTCAGAAGTGCGAAGTGGTGGACTTAACAAGATGAGCCCTTTAGGCCGAGCATCTTTCGCGTGACGTAACGCTAAATCAGTTCCAAAAGACCAACCAACTACCCAAAGATTTTCTAGAGCTAAAGTATCTAAGCAATAAGCGAGAGCTGCCTCAACATCGAATTTTTCTGCGCCACCGTTATCAAAGGTGCCAGTGCTTGTGCCGTTGGCACTTGTTGTTCCACGGGTATTGAAACGCACAACAGTTATGCCGGCCATGTCGGGCAAACGATTGGCTGCTTTCTTGTAAACATGACTATCCATCATGCCGCCAGCTGTCGGAAGTGGGTGTAGACAAAGAATTGCGCCAGTGGGGTTAGTAATTGGGCTAGCAACCTCACCCACCAGAGTTTCGCCATCAGCTGTTATCAGCGTGAAAGGTGATCGATTAGCGGGTAATAAGGTGCTGGGGCGAATTGGTTCGGCCATTAGGCAAGTGTATCTTTGCCGCTATGGCCACATCACGTAAAAAGACCTTTGATTCAATCAATCCAGTATCCGGTGAGGTATTAGCCACTTTTCCAGTAGATGGAAAAGAGACCGTTTCGTTAGTCGTTGAGAGTGCACATGAAGCGCTTTATAAATGGCAGCACCTCGGCTTTAAAGGTCGCAAGAAAGTATTGCTCGATTGGAGCAAATACTTAGTCAGCCATGTTGATGAGATCGCCGAATTAATCTCTGATGAAACTGGTAAACCGATTAGTGATGCCAAATTAGAAGCTGCACTCGCCATTAATCACATTGGTTGGGCGGCACGTAACGCTGAATATGTAATGAGCCCTGAGCATCGTTCACCTGGTTTGATTATGGCAAACATGTCAGCTCGTGTTGAGCACTCACCTGTCGGTGTTGTTGGAGTAATCGGGCCTTGGAACTATCCAATCTTTACTCCCCTTGGTTCAATTACTTACGCACTTGCTGCCGGAAACGCAGTTGTGTTTAAACCAAGTGAGTTAACACCTGCTGTAGGTGTTTGGCTGGCAGATTCATTTGCTCAAGTTGCGCCAAGTGAAGAAATCTTCCAAGTAATAACCGGCTTTGGAGACACTGGCCGATACTTATGTGAGAGTGAAATTAACAAGTTAGCTTTCACGGGTTCAACTAAGACTGCCAAATTAGTTGCTGCCACATGTGCGGCAAATATGATCCCAGTTGTTCTGGAATGTGGTGGCAAGGACCCAGTAATCATCGCCGCAGATGCCAATCTTAAGTCAGCTGTTGAAAATACTTTATGGTCTGCCATGTCTAATGCTGGCCAAACTTGTATCGGTGCCGAACGTGTTTACGTTGACGAAAAAATTGCTGATCGTTTCATTGAACTCTTTGTAGCAGAGGCTGAAAAGATAACCGCCGGTGCGCCAGGTGCTGGCAACTATGGTCCCGCAACCATGCCAGAACAAATAGATGTAATTGCCGCACACATTGCTGACGCGCTAAAGCGCGGTGGTAAAGCACTTTTGGGTGGCAAAGATTCAGTTCAGCCGCCATATGTGCAGCCCGTTGTTTTGGTTGATGTGCCAGAAGATGCGATTGCCATGACCGAAGAAACTTTTGGGCCAGTAATTATCATTAATCGTTTTCACTCTATCGAGCACGCAATTCGGTTAGCTAATGCCAGCAAATATGGGCTAGGCGCATCAGTTTGGTCAAAACGCCAAGGCAAGAAGATCGCCTCGCAACTTCATTGCGGAATGGTTGCGATTAACTCAACTATCTCTTTTGCCGCTATTCCATCAGTGCCATTTGGTGGCGTCAAAGATAGTGGCTCTGGCCGTATTCATGGCCCCGAAGGAATTCTGGAATTTACTTACCCGCGCACAGTAGTTCGCGCACGATTCCAATTGCCTTTGGTCTTTACTAGCTTTAATCGATCTTACTTCAGCGATAAGTTAATTATGCGAGTGATTAAGCTTCTTAAAGGTCGACTCAGTTAACTAGTTTGGGTTAAATTCCGATTAGGTTAACTAGAAGCGGGGCGCATTTCGTGTGCGCTCAGTACGTGGACCACGTTGATTCTTTTTACTCCAACAAGGCGTGTGCCAATGACGGCGCGATTCTTCATCATCTTCTAGCCAGGCAACAATATGCGGTGTTGCCATTGGAATTATCTGATCACACCCTGGGCAGCGATATGGTTTATTTGAAGAAGATCCAGTTAATTTTCTAACTCGATAAGTTCCATCACTGTGTTCTTCGATACTTTCATTGGAAGTATTGATTTCGCGCTCAGCATCTTGCGGGCGTTTCCCTTTGGGATAGTTACGGCGCGGGCTCATGGTTCATTTTCTCGCATTTTTCAGCTTCTTGTGACAGGCTGGAGCCATGAAAGTGATTGAAGTTAAGGGCCTCGTAAAGTCTTATGGCGACTTCAAAGCCGTATCTGGCATTGATCTAGAGATCCAGGCCGGCGAGATCTTTGCTCTCCTTGGCCCAAATGGCGCCGGCAAGACCACAACCGTTGAGATCTTGGCTGGTTTCCGCGATCGTGATGCTGGCTCAGTTAACGTCCTGGGGTTTGACCCAGCAACCAAGGGCGATGCGGGTCGCACTTGGCGCAACCGGATCGGCATCGTTCTGCAGACAGCATCAGATGCTGGCTCATTTAAGGTGCGTGAAATTGTTAGGCATTTCAGTGCTTTCTATGCTAACCCGCGCGATGTTGATCAGGTTATTGAAGCTGTTGGACTTTCGGCAAAGCGCGACTCATTGGTTCTTGAATTATCTGGTGGCCAACGACGCAGACTTGATGTGGCACTCGGAATTATCGGAAGCCCAGAACTACTTTTCTTAGATGAACCAACGACTGGCTTTGATCCTGAAGCTAGGCGCGCTTTCTGGTCATTGATTCGTGACTTAAAAGCAGGTGGCACCACAATATTGCTGACTACTCACTATCTCGATGAAGCTGAAGAACTTGCCGATCGAGTGGCAGTGATTGCGGCCGGAAAAATTTTGGAAGTTTCAACGCCAGCTTTACTCGGTGGTCGCAGTACTGCAAAAGCCACTGTGTCTTGGATGAGTCCAGCCGGAATCCAAATTGAAGAGAGCGATAATCCAACTTCGGTAGTAGCAAAGTTAGCTACACAATTCAACGGTGAGATTCCAGAATTAACTATCACTCGGCCGTCACTAGAAGACATTTATTTAAAGATGATCGGGGGCCAACATGAATAAAGTGCCAGGCACCATAAAACTGGGCTTGCTTCGGGGCCGTATGGAAATTATTCAATTCTCACGCCAAAAAGAGGCAGTTGTATTTACTATCTTCTTCCCAGTGATTTTGTTGGCGATTTTCGGAAGCGTATTTAAGGACACTATTGCGCCAGGGGTGACTTTTAGCCAATATTTTGTAGCAGGCATGATCGCTTCGGGCTTAGTTAATACTGGCTTTCAAAACATAGCAATTAATATTCCGCTCGAACGTGACATGGGCGCAATCAAAAGACTACATGGCACCCCATTGCCAATTACAAGTTATTTCATCGGAAAAGCTATTTCAGTATTTGTCAGTATGGCGGTACAAGTTCTGATCTTGCTAGTAATCGGCGCCGCATTCTTTGGCTTGAACATGCCAACTGATCCCAGCAATTGGCTTACTTTTACTTGGATCTTGATCCTCGGAACTGCTAGCTCAACAGCTTTAGGTGTTGCTTTCTCATCAGTTCCAAAAAATGGCCGTGGCGCAGCTGCCATAGTTTCGCCAGTAGTAATTATTCTGCAGTTCTTTAGCGGAGTTTTCTTTGTCTTTACCCAATTACCTGGCTGGATGCAGCAAGTTGCGGCAATCTTCCCGCTTAAGTGGTTGACCCAAGGCATGCGTAGTGTTTTCTTGCCAGATACTTTTGCCACTCAAGAAGTTGCCCAAAGCTGGGAAAGTGGTCGAACCGCCATAATCCTTTTCGTTTGGCTAATTGTCGGTCTCTTCTTAGCTGTTAAGACTTTCCGATGGGAGAACAAGTGAAATGGCTAAGGTTTGGATTGGGGTTTGGACTAGTACTAGCACTGCTATTGGTGTTTTCACTAAACGGAGCTAGCGCTGCATCGAAAGTTAAGCCATCGCCTTCACCAAAGTGGCCGCCAGTTGGCTTTACAGTTAAAGGTGAGATCTATGCCAAAGTACCAACTGTTAAAGAGCTAGTTGGCATTGCTTCAAATAGTAAAGTTATTACAGCACAGTTGGCGCAGAAAGTAGATGGCGTTCTAATTTGTAAGAAGTATTCCTGTGGCGCAATAACTGTGGCTTCTACCAATGGCTGCACTTGGTGGGAAGTTAGATCAAGAGTTATTGGTCCTAAAAGCTTAGAAGATAAAACGATTACTACTTTTGGAACGATTCGCACAACTACCACTGGAACCGCAAAAAGAGTCTATAAAACAATACTTTTAATCAGTACTGAAGATATTGACCGCGGGAATAGAATTTCCAATATAAATGTGATCTGCCATCATGCGCCTGCAACTGAGACGCTTAAAACTAACGTCTATACGCCAACGCAGAGTTAAAAAGCTGATTAGAGCTAGCGATTAGCTCCTGGTACCCAAAGTTCATCGCCCTGTTCTTTATTAGAGATTCGGGCAAGCACGAAGAGAAGATCTGATAAACGATTTAAATACTTTGCCGCTAGCGGGTTAACGCCACCGCCAAATGCGTGAATCGCCGCCCAGGTGCAACGCTCAGCTCGTCGCGCAACAGTGCGCGCCACATGCAAATTAGCTGCTGCCAATGTTCCTGAAGGCAATACAAATGAACGAAGTGGTTCTAGTTGTTCATTGAATGCATCAATCTGTTCCTCAAGATAAGTAATTTGGGATTCCAGAACTCGCAGTGGCTCAATTTTTGGCTCATCGACAACAGGCGTACAGAGATCTGCTCCCACATCGAAGAGATCATTTTGAATGCGAATCAACAACGGTTTTAAATCGGCTGGCAATGAATCAGCACATAGAGCAACGCCGATCGCCGAGTTAGCTTCATCGACTGTGGCATATGCCTCTAGTCGTGGATCGTTCTTCGAAGTGCGGCTCATATCGCCGAGCGAAGTAGTTCCGTCATCACCAGTTTTTGTGTAAATCCGCGTCAAATTAACCATGGGGAGAGCCTAATCGGGCAGATAAGATACGACCACTCGAGAAACAACGTCGCAACAATTTTATTCGAAAGGGGTTCCGCCATGGCTGCTATAGACCGCTTTCGAGTAGTTGGCGGCGCTCGTTTAGTCGGCGAAGTTAGCATTAGTGGAGCTAAGAACTCAGCTCTAAAACTTATGGCAGCTTCGCTATTGGCCGCTGGCAAAACAACTATTCGAAATGTGCCTGATATTGCAGATGTCGAAATCATGGCTGATTTACTAACCCGCTTGGGCTGCACTGTTGAACGTGGCGCAGAATTAGTAACTATTGATGTGCCCGAAGTTCCGGGACATCGTGCTGATTACGATTTAGTACGCAAGATGCGTGCCTCAATCAACGTTCTTGGCCCACTAGTTGCTCGAGTCGGCCAAGCCGAAGTTGCTCTGCCCGGTGGAGATGCCATTGGTTCACGTGGTTTAGATTTCCATATTCGTGGTCTGGAATCACTCGGTGCTAAAGCACATAATGAACATGGTTATGTAATTGCTGAAGCGCCTAGTGGGTTAATTGGTACCGAAATTGTTTTGGACTTTCCCAGCGTTGGCGCAACTGAGAACTTAATGACGGCTGCGGTATTGGCAAAAGGCGTAACTACGATTGACAACGCAGCTCGCGAACCTGATTTAGTTGATCTGGGTAATTTCCTAATCTCAATGGGTGCCAAAATCGAAGGTTTGGGTACGCCGTTAATCACGATTACTGGTGTTGCGAAAATGCACCCAACAGATCACACCACTATTGCAGACCGCATTGTTACCGGCACTTGGGCATTTGCTGCTGCGATGACACAAGGTGACATCACAATTAACGGAGCTCGTGCGCAAGATTTAGAAATTCCACTTGAGAAGTTAACTGCCGCTGGCGCTATCGTTACCTCAAACGAAAACTCAATTCGGGTGCGCATGGATTCTCGGCCTAAAGCTATTGATGTTTCAACCCTGCCTTATCCAGGTTTTCCGACTGATTTACAACCGATGGTAATCACCTTAAATTCGATCGCAATTGGTGATGCCATAGTCACTGAAAATGTTTTTGAAGGCCGCTTTATGTTCGTGAATGAATTGATCAGATTAGGCGCTCAAATCACGATCGATGGTCATCATGCCGCTATCACCGGCGTCGAAAAGCTATCTAGCGCACCTGTTGTCGCAACTGATATCCGGGCTGGCGCAGGCCTAGTTTTGGCTGGTTTGGTCAGCGATGGCGTAACTTTTGTCGAAGACGGTTATCACATAGATCGTGGTTACCCTGATTTTGCTAAACAATTACGCGCACTTGGCGCTGATGTAACTCGCGAACTTTAAATTTTAATCTTTAGCAATAGCGAGTTATTTGTGGCATAAAAAATCCCGGCAGATATTTCCACCGGGATTTTAAACTAGAACTAAACTAGCCCACTGACTCAGTTAAGATCGAAACTCGATCATTTGAAACAGATAAGAACCCACCATGAACGCTGAATTGCTGAGTTGTTCCATCGGCAACTTTAATACTGACAGCGCCGTCGACTAGAACACCAAACAAAGGTGCGTGACCTGGCAAAACGCCCAGATCACCTTCGGTTGTGCGAGCTGAAATAAATGTTGCCTCGCCAGTCCAAACCTTTTCTGTTGGTGAAACTACTGCGACTTTAAGTGTCATGAGTTAGTTCTTCGCCAATTCTGCAGCCTTGCGCTCAACATCGTCGAGGCCTCCGCACATGAAGAATGCTTGTTCTGGAATATGGTCGTACTTTCCATCAGCAAGTGCTTCGAATGCAGTGATTGTGTCTGCTAACGGAACGAATGAACCTTCGATACCAGTGAAGACCTTTGCTACGAAAGTGTTCTGTGACAAGAAGCGCTGGATACGACGTGCGCGACCTACCAAGATACGGTCTTCTTCAGAAAGTTCATCGATACCAAGAATCGCAATGATGTCTTGTAGATCCTTGTAGCGCTGCAGGATCTGCTTAATGCGGTTAGCAACCTGGAAGTGGTGCTCGCCGATGTAGCGTGGATCAAGGATGCGAGAAGTTGAGTCAAGTGGATCTACTGCTGGATAAATACCAAGCTCGGAGATCGGACGAGACAACACTGTGGTCGCATCTAAGTGCGCAAAAGTAGTGTGTGGCGCTGGGTCGGTGATGTCATCTGCAGGAACATAAATGGCCTGCATTGATGTAATCGAGTGACCACGGGTTGAAGTAATGCGCTCTTGCAACTGACCCATTTCATCAGCAAGTGTTGGCTGGTAGCCCACAGCTGATGGCATACGGCCAAGCAGAGTTGATACTTCTGAACCTGCTTGTGTAAAGCGGAAGATATTGTCGATGAAGAGCAATACATCTTGCTTCTGCACATCGCGGAAATATTCCGCCATGGTTAGTGCTGAAAGAGCAACACGAAGACGCGTGCCAGGTGGCTCATCCATCTGACCGAACACTAAGGCGGTCTTATTGATAACGCCGGTTTCGGTCATTTCTAGGAACAAGTCGTTACCTTCGCGAGTACGCTCACCAACACCGGCGAATACAGATACACCACCGAAGTTTTCAGCTACGCGATAAATCATTTCCTGAATCAAAACTGTCTTGCCTACACCAGCACCACCAAATAGACCGATCTTTCCGCCCTTTACATATGGTGTTAGTAGATCGATAACTTTGATACCGGTCTCGAACATTTCAGTCTTTGACTCAAGTTGATCGAAAGCTGGTGCATTGCGGTGGATTGGCCAACGCTCTTTAATATCAAGGGATGATGTTGGAACATCTAGTGACTCGCCAAGTGTGTTAAACACGTGACCCTTGGTTACGTCACCAACTGGTACTGAGATTGCAGAGCCAGTGTCGCTCACTTCAGCGCCACGTACCATGCCGTCAGTTGGCTGCATCGAGATCGCGCGCACGAGGTTGTCACCAATGTGCTGCGCTACTTCGAGAGTCAAGGTGCGAGTAGTTCCACTCATGGTGGTCTCTACATGTAGCGCGTTGAAGATCGAAGGCATCTGACCCGCTGGGAACTCAATGTCCACCACTGGGCCGATAACTCGCGCAACGCGACCTTTACCTGTTGTCTTTACCGACATCATTCACTCCCTGCACTAGCTGAGGCCAACGCGTCTGCGCCGCCGACGATTTCACTGATTTCTTGCGTAATTTCTGCCTGACGAGCAGCATTTGCCCGACGAGTCAGAGACTTGATTAGTTCGTCAGCATTATCTGTAGCTGACTTCATTGCGCGACGACGAGCAGCATGCTCAGAAGCTGCTGACTGCAACATCGCGTTGAAAATACGAGCTTCGATATAACGTGGCAAAAGTGCATTTAGAACTTCGGCCGCATTTGGTTCGAACTCATACATTGGTAGCAAGCCAGAAGGAGCTGGCGCGCTTGACTCAACAACTTCAAGTGGCAACATGCGCTTAGCTTGTGCTTCTTGAGTAATCATTGAGCGGAATTCCGTAAAGATAATGTGAATCTCATCGACGCCAGCTTTGCTTTCATTTGAGTCAGCTAGAAAAGCGGTCAAAAGTGCATCAGCAACTTCCTTCGCATTTTCATAAGTTGGCGTATCAGAGAAACCTGACCAAGAACCAGCAATTTCGCGATTACGGAAACGGTAATAGTTAACTGCCTTGCGACCAACTAAATAAGAAGCGGTCTCTAGGCCACGCTCTTTAAGTAGGGCAGCAAGTTGTTCGCCTTCCTTAATCGCGTTGTTTGAATAAGCACCAGCCATACCGCGGTCAGCCGAGATGATCAAGACTGCTGCGCGACGTGGATTTTCTGATTCAGTTGTAAGCGGATGATTCGTTGAAGAGTAAGTGGCAACTGCAGATACCGCACGAGTCAACTCATTTGCATAAGGAGTTGAAGCTGCGACTCGTTGCTGCGCCTTGACAATACGAGAAGCCGAAATGAGTTCCATGGCTTTCGTAATTTTCTTGGTCGCTTTAACGGATCGCATCCGTCGGCGATATACGCGAAGTTGGGCACCCATTTGTTACTTCTTCGCCGCCGGAGGAACGAACTTAGTGATCTGCTCGTTTTCTACATCATCTAGCGCGTCAGCTGCTGCCTCGTTAAGAGCAGCCGCAACTGTTGGCTTGAATTGCAGTTTGTAAGCAGCAACTGCTTCGGTCATTGCTGCGATGGTGTCGTCGTTAAGGTCCTTAGTTTCAGAAATAACCTTAAAGATGTCCTTGCGCTCGCGACCAATGAATTCAAGTAGTTCAGCTTCAAAACGACGAATATCAGGGACTGCAATATCGTCGAGCTTGCCTGATGTACCTGCCCAAATTGAAACTACTTGGCGTTCTACTGAATAAGGTGAGTACTGACCCTGCTTTAGTAGTTCAACCATACGAGCACCGCGCTCTAGTTGCGCCTTTGATGCCGCATCTAGATCTGAACCGAAAGCAGCGAATGCTTCAAGTTCGCGGAACTGAGCAAGGTCAAGACGCAGACGACCAGCAATCTTCTTCATAGCCTTAGTCTGCGCAGAACCACCAACGCGAGATACCGAAATACCTACGTTAATCGCTGGGCGAACACCGGCATTGAATAGATCTGTTTCAAGGAAGCACTGACCATCGGTAATCGAAATTACGTTAGTCGGAATGAACGCAGAAACGTCATTACCCTTTGTTTCAATGATTGGTAGACCAGTCATTGAACCGCCACCGAGTTCATCGGAAAGCTTTGCGCAACGCTCTAACAAACGTGAGTGTAAGTAGAAAACATCGCCTGGGTACGCTTCGCGACCTGGTGGACGACGTAGCAATAGTGAGACTGAACGATAAGCCTCTGCTTGCTTTGATAGATCATCAAAAACAATTAGCACGTGTTGTCCGTTATACATCCAGTGCTGACCAATTGCAGAACCGGTGTATGGAGCTAAGTACTTAAAGCCTGCTGGGTCTGATGCAGGGGACGCAACGATTGTTGTGTATTCCATTGCGCCAGCTTCTTCAAGTGAAGCCTTAACGGAAGCGATGGTGGAACCTTTTTGACCAATCGCAACATAAATACACTTAACTTGCTTCTTTGGATCGCCAGTTTTCCAGTTCTCTAACTGGTTAATAATGGTGTCAACAGCAACAGCCGTCTTTCCTGTCTGACGGTCACCAATAATCAACTGACGTTGACCGCGGCCGATTGCAGTCATAGCGTCGATTGCCTTGATACCAGTAGCCATAGGCTCTTTAACAGGTTGGCGCTGAACTACAGAGGGAGCCTGAAGTTCTAGAGCACGACGTGCTTCAGCTTTGATTTCACCTTTGCCATCAATTGGACGACCAAGTGGATCAACTACGCGACCTAGGAAACCATCACCAACTGGTACCGAAAGAATTTCACCGGTACGACGTGCTGATGTGCCTTCTTCAATGCCATCGTAATCACCCAAAATAACCACACCGATTTCACGAACATCGAGGTTAAGGGCTAGACCTAAAGTTCCATTTTCAAATTGAAGGAGCTCGTTAGCCATCGTTGATGGCAATCCTTCGATACGAGCGATACCGTCGCCTGCTTGCGTGACTGTACCAACCTCGTCGCGAGCTGCGACTCCTGGATCATATGACTTAACGAAATTCGCCAAGGCATCTTTGATCTCGTCAGGTCGGATCGTGAGTTCCGCCATTTTATTTCTCCCTTTTCTACTTACTTCGTCCGACTAGTTTGATCTAGCCATGGATCGACCGGCACTTGCTAATCGATTGACAACAGTGCCATCGACTAATTCATCAGCGAACTTGATTGCCACGCCACCTAGGACGCTTGGATCAACTTCAATATTGATACGAACTGGTTGGCCAACTTGAGCTGTAAGCGAAGCTGCTAAGCGATCGCGTTGTGCATCAGTTAGCGCAACAGCTACCCGAACCAACGCGATAACGCGATTGCGGCGAGCAGCTAGTGCGTACTTGTAATCATGGAAAGCAACTTCAATGCTGCGACCACGAAGAGTTGTAACTAATTCGCTAAGGAGTGCCACTGTGTATGGACTGCCGTTCTTAGCGAATAGATCTTTTACAATTCCCGCTTTAGCGTTATCGGCGCCAACGGTAATTAAAGCTTTACGAAGTTCAGGTGAGCCGGCAACTGCTTGTTCAGCAGCAAATAGCTCATCTTCAACGCGATCTAGAGCGCCATCGATATTGGCAGCTGATGCTTGCGCTTCAATCGCCAATTGCTCGAGAACTTGTACTAGATCACCTGAGTTTGACCAGCGAAGCGATGAAACCTTGGCGGTTAAATCAATTGCTGGCGCTGATAGAGATTTGAATAGATCTTTAACGAGAGTTTCTTTGGCGCTGGCATCACGTGATGGATCTGTGATCGCACGACGTAATGAGAGTGAACCATGCAGAGTTGAAGCCACAACAAAGAGTTCAGCGCTAAGGGATGCAGCTGCTGCACCTGTTGCGCCTTTTACGGCAGCATCAAGTGCACCGCGAGCAACCTGTAAAGATTGCCGGCTACTGCCACCTAGAAATGCGCTCATATTCTCTTTCTCTTACTTGGACTTCTCGAGATCATCAAGGAAGCGATCAACAATACGTGATTGTCGAGCCTGGTCATCTAGCGCTTCGCCGACGATCTTTGATGCGAGTTCAACTGCAAGTGCGCCAACTTCGCTGCGAAGTGAAGTAACGGCTTGCTGACGTTCTGACTCGATCGATGCATGTGCAGCTGCTGTAATGCGAGCTGCTTCTTCTTGCGCCTTTACTCGAAGTTCTTCAACGATCGCAGTTCCTTGAACTCGTGCGTCTTCGCGCATCTTCTGCGCTTCTTCGCGAGCTGTTGAAAGTTGATCGTTGTACTGCGCTAATGCGCGTTGAGCTTCAAGTTGAGCTTTTTCAGCACGTTCCATACCGCCTTGAATTGCTGCAGTGCGCTCAGTGAATGCTTTTTCAAACATTGGCACAACGCGACTACGCAAAACCAAGAAGAGCAATAGGAAGGCGACTGCGCCAACAATTAGCTCGGCTGTATGCGGAACAAGCGGATTGACTTTCTCCGCTGCTGCATAAAGTGAATTCTCCATTAGTTACCTATCTCTAGATTTTCTCTAATTGCTTCTGGTTTAAATAGATCGCTGGATTAGAGAACGAAAGCTAGAACTAGACCGAATAGTGCAAGCGCTTCAGCAAGTGCGAATCCAAGGAAGGCAATTGGCTGTAGAACGCTGCGTGCTTCAGGTTGACGAGCTACGCCACTGATATAAGCAGCGAAGATCATTCCGGTTGCAATCGCGGGTCCGATTGCAGAGAGGCCATAACCGACCAGGTTGAGTGTGCCTGTCATTTTCTTACCTTTCGTTAGTTATTAGTGCTCGTCGGCAAGGGCGCCGGCGATATATAGAGCGGTCAACAGAGTAAAGATGTACGCCTGTAGACATTGGACCATGAACTCGAAGAAAGTAAGACCGATACCAAATGCAAAAGCAAATGGACTGATCAACTTCAAACCGAGCACACCTTGGAATAGATGTTCTCCACCCAAGATGAAAACTAGAAGTAGTAAGTGGCCAGCAAACATATTCGCGAATAAACGAAGTGAAAGTGTTAGCGGGCGAACTAGGAAGAAAGTTGCTAATTCAATTGGAGTTAGCAAAATATAAACTGGCTTTGGCACACCAGGCATGAACATGATGTCCTTTAGATACTTAACAATGCCCTGCTTGCGGATTCCGACGTAGTGGAAAACTACGAAAGTAAATACGGCCAAGACATATGGGAAGCTCACGCGTGACATGGTTGGGAACTGCAAGAACGGCACAATTCCAAAGATGTTATTTGTAAGTACAAAAGTAAATAGTGTGAATAAGTAAGGCACAAAGCGCATGAATTCGTGGCCGATAATGTCGCGGCCTAGGTCATTACGCACAAAGCTATAGATTGACTCACCCGCGAATTGCAGCTTGGAAGGAACAACTGCTGCTTTACGTGATGAAAGTAAGAAAAAGACTGAAACTAAAATTACTGATAAGAAAACTAGAAGAATTGGTTTCGTGGTAAATGCGTTATCGCCAAAAACGGGTGGCAATTCAAAGTCATTGCTGCTTGGCGGGACGAATCCTTCGCCTTCTCCGCTAAGTCTAAATAGCGAGCGCACGCACACCCCTTTTTAATCCATATACCAACTAAGACGGGGCAACCTTATGTCTTAAGGGGCACCTGTGTGAAATCCAACCGCTGTGGATTGGGTTACTAGCGGCTGAGAATCAATGTGGGTCAGAAGTAGGAAGGCGGCTTATTCTCGGCCGAATCGGAGCCAAACTAGGTAGATCGCAGCGCCAATTCCGAGCAGGAGGCCAATTAGAAGGAAATAGCCCTGGTTGAGCCACTTATCGAGCCCATATCCAACCCCACCCCAAAAGAGCATGCCGGAAAGGAGATAGCCAAAGATCGACCAGAGGGCGTTGCCTTCATCTTTCATTGCCATTTCGAGCTCCTTACTTATTTGTCGCCCGGTTTAGGGGGCAGGGGTAAATGCAACCGCAATTTCAGGTAACTAGCAATTTCCCCGCCTAGCCAGGCAAAGGTCAGCGCGATTGCGGTTATTCCAAAACTGGC
>JBILGH010000004.1:0-77059 GCA_044351155.1 Candidatus Planktophila sp. | reverse complement strand
GTTTACTTTCGGTTACTTCACAAAAGTTCCAGCAGGATTAAAACCTACGCCGTCGATTACGGAAATAATTCTTACCCTCGCCGGAACGAGCCAAAGGTTAGCGAATGGGTGTGGTTAAGCGCAAATCGCGCTTAGGAATGGCCATCAAAGAGGCTGGTGACCGAGCCATCTTCGAATACTTCACGAATTGCCCGACCAAGAAGTGGGGCAATCGAAAGCACGGTTAAACGATCGAATTTTTGATCTTCTGAAATTGGCAACGTATTGGTAATTACAACTTCTGAAGCACGGGAGCCCTTTAGGCGCTCAATGGCAGGCCCTGAGAAAACCGCATGTGTGGCCGCAATAATTACATCTTTTGCACCCGCATCGAATAGCGCATCGACTGCTTTAGTAATGGTGCCAGCTGTGTCGATCATGTCATCGATAACTACGCAAGTTTGACCCTGCACATCACCAACCACGCGGCCAGTAGTTGATTCATTTGGAATCCGCGGATCACGAGTTTTGTGAATGAACGCAATTGGGCAGCCACCAAGTAGATCTGACCAACGTTCAGCAACGCGAACACGACCTGAGTCTGGTGAAACGATAGTTAACTTGCTGCGATCAACTTTACTACCAACATAGTTGGCCAACATTGGTAGAGCGAATAAATGATCAACTGGACCATCGAAGAAACCTTGAATTTGAGAAGTATGTAAATCAACGCACATCAAACGATCAGCGCCGGCGGTCTTAAATAGATCAGCCATTAGTCGGGCAGTAATTGGTTCGCGACCGCGACTCTTCTTGTCTTGACGAGCGTACCCATAGAACGGAGCAACAACAGTGATGCGCTTTGCTGATGCGCGCTTTAAAGCATCGACCATGATTAGTTGTTCCATGATCTGCTTATTAACTGGTGTGGTGTGGCTTTGAATTACGAAAGCATCGCAACCACGAACAGATTCTTCAAAACGAACAAATATTTCGCCATTAGCAAAGTCGTAAGCAGATGTTGGAGTTAGCGGAATTCCGAGTTCGGCGGCAACTTCATCAGCTAATTCAGGGAAACCGCGGCCAGCAAAAAGTCGTAAGCGCTTTTCAGAAGATAACCGGATCTCGCTCATTTACTAACCTTTCGATTCTTTTGCTTCGGCTGCTTGTGCTGACTTGGAACCAGCGCGCTTGCGCATGACCCAACCTAATACATTCCGTTGCTTAGATCGGCCAACGCCGATCGCACCAGGCGGAACATCTTCAGTAATCACTGAACCAGCGGCGGTGTAAGCCCCGTCACCAATATTTACTGGAGCAACCAACATGGTGTCACTTCCTATACGAACATGATCGCCAACAACTGTCGGATGCTTTTCTGCCCCGTCATAGTTAACAAAAATTGTGGCTGCGCCGATATTTGTGCCAACGCCGATAGTGGCATCGCCAACATAGGAAAGATGTGGGACTTTTGAACCTGCGCCAACTTGGGAATTCTTAATTTCTACGAATGCGCCAGCTTTGCTGCTCTCTTTAAGTACAGTGCCAGCGCGTAAATATGTAAATGGGCCAACGCTTGCATCTGCGCCGATAACTGAATCAGTGCAGTTTGATTCGACTACCGATGCCCCTTGCCCTACTTGGCAATTGTTTAACGTGGTGCGCGGGCCAATCACAGCGCAACACTCAATTTTAGAAGCTCCTAAAATCGCCGAACTTGGGAAAACTGTTACATCGTTAGATATTTCAGCCTGGACATCAATCCAGGTTGTAGTTGGGTCAACAATCGTTACCCCATTGCGCATATGTGCTTCGTTAATTCGATCGCGCAACATCGCAGCACTCTCGGCTAATTGATAACGATCATTGACGCCCAGAGTTTCGATGAAATCTTCAATTAATACTGCGGCAATAGTTCCGCCATCGTTACGCAATATTTCAATTACATCTGTTAAATAAAGTTCGCCTTGGGCATTTGCCGAAGTTAATTTAGTTATAGCACTGGCAAGTTTTGCGCCATCAAATGCGTAAACGCCGGAGTTAATTTCAAAGATCATTTTCTGATCTTCATCGGCATCTTTCTCTTCAACGATGCGCAACAAAGTGCCATCATCGCCACGAATAATGCGACCGTAACCAGTTGGGTCAGGATGTTCAGCGGTAAGAACCGAAGCTGTTGCACCTAATGCTTTATGGGTTGCAACTAATCCTTTGAGTGAAGTGCCAGTTAGCATCGGTGTATCGCCAGCCAAGATAATTACGGTGCCAGAAACTTTGATCTCAGCAAGTGCTAATTGAGTTGCGTGGCCTGTGCCACCGCGACGATCTTGAAAAACGGTTTTGGCAGTTGGCGCGATCTGGCTCAAATGTGATTCGACTGCTTCGCGGCCAGCGCCGACAACAACACAAAGTTGGGCGGGGCTAATTTCGGATACGGCAGCTAGAACATGTCCAAGTAACGAACGCCCAGCAATTTCATGTAAGACTTTAGGAGTTGCAGATTTCATGCGGGTGCCTTCGCCAGCGGCTAAGACAATTGCACAATCCAAGAGATGCTCCCCTGCTGCTAGTCAGGCCTTAATTCTAACTTCGGATTTACTCGCATTCGCTCCGCCACCTACCATTACTTCAATCTGGCTTTGCATTCGCTCCGCCACCAGGTATCGATCCTGGACCCTGGGCTTCAAAGGCCCATGTGCTAGCCACTACACAATGGCGGAACCCGTATTCTCCCTTATCCGAGGGACTGCTTTTGACCATTAACCTTGCCCTTAGCGAGATTTCTGAAGAAAATTGCCAAGAAAGTTAGAAGAGGTGGGGGTAAAAATGCGCGATGAAGTAGATCGCCTGATCGCCGCCTGGAAATCTGAACGCCCCGATCTCGATCTTGCGCCGCTAGCGGTGCTTAGTCGCGTGACTAGAATTTCACGCCAATTAGATATGACGCGACGAAGTGCTTTCGCTGATCTAGAAACTTGGGGCTTTGATGTTCTCGCCGCTCTACGTCGTGCGGGCTCGCCTTATCAACTATCTCCTAGTGCGTTAATGGCTGAAACTTTAGTAACAAGTGGCACGATGACTAATCGCCTTGATCGATTAGAAGAGTTAAAACTAATCACCCGTGAACCAGATCCCGCTGATGGGCGCGGCAGCTTGGTGACGTTAACTAAAACTGGCATGAGCGCCGTTGATGCTGCCCTAGAAGATTTACTTGGGCGCGAAGAAGAGTTGTTATCGGCGCTAACTAAAGAAGAACAAATTGATTTAGCGCGACTTCTAAGTAAATTAGTTAACGCGTTTCAATAACTCGAGCACCAGGTACCGGCCCAGTTGCTCTTGCCACACTTCCAACTACGCCACTTGCGGTGAGTGCGACTGCTAAATCTAAGCCAGCTTCTTCATCGGAAACTAAAAATGCGACAGTTGGTCCAGAGCCAGAAACAATTCCACCTAGCGCTCCGTATTCTTGACCCACATCAAGAATTAACCGAAGTGCCGGACGTAGCGAACAAGCGGCGCTCTGCAGATCATTGACTAAATGTTTACCGACTGAATTCGCATCGGCAGCTAATAGTGATTGCATTAATTTATCGCTTGCTTGTGGGTTAGCAATTGTTAAGCCAGCGCGCAATCGATCGCATTCGGCATATACCGATGGCGTTGATAACCCTGCTGAAGATAACGCTAAAACCCAATGATAAGTACCTCTTGAGAGCGCAGCAGTTAGTTCATCGCCACGACCACGACCAATTGCGGTGCCACCGTTTAACATGAACGGAACATCGCTGCCTAGTTGGCGTGCCACTTTGACCATCTCTTCGCGAGTCATACCTAACGAATAGAGCGCATCAATTGCCACGATTGCTGCGGCCGCATTTGCACTTCCGCCAGCCATTCCACCAGCAACCGGAATAGTTTTGTGAATCTGCATAGTGGCATCAATTTCAACGTCATACTCTTTAGCAATAATCTGAGCAGCTTTAGCCGCTAAGTTGGTTTCATCAGCCGGCACACCAGCAATGTGATCACCAGTAATTGAAAGCGATAAACCTGAGCCAGGTGCTGCGTGAGTAATGGTTAAATCATCGTAAATTGAAATTGCTTGAAAAACAGTGACCAGACCATGAAAGCCATCGTCTTCGCGTGGGCCAACGGAAAGTTGTAAATTAACTTTCGCAGGAACGCGAACGGTTACTGAATTTGTGGGCACGATTTAACTCTACTTTACGTTTTGGCTGGCGTTATAGATGGCGCAGAAAGAATCAATTAATAAAGATTCACCGCGTAGCGTTGGATCAATACCGGCAGCAATTAGAACTGCTTCGGCTTTTGCCGAGCTACCGAAAATTCCCGATAGTGCAGCGCGCAACATTTTGCGGCGTTGGGCAAAAGCGGCATCTATCAATTGGAAAACACCTTTACGCATAACAGCATCGCCCGGAGTTTCATGACGTTTAAAGCTCACTAACTTTGAATCAACCCCCGGAACTGGCCAGAAAATAGAGCGCGAAACCGAGCCCGCACCACTTACTTGCGCCCACCAAGAAGCCTTAAGTGAAGGAATTCCGTACTCTTTGGTCCCCGGTTTAGCAGCTAAGCGATCAGCAACTTCAGCCTGCACCATGACCACACCAGTATTAAGCGAAGGCAGAATTTCTAGTAGGTGTAGTAACACTGGCACGGAAACGTTATAGGGTAAATTAGCAACCAACACAGTTGGTGCAACTGGTAACTCTCGAAGCGCTAAAGCATCCGTATTAATCACAGTTAACTTGTAACTCGAATCTTTATGTTCGGCAACTGTAATTGGTAAGCGATCGGCTAGCCGCTGATCAATTTCAACCGCAATCACATTAGAGGTAACTTCAAGTAGAGCCAAAGTTAGCGAACCTAACCCTGGGCCAATTTCAAGTGCAACGTCATCAGCAGTGACTCCAGCTACGCGAACAATTTTTTGGCAAACATTGCCATCAATTACAAAATTTTGACCAAGTGACTTTGCTGGTCGAAGATCTAATTGTTCGGCTAATTCACGAATCTCAGCAGCACCTAGTAAAGACATTAGTTGAACTTTCCAAACGCACGTTCAGCATTGGTGCTTAAAGCATTTGCGAATTCAGCTAAATCTTCGCCACGTTCAGCTGCCATTGCCCGAATTACGGTTGCTACTTGAGCTGGCACATTTAGGGCGCCTCGGTTGGGCATTGGCGATAAGAAGGGTGAATCAGTTTCGGCCATTAATTGATTAATGGGAACTAACTTCACTGCTTCGCGAAGTTCTGGTGCGTTCTTAAAGGTGATGGTGCCGGCAAATGACAAGATATAGCCACGCTCAATACAGATCTTGGCCATAGTGGCATCGCCTGAATAGCAGTGAAATATAGTCGTTTCAGGAGCGCCGACCTCTTGCAGAATTGAAAGTACATCGTCATGCGAATCGCGATCGTGAATGACTAACGCTTTATTGGTTCGCTTAGCTAACTCAATATGCCACTTGAAAGAATCTTGTTGGCGCTTACGTAATTCTGGTGGCGTGCGGAAATAATCTAGGCCAGTTTCACCAATGGCGCGTACCCGCGGGCGCTGCGCTAACTTTTCAATTATTGCTAAGTCAGCTTCTAAATCAGTAACCACTGGTGCTTCATTTGGGTGCAGCGCTACTGCTGCAAGTACTGAGGTATTCCATTTCTCAGCAGCATCAACACACCACTGTGATTGCTCTGCCGAATAACCAACTTGCACAATTCGATTCACTCCAACTGAAGCGGCATCTGCGATCACTTGACCAACGGCGGCAGAGTCAGCCGCATCATTAGTAACAATTTCCATATGTGCGTGTACATCAACGCAAGGAACTGGAAGTGGTTCAGGTAACGGCGCAGGTTGGCGATCTAAATCGCGATTGTGCCGATCAGCCATGAAAGTGAATTATTCCGCAGCTTCAAGGCGTGGAAAGAGTACTGGCGTCTTAGTAACTTTTGAACCTGCTGGTAATTGACCCCAAGTAGCAACGTTTAAAATTGGTTGGTTGCCAATTGCGCCTAACTTTTCATTAGCACCCAATGATTGCCAGAGAATTTCACAAGTTGCGGGCATTACTGGATTTAATAGAACAGCTAGCGCGCGTAAAGCTTCAGAAGTGTTATAAAGAACAGATTCAAGTTCAGCTTGATTAGCTGGATCTTTAGCTAGTTTCCATGGTTCTTTCTCGGTCACATAACCATTTACTCGTTTACAGAATTCCATAATTGCGTTGATGCCACCTTGGAAATCAAGAGCAACCATCGCCAGATCGGCCTTGGCCACAGTTTCAGCCAAAGCTGCGCTCAAACCAGCGTCAGTGCTTACTGCGGGCAGAACGCCATCGCAGTATTTCTCAATCATGGCCGCTAACCGAGAAGCTAAATTACCGAAATCATTAGCTAATTCGCTAGTGTAACGAGCGCTCATATCTTCCCAAGAGAATGATCCATCGCTACCAAATGGGATCGCGCGCAAAAAGTAATAGCGGAAAGCATCTACGCCGAAATGATCAGTGATGTCTTTGGGTGCGATACCGGTGAGCTTGCTCTTGCTCATCTTCTCGCCACCAACTAATAACCAGCCATGCGCGAAAACTTTCTTAGGAACTTCAAGGCCGGCAGCCATCAACATCGCTGGCCAGATGACAGCATGGAAACGCAAAATATCTTTACCTACTAAGTGCACATCGGCTGGCCAAGTTTGGGCGAACTTCTTGCCGCCTTCGGAATCTGGTGCATCAGTTAGGCCAACCGCCGTTGCATAGTTAAGCAACGCATCAAACCAAACATAAACCACTTGATCGGTATCCCATGGAACCGGAATTCCCCAATCAAAGGTGGAACGTGAAATTGAAAGATCCGAGACGCCACCTTCAAGGAAAGAGATTACTTCGTTGCGCGCACTTTCAGGTTGGCAGCTTTGCGGATTTGCTTTGTAGTGCGCTAGTAATTTGTCGGTAAACGCGGATAACCGGAAGAAATAATTATTTTCATTAACAATTTCTACTGGTTTGCTGTGGATTGGACAAAGTTTTTCATCGCCGGCATCAATCAAATCACCCGGAAGCTTGAATTCTTCGCAACCAACGCAATATGGGCCTTCATACTTGCCAGCATAAATATGGTCAGCATCTTTTAAACTCTGTAAAAACTTTTGTACTCTCTCGGTATGGCGAGGTTCGGTGGTACGAATAAAGTCATCGTTGGCAATATTTAGCGCAGCCCAATTAGGTTTCCAAGCATCTGCCACCAAGCGGTCACACCAATCTTGCGGTGCTACCCCGTTCTGATCAGCCGTGCGCATAACCTTTTGGCCATGCTCATCAGTGCCAGTTAAAAACCAGACTGACTCGCCGCGTTGACGATGCCAGCGAGTTAGAACATCGCCAGCAACAGTTGTGTACGCATGGCCAATATGTGGCGCATCGTTTACATAGTAAATCGGCGTCGTTAGATAGAAAGATTTATTAACTGCGCTCATTGGGACATCTTATTGGCATCGACGACTGCGGCATAAACGATTTTCTTGGGGATCTTAAATTCCTCGGCCACCGTAGCAATTGCGCCTTTGCGGTCCATGCCGGCACCTTCAAATTCACGTACTCGAGCGACCATGTCAACCGAAGTTGCAGCTGCATCACCAACTGGAGCTCCGGCAATTACTAATGTGATTTCGCCTAAAACTTCATTGCTGGTTGCCCAGCTATGTAATTCTGAAAGAGAACCTCTGATTGTTTCTTCATAGCGCTTGGTCATTTCGCGGCAGATCGCACCTTGACGTTCGCCGCCAATTGCAGCGACCGCATCTGCCAATGATTCGGCCAATCGATGCGGAGCTTCAAATAAAACAATGGTGCGTTCTTCGAACCGCAACGATTCATAAAATTTTTGTCGAGCTCCACTTGCTCTTGGTGCAAAACCATCGAAGGTAAATCGATCAGTTGGTAATCCAGCTAGCGCAATTGCCATAGTGACTGCACTTGGCCCAGGCAAGACACTTACTTCAATATTGGCAGCTATGGCATCGCGCATTAACCTAAAACCAGGATCACTAATTGTTGGCATCCCCGCATCAGAGACAACAACTACCTTTGAGCCAGTCTTAAGTAGCTCTAAAACTTCTTGAGTTCGAGCATCTTCATTTCCTTCAAAGAAAGAGAGGACGCGAGCCGTAAAGGTCACGCATAAATCAGCAGCTAAACGATGAAAGCGGCGAGAATCTTCAGCAGCGATCACATCGGCATCAGTAAGCGCAGCAATCAAGCGCGCGCTCGCATCACCTGGATTACCAAGTGGGGTTGCTGCCAAAATTAAGCTCACGCGCATACGCTACCGTCATGAAGCAGTTCGCCAGATCAGCGCTAGCGCCATATGCGATCTATTTGATCTCGCTTATCGCTTTCGGCATGCGGCTTTTCCGCCTTGATCAACCAAAAGGCTTTATCTTCGATGAGCTCTACTATGTAAACGGGGCGCAAGATTATTTGAAATTTGGCGTTGAAGTCGATGGCCTCAAGCCCGAATTCATTGTTCATCCTCCCGTTGGTAAATGGGCAATCGCCCTTGGAATAAAGCTCTTTGGTGATCAGGAATTTGGTTGGCGAATCGCATCTGCCTTCTTTGGTTCTCTCTTAATTCTTATCGTGGGCTTGATTGCCAAAGAGTTATTCAAGTCAGATAGTTGGGCTGCACTTGCCAGCGGCTTAATCGCACTTGATGGCCTTGCACTAGTTCACTCTAGAACAGCTCTACTTGATCTATTTCTAACCTTCTTCGTAGCTTTAGCTCTCTTGGCCTGGCTAAAAAACTGGCATTGGTTGGCTGGATTCGCATTTGGTTTGGCAGCAGCAACTAAGTGGAGCGGTCTCTATTTCCTAATTGTTTTTGCTTTAATAACTTTCTATCGAATTAGCAGTAACTACTCTGGTCGCCAATTGATAAAGCCAATCCTAAAATTTCCAGTGCAGTACGGTTTGCTGCCGGTAGCGACTTACTTGATCAGTTGGATCGGTTGGTTCCGTAGCGACCTTGGCTGGAGTCGCAATTGGTCATCGAGTGCACTTAAATCTTTTTGGCACTACCACTCCGAAATGTTGAATTTCCATACAGGTTTAGTTGAAAAACATTCCTACCAGGCCAATCCCTGGAGCTGGTTGGTGCAAGGTCGACCAACTTCTTTCTTTTATGGAACACCTAAAGACTGCGGATCTGACAGTTGCTCGCAAGAAGTTTTGGCTTTGGGTACCCCACTTCTTTGGTGGTTTGGCACGATTGCGATCTTTGTCGTACTCGGAGTTTTGATTCGCAATTTACTAAATAAGAAATATGAATTAGCGCCTATCTTTATCTGGGCTGGTTTAGTTGCAGGGTATCTACCTTGGTTCTTATTTCAAAAGCGAACCGTCTTTTCTTTCTACGCCATCGTATTCGAGCCATTCTTAATATTTGCCTTAGTTTATTGCGCCAAATACCTAATGGAATCAAGGGTTAGAAAGGAAATTTCGCAAGCTTTAATAACTATCTTGGTTGTTCTGATTGCGCTGAACTTCGTTTACTTCTACCCAATCTTTACGGGTGAAGTTATTACTTATGATGCTTGGTATGCCCGAATGTGGCTACCTTCTTGGATCTAACTAGCGATCTGATTACTCGTTAGCTGCTTTGCTGTCACGCAAACGATCAACCGCTTCGTCAGCAAGAATCTGATCAAAGATTTCATCCTTAGACGGCGCAACAGCGTTAAGGGCCGCGATAGCCAACTTCTCTTGCTCTTCGCTCCAACGGCCCGGCTCGGTTAAATCAATAATGCGCTTCTGTGAAACAGCTTTAGGCGCACTCAAATATGTTGGTGCTGGGATCGAATCTGGTTGCCAGGTACGACGTTCTTCGGCCGAACCTTTTGGCAAAATAACTACGCCAGTTAACTCACGTTCTGACAGCGGAATCCAATGATCAGTTGTTGCCTTAGGAGTTACTACATCAACTAGGTTGGTAGTAGATACGCCATTGCTCTCGCGTTGTAGTTGCTTGATGCGACGCAGTTGAAGTCGCTCTGAGATTGTCTCGCGGCGTACCTGTACAATATAAAGTGCGATTCCAGAAATTGGGACCAAGGTATAAATGAACTGTAATCTATTCATAACTCCACCTACCGAAGTTGCTAATAAGGAAAAAGTTAACAAAGTAAAAATTATTCGCCGACGTAACATTTTTTGTGCGTTCTTCGCAACGAAATCTAGATCTGTATGCATGATTCCAGTTTCGGGTAATCCGCCTGGAGATTTACTAGCTACAACTTTTAGCGCACTTTTGTATCGCTCAACTGATTTTCCAGAAAACTCTTCGCGGTCATGAATCCAGCGCGGCAGAAAGTAGGAAACCCACATTCCGGCGATCGCGAGATAGATAAGTCCTGAAGTCATGATGGTTAAAGATAGGGGGCGACCACGCTCAAATCGGGTATTTGAGGGCCTTTAAAGCTGGCTACTTAATTGCCAAGTTCTCTTTTACAAAGCAGATGTGGTCACGCCATGCCCCATCAATATGCAGAAAACGTGGACGTTCACCTTCCAAAACAAAGCCAGCTTTTTCAGCCACTCGACGAGAAGCGCTATTTTCAGGGCGCAAATTAATCTCAATGCGATGGAGTCCTAATTCATCAAACCCGTATGTAGTAAGCATCTCTACGGCCTGCGTAGTAAATCCACGATTGGCGAAGCGGCGATCAATCCAATACCCAACATGAGCGCCGCGCAGTGCCCCATAAATAATGCCGCCCATAGTTATCTGGCCAATCAGATTAGGGCCATGCCAAATTGCCAGCGAAATGGTGCGGCCACTGCGCCCGTCACGGTTATAGATGCGCACCATCTCGAAAAATGAGGGTCTTTTTGAAATCAGATCCCCGCCATCAATATGTTCTGGCACTTGTGGCAAGGTCGCTTCCCACGGGGTCAACCACTCGCGATTTTCAGCACGCACTGCAAACCATTTAGCTCGATCTCGTAATCGCAACGGGCGAAGCGTTAGTTCATCACATTTTAAAACGATCGGCCAAGTTTGACCACTCAGATGATCTCTCATTACGGCTACTTAAATGTAGCGACGTTCGAGTACAACTACGGTGACTTCTTGCCCAATTGCTTTTTCAATATCACTTTCGGAGAGTGCAATGAAAGCATTGGCATCAGAGAGCGTCGACTGCTCATCTTGCGATGGAAGCGGCATTACAGAAGCGCCATCTTCGGAAAGAATTGCGCGAATGTAGGAACGTAGTCCGGCCGTAGATGCAACAGGTTTTTCTAGCTTCGCCTTAACAGCTGGGCGATGAATTGTTGCTGCCCCTAACAATGTGCGAATCATGGGGCGAACAAAAAGTTCGAATGAAATATAGGCCGAAATCGGATCACCCGGAAGCGTGACTACCGGTGTTTTATCAGGACCGATAGTGCCAAAGTTATGTCGCCCGCTTGCTTCAATTGCTAAATCAACTGTGGTGATATCGCCTAATTTAGATAGCGTGCGAGTAATTAGATCAAAGGAATCATCTTGGCGCTCGCCACTAATAATAATTAAATCTGCACGTACTAATTGATCTTCAATAACTTTTTGCAGTTCTTCTTCGTCATCTGGAATCGAGTGAACGCGGTAACCAATAGCACCAGTCTCGCGAACCGCAGTAGTAAGCAACCAAGAATTAGTTTCATACTCCTCATCACCGGTAAGCGATTTTCCGGGTTCAACTAAATCTGGGCCGGCAGAGAGAACTACTACACGTGGGTGCGGCCTTGTTGGTAAATGATCTAAGCCAATTGAGGCAGCTAAGCCAATTTGGGTAGCCCTGATTCGAGCTCCTGCGCGCAAGACCAATCGCTCGCCCGCATGAACATCGCTAGCCAAGGTTGCTCCGTGAGCATCAAGCAATGGCATATCAAATGATTCAAGTGGCTTACAAATTGAAATTAGTGAGGTGAGAAACTCATCTACCTTTGTGCGCTCTGACATAATCCCACCATACTTTGTAACTCGATACTTCTTAGGGATTTAACTATGAATGAAGCTGTGAAGTCTGACAAGGAGCGGTTGCGTAAGCGCTATCGGCTCGAACGTCACGACGGTTTCATTCCGGTTGAATTTTCCAATTTATTAGAAGTTTCTGAAATCAATAGCGCTTGCATAGTGGCTAGCTATCTTTCTTATGGTGATGAACCAGTAACAAAGTTGCTCAATCAATCCCTACTCAAGGCTGGGAAAACTCTCCTGCTTCCCTGCATCAATGGATCTGAGATGACCTGGGTGCAGTGGGATGGCGATGAATTAAAGCTAAATAACAAAAATAAAATTTCTGAACCTATTGGCGAGCCGTTTAATGATCTAGCAGCAATAGATGTGGTCTTGGTGCCAGCGTTGCGAATGGATTCAGATGGGTACCGATTGGGACAAGGCGGCGGTTTCTACGATCGCTTCTTACCTAAAGTTCAAGCTTGGAAAATTGGCTTGCTTCACGATGGTGAATTATCTAGCCAGAAATTACCGCGCGAACCACATGACATCCCATTAGATGCCGCAGCTACACCAGATTTAATTGTGCGCTTTAAGGTTTAGGAAGATTGCGCGCAATCACGATTCGCTGAACCTGATTAGTGCCCTCATAAATCTGAGTTAACTTGGCATCGCGCATCATGCGTTCTACTGGGTAATCAGATACATATCCGTATCCGCCCAAAATCTGAACTGCGTCAGTGGTTACTTTCATCGCAACGTCGGTAGCAAAACATTTACTTGACGCCGAAAAGAACTTTAGGTCATGATCATTTCGTTCTGATCTAGCGGCTGCGGCATAAGTTAATAAACGGGCGGCTTCAATACTCATTGCCATATCAGCCAACATAAATTGCACTGCCTGGAAATCAAAGATTGGTTTATTGAATTGCTTACGTTCGTGTGCGTACTTTGTTGCCACATCAAGAGCGCCTTGAGCTAAACCAAGCGCTTGAGCCGCAATAGTTATTCGAGTGTGATCAAGAGTATCCATAGCGAGTGCAAAACCTTTACCTACTTCGCTAATTCGACGATCGTCAGATAGTTCAACATTGTCGAAATAAACTTCGCGAGTAGGTGAACCTCTAAAGCCCATCTTCTTTTCAGGTGCCCCAAAAGATACGCCGGGATCTGATTTTTCAACTACAAATGCCGTAATTCCTTTAGCACCAAGAGATGCATCGGAGGTTGCTAAAACTGTATAGAAGTCAGAGAAGCCCGCATTAGAAATCCATTTTTTGCTGCCATTAAGAATCCATTTATCGCCACTTTGAACGGCTTTGGTACGCATTGACGCCGCATCTGAGCCAGCCTCTGATTCTGATAAACAATAAGAGAATCCTTTGCCTTTAGCTAACTGGGTTAGCCAACGTTCTTTCTGTTCTTTATTTCCACCAAGCATTAATGGAAGTGATCCCAACTTGTTTACTGCTGGAATAAGTGAGGAAGATCCGCAAACTCGAGCAACTTCTTCAATGATAATTACAACGCCAAGTGCATCTGCGCCTTCGCCACCAAATTCAGTTGGTACGTGTGAAGCAGCTAAACCAGCTTTCTGTAAAGCATCAAGCGCTTCTTGCGGAAAACGGTGATCTTCATCGACAGCTTGTGCGTGCGGAGCAATTTCTTTTTCAGCTAGCGAGCGAACGCTGGCACGCAGATCTTTATATTCACTTGGTAGATCAAAGAGCGCGTCCATTGTTACTCCATAACTTATTTGCCAGACCGACGTTCGCGATCAGCAAGTTCTTGTAGGTAGTTATTATATTGAGCCAACTCATCTGGCTGTCCCATGGCCGCCATTCGCTCAGCTGAGCGATCAATTCGGCGAGCTTCTCGCGCATCGTCGCGTGTCCACATTATGAAAGTCGCAACGAGAGCGATCAAAATTGGAATTTCGCCCATAGCCCAACCAATTGCACCACCTTTGTTTTGATCAGCCAATAGATCGCCCACCCATGGCACTTGGAGGGAATCGAAGTAACCTGAATCAATCAAAGTTGAAGATGACATTAGCGCGACCGAGAAGAATGCGTGGATACTCATGGCAGCTAATAAAGTCACAATTCGCACTAGAAATGGTGGTCGTTTTGGATTTGGATCAATTCCAATAATTACATGGAAGAAGAGAAAGCCCGCCAATAGGAAATGGATATTCATAAATAAGTGGCCGGCGTGGGTATTCATTAAGGTGCCAAAAAGTGAAGTGAAATAGAGCAAAAAGAGCGAACCATCAAAGATAACTAGTGCGCCTACTGGGTTAACAATGATTGACGAATACCGCGAGTGCAGAGCTGAGAGCAGCGTTCCGCGAACGCCACGTTCTTCTGAGTTTCTACCTTGCGGCAAAGTGCGAAGTGCCAACGTGATCGGTGCACTCAAAACAATCGCGATCGGAGCAATCATTCCGAGTGTCATATGCGCAATCATGTGCCAAGAGAAACTGAAGTGTGCGTAAAGGCCCAAACCACCGCTAGTCGCAAAATCAACGGTGCTGATTCCAATTGCAAAAGAAATAGTGCGACCGACGGGCCACTTATCGCCACGCTTAGTTAGAACCATTACGCCTTTTATATACAACGCAACTGCGAGGACTAGCAATCCAATCATTAGCGCATCTGGTTCGTAACCAAAGAGTATGCGCGAAAGAGTTGGTGGTTGTGGTGTTTTGATACCGACTATAGATAGCGCACGATCGACAACTAAACCAGATTCGCGCTCTGGTGGCTGACTAGAAGCAAGCCGTGAACCAATGACCAGAGTAAAAATCATAATGCCAACTTCAGCCAAAACTAATTTGATAAATCTGGAACCTTTGATTTCAGTTAAATTCTTACGATGCAAGTAACCGATTGCGATTAAGCCCGCCGTTAGAAAAACTTTAGCTAAAACTAAGTTGGCGTAGTTACTGCTCCAAGCTTCTTTGAAGTTAAGACGGATAAAAGCATTCACGCTACCGCTTACAACGACTGCGATTGCGGCCCAAAGAGCTAGAACACTAAATCTCGGCACAGCTACAGCCCTGGTATCAGGGGCAAGAAATGCCAAAGCGAATACGCCTCCGACCCAGAGAGCAAGGGCAATTACATGTATCGCGAGCGAACCAATGGCCATTAAATGTGAGCCACTTGATGCTGAATGACTTTGGAAAACCGGAACTACGATCGCCAGCAAAGTGGCCAGCAATAAGAAAGTACCGGTGCCGATTGAGTTAAATCGAGGAATGGCTATTGAAATCAAGATCGAAAGCAGAAGTTGGACAGATAAATACTGGCCAAGAGGCACTTGGGTTAAGAATGAGCGCAAAATATTTGACTGCAGTACATCGGAAATACTGGAGTTCAGAATATTTGCCAAGGTTAAGACGATAAAAGTGATGTTAGAGAACATCCAAATCAAACTTGAGATTGCAGCAAGTTTTCTTAACTCAAAACTTGTTTGAGCAACTTTTCCATTTATATCCAGAGTCAAAAAAGTAATTGCTAGAAGAGCGCCAACTAGTAAAAAACTAGAAGTTATAGAAGTGAATTTAAAAACGGTAAGTAAACCACTGATCAGTGATTGACTCATCTTTCACTAAAGATTTTCCGCGCGTACATTCCTAATCCGACTAACACAAAGAAAGAGAGAACCAATAACATGATCACAAGAAAATCTGTTCCTTTGCTGCTGCCGGCACTTGGCTGTGAGCTCTCTGTTGCCTCAATCTCAATGGGGGTTGGCGATTCTGATGAGATTGAATCAGGTGCGACATAATTAAAACGATAATTACCGGTAAGCGGAATTTCATTTTCGGCGAGCAATGTGTAATTAACGGTGTAATACCCTCCGACAGTTAGCGGAATCAAACCAACTACTGCTTCAGTATCAGCAATCGCTAAAGTTCCGTCATCGACTCGATTACCTGAGGGATCTGTAACTTCAACACTATTTCCATCAGCCATAAGTGTCATCGAAGTAGTAATAGTTACGGCGCTAGGTGAAACCAATACTGTCGAACCGCTGGCTGGATCGGCAGTGACTAGTTCATTTGCATTTGCCACGGGAATAGCCATCAGAATTAATGTGGCAAGAACGCCAACAAACTGCTTTAACTTCATGAATTAGCCCTTCTGTCCCGCTCCGATTAGCCTCAATCGTCTCACTTCTTTAGACTTCCCTCTACTAGCTAATGGGCTTGAATCTTTAGTATTTACGATCGGAAAGGAATCGAATGCCAACATATCAATATGCCTGCACAGTATGTAACCACGAATTCGAAGCCTTTCAATCATTTACCGAAGACTCGTTAACGCAGTGCCCAGAATGTCAGGGCGAGATCAAGAAAGTTTATTCCGCAGTCGGCGTAGTTTTTAAGGGCTCAGGTTTCTATAAGACTGATTCGGCGAAAAGTTCTACCGCATCGGTTCCGGCAGCCGCACCAACTCCGGCTCCAGCGCCACCAGCTGCAAAGTCTGAATAGTTTAAAAGTTTTTAATCGTCGTGATGGGGCGGCTTATCGCCAGCAATTTCAGCATCGCGCTTAGCATCTTCGATTGATTGCTCGTGATCAATCTCATCTGAAGTCACCTTAGGAAATAGCTCACTCATAATTAGGCAGTCTAGTCCTTTCGGTACAGTTGGCATATGTTTGAGAAACTTGGTCACCTTGTCGTTCGCCGCCGTAAGGCAATGGTTGTTTTATTTATTGTCAGCGTGCTTACAGCCGGCACCGTCGGAACCATGGTTTTCAGCCGTCTTGATTCGGGTGGTTACTCAAACCCAAATAGTGACTCGTACCAGGTTTATAACTACCTAAATAAAAATCTAAAGATCGCAGATCCTAATATTGTCGTAGTTGTCGATTCCGGAAATACTGCAATCGCTGACCCAGCCATTGCTGCCAAAGCCCAAGAACTTGAAGCTGAAATGGCAAAAGCGCCAGGCGTGACAAAAGTAGTTTCCTACTGGAGTGCTGGCGGCGAAAAAACGCTCGCTGCAGCTGATAACAAAGCTGCTTATATTTTGGTTTATGGCGGCGGCGAAGCATTCACACCTGAGAGCCAAGAAATGGGTGATTACTTCCAAAAGAATTTTGATGGCAAGCGCGATGGTTTAACTATTTATTCAGGCGGCGTTGGAGTCGTGGGGAATGCGATTAATAAAAAGATTTCAGATGATCTGAAAATAGCTGAGGCAATTTCGATTCCACTGACCTTCATTTTGTTGGTTCTGGTATTCGGTGCGATGGCAGCTTCAGCGATGCCGCTAATCGTTGGCGTTTCTGCCATTCTGGGCGCCTTTTTTCTCCTTTACTTGATTTCGCTGGTTACCAGCGTAAGTATTTATTCACTTAACTTAACTACCGGCTTAGGTCTAGGTCTCGGTATCGATTATGCGTTATTGATTGTTAACCGTTTCCGCGAAGAGCTACATCGGGGCAAGAGCGTTGAAGATTCAATAGTTGACACAATGGCCAGCGCCGGAAAAACAGTTTTCTACTCAGGATTAACAGTTCTAGTTACCCTTTTATCGCTTACCTTCTTCCCGCTACCTTTCTTAAAATCATTTGGCTATGCCGGTGTATCAGTTGTAGCTATCGCAGTTGCTGGTGCTTTGTTTGGTCTTCCACCAATTTTGGCCATGCTCGGAATGAAAGTTAATAAAGGCGTAGTACGTAAATCGGCTATCGAGCATAAGGATGAAGGGCGCTGGGCTCAAACTGCTCGCTTAGTTATGAAGCGCCCAGTTGCCGTTGTTTTGTTGTCGCTAATTATTCTCGGAATTCTTGCTGCGCCGATTAAAGATATCGCTTTCTCGCAAGGTGACGCCAGAATTTTGCCAGCGAGCAACCCGGCCGCAATTGCTACCGCAATTCAAGAATCACGTTTTGAAAGCAATATCGCCACCATCGACATAATTGTTTTGGCTGGCGCTGGCAGAGAGAATCAAATTTCAAGTTACATCGAAGAAGTTAAAAAAGTCTCCGGAATAGTTACCGTAGCTGAGCCGCAAACTATCGGGAACGATGTTCGAATCACAGCTTATGAATCAATGTTACCTCGTTCACCAGAGGCGCAAGAGTTGATTCATAATCTGCGTGATTTACCTGCGCCAACCGGCACGCTAATCGGTGGTGTTGCTGCTGATTACACGGATACTCAAGATGGAATATCAGAAACTCTTCCACTGGCTCTTGGTTGGATTGCAATTAGCGTTTTGATTCTGCTCTTTGTATTTACCGGTTCAATAATTTTGCCAATTAAGGCGGTGCTGCTAAACGTAATGTCCTTAGCGGCAACCATGGGTGCGCTAACTTGGATTTTCGTAGGTGGCCACCTGCAGTGGCTAGTGGGTTCATTTACGGTAACTGGCACGCTAGATACCTCAATTGTCATTTTGATTTTCGTTGTCGTCTTTGGATTATCAATGGACTACGAGCTCTTCTTGCTTTCACGTATTCGCGAAGAGCATTTGTTAGGTAAATCCAATATTGAGTCAGTAGCAACCGGCTTACAAAGATCAGCACGAATTATCACCGCAGCCGCAGTGCTGCTCGCAGTGGTATTCGCAGCATTCGTAACTAGTGGCGTTACTTCGATAAAAATGATGGGCTTTGGCGTTGCTTTCGCTGTAGTGCTCGATGCCACTTTGATTCGCGCCTTGCTTGTGCCGGCTTTGATGCGCTTATTGGGCGAAAGTAACTGGTGGGCGCCTAAGGCAATGCAGCGATTTACGCTTAAGCACTAATAGCCCTTACCCTTTCACCATGGATTTAATTGCTTCCCTGCAATGTGCTGACCAACCAGGCATCGTCCACGCGATGACTTCGGCAGTTTTAGCCTGTGGTGGAAACATCATTGAGAATCAGCAATTCACAGATCCGGCTACAAATACCTTTGTAATGCGCACTCGCTTTGAAACTTCACAAGGTCAAGCTGCAGCTGAAAAATCTCTGAGTGAAGGTTTGGCTAAATACAGCCCGGCACTACACATTCGACCAACTTCAGAGCGCCCGCGCGCACTCGTTATGGTTACTAAAGAGAGCCACTGCTTAAGAGATTTACTTTATTTAAATGAACTTGGCGAACTTAAAGTTGATATCCCATTAGTGATTTCAAACCATGAAGATCTTCGTCAACTAGTTGAATCACATGGCGTTAAATTTATGTATCTGCCCGGCGATAAGAGCGCACAAGAAGCCGAGATTATTAAGCAAATTGAACTACTCGAAATTGATTTCGTAGTTTTGGCTCGTTACATGCAAATTCTTTCAGCTGATTTTTGTGATCGCATGCCCGGGAAGATCATCAACATTCACCACTCCTTCTTACCTGGTTTCAAAGGTGCTAAGCCCTATCACCAGGCACATGAACGTGGTGTGAAAATCATTGGCGCAAGTGCTCACTTCGTAACCAGTGATTTAGATGAAGGCCCAATAATTGAACAAGATGTTGCGCACGTTACTCATATTGCGACACCTGAAGAATTGATTGCTATCGGTCGCGATATTGAGCGTCGCGTTCTGGCTAAAGCAGTAAAGCTTTACTCAGAAGATAAAATCTTTGTAGTTGGTAAGCGCACTGTCGTTTTTGCTTAAAAAATGGTGTCCCCGGCGGGAGTTGAACCTGCGACCTACCGCTTAGGAGGCGGTTGCTCTATCCACTGAGCTACGGGGACTGGAATTAATAGGTGAAATCTACCCGCCACTAAGGCTTGTAAATACAGGGTTGGCAGATCACGCTCATGCGGAGTAACCTCGGCTTTCTACCGAGATGGAGTTTTTTCCTCATGAGAGGCCAACAATGAAAGCGCTAGTAATAGGCGCTGGTGGCGTCGGTAGAGCAATTGCCAATATCGCATCCCGTAGAAGCTTTATCTCTTCCATGGTTATTGCCGACCGCAATTTTGCTCGAGCCGAAGAAGCAGTCGCCCGCGTTAAAGATGCCCGTTTTTCTGCAGCAGAAGTAAACGCTGCTGAACTTGAAGATATTCGTACTTTAATTCGCAAGGCTAAGCCAGATGTGGTGATCAATGCAGTCGATCCACGTTTTGTAATGCCAATTTTCTTGGCATGCGAAATTGAAAATACTAATTACATTGATATGGCGATGTCCTTGTCGCGCCCACATCCACATTATCCAAATACCGAAACTGGTGTGAAGTTAGGCGACGAGCAATTCGCCCGTGACTGGAACTGGGGCGAGCGCGGCATCTACGCACTCGTTGGCATGGGTATTGAACCGGGCATGAGCGATGTTTTCGCAAAGTATGCCTCTGACTATCTATTTAGTCGCCTTGATTCCGTAACTGTATTCGATGGTTCAAATTTAACAGTCGAAGGTTTTGATTTTGCGCCTTCGTTTTCAATTTGGACAACCATTGAAGAGTGTTTGAATCCACCATTAATGTGGGAAGACGGTCGTGGTTGGTATACAACTGAACCGTTTAGTGATTTAGAAGTATTTGATTTCCCAGAAGGAATTGGGCCAGTTGAATGTGTCAACGTTGAGCACGAAGAAGTTGTGCTTATCCCCCAGAAAGTTGATGCTAAGAAAGTTGCCTTTAAGTACGGCCTGGGTGCGCAATTCATTACAACTTTGAAAACCATTCACATGCTGGGAATGGATCGCAAAGATACTGTTGACGTGCAAGGCGTAGCAGTTTCACCGCGTGATCTATTGGCTGCAGCTCTGCCAGATCCCGCAACTCTTGGTTCGCGCATGAAAGGTAAAACTTGCGCCGGAACTTTGGTTAAAGGTTTAGATAAAGAAGGTAAGCCTCGCGCGGTTTATATGTACAACGTGGTTGATAATGCTTGGTCTATGGCTAATTACGGCGATCAGGCAGTTGTCTGGCAGACCGCAGTTAACCCAGTTATTGCTATGGAGCTAATCCATAAAGGTATCTGGCAGCCAGATGGCGTAAATGGTCCAGAGTGGTTTGATGCCAAACCATTCCTTGATTTGCTTGAGGAATATGACACCAGTTGGCATATCCGCGAGGAATCAACCGATGGCATAGTTCCTGATGATGCGGCTTCGCTCGCCTAATTAAATTGACGGAGATCATGAGCAGTCAAGGTAATAAAGATAAGTGGGCGCTAGTTACTGGTGCTACCGCAGGAATCGGTGAGAGTTTTTCGCGCTTACTTGCCGCCCAAGGTTATAGCCTTGTCTTGACCGCTCGTGATTTGCCGCGATTAAATGAACGTGCTGCTGCGCTAGAGGCAAACTTTAAGATTGAAACAAAAGTTATCGCAGCTGATCTTGCTACTGATGCTGGTTGTAAAACACTCGAAAACTTTATTAAGGCTAATGAAATTGAAGTACTAATTAACAATGCTGGCTTCGGATTAAACAAGTCATTCTTGGAGAGTGACGTAGTTGCTGAGCAACAGATGTTTGATGTTTTGGTGAGAACCCCAATGCGATTAATGCATGCGGTCTTGCCTAAAATGAAGGAACGCAATTCGGGCACTGTGATTAATGTTTCATCAGTTGCTGCCTGGATCGCAGGTGGAACCTATAGTGCAAGTAAGTCTTACTTAACGGTTTTATCCGAGTCATTGCATACTGAGTTGGCTGGCACGGATGTAAAAGTCTCTGCATTGGCACCCGGGTTTACGCGAACTGAATTTCACCAACGAGGTCGCATGAAGATGAGCGGTTTGCCAGATTTTATGTGGCTCAATGCTGATGAATTGGTTGCCAAAGCTTGGTCAGACGCGCAGAGAGGTGAAGCTGTCTCGATTCCAGGATGGCAGTACGCTCTTTTGAGTTCGTTCTTACGCTTCGGCCCAAGACCACTAATTCGCAAACTTGGCATGAACGTTCGTACTCGCCAGCGCAGCAAGTAAGTACTCACACCAATTTCGCAGGCATTTACCGCGTTAGAGGCAGGTCCTTTTAATCTACTTCGGTAAGATCAGTACATAATCTATGGAGGTCAACATGTTACGTAAGGTTTCTACACTCTCTATTGCTGGAGCGCTTATCGCCGGGGTACTAGTCTCAACGCCCGCTTATGCCGCAATTAGCAATGGCTCGACCTGTACCGTAGTTAATAGGACCGTCAAAGTAGGTACATTTACATACAAGTGTTTAACTGCAGTTAAGTCCACCATCACGATTGAAGGCACAAAGGCCACAGTTTATGTAATAGCCCCTGCGAAAACCAAGAATGCCAAGAGGTACTACTTATCTAGCGATTGCATTAACGAAACAGCGTATTACGCAAAATCAGTAGCAGGTCTGGCAACACTTGAGAAAAATACCGCTGCAGCGCTTCTTGAAGTTGACGCTCAGATTGCAGATCAAGTTAAAGCTATCGCGGCATCAAAAATCCAGATCGAGGCATTAACAAAGGAAAACGCTGATATTGCTCTCAAGATTAAGGAGCAAACAGATTTAATTCCAGTTGCTGAAAAGGAAGTCGCTGACTTAACTGTCAAGATTGCAGCTGTGACCAAACAGATCGACGAATTCACAATTATTTTAAATGACTCAAGGACTAAATTAGCCACGCTAAAGGCTGACACAGTTAATGCTGCTAAGAATGCAACCACTATTAGTAAGTTATCTTCGGCAATTAGTCAGCTGTCCAGTTCAGTTACTTCATTGAAATCTTCTAATTCACTTACAAAAATGCAGATGCAATCTGTAAGCAGCTCTATTAGCAAGTACAACTCTTCAATCATGCAGTTAAAGAGCACTACTAATAAGAATTTGACTTCGATCGAAAATACTAAAAAGCTTAGCTCTACTATTGAGGCTCTTAACAAAACTAAGGAACTAACCTCTAGCCAGGTGAAACAAGCCAAAGATGTCCTTGTGCAAACAATGAACTCGCGCAACCTACTTTGTAGCGCAGGTTTATAAGTAATTAATTAGTGGAATAGGGCTAGCCGGTTAACTCTGGTTAGCCCTATTCTTTTCCCCTTTCGTAAGTATTTAAAGTTTTGAGATGGCTATCATTAAATTATTTCGAATTGGTAGCTTGGCATTAGTTTTGGCTACATTTGTTTTCGGCTCAAATGCAGATAAGCCTGACTTCCTTCATGATTTGGCCCTTTATAACGCGGTTCCGTTGAGTTTATTGGTTTTAAGTATTTTTGCCTTAAAGAGTGAAGATCTACGTACGCGTCTTTCATTTGAATTAGCGCTCTTTTTCTGGTTTACCGGATCTCTAATCTCTTCTTTAACAGCCGTTTACTTGCTTCCAAATTACCTGCAGGTTATCTCAGACTTTCTTTACCTCATTTTTTACCCTTCTATATTTATCGCGATACCGCGCTTGCTTCGTGCCAATATTTCTAGCACTATTCTGGAAAATATAGATGCCACAATTGTTGCATTGGGAGTTAGTACTCTTGCTACAGCTTTACTTATGAAACCAGTTTTACCTAATTACAATGGCGACCAGTTAGAAACATTTTTTGCCATAATTTTCCCAGTAGCTGACATTGTGCTTGTCGCATTAATTCTTTCACTAAACCCATTTCATCAAATCAATTGGCGAAGCTTTATTCTCTCGCTTGGCATTTTGTCATTTGCCGCTGCTGACTTTATAAATCTTTGGTTAAGTAGTCACGGTGAGTATAGATTTGGAAGTTGGACTGATTCACTTTGGTTAATTGCCCTATTTCTTATTGCCGAATCAATCTGGTACAAACGTGATGAAAGTGATTCACGGGTGCCAACAAATCCGATATTGATTGCTGTCGCAGTTCTGTTTAGTGCGATACTTCTCTCTTTGTTAGCTTTAAGGCCTGGATATTTACCGGGATTTATCGTTGGCCCAGCAATTGCCACTCTATTTCTTGCTTTCATCCGAATGGTTGTGGCACTTCGACAAGCTCAGGAGATTGGCACAGAGCGCACTTTGGCTCGCACTGATGAATTAACTGGTCTGCCAAATCGCCGAAAATTTATGGCTGAGCTAATTGAATTTTCAAATACGCAGGGGGCGCTGCTACTACTTGATCTAGATGGATTCAAACCAATTAATGATCAATACGGCCACGAAGTAGGTGATCAACTGCTGCGTGCAGTTTCACAGAGATTCAGGCGCTCATTGCCAAGTCATTCCACGCTGGCCCGATTGGGTGGTGATGAATTTGGCGCTCTAATCTCGGGGGATTTTGAAAGCACCATGGAGGCAGCTCTGGCTCTTCATGCCAGTGCTAGTTACCCATTTTCAATAGCTGGTGAAACGATAAAGATTGGCGTCAGCGTTGGTTTTGTGACAAATGATGGTACTCGCGACATGATGCATCGCGCTGATCAAGCGATGTATAAAGCTAAACGCGAGGATCTAGGGGTTTGTCAGCTTTAATTTCAGCTAGTCGCGCAAGTGATTCGATACGTTCGGCAGCATGATCCACAACTCGCTCGGCATAACCATTGCTATAACCATCTAGATAAAGCCAAGGTTCGTGAATTTCGGCCGCTGACAAGTGCGCCAGCTCTGGTACATATTTACGGATGTAATCGCCTTCGGCATCAAAACGTTTGCCTTGCTCAATCGGGTTAAAGACTCGGTAATAAGGCGAAGCATCTGTACCGCAGCCAGCAGTCCATTGCCAGCCATGTGAATTGGATGCAACGTCATAATCAATCAAGTGTTGACTAAAGAATCGGGCACCGTGTTGCCATTCCAAATGTAAGTCTTTGACCAGGAATGATGCAACGACCATGCGTGTGCGATTATGCATCCAGCCTGTTTGAGTAAGTTGTCGCATTGCGGCATCTACAAATGGGTAGCCGGTTTTACCTTCACACCAGGCGTTGAATTTTGAATCAGGTTCCTCGTAGCGCATCTCTTTAAAGCGAGGTGCGTAGTAATCCCAAGTGGTATGCGGGTTATGATGCAGTACGTCTGCATAAAATTCGCGCCAAGCAATTTCTTTACGGAAAACATCGTGTGCTTTACTATCGCCCAAGTTTGCTAAGAGAGTTCGTGGATGTATTTCGCCCCAGCGTAAGTGCGCACTCAAACGACTGGTGCCATCAATGCCGGCAAAGTTACGGTTCTCGTCGTAAGAATCTAGGCCGTTGTGTTGAAATTCGTGCCAACGATCAAGAGCTACGCTCTCGCCGGCTGCGATCTCAATATCAGCACCCCAATCAGGGAAATTGCGATCACCAGCAAGTGGCTCAGCAGCGCTGATTTTCAATGGTTTTGCAGCTGGTGCGCGCCAACCATGAACGCACCACGCGCGATAGAACGGCGTGTAAACACGATAAGGGGTTTCATCACTCTTGCGCACTCGACCCGGTGCCACAGCGTACGAGCTACCAGTTTGAATTAACTCAATTCCGTTTTTAATTACTTTGGCATCACGAGCGACACCATATGGTGTGTAGTCATTACTTACATGAACCGAAGTCGCACCATATCTTTGCATGACATCCTTTAGCACTTCAGTGGGGTCCCCTGATATAACTAATAGTTTTTCACTTAAGGAAATGTCTAAAGCCCGTAAGCTATTGGCTAAGTAGGCCTGCCGATTTGCGCCAGACTTGTTAGCAACCTTATCGTCCATAATAAAGAGCGGCACGATTTCATCACTCGCTTCGATTGCAGCTAGAAGAGCTGGGTGATCAGAAATGCGCAAATCACGTCGAAACCAGATGATCGCCCGCTTCTTTACATTTGCCGTCGCCATGGCATTATTCAACCACTATGGAGTTAATTAAGAGATATCAAGTTCGCGGCGTACCGGGAGAGGTAAACCGAGTTCAATTCGATGGCCGCACAGTGGACTTCTGGATTCCTCGTGGCGATACCCAGCACCTACTGATTGCACATGATGGCCAGAATGTTTTTGATGGCAAGACTTCTACGCACCGCCGTAGCACCTGGGAGATGGCGCAGACTGCGATTCGGGTTAGCGAGCACCTAGGAATTACGCCGCCGGCAATAATTGCTGTTTTTCATAGCAGCTCAAAGCAAGATCAGCATGGCCGAGGCAATGATTTGTCCCCACAAAGATTCTTTCAAGAAGATGTGGTTGTCAATTCGGCAAATGTAGTAAGAGCTGATTTAGCTCAACTACGCGGCGATCAATATCTAAATATGATTTTTGATCAAATCGTGCCGGAAATCCTCAGCGCTTATGAACTTGAAATACCAGTTTCTAACCGCGCAATGATTGGTTCAAGCATGGGGGCTTTATCAACTCTTTACGCTGGAATTCAACGCCCTGATCAAATGAGTGCCTTGCTGGCACTTTCGCCGCATTGGACTATTGGTGGCAACCGTTTAGTAGAACGCACTATCGAAGAGTTACCAAGTCCCGGAACCCATAAAATCTGGATGAGCCGCGGAACAAAAAGCTTAGATGCTGATTACAAACCTTTTCAAGAATATGCTGATCGATTAATGAAAGAAAAAGGTTACCGAATCGGGCATGACTTTGTAACTAAGGTTTATGAAAAGAGCAGCCACAATGAAAGATCGTGGGCAAGTTATCTAGACCAAGTGATGAAGTTTTGGCTTAATAACTAATTTTGTATTTAATAATCTTTGAAACCGCGGTTTTGTTTGCTGCATTCTTTACGATTGAGACAAACTCTAAATTAGTACCACTCTTGTAATTACGCGGCTCTAAGAACACGCGATACAAGCCAGCTGCAGCTATGTCGCCCTTTACAGTGCGGCGATCTGAAGTTCCGATGTTGACCCAATTCTTACCGGCCTCACGTACTAAGTAAGTTACTTGGTTGTATTCATCACCTTTAACTGTTGAACTAAGCTCTAGTAAATAATCCATTGCAAAATCAGATCGTGGCTGATTAAGAATAATTGCAGGAGCGAGTTTGGCTTTGAACTTAGTTGCAGCTTTGAGAACTACATAGTTAGTGGCACCAACTTTTACAGTCAAATTAGCACCGGTTGCCGATGAAGAGATTGCAGAACCGAGTATTGGTGTCCACTTTGAGCCACCGGTGCTTACATTGAACTTGACTTCTTGCGGTGTCTCACCAGAGTTAAAAACAACTGCGTATTCCTGGCCATTCAAGTAACGTGTGACTACAAATACCTCGCTGTTGTTAAAACGAATCTGCTGTGTACCTGCACGCAACGCTGGATTAGCTTTAATAATCCCCTGCATTGAAGTGATCTGATCTTCGAGCGGATTTCTAACATCAAAAGCACTTCGGTTGCCGATCGGGTCTGACCCAATGCGCTTTTCATCCTGCCAATATGAAACCAGAGTAGGGAACATGTCTTGACGCGCTGCTTTATCGCCGCCACTGCCGGTCATTCCCTTTTCGTCACCGTAATAAAGCGCTGGGCCACCGCGTAGTAAGAACAGAAGTGCGTTCGCTAACTTAGATTTTGCCAGCGCATCGGCCTCATCGCTTGCGGCGTTATCGATAAACATTCCGATTCGACCCATATCGTGGTTGCCTAGGAAAGTAGTTAACCCATATGCCGAGGTTGTTGAAGTCGTGTAAAGATCATCTGCGTTAAAAAGTTCAACTAACTTTTCAGCGCCTCGACCATTTGTTACATACGATGTCACATTGCTTTGAAAAGCAAAGTCAAGAACACCAGGAAAAGCTTGATTGCGAACAAACTGTGCAGTAGTCAACGGGTTTGAGTCAAATACTTCACCATAGATAGGGAAATCATTTTTGCCGGCAGCTTTAGCAGCTTTCAATATTGCTGGAATAAAAGCTTGCCAAAATTCTGGGTTTACATGTTTGGCGGTATCGATGCGATAACCATCGATTCCGAACTTGGTAATCCAACTGCTCCAGACATCAATCCAGCCTTTTACAACCTCTGGCTTTTGGGTAAATACATCATCTAAACCGAAGAAGTCGCCATCTAGAACTGAGGTGCCAGACCAATTTGAATCACCACGATTGTGATAATTAGTAATGTCATTTAGAAATGCTGGTTTTTTGATGTTCGCATTCGCCGCATCAACTGAAGGTTTCTTGGCAAATGAAACATTGGCATCTAGTTTTGGAAAGGTGTCTTTCCCGGCAAACAAAGCCGGCTCAAATGGTTTCCCAGCAGCATCTAAATAAGGTGCGCTCTTGTGACTAACGTAGGCGTTGTTATCTGAATATTGGATTACATCAGCCGTGTGATTTACGACGATATCAATAATGACTTTCATGCCAATTGCTTGAGCTTTAACCACGAGCTCTTTAAAGTCATATTCGCTACCTAGATAGGGGTCAACTGTTGTGAAATCTAGGCCCCAATAGCCGTGATAGGCCGCTGAATTTCCTTGCATAGTTTGTTGCTTAACCGGAGGCGTGATCCAAATAGAGGTAAAACCCAGCTTTTTCAGGCGATCTAGGCTATTTGTTATTCCTTTGAAATCGCCACCATGGAACATGCCGTAATTACTTGGGTCAAATCCACTGTCATATGAACCAGCTTTAAGGCCGCCGTTGTCATTGGATGTATCGCCATTTGCGTAGCGATCCGTCATTACAAAGTAAGCAGATTCATCGCTCTGCGCACCACGCGCGATATTTGTTGCTAGCGCTGCGATGTTCTGAGCCGCCGAACTTCCGGCAGCCGAAATTCCGAGCGTTGCAATAGTAAACAGAGCGATAAATTTTTTCATTAAGCAACTTCCCAAATTCCGGCCAGGCCATTCCTAGACTTTAACCTCAAGCGCGAACCGCTAGCTGTTGGTCCAAAATGAGTTCCAATAATCGAGTAACCAAACTTGCTTAGATCGACATCAACTTTAGTTTTATCTCGGGCAACCAGAATCAACAGATTCTGATCAGTGGCTTCGCGCAAGAAGAGTAAGTGATCATCTTGCACATCAATCCAACGTAATCCACCTTCAACAAGTGCCGGCGAGGTTCGACGAAGTTTTACTAACTCTTTTACTGAATTTAAGAAATTGTGATCCCAGTTATGCGCATCGTCCCAAGTCATGGTCCGACGGCCATCTTCGCCCCACGCGCCTTCAAGCCCGATTTCATCACCAGCATAAATTGATGGCACGCCTGGATAAGTGAGTAATAGACCCATCGCAGCAAGATGCTTTTCTTTGTCGCCACCAACAACATTGCGCATACGAGCAGTGTCGTGTGAGTCCAGCAGAGTCATGCTGTCAATTAAATTACGCCAAGGAATTGATGAGTTAAATACCGTCATTGCTTTAACGAATTGCGCACCAGTTGACTTAGGCATCGCAATTGGTAAACCATGGAAACCGCCTGTTTCTAGATTTGGATTGTGATTAAACCAAGCCCAGAGTGGTCGCATGAATCCGTTGTAGTTCATGGTGCCATCCCAACCGGTGCCATTTAAATCTGTTGGCCACATATCGGCATTTTCAGCTACTAACCAAGTATTTGGCTTCATTTTGTTCATCGCAGTGCGGATATCACGCATAACTTCATCGTGCAGATCGGCCTCGCGATAGCGGCCGGTTTGGTTGCCTACATCGATACGCCAGCCATCTAGGCCATATTTCGGAGATAGCCACTTTTGAATAACTGAATTTTTAGCTTCATAGAAACGCTTGCGTAATTCAGCTGAAGCGAAATTTAATTTAGGCATTTGCTTAACTGCATAAAAAGTCGCATAGCCAAACGGGGTTTTCTTATCCCAGTAGAAGAACTTGTTCTCTTTTGAACTCTTGCTCTTTTGACCCGTTAAGAACCATGGGTGTTCATTGCTACAGTGGTTTGTAGTGATGTCGCCTAGCACTTTGATCTTTGCTTTCTTGGCAGCTTTCATAAATTCAAAGAATGCTTTGTCGCCACCAAGTAGTGGATCTATTTTGTCGAATGAAGTTGCGTCATATCGATGATTTGATTTTGATGGGAAAAATGGAGTGAAGTAAATTCCATTTGCACCTAAATCAATTACGTGATCAAGGTGAGCCGTGATTCCTTCGAAGTCACCACCGAAAAGTTCGATACCAGTAGTTGGGCCATGACCATGTGGCAGCGCATTCCATTCCATTGGTAGTGCCCAGTCAGGTGCTGGGCGTTCTACACCTTTAGCAAAACGGTCTGGGAAAATTTGGTAGAAAACTGAACTCTTTAGCCAAGTGGTCGTGCGTGGGCGAGCGATGATTCGAAAATCTTCGTTGGTATGAACATCGTGGCCAAATAAACCTGAAGCGTTTAACCATTCATACTTGCCGGCCCGCGTGAATAGAAAACGATATTGAACGTCGTAGTTCTTAACTGGAATTTTGGCTGACCACCAGGACTCAACTTCGCCATCGCTTTCCTTTGTCAGCTTGGCAACAGTTGATTCGCTATCCATGTAGTAACGAACTAGCCCGATATCGAAGGTATAGGTATTTGGTACGCGCACACGAAGCTTTACTTCGGAGCCTATTTTTGGCGCATCGGAACTTACGTAAAGTTCGCTACCGTCGTGGTGAGGTTTTAGATGGGCATTGTTGAAGGAATTGTTGAAGGTCATTTCTTCCCCTTGTGTTTCGCGGTACCTGGCAGGTTGAGCCTAAAAGTACCTGTTTGCCAGCGCTTTTTTCCTCTTAAAAAGGTGCGCTGGTCAGGCTCTAATTGTGACTGTACGACCGCCATGTAACAGCCTTTAATTACAACGATTTCGATACAAATCCCGTTATGGCTAGAACCGCCGATTAACGGCTTATAAACTCTGCGCAATCCCTAACGGGCTTGATCATCCCTCTAAAAAAGTTAGAAAGGCAAACAATGATTCTACGTAAGCGTAGCCTTGCAACTGCTCTGGTTCTTGCCGTAGCAGCTTCAGGTGCAATTGTTGCTCCTGCATTCGCAAAGGTGACACCTGCCAATACAGTAACAATTTGGGTAGGCGTTGCAGATGCAACTAAGGACCAACAGACTCCAATTATTAAGGAATGGGCTAAGTCCCAAGGAATTACAATCAACGTGGTTTACAACAAGGGCCGTGCAGATTTTATTAAGGCTGTTCCAGAAGGAAAAGGCCCAGACCTAATGGTTGGCGCACACGACTGGACAGGTCAGCTTGTTTCTTCAGGAACAGTTGCACCAATCGTGGTTGGTTCACTAAATACAAAGTTCTCTAAGGAAATGAAGTCAGGTTTCACAGTAGGTGGCAAGCTTTATGGAATGCCTATCTACACCGAAAACATCGCACTTGTTTACAACAAGAGCAAGGCTAAAGATCCAAAGGGCATGACATGGGAGCAACTACTTGCTTCAGACCGTGGCGTAACTCTTCCATTCACACGCGGTGGAACTGGTAACGACCCTTACCACATGTCACCGATTGCAACTTCATTCGGTATCTCATTGTTCACACGTAACAACAGCGGTTGGACAACAACTGTTGGTTACACAGGTTCAGCTGCTGATAAGTATGCTGCTTGGTTAGCTACAAACGGACCTAAGTTCGTTGACGGTGGCTGGGATCAAATGGTTTGTAATATCCAAAACGGTGGATACGGAATCACCGGTCCATGGATCATGGGATCACTGAAGTCAAAGTCTTCAACTAAGTTGATCATGCCTGATGGATCAAAGAAGGATTGCACAGGCGCAGCTATGACAGCTGACGAAATCGGCGTTACTACATTCCCATCAGCTGGTGGCAAGGTTGCACGTCAGTTCTCAGGTCAATACGGATACTGGCAGTCAGTTAAGGTTGCTGGCGCAAAGAACGCTGTTAACGTAGGAAAGGTTCTACGTTTCGTTGGTTCAGCTGGCTTCCAAGGTGAGTTCGCAAACATCAAGGGTGCCGAGCGCATTCCTGCAAACGCTGACGCACTTGCCAAGCTAAATGACAAGCAACTTGCTGCATTCGGTGCTGCTGGTCAAAATGCATATCCAATGCCTTCATACGCATTCATGGATACCGTTTGGACAAAGATCGGCGCAGCTGAAAAGGCCCTTGCTGAAGGAAAGGTTGCCTCAGGCGACATTTCTGGATACATGGACAAGGCAATGAAGGCTCTTCAGAGCACAATTGACGCTGCTTAATTAGCTTCAATTCACTAGAGATAGTGGGTTAGGGGTTCGAAGCCAGCAATGGTTTCGAACCCCTAACTTTTCTAATAAAAAAGTTTTAGAATAAAACAAGTAATTTATATTTCCCAAAGATATTTTGAAGGAGCCATCTGCCCATGAGAACGCGAAATAAGAATTTCGAACTTAACTCAGGTGGTACTCCAAGTTTGCGTGGCACACTAGCCAAAATCTTTATTCTAGGCATAGTCGATGCTGGCGTTGGTTTTGTTTTAATGATCCTGATTGGCAAGGAAAAATACGGACTAGCAATATTCTTCGGCTTAGTCACATTAGTTGTTAACTGGATTTATTTACGCCGAGGCGGACTTCCAGCCAAGTATTTAACCCCTGGAGTTCTCTTATTACTCGCTTTCCAAGTTTATGTAGTTATTTTTAGTGGATACATTTCATTTACCAACTATGGCGATGCACACAATGGCAGTTATACCGAAGCACTAGATGCAATTCAACAAGCGGCAGTAGAGCCAATTGAAGGAGCATCCGAATACGAAATTAAGGTTGTGCGTTCAGAAGACGGGGCTGTGCAATTCCTTGCCTTTGATTTAGCTACCAACAAGATATTCATGGGCGGTGAGAATTATTCAAAGCATCCTTGGCGCGAGATAACTGCAGCCGATGGTTTAGTCACCGATGAATCGGGCTATCCAGCCTCACTTGAGGGAGTTACTTTTTTATCAGATGATGAAATCACGGAAATCGATCCTGGTGTAACTACTATAAAAATTCCACTCGGGCCAGATCTAAGTAAAGATGGCTTTATCGCTACAGCTGATGCTTTCTTCGCGCAGCAAAATCGCTTCTCGTATACCTATGACGAGAAAACTCGCGTAATGACGCGGGTAAGTGATAACAAAGAATTCATCGCCGACGATACGGTCGGATACTTCAAAAACGCTGATGATGGCGAACTTCTAAGTGGTATCGGCTGGCAAGTTCGAATTGGCTGGAGCAACTATCAGAAGATCTTTGGCGACAAAGACTTACGTGGCCCGCTTGGCGGAATTCTGTTGTGGACTTTCATGTTCGCCTTTGGCTCTGTTTTCTCAACATTCGTAGTTGGACTAGCTCTAGCGCTGATGTTCAATGACCAGCGAATTCGTGGTCTGCGAATTTATCGAGCTATTTTCATCTTGCCATATGCATTCCCGGCATTCTTGTCAGCTTACGTTTGGCGAGGTTTGCTCAATACTGAAAATGGTTTTATTAATAACACCATCTTAGGCTTCATGGGCGACAATAAAATTCAATGGTTTGAGCAACAAGGGGCGGCGCGAGCGGCAGTTCTGCTAGTTAACTTATGGCTGGGCTTCCCATATATGTTCTTAATCTGTACTGGCGCGCTTCAAGCAATTCCAAATGATTTAACTGAGGCGGCAAGTATCGATGGTGCTTCACCTTGGAAGATTGTTAAGTTAATTAAGTTGCCGCTGCTATTAGTATCGCTAGCTCCACTCTTGATTGCATCGTTTGCATATAACTTCAATAACTTTGGTGCTATTTATCTGCTCACGGGTGGTGGTCCGTTCCTGGATCCAACCCTTAAAGTCGAAGCTGGCGCTACCGATATCTTGATTACTTTCGTTTACCGAATCGCTTTCAGTCGTTCAGTTGGAGCTGATTACGGTTTAGCTAGCGCGTTCTCGGTATTGATCTTCTTGATCATCGGTTCAATTTCCTTCTTTAGCTTTAAACGTACTCGCGGACTTGAGGAGCGGACCCAATGACGACCATTACAGCTAAGCCTTTAAAGCACGACAAGGCGCGACGCGGTGGAATCGTTCGCTGGTTCACACAGGTTGGTTGGAAACACCTAGTCGGTCTCTTAGTTATTGCTTTCTCTACTTTCCCATTGCTATATATTCTTTCTACATCTCTGACTCAGATGGGAAATATTGAAAACTACACGCTTTTCCGCCAATTTTATTTAGGTAACTACACCGACCTACTGCAATCTTCAGATTATCCATTTGTGATTTGGATGAAGAACACACTGATACTTGCAGGTGTAACCGCAGTTATCAGCGTATTTATTAGCGCATTGGCTGCATTCGCATTCTCGCGCTTGCGGTTCAATGGCCGTCGTGCTGGTTTGTTATCACTGATTTTGATTCAGATGTTCCCATCAATTCTTGGTTTAGTTGCTGTTTACGGAATCTTGAGCAAGTTAACTGACTATGTTCCAGCAATTGGTCTCGGAACTAAAGCCGGTTTGATCTTGATTTATCTTGGCGGCTCACTTGGTGGCGGAACTTACTTAATGTACGGCTTCTTCAATACGATTCCGAAGGAACTCGATGAGGCTGCCAAAATTGATGGAGCTACACATACTCAGATCTTCTTCAAGATTATCTTGCGTTTAGTTGCTCCAGTACTCGCAGTTATGGCGCTGCTTTCATTCATCGGAACTTTCGGTGATTATGTTTTGGCCTCAATTGTTTTCAATACAAATGAGCAATACACAGTCGCCGTAGGATTGCAGTTACTACTAGCTGATCCATGGACCAAGAACTGGGCCATGTTTGCTGCAGGTGCGGTAATGGCTTCAACACCAATCGTGATTCTCTTTGTATCGCTACAGAAGTACATCACTAACGGTCTAACAGGTGGCGCAGTTAAGGGTTAAGCCTGTAACCAAACTGTAGTTTCACCCGGTACTTGGCTACCAATTAGTGGCCTGCTACTTAGTAAAACTTTTCCGTTTGGAAGCTTGACTGGTGATTTACCGAAGTTAGTAAATGATTGCCATCCATTTGGGCGAGCAAAATGCAACACACTGCGATTCCAGTTAAAGATAAATTTAATTTCTTCAGCGCACTGCAAACCTTTGCGCATAGCAATTGCTGCGCGGTAAAGATTTAGCACTGAATTAGCATCTGTTTCGTTTGCTTCAACTGAGTACTTTCCGAAATCAGCTGGCATTGGTAAGTGTGAACCACCGGGGCCGAAGCCAAATGAAGAGCCTGTAGTTGTCCAAGGCAATGGAATCCGGCAGCCATCGCGACTACGAGCTTTGCCTGGGTTTCTATACCATTGTGGGTCTTGCATCGCTTCGCGTGGCGTATCGGCTACTTCGAATAGGCCGATTTCTTCACCTTGATAAAGATAGGTGGAGCCAGGCAGTGCCAGAATCAACATTGTTGATGCGCGAGCACGGTCAATGCCTTGCTTGGCGTCAAGTGGTGCTGACTTTCCTTCTGAGATATACCACTTAACTAAATCTGTTTTATCCGGCAAGCCGTAACGAGTTGGGTGACGCACAACGTCGTGATTAGAAAGCACCCAAGTATTTGAAGAACCAGATTTATCAGCACGTTTCATGCTGTTACTAATTAAATGCTTAAAGCGCTTGGTATTCCAGTCGGCATGTAACAAGTCAAAGTTAAAAGCCTGACCAAGCGTTTCTTCTGATGCATATGCACCCAGTCGGTGGGCGGGTGCACTTGCTTCTGCCACTGCAACACGTGGTGGGTCATACTCGTTAAATACTTTGCGCCACTGGCGATAAATCTCGTGTACTTCATCGCGATCAAATAATGGGTCGCTTCCATCGGGCTTTTTTGGATCTATATCCATTGTGTCGCGCGCAGGCAGACCATCAGAGAAATCTTTAGTTAGCGCATGAGCCACGTCAATGCGGAAGCCATCGACGCCGCGATCTGACCAGAAGCGCAACGTTTTAATAAAGTCATCGCGGACTTCTTGGTTATCCCAATTGAAATCGGGTTGCTCAGGTGCAAATAGGTGCAGGTACCACTGACCTGGTGTGCCATCTGGTTCGGTAACGCGAGTCCAGCCAGTTGGGCCGAAGTGGCTTACCAATTCTGAGGGGCGAATATCGCCATTCTCGCCGAGGCCATCATGGAAAATATAGCGATCACGTTCAGGCGAACCGCGGCCAGCTTTAAGCGCAGCCTGGAACCACTCGTGTTGATCAGATGAATGATTCGGAACAATATCTACGAAGACTCTAATTTCAACTTTATGTAGCTCTTCAATCAACTTATCGAATTCTTCAAGTGTGCCAATACGTGGATCTACATTGCGGTAGTCAGCAACGTCATAACCACCATCGGCTAGCTCAGATGGATAGAACGGGCTTAGCCAAACTGCATCGATGCTTAGCGATTTTAAGTATGGGACCCGATCGATCATGCCGGCGAGATCACCAATACCGTCGCCATTTGAGTCAGCGAAGCTACGTGGATAGATCTGATAAACGACAGCTTGTCGCCACCATTTCTTGTCTCCGGCAATAAATTTGTAATCAGACATAATCTGCAAAGGCTAACAGAGACGGCGGAATTATTTGGCGTTTACCATGCGTTGCAGAGTTGGTAACAAAACAGTTATCCATTTTCGGTAACCACTTTCATTAATATGTAACTTCAAGATTGTCTCATCAGCCATTACATATTGATCGGCAAGGGATAGCCCATCCGGGGCGACGAAATGTGCCCATAAATCAATAAACTCGATATCACTTTGCTTATTTGATTTGATGTAATCATTAGCTTCAATTACTCGATTACGCAGATCCACGCCTGAATCTTCGATGCCTCGGGGCAGGATCGTGTGCAGAAGGATTTTGGTTTCCGGTAATTGCTGCTTAAGCTCTTCAACAATAGCTAAGACGCGTGCGCCAACATCGGCACCCTCACGATTTAACAAAGTATTTCCAAAATCATTAGTGCCAATTAAAACTGAAACTATATCGGGCTTAGATTCAGTAATTTTTGGAATCTTGTCAAAAAAGGCATCAGTGGAATCACCTGAAACTGCAAAATTTTCTACCTCGGCAAAATCAATTGCTTCAGCCCAATTGCCAGATGCGGTGATGCTGTCGCCAGCAAATACGATCTTCAAAATATTGATTGGCTCAACTAATGAATTAGTTGTGGATCATTCCGACGGTGTCATCCCAGCCGGCAACATCTTCTGGGCGACGTGCTGCTTTGCCAACATAGCGAGCAGATGGGCGAATTAAACGGCCAGTGCGCTTCTGCTCGAGAATATGTGCTGACCAGCCTGCAGTACGGGCAGCGGTAAACATTGAAGTAAATAGTGGTGCTGGAACTTCAGCAAAGTCGAGCACAATTGCAGCCCAGAACTCAACGTTGGTTTCTAGAACGCGATCTGGTTGACGTTCACGGAGTTCCTTAAGTGCTGCTTGCTCAAGAGCTTCGGCAACTGCGTAACGTGGAGCGTTAAGTTCTTTTGCAGTTCGACGCAATGTGCGAGCACGTGGATCTTCGGCGCGATAAACGCGGTGACCAAATCCCATTAAGCGCTCTTTGCGATCAAGTAGCCCCTTTACATAAGTTTCTGCGTTACCTGATTTTTCAACATCTTCAATCATGGTTAGCACACGTGCTGGAGCGCCACCATGAAGTGGGCCAGACATCGCACCGATTGCGCCAGAAATTGCCGCACAAACATCAGCACCAGTTGATGCAATTACGCGCGAAGTAAATGTTGATGCGTTCATTCCGTGTTCTGCAGCAGATACAAAGTAAGCATCGATTGCACGAACATGAAGTGGGTCAGGCTCTCCGCGCCAACGAATCATCATTCGCTCAACAACGGTATGTGCTTTATCAATTTCAGATTCTGGGACAGGTGGGCCAACAATTCCGCGCGCAGCTTGTGCTAAGTAAGAAAGAACCATTACTGATGTGCGCGCTAAATTGCTGCGAGCTTCTTCATCAGAAATATCAAGTAGTGGTTTGAATCCCCAAGCTGGTGCCAACATTGCAATTGCAGATTGCACATCTACGCGCACATCACCAGAGTGCACTGGGAGTGGGAATGGCTCGGCATTTGGTAGACCTGGGTTGAATAAATCATCAACTAAGAGTCCCCATACGTTTCCAAAAGTTACGCGACCGACTAGGTCATCGATATCAACGCCACGATAGCGAAGCGCGCTACCTTCTTTATCGGGTTCAGCAATCTCTGATTCGAATGCGATTACACCTTCAAGACCTGGCTTGAAATCATCAGACATGTTGAACTCCTTCTAACTAAATTCGCAGTTCTGGCTCGCTTCGCGAACCACTCTTATGGGGTAATTCTGCCCCTTAGGCGGGGGTGCTTTCTACCAAGAGGGCTAAAGATGCTTACTTGGCGAAAGTGACGTTAGATACAGCTATGGATAATTCATTAACTCGGGCCGAAATCTCAGCCATGCGCCGCTCATATGGCGAGGCTGGATTAGAGACTTTGCCGGCTGACCCATTTGAAGCTTTCATGACCTGGCTAACTGAAGCTCGCACCAATCCAGTTATTGTCGAAGCGAATGCAATGGTCCTTTCTACTCTCGGCGGCGATGGTGATATTTCTACTCGCACTGTTTTGTTAAAAGATCTATCCGAAGGTGGATTTACTTTCTTTACCAATTATTCATCCCGTAAAAGCCATGCCATGGAAATTAATCCACAAGTTACATTGCTCTTTCCTTGGTTTGCTATGGAACGCCAAGTCTCAATAAGTGGAACTGCCGAAAAAATTGCGCAATCTGAATCAGCTGAATACTTTGCGACCCGTCCTTGGGCTAGCCAAATCGGCGCATGGGCCAGCCATCAATCAGCACCGCTTGCTTCACGCGAAGAATTAGAACAACGCTGGCAAGGCGCTGCGGAGAAATGGCCCGAAGGATCTGAAGTTCCGCTTCCGCCAAATTGGGGTGGTTATCGCGTCATCCCAAAGAGCATTGAATTTTGGCAAGGCCGCTACTCGCGATTACATGATCGCCTGCGCTATGAGTTAGATGCCACAAGTAATGATTGGGCCTTAAACCGCTACTACCCTTAGACTACGCAGGTGAGCGAAATTAAAATACCTGACAATATTAAGCCCGTTGATGGTCGTTTTGGTTGCGGTCCTTCAAAAATTCGTCCAGCTGCGTTAGATGCACTGGTTTCAAGTGGCACAAAAATTTTGGGAACCTCGCACCGACAGAAGCCAGTCAAAAACGTGGTAAAGAATGTGCGCGAAGGTCTCTCTTCATTATTCGCACTACCTGAAGGCTACGAAGTTGTTTTGGGTAACGGTGGTTCAACTGCGTTTTGGGATATCGCAACTTTTGGTTTAATCGAAGAACGTTCACAACACTTAGTTTTTGGTGAATTCTCGTCAAAGTTCGCATCCGCGGCCAAAGAGGCCCCATTCCTAGGCGAACCAACGGTCATTAAAGCCGAGCCAGGCTCTCATCCAGTTAGCGTTTCCGAAGCCGGTATCGATGTTTACGCCCAAACACATAATGAAACGAGTACCGGCGTTTCGATGCCCATCATTCGCCCAGCTGGCACTGATGGCGCACTCGTTCTCGTAGATGCAACCAGTGCTGCAGGTGGCTTAATGGTTGATGCTAAAGAATTTGATACTTATTACTTCGCGCCTCAGAAATCATTTGCCTCCGATGGCGGTCTCTGGATTGCACTTATGAGTCCGGATGCAATTGCTCGAGCTGAGAAAATAAAGGCGAGCGGTCGTTGGGTTCCAGCATTCTTCGATCTCGGAATCGCAGTTGAAAATTCACGTTTAGATCAGACTTACAACACTCCAGCGCTAGTGACTTTGATGATGCTGGCAGATCAAGTTAATTGGATGAACGATAACGGTGGCTTAAGTTTTGCTGCTGGTCGTAGCGCTGAATCAGCAGCACATATCTATGAGTGGGCTGAAAAAACTTCTTACACAACTCCATTTGTGACGGATCCAGCAATGCGTTCAAACGTAGTTGCAACCATTAACTTTGATGAATCTATCGATGCGATGGCAGTTGCTGCGGCTCTTCGGGCAAATGGCATTGTTGATACTGAGCCTTATCGCAAGTTGGGTAAAAACCAATTACGTGTTGGTATGTTCCCAGCCATTGATCCAAGTGATGTTAAAGCTTTGACTGCTTGTATCGATTACGTTGTAGCTGCTCTTTAAGATGGCGTTTCAGCGCGATCGCATTTTTTGGACAATCTCGGCCCAGATCGCACTAGTTAACTTCTACCTCGGTGGCTTCGGCCCTGCCCAACCATTACTTCGTGAAGATCAAGGCACTTCACTTACAGTTGCTGGGCTGCACGGCACTGCAATGGGACTCGCCTCAATTATTGCTGGTGCGCTTAATTCACGCGTTGTACATAGATTTGGTCGTTCTCGCGCTGCTTGGTTAGGTCTTGGTTTATTCGCACTCGGCATCGTGATGTTTGTTTACTGCCCACCAGTTCAATTAACTTTATTAGCAACACTTTTGGGCGGCATTGGTACCTCATTTGTAATTAATAATATGGTTACTGGAATTTCCCATCACTATAAAGAAGATGCCGCAATTGCACTTCCGCAATCGAACTCAATTGGTTCGGCAGGTTATGTAACCGGAACTTTATTTGTTGGAACGCTAGCTGGCACTTCAATAAGTTGGCGTTATGGCTTGTTACTTGCCGCCCCACTCTCCTTGATTCTGTATTTAGTTGGCCGTGAAAAGGATGCCGAAGAACATGTACCCGATGTTGAAGGTCCACAACGTGGCAAGTTATCGCCACAATTTTGGTGGGCCTGGATCGGTTTCGTTGCTTGTATCTCAAGCGAATTCGCAACTACCTTCTGGGCAGCTGCTCTACTACGCGAACGCGTTGGTTCAACGGCAGCTATCAGCACTGTTTGCATTGTGGCCCTTGGAACCGGAATGGGCATCGGCCGTTGGTTTGGCGGCCCAGTACTCAAGCGCTACAAACTAGATCATCAGCTGCAGATAATTATCGGTACCCAATTCATCGGTTTTGCAATCTTTTGGTTCTCACACAACTTACTACTCTCGTTATTCTCACTATTTACTATGGGTCTCGGAATCTCGATGCAATTTGCTTTGGCATCAATCCGCTTAATCGGCCTGAGCGATAATCGGCCAGACTTGGCGATCGGCAAGAGTTCATTGGCAGCTGGTTTAGCTATCGGTGGCGCGCCATTCTTGCTGGGAGTTCTTGGAGATTCCTTAGGCATTAGCCGTGCCTACATCATGGTGCCGGTGCTCATAGCAATTGCGATGATAATCATCATAAAAGTCCCATCTCATGACGATACGAATATAATTAAGTCATGAGTTATAAAACCCGCCGAATAGTAACTTTGGTAATTCTTTTTGGGCTTTTGGGAATGGTTCTTTTAAGCGGTCTTTAATACTGCAGCAATCGAAATATCTGCTGGCACCGCAATACGGTCTTTAAACTTCAACCAAATAGCAGTTGGCGCCAAAATTGTTAAAAGTGCGCAAAGCACAATAGTTCGCCGAATTCCAAAGGCCTCTGAAAAAAGGCCAAGGATCGGAGTTACTAGTGGGGCTCCCCCAAGTAATATGAATTGATAAATTCCTAGTATTCGCCCACGCACTGCGCTATCAGAATTTGTCTGTACCGTTGAATTAGATGCGATCAAGGTTGTTAATGCGCCGGCTCCAGCGATTGGAAGCATGATCATATAAGTGAGAAAAGTTGGCATAAAAGCAATTATGAAGATTGAAATTCCAAAAACGATAGAACTAGCAATCACAAACTTAGTAGAGCGATACTTCTCAATTCTCGGTGAAAAGAGCGCGGCACTTAGCGAACCAATCGCAATTACGGTTCCCATTAACCCAAATGAGGTAACGCCTTTATCAAATACCTTAGTCGCCATTAGGGCATTAAACAGTTGAAAGTTAAGCCCAAAAGTTGTCACAAAGAAAACGACCGACATAACTACAAATAAGTCGGGGCGGGCCATAACGTATCTAAAGCCTTCGCGAATTGTGGTCGGCCCAGCTGCTCGTGGTTCACGAAACAGTTCGGCTTCACGAATATTCGCCATCACAATAATTACCAGCACATACGTGAATGCATTAATTAGGAATGATGGGCCAGTTCCAAAAGCGGCGATCATTAAGCCTGATAGCGCTGGGCCAACTAGTCTTCCAAAATTGAAATTAGCTGAGTTCAAACTAACCGCATTCGGTACGTCAACAACGCCTACCATTTCGGAGGTAAAACTCTGTCGAACAGGTTTATCGATTGCATCAGCTACTCCGAGAGCAAACGCTAAAGCCATAACATGCCAAATTTGCACATTATTGGTCACAACAAGTATTCCAAGTGTCAGCGAAGTTAATCCAGCGGCAATGTTGGTTAAGATTAAGACTTTACGTTTATTAAAACGATCAGCTAAGGCCCCACCGGGCAAACTAAAAAACCAGACTGGGGCGAATTGCAGCGCAGTTACTATGCCCAAATAGAATCCACTATTAGTTAATTCTAAAACTAACCAATCTTGTGCAAGGCGTTGTACCCAGCCACCAATATTCGAAGCGGCATTCGCTGGATATAAAATTCGGTAATTACGGTGTCGAAAAGCGCGCCAGTTGCCATCGCTCTTAACCAAAAAACGCATTACTCTGCTCTCATGTCAGATCAAAATTTAGATCGAAAAGTTCGAACAGTGGTAATTCTAGTGACTATTGGAACTATTGCGTGGCTTATAGCCGGCATAGTTGCGCTTGTAATCGGAACAGATACCAAAATTATTTGGACTTGTGTATTTGGAGCAGCACTTGGTGCTACTGGAGTGCGTTATTCAATTCGTCGCGCGAAGCGCAGCGGAATTTAAGCTTCGAGTTGCCCAGCAATACCGCGCAATACGCGACCTAGGCGTTCTGCTTCAGCAGCAGTTGGGCGACGGCCATGACGCAAACCATTTCCAACTTTGTCCAACATCTTGATCGAATCTTCAATAATCGCCGCTAAATCATCGGGATTAATGCGATTGTTTTCAGCTAATGAAGGTGGCGCATCAATTATTACAACAGATAGAGCTTGTGGGCCGCGGCGACTATCGGCAACGCCGAACTCAAGTTTAGTGCCTGGCTTAACAGTGGTTACTCCAGCTGGAAGTGATGAAGCGGCAAGATAAACATCTTCGCCTTCATCGGATGCAATAAAGCCAAAACCTTTTTCCAGGCTGAACCATTTAACGCGGCCTGATGGCATTTGGGGTCTCCTTAAACGCTTGCTGATTTGAGTCTTAACTCGGAATGTTCGTTTAGCCGCGGTTGCGGACAGGTGAGTAGTTTATCGCACTTAACTTGGGGCGTGAAGTGCGATTATTCGCTTAAAAAGTAGCTTCTGAATGTGCGCCGCAGCCATGTGAAACCGAGACTACGCGGCCGTCTTCAGGTGAGATCGCATTTGCGCATGCACCAAATGCACTGCGCATTGATCCGGCAATTGGAATAAAGAAGCCACAAGATGAACATGGCTTTGGTGCCATCTGTGCCATTGGTGAATTCGGGCCACGTTCGCCATCGAACCAACGCTTAGCAGCTTGATCGCGACCTTCAATTGATAGAACGCGAGTACGACCTAAACCTAATTCAAATGCTAACCCTGGATCTAATTCTTCATCAGCTGGGAGTGCGGCCTCACCAGTTGTTAAACGAGTGTCATCGAGTGATGAAGGAACAATGTCACCAACTCCAACATCACCTGGCTGTAATCGATCGCGGTATGGAATCCATTTTGGTGGAACAAGTGCATCAGGACCAGGTAATACAACAACATCGCAAAGTGTGGCAATTGATTTGTTATCAACTTTAGAAACTGTTACTGCCCAGCGCCATCCGCGATAGCCAGTTAAATTCGCTTCGAATAAATAAGTTGCGATGCGATCTTCGTCATCGAAATCAACGGTGACAAAATCGCCAACTAACTTGGCATCACCGGCATCTTCAATCGCAGCGGCGTGTGCTAAATCGCGGGCATCCCATTTACTCATGGGCTAAGAGTAAAGCAGAACGCCACCCTCAAGGTAATCGAGGGTGGCGCTGCTGCTTATTCAGGCTTAATTAATTACCTTAGAAGTCCATATCTCCGCCGCCTTGCTGAATCGGCGCTGGATTCTTCTCTGGCTTATCAGTGATTACTGCTTCGGTTGTAATGAAAAGTGCTGCGATTGATGCTGCATTCTGAAGTGCAGAACGTGTCACCTTAGCTGGATCGATGATGCCAGCCTTGATCATGTCTACGTATTCACCAGTTGCTGCATTCAAGCCATGACCGGCAGTTAAATGACGAACTTTCTCAACGACTACGCCACCTTCGAGACCGGCATTAACTGCGATCTGCTTAAGTGGAGCTTCGATTGATAGCTCAACAATCTTGGCGCCAGTCGCTTCGTCGCCTTCAAGCTTTAACTTCGCGAAAACTGCATGGCCTGCTTGTAGTAGCGCAACGCCACCACCGGCAACGATGCCTTCTTCTACGGCAGCTTTTGCGTTACGAACTGCATCTTCAATGCGGTGCTTGCGTTCTTTGAGTTCAACTTCAGTCGCTGCGCCTGCCTTAATGACAGCAACGCCACCAGCTAACTTGGCTAAACGCTCTTGTAGTTTTTCGCGATCGTAATCTGAATCGCTCTTTTCGATCTCGGCGCGAATCTGATTTACACGGCCTTTGATTTGATCAGCATCTCCGCCACCTTCAACGATGGTGGTTTCTTCCTTGCTGATAACTACTTTGCGAGCTTTTCCAAGAAGTTCTAGGCCAGCTTGATCAAGCTTTAGGCCAACTTCTTCAGAGATAACAGTTGCACCTGTAAGGATTGCAATGTCCTGCAGCATCGCCTTACGACGATCGCCAAAGCCTGGCGCTTTTACAGCGGCTGCGCGGAAAATTCCGCGAATCTTATTGACCACAAGTGTGGCAAGTGCTTCGCCTTCAACATCTTCAGCGATGATGGCAAGTGGCTTACCTGATTGCATAACTTTTTCAAGCACAGGTAGCAAATCTTTAATGTTTGTAATCTTTGAGTTGACGAGAAGAACATAGGCGTCTTCTAAAACAACTTCCATGCGATCTTGATCAGTTACGAAGTAAGGCGAGATGTATCCCTTATCAAAACGCATACCTTCAGTTAGTTCGAGTTCAAGCCCAAAAGTATTTGACTCTTCTACTGTGATAACGCCTTCTTTGCCGACCTTGTCCATGGCTTCGGCAATCATTTCGCCGATTGTTGAATCAGCAGCAGAGATAGATGCAGTGGCTGCAATCTGCTCTTTTGAATCGACGCTCTTTGCCATTGAAAGAAGTTCGGCAACAATTGCTTCGACTGCTTTTTCAATACCGCGCTTTAGCGCCATTGGGTTTGATCCAGCGGCAACGTTACGTAGACCCTCGCGAACAAGTGCTTGAGCCAGCACGGTCGCAGTTGTGGTTCCGTCACCGGCAACATCGTCAGTCTTCTTGGCTACTTCTTTAACTAATTCAGCACCAATCTTTTCCCATGGATCATCTAGCTCGATCTCTTTAGCGATGGAAACTCCATCGTTGGTAATTGTTGGGGCGCCCCACTTTTTCTCAAGGACAACGTTACGTCCGCGAGGTCCGAGCGTTACTTTTACGGCGTCGGCAAGCACGTTCATTCCGCGCTCAAGCCCGCGACGGGCTTCTTCGTTAAAGGCAATTTGCTTGGCCATGGTCTTGCTCCTTTTAGTTATGGTTCATTGCTATTCGTTTGGGGCGTTTTATCACTCACACCCCTCGAGTGCTAACGCCAAATCTACGCAGATTATTTCGCCCGCGCAAAACGAGGCCAGGGCCGAAAGTGGTTTGAATTGAGCGCTAGAGCGGGCCTTGAAGCGGGTTTAGCGGGCTGAACGAGCCTGTGTGCGGGCCTCACGAAGGCGGCGCAGGCGCTTAACTAGCATCGGTGAGGCAGCTAGAGCATCTTCTCGGTCAATCAAATCGTTTAGCAAGCGGTAGTACTTAGGCGCATCCATATCGAAGAGCTCCTTAATTGAGGACTCTTTGGCACCGGCATATCGCCACCAATTTCGCTCGAATTCTAGGATCGCCATTTCGAGGTCGGTCAGATTTACCGAGACCGAGATCTGTTCTTGAGCGGACATAAGGAGAATCTTACTTAATGCGAGTGAAAAAGTGTGGGAACTTCAAGTGATTTATAGCCGTTGCAGAATCAGATCAATATCACTGAATTTTGTCCATGGATTGACTATGGCAAAACGCAATATCGGCTGTCCATCATGAGATGACGGTGGAATAAATCCAACTTGTTCAGTTAATAACTCATCACTCCACTTTTGATAATCCGATGCCACCCAACCGATGCGAGTAAATGCGACAATTGAAAGTTCTGGTTCGCAAAGCAAGATTAGATTTGGATGTTCACTAACTTTTTTCGCCGCATACTTTGCCACTTCAAGTGATTGTTCCATTGCCTCGGAATATGCATCAGTTCCATATGCCGCAAGTGAAAACCAAAATGGTAATCCACGCGTGCGACGTGTTAATTGAATTGCGTAGTCTGACGGATTCCAATTTCCATCATGCAGCGTATCTAGATATGAAGCATGTTGAGTATGAACTTCACGCGCTAATTCAGGTGTGCGATAAATTAGTGCGCAGGCATCGTACGGCGCAAATAACCATTTATGCGGATCAACAATTAGCGAATCTGCATTTTCAACACCATAAAACTTTGCGCGAACTGATGGCGCACATAAGGCCGCCAATCCATAAGCGCCATCGACATGGAACCAAATCTCGCGAGCTTTTGCAGCAGCACTGATGCCAGCTAAATCATCAATTATGCCCAGATTGGTGGTGCCTGCTGTGGCAACAACGGCAAAAACGCGACGACCACTCTGTCGGTGCAATGCATCGATTTCTTTGGCAACGGTGTCACCTTGTAGCTTGCCATTTTCATCAACTGCAATCTTTAAGACATCAACATCCATGACTTGCGCCGCAGATGCAATTGATGAATGGGCTTGCGCACTACAGGCAATTACCCAGCGCGTTGTATCTGAAAATTGTTTACGCGCTTGAGCGCGCGCAACAACTAGCGCCGAAAGATTGCCTACGGTTCCACCTTGTACAAAAACGCCACCAGAACTTTGCGGCAGACCTGCTAAATCAGCAATCCAACGAAGCGCTTGATTCTCGGCAAATACCGCACCCGCACCTTCTTGCCACGAGCCGCCGTACAGTGCGCTAGCTCCAACTACTAAATCAAATAGATTTGCATATTCACTCGGTGCCGATGGAATAAAAGCTAGATTTCTTGGGTGATCTGTTGAAATACAAGCCTTGGCTAGAACCGAAGTAAAAACATCAAGTGCTTCTTTTCCACCAAGGCCTTTAGTAGTAATTGTGTTTCCTACTTGAGTAAAAAGTTCAGCCTCTGATAACGGACCGTCAAGCGGTGGATCACTCTTTAGCCGCTCAAGACTGTATGCGAGCACCTCATTGGCTAGCGCTTCGACTTCGGAAGTGAATTCATGCATACCGAGAGTCTGTCACTAATTTAATTAAACTAGTTAATCACTTTGCGTCGGGTCTTCTTAATAATATTTCGCAACATGGTTGGAAATACAAAAGTATGAAATGGCAACACTGAGTACCAATACAACTGGCCACCCAAACCGTGTGGGGCAAATGTGGCTTCTTGCACGATATGAGTTTTACCGTTCACTTCAGTTACTCTAAATTCGAGCCAAGCTTTGCCGGGTAAGACCATTTCGGCATAGAGACGCAAAAGAGATTCACGTTCAATTTTTTCTACGCGCCAGAAATCTAAACTATCCCCTACTCGTAAATGATCTGGGTCTCGTCGGCCTCGACGTAAACCAACGCCGCCAAACATACGATCTAATAAGCCGCGAGCAAACCAGAGAAAATCTGAGCCATACCAACCATGTTGGCCGCCAATTCCTTCAATGGTTTTCCAGATTTCAGCTAATGGAATATCAGTTGTGGCTTCGCGGGAATCTTTCAGAATGGTTTCACCCGCCCAATCCGGGTCGCCTTGGGCTTTCTGCCATGGCGCAGTTGGGTAGGAAGCATCGGACCAACGTGTTTCAACGAGGCCATCGCTAGTTCTTGAAAGCGCAAGAGTTATTGCGGTCTCAACATTTAACAAACCTTCAGCAGGAATCGGAATCAAATTGTTAATGCTCTTCTTTGGATCCGCTACAACTTCGTTAATCAAAGATCCAACGAGTGGTCGAGCAAGTGCTGTCGGAACTGGAGTCACCAGCCCAATCCACAAACTTGATAATTTTGGAGTTAACACTGGAACTTTAATAATCCAACGGCGCGGCAAGCCAGATAGTTTGGCAAACTTCTGCATCATGTCTGCATATGAAAGTATCTCGGGGCCGCCGATATCAAAAACTTGATTTACTGGTGTTTCAAGAAGTGCAGTGCCTCGCAAATAATGAAGCACATCTCTAATTGCAATTGGGTGAGTCAGATTGGAAACCCATTTCGGCGTAGTCATGATTGGAAGTCGGTGCGTTAAGTGACGCAACATTTCAAAGGACGCTGACCCTGAACCGATGATGATTCCGGCCCGAAGCTCTAATACTGGAACTGCGCCTGAAGCTAGTTCCGCCCCTGTTTGAACTCGTGACGCTAAATGTTGGCTAGACTTTTGATCATTTGCAATTCCACCTAAGTAAACAATCTGTGAAACTCCGGCGGCTTGCGCAGCTTGGGCAAAACCGCGCGCCATAACCGCTTCGATATCATCAAAATTCTTGCCTAAGTTAATCGAGTGCAATAAATAGAAAGCGGTATGAATACCAGTAAGCGCTGCGATTAAATCAGATTGCGAATTAGCATTGCCTTCGACAACCTCTACGTGGTTAACCCAAGGCTGGCCGGCAATTTTATTTCTATCGCGCACAAATACCCGAACTTCTAAATCTTCATTCAATAAAGTTCGTACCAATCGACCGCCCACATAGCCTGAAGCCCCTGTTACTAGGTACTTACGGTCTTTGGTCTGCATCTCCATGTGTTAAACCATAGACTTAACCCATAACTTTTGCAGTTTTTACAGTTCGAAGAAAGGGGGGTCACATGGCTAAGCCTCGGGTAGTTATTTTAGGAGCCGGCTTCGGCGGTTTAACTGCTGCCCGCGAATTAGCTGGCAAGGCCGACGTGACCCTGGTTGATCGCCATAACTTCCAAACTTTTCTGCCTCTGCTCTACCAAGTGGCAACTGCTGGATTAGCTGCAGATCATGTGGCTTATCCGGTTCGAAGCGGTCTGCGCAAAAGCGATATCAAATTTCGTATGGGCTCACCGATCGAAATCGATCACAAAAACCAAGCGATCAAATTAGATAGCAGCGAAGTGCTTTACTTTGATCATTTAATTTTTGCGCTTGGATCAGCAACTGCAGATTTTAATATTCCTGGAGTCAGCGAACATGCACTCGGAATGAAGAGCGTTGCCGATGCGATTAATATTCGCGCTGAAATTATGCGCCGATTTGAAGATCTCTGTCGCTTTGAAGATGAAACTGTTCTTTCTCTAACCGTCGTAGGTGGCGGGCCAACTGGCGTTGAGATGGCTGGCGCTTTAGCTGAACTTATTTCAGGGCCACTTAAGAACGACCACGAACATGCTGCAAAACATATGAAGATTAATTTGATTGAAGCTGGTCCACGTTTGTTGCCAACTTTTTCAGCCAAATTATCTGATCGAACTAAGCGAGATTTAGAAAAAATGGGCGTTCAGGTTTTCTTAAACACTGCAGTCGCAAAAGTTGCACCACGCAAGATCTCAATTAAAGATGGTGCTGATATCCCATCTGAAGTAACTATCTGGGCTGCAGGCGTCCGCGGCGAGCCAACAGCTGAAGCGCTAAAACTGCCAATGGTTAAATCAAGAATTGATACGACGCCAACTCTGCAGGTAAATCACTATCCAAATATTTGGGCGATTGGTGACATCGCAGGTTTGACTGATGAGAAAGGTAATTTATTGCCTATGGTGGCTCCGGTTGCGCTTCAACAAGGTGCTTGGGCAGCAAAACAGATCTTAAATCTGAGCAATGGTCGCCCGACGCAAGAATTTAAATATCGTGACAAAGGTTCGATGGCAACAATCGGCCGCCATAAGGCCGTTGTTGAAGTCAAAAATCTTAAACTAACTGGTGTTCCTGCTTGGTTTATCTGGATCTTCCTTCATCTCTTCTATCTCTTAGGTGGTCGCAATAAAGTTGGAACAATTGCCGACTGGACTTGGAACTACCTAACTTTTGATCGCGGAAATCGCCACATTATGGATATTGCGTAATCGGTAACTTCTAATGAAATATTTAAGCGTTTTGGGATATCCACTTTGGAGTTTTGAGTGGACCAATAATGGTGAAGTTGTTCTTTTATTACATGGCGGATTAAGTGACACTGATTCATTTGCTGATGTCATGGTTCCACCGCTTGAAGATTCTTTTCACTTATTTGGCTATGACCGGGCCGGACATGGCCGAAGCGCTGACCAACCAGGCAGTTTCTATTTTGATTTTCAGCGTGATGAAGCAATTGCTTTTATTACCGAAGTAATCAAGGAACCAGTTCATCTGGTTGGTTATAGCGACGGTGCCAATATCGCACTTATGGTTGCCATTGCCCGACCCGAACTAGTTAAGTCAATTGTTTCAATTGCGGCTAACTTCAACGCTGATGGCATAGTCGATCTGCCCGAATTTGATCCAGCCGGTATCAGCGATGAATACCGGGCTGAATATGCCGAGATGTCACCAGATGCTCCGGAAACGCTTGATTTAAAAGTTGTCAAAATGCACGAGATTTGGAAAGTCGAACCAAAAATTAACATTGCTGATATCGCACAGATAAACGTGCCGGTAATGGTTATGGCGGGCGATGATGATGTTGTAAAACACTCACATTCGATTGAACTTTATGAAGCTCTACCACTTGGACAATTGGCAATTGTTCCCGGGACTTCGCATGGGTTGGTTAAAGAGAAACCCGCCATTGTTACAACGCTTATCAAGAGTTTCTTGAGTGATCAGACTTATCCGATAACTCGACAGCCGATTCGCCGAGTTAATCCAGCTTAATTATCGATCGGTTCGATCACGCCGGTTTCTACGTGATAAATCCCGCCACTAACAACTACGTTTTTAGGTATCAGCGGAAAAGCACGAATACGCGCGAGATCCTGACTCAGGGCAGCACGCTGATCAACCACGGTATTGAATTCGAGTGAGCGAGTATCTACGCCGTGTTTTTCTTCGATCATGGCGTGAATAACTTCTTCATCTTCTTGGGCCATTCGACAATCGGTATGAGGCATCACCAAAATGCGATCAACCCCAAGTAAATAGGTGGCTAAAACCAAAGTACGAAGTACATCCTGAGTTACGCGAGCTCCAGCATTACGCAAAATTTTCGCATCGCCTGATTTCATTCCGACTACTGAGAGCGGATTAATCCGGGAATCCATGCAAGTAACAATTGCCAAACCACGTGCTGCTCGGCCAGTTAGATCGCTATATTTAAAACTATTCGCATAATCTTCATTGGCACGCCAAAGATCTTCAAAGCCAGGTTGAAACTCTGGATTAACTGATTCGCTCATGGCTCGTAGTCTAACTAGATAGGTAGCTGCTCACGTTTTAAAAACTGGAGCCCCCCGTCAGGATTGAACTGACGACCTACGCATTACAAGTGCGTTGCTCTACCACTGAGCTAGGGAGGCCTTTACTTGCATCGCTGCAAGGATCGTAATTATGGCAGGAGATTGTGAAATTCAGAAATCGTTAACGTTACGCCCAGCAATATCCCTGTAGATTGCGCCTATGCGACTCGGTGTTCTAGATCTTGGATCGAACACTATCCATCTACAGGTAGTTGACGCCCATCCTGGGGCGCGGCCTAGCCCGACCACGAATCAAAAGGTTGAGTTGCGTCTAACTGATTACCTGAATAAATCTAATGAAATAACTGAGGATGGAATTGCGCTTCTACGCCAAGCCATCTCTGACGCGGTAATTCACGCACGCGAGTTTAAAACAGATGAGATTTTAGCTTTTGCAACATCGGCTATTCGTGATGCCCGTAATGGTGCGCAAATCTTGGCCAACTTAAATGAAGAATTTGGCATTGAGATAAATATTCTTTCCGGCGACGAAGAAGCAAATATGACTTTTTTGGCTGCTCGTCGTTGGTATGGCTGGTCAAGTGGTCGACTGCTTGTAATTGATATTGGTGGTGGTTCGCTAGAAATCGGCGTAGGCGACGATGAACATCCTGAGGCGACTATTTCATTGCCACTTGGTGCTGCACGACTCACCCGAGAATTTTTAGAAAATGATCCTTACACAAATAAGGAAATCAAGAACTTAGAGTCCAAGGTGCGCGAGTTAGTTATCTCAGAACTTCCTGAAGAAATTTTTGAACATGCTGCCGACCAATTTGTGGCAACAAGTAAAACTTTTCGAACTCTTGCCCGCTTAGGTGCTCATTGGTTTAAAGGTGATCCAAATATTCTAGAGCTAAGCGCTTTAATGATGATGATCCCTAAATTAAGTGAGATGACAGATAAATCTCGTGCTGATCTACCAGGCGTTTCAGCTAGCCGAGCTAAACAGATAACTGCTGGTGCGATTGTTGCTCGAACTGTAATGGAAAGATTACATATTACTCAGATTGAAATTTGTCCATGGGCGCTGCGCGAAGGCATTGTTTTACGCTGGTTAGACTGGATGGAACGCTAACGTAGTTAAACGACTGGTGCTTCGATCCAGTCAACTGCTACAACTTCGCCATCGCGATGGTGCAGAATAAAGGCTTCACCAGGTAGTAGATCAACTTCAATCTTCTTAAAATTCTTCTTACCAATTAATCTCTTGACCAAATTTGGCAGAATTGGATTATGACTACAGACAACAACATTTAAATCCGGCTTTAGTAGGCTCCAAACGTAATCAAGTGGCGCTTCTTTATCTTTTTCATATCGATATTCGGATAAATCGCGTGAGAAAATTGGATTCATTTTTAAGGACTTGGCCATGGGTGCAATTGTTTCGATGCAGCGCTGCGCATCGGAAGTATGAATCTCGGTGATGCCGTAAAATTGGTAAATTGAAAGCATTCGCTTTGCTTGTCTTTGACCTTTATTGTCTAACGGACGATCGCCATCATCGCCTTCCCATTCATCGCGCCGCAAAGCTTTAGCATGTCGAAGCAAGACAATTGGAGTGGTGTTTATGCCAAAGCTTTCAAAAAATTTAATTATCTCGCGATCATCTTCAACGCTTACTTTTTTCTTGGCATCAGCGACTGAAAGCCAGATTACTTGATCAACTTCATGAGTATCTCTTGGGCCAGTTGATTTACCAGTTGCGCGAGCCGACCAATATCGAACCTCTTTAGGAGTTCCCTCAGCTAAGTACTTAGCAATACCAATTTCTGGGCCTAAGACTGGTTCGTACCCGGTTTCTTCCATTACTTCGCGAGCTGCGCAAGCTAAGTGCGTTTCACCTGGTTCAACTTTTCCTTTAGGCAGGGACCAATCGTCATATTTTGGGCGATGCACCAATGCAATTTCAGTAGTTTCTTTAGTTACTCGCCAAAGAACGACTCCAGCACCTTGAATCACTTCACTTTCGCTCATGGTTATCCGTTCAGATACTTGTGCATTAGGAGTTCCTGAATATCTTGGGCTCTCTTATGACGCTTCCATTCTGTACCTACTTGGTGCCAACTGCTGGTCTCTGGCGATAACGAGATTTCAAAGATCTCTCGCAAGATCTCTCTGTGCTGAACTTTTTCGATGCGTAGCAAACTTTCAACTCGACGATCTAGATTTCGATGCATCAAATCTGAGCTGCCAATCCAATACTCATCATCGTTGTTGTTCACAAAGTGATAGATCCGAGAATGCTCAAGGAATCTACCTAGGATTGATCGAACCGTTATGTTTTCAGAGAGACCTTTAATGCCTGGTCTAATTGAGGAAATGCCACGAATGATCAGATCAACTTTAACTCCAGCATTTGAGGCACGGTAGAGCGCTTCCACGAATTCTTCGTCAAGCAAAGAATTCAACTTAAATTGGATTCCGGCAGGTAAGCCAGCTTTGCAGTTAGTAATTTCGTTTTCAATTTTTTCAAGTAAACCGGTACGTAAACTGCGAGGCGCTACTAGTAATCTTGAATAAGTAGAAGCTGGCGCCATTCCGGATAGTTGGTTAAACAATTTACTTAAATCTTCAGTTAGCGTTTGGTCAGCACTAATAATTCCTAGATCTTCATAGAAACGTGCTGTCTTAGGATTGTAATTTCCAGTCCCCACATGACAATAGCGACGAAGACCATTAGCTTCATCGCGAATAACCAGCGATAACTTTGCGTGGGTTTTCAAATTCATTAAGCCATAAACAACATGCACGCCAGCTGCTTCTAATTTTCGTGCCCAACGCACATTTGCTTGTTCGTCGAAGCGAGCTCGAATTTCAACAACTGCTAAAACTTGTTTGCCTGCCTCGGCTGCCTCAATTAGCGCTTCGATGATTGGTGAGTCACCTGATGTTCGATAAAGAGTCTGCTTAATAGCCAGTACTTGTGGGTCTTGCGCTGCATTTTGCAAGAATTGAACCACTGAACTAGTAAAGGACTCATAGGGGTGATGAAGCAAAATCTCGCCTTGGCGAATCGCGGCAAAGAATAGCTCTGGATCACCAAAATCCACTTCGCTGAGCGATGCTGCGGTTCGGGATTTGAATCGATCAAACTTTAATTCTGGGATATCCAGGTCTGCAATACGATTTAAATCAGTTAAATCTAAAGGTGTGGCAAGTGAAAATACACATTCTCGGTTGATGGATAACTCTTCGCAAAGTCGTTCAAGTAGTGCTTGATCAATTCCTTCTTCAATTTCTAGCCTAACTGGTGGACCAAACCTGCGACGAGCTAATTCTTGCTCAAGTGAGGTTAAGAGATCTTCAGATTCTTCTTCTTCGAGTTCTAAGTCTTCGTTTCGGGTGACTCGGAATGTGTAGTGGTCTTCAATCAACATTCCTGGAAACAACTCTTGTAAATGAATTGCGATCACATCTTCAAGTGGGATAAATCGTCTAGAGCCCGTTGAAGAAGTTGCAATGAATCTAGAGAGAATCGGTGGCACCTTAACTCTGGCGAATGACTCTTCATTAGTTGCTGGATTCTTTAAAATAACCGCCAAGTTAAGCGATAAGCCAGAAATATATGGGAATGGATGTGAAGGGTCGACGGCTAGTGGAGTCAATACTGGATAGATGCGTTCGCGGAAAAGCTTTGATACATAGTTACGTTCATCTTCAAGTAATTCGTTCCAGTGAATCAAATCAATCTTATGAGCCTGAAGCGCTGGCAGAACGTCAGACTTAAACAGTTCTGCGTTGCGAGTAGCCAAAATTCGAGCTTTATCAGTTACGGCAGTTAAGAGCTGTTGTGGGGTGTATCCAGCAGTATTGGTAGAAGTTATTTGATTTTCAATTTTTCCTAAGATCGAAGCGACGCGCACCATAAAGAATTCATCTAGGTTATTTGAAAAGATGGCCAAATAACGTAATCGCTCGAGGAGCGGCACTTCTTTATCTTCGGCAAGCTCGAGAACTCGTTCGTTAAATGAAAGCCAGCTGATCTCACGATCAATTAACTCAGCTGGCTTTGGCATACTTTTATTTTCTCTCATCTGGGTGAACGGAAAACGTCGATTAGGTGGACTGGCGCTTAACTAAGCGGCCAAGTAGTTGGGTTTGGGTACTTTGCGCTGCGCCCGTCACCCGATGACTTGCCCCGAATTCGTCGCCAAATCCAGGGCAAAGCGAAGCTAAAGAACCAAGCGACGCTGGTTGCTTTCTTGATAACCCAAGGAGTTGGTTTAGCAGTTGGCAATGGCAAACGCCAATTCGGATCAAATGGCATGTCGAGTACTTCAAGTACACCCTGTGCAACTCGGTCATGGCCAAGTGGATTCAAATGCAGGCGATCAAATGCTAGTAATCGCCGATCAGAGAGAAATTGTTTCTCATTTGCATCAACGATAATCGCACCAACTTCAGTTGCGATTGCTCGGACATTTTTATTGAATGTGCTAAAACGTTCAGCCCACATATCTGCAGTCTTGCCAGTATTTCCAGTTCGCTCTAGAACTGTAAACAACATGAGCGTGGCCCCAGTTGCAGACAGCTTTCTTACTGCATCGTTATAAATTGGAAAAACATTCTCCGGGCGATAACCAGGTCTTAGTACATCGTTTGCGCCAGCATGAAATGAAACCAAAGTTTCCTTGCCTGTGATTAAAGCAGTGGCCCGTGGCACTTGATCACCAACTACTTGTGTTACTAATTTTCCACGGATCGCTAAATTCACATAGGTAAAGTTGGGTGACTTTGTTGCTAAGACATCAGCAACCCGATCTGCCCAGCCGCGATAATTTCCATTGATAATCTCATCGGTCATGCCTTCAGTGAATGAGTCACCGAGTGCAATAAATCTTTGAAATATCATCGTTAGCTCTTTCGACGTTGCTCGTCCACCCAGAAGAGAGCAATCGAAGTTGCCACACTTGCGTTCAGGGATTCGGTAGCTGAGTTCATGGGGATTGAAACAACTAGATCACATTTCTCGCGAACTAAGCGAGATAAGCCTTTGCCTTCGCTGCCAACTACGATCATGAGTGATTCGGTAGCAACTTTCATGCCGCTTAGCGATTCATCACTTTCGCCATCTAGACCGATTACAAAGCAGCCTAATTTCTTGGCTTCTTCAATGGTGCGAGCGAGGTTTGTTACTTGAGCAACTGGCATGCGCGCGGCAGCACCAGCTGATGCTTTCCAGGCGGAAGCAGTCATGGCAGCAGCGCGACGCTCAGTCATAACAACACCATTTACGCCAAAAGCGCCAGCGCTACGAATTATTGCGCCGAGGTTTCTCGGATCAGTAACTCCATCGAGTGCCACAATCAACATTGGATTCTTGGCACGTTGAGTTATTTCTTCAAAACTTGAGTATTGATATGGCTTAATCGCCAGAATAATTCCTTGGCTATTTGGAGAGATGCCTTCAACTTCAGCACGGTGAACTTCGCGAATCGGAAGTTGTAAATGCAGCGCAAGTTGTAGTGACTCAGCGACGCGGTCATCGATATCAATTCCGCGAGCTACTAGTACTTCAGTTGCCGGAACTGCAGCGCGCAGTGCCTCAAGTACTGCGTTACGACCAGCGACAATTTCACCTTTTGGTTTATCAACTCTTGAATTACGCCCAGCTGAACTTCGCGGAGTTGTGCCAGTGCGCGGCGTTGTACCAGCACGTGGATTAGCTTTTGCTTTCTCGGCAGCTTTCTTGCGCTTGGCAGCTGCGTGATATGGGCGGTCTTCAGCTTTGGGAGTTGGCCCTTTACCCGCTAAACGTTTTTTGTTTTTACCACCGGTGCCGGTTGTTGGACCTTTTTTAGATCCACGTATTGCGCCTTTGCGCTCTGAATTACCGGCCATTTAATTACTACCTTCTGAACGTGAGATCGACCAACGTGGTCCTTGAGCTGTATCTTCAATCGAAATACCAAGTGCAATTAAGCCATCACGAATCTGATCAGATGCGGCAAAATCTTTGCGGTCTCTTGCTGCGGTTCGCTGTGCCAAAACTAATTTGATAACTCCATCTAGGGCATCGGTCACTGATTCGTTTTGGGCACCGCTAGAAAATGCTGGGTCAAACGGATCGCAACCAAGTACCTCAAGAGCTCCACGAATAAAACTTGCGGCACTTGAAACAGCCGCAACGTCGTTTTCAGTAATTGCGCTATTTCCTATGCGTAACTGTTCGGAAATTCCAGCAAGCGCTTGCGGAACTGCTAAATCTTCGTTCATGGCAGCTACAAAGTCATTAGATAACGCTGGTTCTGGTTGGCTTCCCAAGATTTCGCCTGCCCGCATTAAAAAGTTCTCAATTCGACGGAAACCAACTGCCGACTCTTCTAGAGCTGCTGGTGAAAACTCAAGCATTGATCGGTAATGAGCGCTGCCTAGATACCAGCGCAATTCAATGCCGCGAACGCTCTTTAACAACTCGGTTACTTGTAACGAATTACCAAGTGACTTAGACATTTTTTCACCAGAGGCAGTTACCCAGGCATTATGTAACCAACGTTTAGCAAAGCCATAGCCGGCGGCTTCGGATTGTGCGATTTCATTTTCATGGTGTGGAAAAATTAAATCTAAGCCACCACCGTGAATATCAAACTCTGCACCCAAATATGTGTGTGCCATGGCAGAACATTCGATATGCCAACCTGGGCGACCATTTCCCCATGGCGTTGGCCAAAATGGATCTCCCTCTTTAGCCGCTTTCCAAAGGGCAAAATCACGGACATCACGTTTAAAGGTTTCGTCCGCATCTTGCGCTGGTAACAAATCGTCAATATTTTGGTTTGAGAGAGTTAAATATGAATCTAGTTTACGAACTTCCAAATAAACATCACCATTGCCTGGCGCATATGCATAACCACGCTCAATCAAAGCAGCAATCAAATCAATCATTTGAGTAATGTGACCAGTTGCTCGCGGTTCATATGTTGGCGGTAAAACATTTAGCGCTGTGTAAGCATCGGTAAATGCTCGCTCATACTTAAGGGCAACCGCCCACCAGGGTGCTTCTTCATGAACTGCTTTATGCAAAATTTTGTCATCAATGTCAGTGACGTTACGAATAAAAGTAGTCTCAAAGCCTGACTTAACTAACCAACGTCGTAAAATATCAAAGTTAACGCCGCTACGGATATGGCCGATGTGTGGCGGCGCTTGAACCGTGGCACCACAAAGGTAAATGCTCGCTTTACCCGGCTGCAGTGGAATAAATTCTGAGACGGTTCGCGACAATGTGTCATATAGCTTTAGCGAACTCATTAGCGAAGTCTATCGGGCGTTACTAGAAACCTTAAAAACGAGCGCTGAAGCAATGGCCGCAATGCCTTTGCCTTCACCAGTTAAGCCAAGACCATCAGTAGTTGTGGCCAATAGTGATACTGGTGCACCATTTAACGCAGCAGAGAGAGCTGCAATTGCTTCTTTACGTCGCGTGGCTAACTTGGGGCGATTACCGATAACTTGTACTGAAACATTTGAGATAGCAAAACCTGCGTTGGTGATGATTGAAAGTGTCTCTGCTAACAACTTTGCGCCACTTGCGCCAGCATATTCAGGTCGATCAACACCAAAGTTTGAACCTAAATCACCTAAACCAGTTGCTGCAAATAATGAATCGCAAATCGCATGCGCGGCAACATCGCCATCAGAATGTCCAGCAACACCAACTTCATCTGGCCAATTAAGGCAACCTAACCAAAGTTCGCGCCCGACTTCGAATGCGTGCGCATCAACACCAACGCCAGTTAAAAACTCCTGGTTATTGCCAAGTAAGTTGTAAGCGGTTGCTAAATCAGCTGGCGTTGTAATTTTCATGGCGCGTTCTTCGCCAGCAATCACTAGAACTTTAAATCCTGCAGTTTCAACTAATGCAGCATCATCGGTGCCTTCACCATTTGTAGCGTGTGCTTTTTTAAGCGCAGTAAGTTCAAAACCTTGAGGAGTTTGGATATTGCGCAAATCTGCGCGATTAGGAGTTGAAATTACATATCCATCTGCACCGACGTTCTTGATCGTATCTACTTGAGGTACCCCGGGTATGACTGCAACTTCACCACTTTGTAGTGCTGACAAAACACGGTTAGTTAACTCTGTTGTTGCTAGAGCGCGAGCTGCATCATGGATTAATACATATTTTGTGTCGCCAGAAACTACGGCTAAGCCAGCCCTGACTGATTCTGAGCGAGTTTGCCCGCCAACTACAACAGTTACGGCATCGCCTAAAAGTCTTTGAAATTGGCTTAAGTGAGAAGCTGGTGCGGTGACGATTACTTCATCGACAGCAGGTGAAATTGCCGCAACCGCATGTTCAATTAGGGTCTTGTCACCTAATTGAATTAGGGCTTTAGGAAGATCAGCTCCGAAACGAAGGCCGGATCCGGCAGCAGCAATAATTGCTGCAACATGGCCAGGCATAATGCTCCGATCGAATGCGAGCTTAAATTAAGAAGCTAGAACCTCATCGAGGATTACTGACGCTTTTTCTTCATCGGTGCGCTCAGCAAGTGCTAATTCTGAAACCAGAATCTGCTTAGCTTTTGAAAGCATGCGCTTCTCACCGGCAGAGAGTCCGCGATCTAGATCGCGACGGTAAAGATCACGCACAACTTCGGCAACCTTGATTACATCGCCTGAGGCTAATTTTTCAAGATTAGCCTTGTAACGGCGAGACCAGTTTGTTGGCTCTTCGGTATACGGCTGGCGCAAAACACTGAAAACTCGGTCAAGGCCGGCGCTATCTACAACGTCACGAACGCCTACGAGATCAACATTCTCAGCTGGTACTCGTACTGTTAAATCGCCTTGTGCCACCTTTAAAACTAAGTAGGTTTTTTCTTCGCCCTTAATCACTCGAGTTTCAATTGCCTCGATTAGCGCTGCGCCGTGATGAGGGTAAACAACAGTTTCGCCTACTTTAAATGACATGGGGTGCCCTTCGTTAGGGGCCAATCATACCAGCAACTAGTGAGGGTAGTCACCTCGGGTATTTCGCCTATATTTAACTGGCTTTAGCCGCTATTTCTCATGAGAGAATACGCATGCATTGTTGAGTAATTATTTCTTGGGAGAAAAAATGCAGTCACGTAAAGTTGCGATCAGTTTAATAATTGCTGCATCTCTCTCGACTTTAACTGCTTGTGGCGCTGGCCAAAACGCTGCGTCTCGTACCATAACTAAAGTTACCGATGGTGCCGAAACTGCAGTTGTTACTGATACCAGTAATCTTAAACTGCGTGGCTTTTTACTTGTTGCTCAACCAGATGGCAGCGCAGTTTTAGTTGGCACTATTGTTAATTCAAACTCAACACCTGATTCACTGATCGGTATCTCAGCAAATAATGTGCTTGCCACCATCACTAGTGAGTCCAATGTGATTTCGGAAAACTTACCGATGATTTTTGAAGGTGACTCAGCAAATGCCAAGGCGGTAATTCCTAACCTTGGTGTTAAATCTGGCAACACAGTGGATATTTCTTTCCTCTTTCAAACAGCTGGCATAGTTACGGTCAAAGCAATAGTGCGCGACCAACGCGATATCTACGCTGGCATAACTTCTTAAGCTTCTAGTTTGTAACCAAGTCCGCGCACAGTCTGGATAAAGACTGGATTTGCTGGATCTACTTCTATTTTCGCGCGCAAGCGCTTGATGTGAACATCTAGGGTCTTGGTATCGCCCACGTAATCGCTTCCCCAAACACGATCAATTAATTGCATTCGGGTTAGTACTCGGCCTGAATTGCGCATTAAAAACTCGAGCAACTCAAACTCCTTGAGTGGTAATGAGATTGAGACGTTATTGACGCTAACTTGGTGGCGATCAACATCCATTCGAACCGGTCCCGCAACAAGTGAACCATTGTCTTCGGTGATCTCGCCTAGATCGCTATGCCGGCGCAATACTGCTCGAATGCGAGCGATTAGTTCTCGTGATGAGTACGGCTTAGTTACGTAGTCATCGGCGCCGAGTTCGAGCCCAACCACTTTATCGATTTCGGCATCCTTGGCAGTCAACATAATGATTGGAACCGCAGAGCGGGTGCGTAATTGCTTACAAACTTCAGTACCGGACAAGCCTGGCAACATTAAGTCAAGTAGAACTAGGTCAGCGCCATGTTTATCGAAAAGCTCAACAGCAGCAGTACCCGTGTCAGCAACAACAACATCGAAGCCCTCTTTGCCTAATAAGTAGGCCAACGCCTCAGAAAAAGACTCTTCATCTTCGACCACTAAAATTCGGGTCATTATTTTTCCTCCTGATTAGTTGATTGATAACTTTTAGCTTCGATGAATTCTGGCAATCGAATAGTGAAAGTACTTCCGGATCCTTCGTTGCTCCAGACCGAAATATCTCCACCGTGATTGGTGGCCACATGCTTCACGATCGAAAGACCTAAGCCGGTTCCACCAGTTGCTCGCGAACGAGCTGGATCTACTCGATAGAAACGTTCAAAGATGCGTTCGATTTCTTTCTCTGGAATTCCAATACCTTGATCGGTTACCGAAATTTCAACTAAATTATCTTTACAAGTTAACACGATAGCTATTTGAGTTAAGTCTGGGCTGTAGTTAATAGCATTTTCAATTAAATTGCTTACTGCCATCTCGAGTTGGCTGCGATCTCCTAAAACGAAATGATCTGAAATCGGCAAAAATACCAGTGAGATCTTTCGCTTTTCAGCAGTAAGTCGAGATTCATCGATTGCTTGATTAATTAGATCCACCATTGAATAAGGTTGTGCATTTTTTAGCGGGTCGCCATCTTGTAGTCGAGATAAGTTAATAATTTCTTGAACTAAGTCGGTTAAGCGCTTAGCTTCGATTTGCATGCGGCCGGCGAATTTTTCGACTGCTTCTTTATCATCGCTAGCTTCAAGCACAGCTTCGCTTAAGATAGATAGCGCACCGATCGGTGTCTTTAATTCGTGCGAAATGTTTGCCACAAAATCTCGGCGGATTGCATCGAGCCGCCTGAATTCGCTATCGTCAAAAATTAGTGCGACGACAAGCCCCTCTGTACCGATTGGTGAAACGCGGACCAATAGATCGTGGGTTCCGGGGCCAATTGGGCCGCGCGGTAACTCAACAGTTGCTTCTTGATAAACATTTGAGCGGCGCACTGCGCGCACTAAATTAAGAAGCGGGGTCGAAACCAGACGACCATCGCGAATCATTGATAGCGCACCCGTGCCAGCTGAAGAGGAAAGTACTTGCTCACCCGGGGCGAGAATTAAATACTCAGCATCAAGAATTGCTAGAAGTTCGAGGAGCGAATTAGGAATTTCCCAGCCACTTTCGACTGCTACTTCCTTATCGCGGCGCCAGAACATAGCCTCATTCTAAGGAAGAGTTCACTTTCAAAACTACATAATCAGCCATTTATACCCTTTTCACCCAGATATTTACCTCAGATTTGCGACCCGTTCACTTTATTACGCACATTCGATGTGAGGTGGGTCTAAGTTATGCCCATGCGCGATTCCTTTCATGATGACTTAGACGGTATTGGGGTTTCCCTTGTCGAAATGGGCCATCTAGTAAACAAGGCAATGGAGCGCGCGACCAGCGCCCTACTTACCGCCGACCTTAAAGTCGCTGAAGAAATTATTTCCGAAGACGATGCAATTGATGACATGCAGCATGACATCGAAGCTCGCGCAATAAATTTGATGGCTCGCCAACAACCGGTTGCTGGTGATCTGCGCACTTTGGTTACTTCGTTGCGCATGAGCGCAGACTTAGAGCGGATGGGCGATTTAGCACATCACGTCGCCAAGTTAACTCGCATGCGCTACCCAGCCGCAGCCGTGCCACCTGAACTAGTTTTAACTCTGCAGGAAATGGGCAATGTAACTGCTCGCATTACTCAAAAAGCAATTGGGGTTATTGAATCTCGTAATCTTGAGGCTGCACTTCAACTTGAAAAAGATGATGACGAGATGGATATTCTGCATCGTCGCCTATTTGAAATTTTGCTCGATGATTCCTGGCCATACGGAATTGAAACTGCTATCGATATGACTCTGCTTGGCCGCTATTACGAACGTTGCTCAGACCACGCAGTGTCAATTGCCCGCCGTGTCTATTACTTAGTCACCGGCGAGTACGCAAATTCTGCAAATAACTAATTACTTCTTGCCTTGATTAGCTACTGCTTGTATTGCAGCCGCAGCAGCAGTTGGATCTAAGTACTCACCGCCACTTTTAATTGGTTTCAAATCTGCATCCAATTTATAAAGTAGCGGAATTCCGGTGGGGATATTTAGCTCAGCGATATCAGATTCTGAAATTCCATCGAGGTGCTTTACTAAAGCACGCAGTGAATTTCCGTGGGCGGTGACAAGAACTCGCTTACCTGCTCGAAGATCAGGCACAATGTTGCCAGTCCAATAAGGCATCATGCGGGTTACTACATCTTTTAAACATTCTGTTAATGGCATTTCTGCACCTAAGTCAGCGTAGCGAGCATCGCCGGTTTGGCTATATGGGTCATTGGCATCAATTGGTGGTGGTGGCACGTCGTAAGAACGGCGCCAAAGTTTAAATTGTTCTTCGCCATAAGTAGCTAGCGTTTCTTTCTTATCTTTACCTTGCAGCGCTCCGTAATGGCGTTCATTTAAGCGCCAAGAACGATTTACTGGAATCCAATGTCGATCGCATGCATCGAGAGCTAACTGCGAAGTATGGATCGCGCGACGAAGTAATGAAGTGTGAACTACATCGGGCAATAGCCCTTTTTCAGCGAGTAACTTTCCACCTCGAGTAGCTTCGGCTTCGCCCGCAGCAGAGAGACGAACATCTACCCAGCCAGTGAAAAGATTCTTGGCATTCCATTCGCTTTCGCCATGGCGTAACAGGATTAATTCAAAGTTGCTCATGTTGCAATCCTAGATGAATTAAATCAAATGTGAAAATGCTTCAAGATTGGCCAGCGATTCGCCGCGCGAAACCCGCCAAGCCCATTCCCGTCGTATTGCGCTGGAAAAGCCAATCTCAAGTAATGGATTAAAAGATGAATCAGCGACTTGTAATACGCTGCCGATTATTCGATCTATCTCTTGATTAGTCACCGCAGTCAATGGCAGGCGACCAACTAAGTAGATATCCCGCAATTCATTGATCGCAAAAGCGATTCCGTAGAGCCCGGCATTCTTCTGTAAACACCAAGCATGTACTTGATCTTCATTTTCATCAGGCTTACGAATTACAAATGCATTTATGCTCAGTGAATGATCGCCAATTACCAACGCGCAATGGGTTTGTTGTTTCTTTTCGCCGGGAAGGGTAACTAAAAAAGTATTCAAATTACTCTGCTCAAAAGCTAAATCATGAGACTCTAAAAATTCTAAAATCACTTCGGTTGGATTAAGCCCACTCATGTTTTAGGCTCCAGCGATTTGCTTGCGTGCCAATTCAGATAACACCCGATCATAAATATCTAAAGTTCCACGCGCTGTGGCATCCCATCCGAAGTGGGATGCGTGCTCAACTGCGCCGATTGATAGTAAAATCCGGCGCTGTGGTTCATTTAGTAAGCGTGCCAAAATCGAAGACCATGCGCGCGGATTATGGCCATCAACTAATACGCCAGAAATACCATCGGCTACCGCGGTACGTAAGCCACCTACAGCTGTTGCAACCACAGGAGTTCCGCAAGCTTGCGCTTCAAGAGCCACTAAACCAAAGGATTCGCTATAACTTGGCACACAAACTAAATCAGCACTGCGATACCAATCCGGCAAGTCGTTACGCGGAACCGGTTCGGCAAACTTGATTACATCAGAAATTGCTAACCAACCTGCCAATTCTTTAAGTCGCTCAACTTCTGAAGTATTTGAACCAGACGCGCCACCAACAATATTTACAACTAACCCACTGCGTAATAGTGGTGAGTGGTTTAACATTTCAGAAATTGCTCTAATTAGAAGCTCTGGACCTTTATGGGGCTGGATACGACCCACAAAAGTAATTACATTGGCGCTGGCCGGCACGTTTAAGCGCTCACGAGCGGCTTTCTTGCCATCGCCTGGAATAAATTTATAGAGATCAACACCTGGCGAAACTACCCGCACATTATCTGGGCAAGCTTCATAGAGTGAAACCAAACTAGCCGCTTCGGCATCGGTGTTTGCAATCAGCGCATCAGCCGCAGCTACTACTTGGGTTTCGCCTTGAACCCGGATCATTGGCTCAGGCGTTTCGCCTTCAGCCAAATTTAAGTTTTTAACTCGTGCCATCGTATGCATCGTGTGAACGAATGGAGTATTTAAGGTCTTGCTGGCGTGCATGGCAACTTTGCCAGAGATCCAATAATGCGAGTGAATTAGGTCGTATTTTATTTCGCCGGAAAGCTTCTTTTTGAATTCTTCGGCAATATCGGGAATTAACTTCGGTAATAATTCTTTGGTAACCCCAGTTAATGGGCCTACATTTAATTGAATTACACGAACGCCTGGTGATACTTCGACAATATCTGCAACCTCAGAATTTGTTCGGCGAGTAAAAATATCAACTTGAATACCCATTGCTGCCATTCGTTCGGCGCTCTCGGCCACATAAATATTCATGCCGCCAGCGTCGCCAATACCTGGTTGATCCAGGGGCGAGGTATGCACCATCAAGGTAGCAATACGTGCGTTCATGGCTGAAGGGTAACGCTGTTTAAAAGGTAGCGCTAAGTGAGCCGACTACCTTTCCGCCACCAAGCACGTCAACTGCTTCACCTTCTATATTTATACCAAATTTAGCGAGTGCCGCTTTCATCAGCGGACCGTTCGCACGATTGCTGCCATCAGAAATTTTCCACGCAATCGCGCTGCCATCAGCCAAAGATGCCAACATCACGCTTTCAGCCCCACCTTTTACAAAAAGCCCGGGCACTGCTCGCATCATTCGAGTATCAAAAGCGCCTTCGGCCAAAATCATTTCTGGATGCTTTAAACAAGCACTTATAACTCTTGCAAATATTGGATCTGAATCTATTCGCATCTTACGGGCAGCTACTGCAATCGAACGAGTACTCATTGAAAATAGTGGTGCACCGCAACCATCGATACTAACTCGATTTATTGATTCACCAATCAGCTCGGTTATCTCTCGGGCGATTGCTAACTGCAGCGGATGATCAGTGTTGCGATAAGTTTTAGTATCCCAGCCATTAACAACACAAGTTGCCAGCATTCCCGAATGTTTTCCACTGCAATTCGCAGCTAATGAAGTTGCCGACTTTTCGCCCCACTTAATTCGAGCATCGCGGTCAAGTGGTGCATCGGGTGTGTTTTGTAGATCAGATTCTGATAAACCAACACTTTGTAATATCTCTAGTGCTACTTCTTGATGACGAGTAGTTCCACCATGACTTGCACAAACTAATGCGAGTTGCTCATCATTTAAGTTAAGGCCTGCGCGCACCATTGCTGCTGCTTGTAATGACTTAATTGCAGATCGTGGATAAATTTCAGCTTCAACATCGCCAAGTACTAATAAATCAGTTCCATCTGCAGCCATCAGCATCAAATGGCCGCTGTGTGTTGACTCAACTAAACCACTACGTACTAGTTCTGCTAAGACGACACTCATTCTTAATCGGTAGAGCGTGGGCTAGTCGACCAAATGTGTGCTTGAAGGGTTTGTCCTTCGGCAGCCATGTCATACGCGTAAAATAGTTCACCTTCGACTAATCCGTAGAGGCGAACACCAGCGGTGACAATTTTTGCAGAAGGTGCCGAATAGCCTTGATCCATCGCTAGTTGAATTTTTGGGCCATCAAAATGACCAAGCCAACCTTCGGTAATTCCGGTGTTGTGCGAGATAACAACTTCGAGCACATTATTTGGCTTTATTCGCCAAAAACCTGCCTCGCTTGCTCCGGGGCGAATAATTTCACCATCATCATCAACGATCCAGGAACGTGAAAAGTAATTTAGAAATGGACGACCATCGTGATTAAAGACGGTCTCAGAGATAAATTGGAACGGCTTAATTGTTGGGTATTCACCATGACCTTTTCCGCGCCAAGTCCCGACTAGCCAAGCTAATGGGTTTAAATCAGGGTGAAGACCTTCGGGAATTGTAAAAACCATTATCGACCAGTTCGCTTTCTGCTATCTCGGTAGCGAGCACTCTCGGGATCTCTGCGGCTGGTAAATGCAAAGAACAATAATCCGGCACCAATAACTAACGAAATCAGGCCAAGGAGAATTGAAGTTAAGAGCTCCATGCCCGGAAGTCTATCGGTTAGTTACATCTTTCTTACGGCCCACATGATCGCGAGCCCTGCTACTAGAGTTATTAATAACTGTCCAAGCAATTCCATTTACTAATTCCCTGCGGCTATCGCTTCTTGTGCGGCAGGAATGCCAGCTACCGAGAGCGTTGCATCTAAGGGGGTGTTTCGCTTAACCACAGCGAGTGCAATCGGACCTAACTCATGATGCCTGGCAACGGTTCCTAAATAGCCCACAACTACCCCATCGTTTTCAACTGGTGTTCCAACTTTAGGAAAGTTTACTTCAGTGCCATCTAAATGCAGTATGACTAAGCGACGAGGTGGATTTCCTAGATTATTTATCTTAGCCACGGTTTCTTGGCCACGATAACAACCTTTATTTAAGTGAACGGCACTATTTAATAGCCCAAGTTCGTTCGGAATAGATTTGTGATCTGTTTCAAAACCTATTCGTGGCAATGCAGCAGCTACTCGCATTGCATCAAGTGCCCAAGTGCCGACTTGGGTTGCCACCGAATTAAATGTTTCAACCATATTCGCTAACTCAGCGCGGGGCACAAGTGCATATGGACCACCGATTTCATTGATTTTTCCGGGGGCGCGCAACACTGCATATTCTGCACTTGCATCGTGAATTTCAACTTGAGCGCGAAATTTCATTTTTCCTAGATGGGAGATTAGTTCAGCGCTACGGCCCGGATTAACAATTAGCCAAGTGGTGTCACCATCATCTACTAAAAAGAATTGGTGTTCGATATGTCCTTTCGGATCTAAAATTAGAGCGTGCTGCCATTGACCAGCTAATAGATTTTCATGATCTTGGGTAGTTAAAAGATGCAGCCAAGTTAAACGCTCTGGCCCAGATAGTGCTACGACTTCGTAATGTGATAGATCGGCCCAAGCAGTGCCTGCTTCAAGGGCGCGTTGTTCTTTTACTGGATTGCCGAAATGCCAAACCGCACCTTTATCAGGACCGTCCTCAACGAGTACGGCGCTCATTACTTACTTTCAGTTTTAAAGCAGGCTGAACAAGTGCCGTAAACTGCAAAGTGTGTGACATCGGTTTTGAAACCATAATCATCGGCCAATACATTTACGAAACTAGCTGCTACCTCAATTGGTGCATCGCCAACTGAACCACAAACACCGCAAACTAAATGTAGATGGGTTAATTCTTCAGCTGCGTGATAAGTAGCTCCGCCGTGACCCAAGTGAGTGTGCTGAACTAAGCCTACATTTTCGAGGGTTTCTAAATTTCGATAAACCGTTGAAAGATTAATACCGGGATGTGTTTGGCGAACTTTCTCGGCGACTTCTTCTGGTGTGGCATGTCCCAGTTCGCGAACTGCCGCTAAAACTAATTCGCGTTGTGGAGTTAAGCGCAAACCTTTATCGCGTAATTCATGCTGATCGGCCATGCGTTAATCCTACTTTGATTCTCTTAAAAGGGTTGATTCGTCAGCCGATTAGCGACGAGCACGCAGAAGAATTAGGTAAAACTCGCAGCCTAAGCAGTAATTAAAGGCTGCGTTTAAGAAAGCGGCGGCAAGCGCAAAGCCAGTTGCGATGGTGAAAACGAGCGTAACTCCAGAAAGCAATCCAGCAACGGCGATAGCGGCGAAAACAAAACCTACAGCTTGGGCAAATTGAGGTGGGCGCACATCTTCAGGAATGAATTCACTCTTCAAGCGTGGCTTGATCAAATTCTTAAATAGAAAAGCGTAAGGCGTGAATTGCGGTCCTTTAGTTGCGCCAATTAGAAATACTGCTAATTGAAAAGCAATTAGTGGAAGTGACTGTGTTGCTAGTGCACTTGCCAATACAAGAACAGTAAGTGCTGCTGAATAGCGTGGGCCACGTGCATCAATTACTACTGCGGTTTCGTTTTTCGATAAAGTTGTCATTTGTTTCCTACTTTTCTTGGTTGTGGGTTACTAAAACTGGGTATTTTAAGTTTTAGTTACAACACAACGAGACAGCTAGGCGTCCGTAATCAAGTACGCGACGCTTTGTGAAAAAGCTATCTATAACGAAGGACATGACCTAAGAGTAAAGAAGGCTGGCAAAAAAGCCAAATTGCGAGTTACTCGCAAGTGTCACTTAATAGCGGCGAGGGCGGCTAACACTTGATCACGCTTAGGAGCGCCAATAGCTCGCCCCACTTCAACACCGAGGCTATTCAAAATTAGCGTAGTCGGGGTTGAGCGAATATCCAGCTTACGTACTAACTCCAAATTTGTTTCAGCATCGATTTCAACATGGCGCACATCGCTTAAGTCGCTGACTACATTTTCAAGCAAGGTGCGAGTTGCCCGGCAAGGAGTGCAAAACGCCGACGAAAACTGCACCAGAGTTGCCCGCGATCCAAGATCACCGCCAATTATTGACGCAGTTAAAGCCTTACCAGAGATGGCTTTGGCTTGAATCCTGCCCCGCGACTTTTGATACCAGAAGCCATAAGCAGTAGCAGCACCCAGCACGATAAGAATTGGTAGGAAAGATTTCACGAGAGTAGTCTGTGCCACTTAACACCTAGAACGCAACTGGGAGCAGGTGAACGCAAATGGCAAGAGTGTTGCTACTTACAAACACTCTAGGCGCGAGCGCCGAAATTCTGCCCTCACTTGCGCTGTTGCAACACCAAGTAAAAATAGTTCCGGCTGAAGCCAGTGTTCTAATTGATGTACCTGAAGCAGATATTTTGTTGTTAGATGCGCGTCGCGAGATTCCGGCCGCAAAGAATTTGGCTAAGTTGTTACACACCACAGGTTCAGGTGCACCAGTTGTAGTTATTACTACCGAAGGTGGCCTTTCTGCACTCAGTGCCGAATGGGGCATTGATGATGTAATTCTCGATACTGCTGGTCCGGCTGAAGTTGATGCACGTATTCGCATTGCAATTGGTGAGTTTGCCGCAAATCTGGCTGAAAGTGATTCCGCATCTGGTGAAATTAGAACTGGTGAAGTTTCAATCGATGAAAAGAGTTATACGGCTCGTGTTAAGGGTCGGGCTTTAGATTTAACTTTTAAAGAATTTGAGCTACTCAAATTCTTAGCTCAACACCCTGGCAGAGTCTTCACGCGAGCCCAACTACTGCAAGAAATTTGGGGTTACGATTATTTCGGTGGCACTCGTACAGTTGATGTGCATATCAGGCGGCTACGTTCCAAACTTGGTCCGGAGCACGAAGCAATTGTTGGCACCGTTCGAAATGTCGGATACCGATTTACAGTAACTAGCGCCATGAAAGATGCCCAAGTAACTGAGCGGATTTAGTCGTGCGTACGATTCTAAAACTGCATCTATCGATTGCGGCTGTTTTACCAGAACCAAATACCTCTGCCGAGATCAGTACTTTTAAGTCAACTGATGCCGATGAATGGTTAGCGCTGAATAACGAGATATTCATCGTGCATCCCGACCAAGGCGATTGGGTTATGCAGGACCTAACTAATCGCATGAACGAAAGCTGGTTTGATGCTGAGGGCTTCTTTTTAGCTCGCAAGAACGGCCAAATCATTGGTTTTTGTTGGACAAAGATCCATCATGATCGCGTCAATGAAGGCCCGATCGGCGAGATCTATGTTCTGGGCGTAAACCCAACTGTGCATAGCTCTGGCCTAGGCAAAGCTTTGACGCTTACCGCTCTGCGCTATTTCCAAAGTAAAGCGATCAAAGAATCAATGCTCTATGTCGACGCCGATAATCATTCCGCGCTAATTCTTTATAAAAAATTAGGCTTCAACTAGTTCGGCACACATATTACGAAACGCCACAGAGTGCGCATCAACATCGGCGCTTGTGGTGTCAGGACACATCAAGGCCATGTTATGAAACGGCGTAATCAGAAAACCATCATTTAACATTCGTAAATGTAAGTACTGCTCTAACTCAAAGTCTCCGGCATTATTAGCATCGGCGCCAGTTACAGGTGCAACTTTTCCAAAGATATATTCACCGCGAGCGCCTAAACGATTACAGCTCCATGGCAAATCAAATTCGGCAATCGCAGCATCGACACCATCTGACCAACGAGTTCCTAGCTCAATCATGCGCTCAAAATTTTCTTTCGTTAACACATTTGTCAGCGTTGCTCGCATTGCTGCTAGCGAAAGAGCATTGCCGGCCAAAGTTCCGCCGACGCCACCAGTATCAATAATTTCTAACTCGACCATTTTCTTGATTGAATCAGCAATCGCTTGAGTCATTCCGAAAGTTCCAGTCGGAATTCCGCCGCCAATGGCTTTACCAATAGTTAGAAAATCTGGTTTTAGGTCACGGTCTGCTGTCATTCCACCTGGACCAACTGAGATGGTGTGAGTTTCGTCGATAATCAATATAGTGCCGTACTTCTTGGCAAGTTCTTGTACCGCTTCCAAATATCCTGCTTGCGGTAGAACAATCCCAACATTTGTCATTGCTGGTTCCATCAAAATTGCGGCGACGTCACCATGTGCTAAAGCTTTTTCCATACCCGCAATATCGTTGAATTCAACTACGCGAGTTGTTTGATCAAGCGCCACAGGTGCGCCAATATTTCCTTCGCGAGCCACGGTGTTGCCAGCCGAATCTAAAGTCGCAAAAGTTTCATCTACTGAGCCGTGATAACAGCGATCAATAACCACAATCTTTGAACGGCCGGTAAGTAAGCGGGAATAGCGGATTACATGGCGATTGGCATCGGTTGCCGAGACGGTGAATTGCCAAAGCGGTAGACCAAATCGGTTAGCTAGCTCGGCTGAAACAATTGCGGCGTCAGCAGTTGGCAACATGGCGGTAATTCCTTTGCCCGCTTGTTCGCGAATCGCAGCAACTGTGGCATCTGGTGAGTGTCCAGTCATAGAGCCGGTATCACCTAAACAAAAATCAATATAGGTATTGCCATCAACATCGGTAAATCGCGCACCTTTTGCTTGCTCAATAAAAACTGGGTAGGCACCTGGCCATTTAGCCATCCAGGACATCGGAACTCCGCCGGGCATTGAAAGTTTTGCCTTTTCAAAGAGTTCGCCACTTTTTGGATGTAGCTTCAGAAAGCGCTCTTCTTCGCGCGCAGTTAATTTGGCCAGATGGTCACGGTTGATCAATTTGTATTCCTATTCCTTGGTTATTCTTCGGTAAAAACAAATAGCGCTTCGATGTAATGCTCGCCGGTAATTCCTAGATTAGCCGCATCAGGTGGCGCAGTTTGTGGCTCGATGCACACACCTTCGGCATCTTCGCTATAAACCACCCACCAAGGCGCGTCGCATTCAATATCTATGCGCGCCACATCTTCCCAAATGATTGCGGGAGTTCCGATAACTCCCGTGAAAGCGTCGTCCCAAGGTTCTGGTGTTGGTCTAACTAATTCACCAGTTGGCAGCCCATCTGAACCACGTTGCAACATTTGATTAGCTGAAAAATCTATTACTGCGCTTCCGCCGCGATCTAAATCTCGCGCAAACCACGGATGTAAACCTAGCCAAGCCGGTAGATCGCAATCACCTGGTTCGTATTCGAGTGACCAACGAATTGCATCATCTAGTACTTCGATGCTCTGCTCAATGGTTGCGCCACCATAAGGTGCTGGTAAATGTAGCAACGAACGGCCAGGGCCAATTTCTTGCCAAGATGAAGTAAGACCAAAACCATGTAGCGCATTTGGTGGGTCAAAGATTTGTGGCAGTTGGTGTTCTTGGCCATTTGCGCCTGTAATTAAGCCATCGCGTATGCGGCCAGCCCACGGCCCCATGCCGTACCAACCATAATTTACCGGGGTGCCACGAAAGGGCAGCGTGAACTGCATGTCTCGCCAGATCAGTGAAGCAATACGCGCACCTTGATCTAAATCAATATTTATTTGGAATTCGGCATCATCAATGAATTGCATTTTTAGTTCCGCTCAAGTGCTTCGGTTAGTTCAAACGCACGGGGTGGTTGTGCCCCAGCGCGAGAACAAGTAATCGCAGCTGCAGTTGAAGCACGATGTAAAACTTCACGTAACTTTGAACCACTTAAGTTCAAAACACCAATTTGTATAACTGCTTCGACAATTATTGCCCCTACGGTATCGCCAGCACCTACCGTATCTACAACAGCAACTTTTATTCCTGGAACTTCAACGACGCCATCGACAGTGATACCAACTAACCCATTTGCGCCACGTGTTATTACAACTAACTGCACGCCTTTTTCGAGGCAAGCTTTAGCGATACCAACGGGATCTTCGTTTGGATAAAGCGCTGAAATATCATCCTCACTGAATTTAACAACGCTGCTTATCTTCAGCCATTTCTCTACTTGATCGCGATACTTAACTAGATCAGGCATAACACTTGGGCGAATATTTGGATCAAAGACAATTGGGGCAAATTCACTTACTTTTACCGCCCAGTCATAAAGTACAGACGCACCTGGTTCGATGATTGTTACCAGTGTTCCGATCTGTAAAACATCTGGTTTATATCGCTCTGGATCAGGTAACCAGAAATTATCAAAAGCAAACGTCGCAGTTCCGTCAATTAGAAATTCATAGCTGGCAGAACCATCAACACTTAGAGAAACAGTTGCGGTGCAGGTTGGTAAGTCACTGGTTAGCGCGAGATCTAGCCCAACCCCGTCGCGAAGTAATTCAGCACGTGCTGATTTTCCATGTGCATCAGTTGAAATTCCATCTATGAACTCAACGCCATGACCCAATCGAGCAAGCGCTTTGGCAGTATTTGCTGGCCCGCCACCAACAACAGCCAAAGGTTCAGCGTTGCCTGGCAAAAGGTCAATTAAAACTTCACCGCAAACCCAAATGCTCACTGTTGCTCACCTGCGGTATCGACCATGGCCTAATTATGCGGTGGCTGGCCCAATGCTCCAAGGTTTGATTAATTCGCGCAGAAAAGCGCTGATTTAGGCGTGGCCCCGGTTAATAAGTAGCGATCTACCGCCGAATCCACGCATGTCGACCCACGCCCATGGCCGGTGTGGCCATCGCCATCGAGTGATATCAGGATTGAAGAGGAAAAGATTTTTGCCAGTGCTTGCGACCACTTATAAGGAGTGGCTGGGTCTCTAGTTGTCCCGATAATCAAAATTGGTTCTGTCGCTAAGGTCGTAGTTTTTACTTGTTCCACGCTGCTTAAGTTTGGCAAGTAGCGACAGGCGTAACCGGCATAGGCAAGATATGGCCCAAATATTGGCGCTCTCTCTGCAAACTCAACAGCTCCCTTTTTAAATGTGGAAACCTTTTCTAATTCGTTTTGATCAATACAACTTATGACTTGCAGAGCATCGTTTTCATTATTTAGGTAGCTGCCATTTTCTTGGCGACCAGCGTATTTATCTGCCAACTTCAGAAAGCTTTCACCGCTTCCTAAAGTTGCCTCTTTGAAAGCATCACGTAAAACGGGCCAGCCTGATTCGCTGTCATATAACGCAGATGCAATTCCGAGTAGAACTAAACTTTCAGTGACTTCGCGATCAGATTTACTCTTAAGTGGCGAGTTAGAAGTGCTCGCTAATAATTCAACAATTTGATTTCGGGCACTTTGTAAACTGCCAGTAAAGGCACAATCGCTAATTTTTAAACAGTCACTTATAAATGCGTTAAGCGCAGATTCAAAACCAACTGCCTGGCCTAGCGTGGATTCACGATTATCGGCATTAGGGTCAACTGCGCCATCTAAAACAAATCGACCAACGTTATCTGGGAATAGTTCTGCATAAAGTGTTCCTAAGTAAGTTCCATAAGATTTTCCTAAGAAGTTCAACTTTTGGTCTCCCAGGACGGAACGTAAAATCTCTAGATCGCGAGCACTATTTAAAGTGCTGTAATCAGTTAGATGCTCGGTGTTCTCGGCACACTTAGCGAAATAATCTTTTGCATCACTGATTAATTCCACAAACTCGGCGTCGTTGTCAGGTTTTGAATCTGCAGCAAAACTGGCATCGGTTTCAGCATCACTCAGGCATTTAATCGGCGCACTTTCCCCGACCCCACGAGGATCAAAGCCGACGATATCAAAGCGTTCCAAAATCGCTGGGCTAACGATGTTCTCAGCGTTATAAGCGTAATCAAGGCCTGAAGCACCTGGTCCGCCTGGATTTACCACCAAAGAACCAATTCGACGATCTTGATCAAGTGCTTGATAACGTAACAAGGCAAGCGAGAAGGCCCCGACCGACAAGTCTTGATAATCAATCGGAACCAATAGATCTGAGCATTGGAAATTTCCGTAGCAATCTCGCCAATCTAGCTCTTGGGTTTGATATTCAGTAAGCGAGGAAAGCGGGTCGGGCTCCGCGGCTCCGCAACTAGTTAAAAGTAAAAGTGAAGCGAGTGCGGCGGCAATCCTTTTTTGAATCATGCTTGGGCTAATTGACACATCAGCGCCTCAAGCGTTAATAAAGGCGCTGCATTGTGACTTAAATTTGTACGAGCCGACATGATCGCATCTATTTTTGATACAGTCTTAGCTGGTGGAATTCGTTCAGCCATTTTAGAAATATCTGCTGCAAATTCCTGATTAATCAAAGCACCCTGAGTTCCGGATTGAACAAACATTACATCGCGATACAAAGTAGCGATGTCTACCAAAGCGCCATCAATAGAATCTCGAATCATTCGAGTAGTTCGTGATTTCTGTTCTTTCTCTAAATCCTTAATCGCTTTAGAGCCACCAGTAGCCATTCCGCGTCCGGTAGCGCCTTTGCCCCAAGCTTCGGCTAATTCAGTGCTCTCTTTTTCATCTCTAGCGCTGGCAGCAACTTCAGCTTCTTCGGTAGCCAAATTCAAAAGCGTTTCGGCAGCCTTAAATGCCGAAGCTAGATCGTTTATCTGCATCGGTAACTTAATGATTGTATTTCGGCGATTACGGATAGTTTCATCGCCAGCTAGATATCGAGCACGCCCAATATGTCCTTGCGAAGCACGGGCGGCATAATCTGCCATTGCGAGTGACACGCCTTCACGATTTACTAATACATCTGCTACATCTTTAGCGCTAGGTGTTACCAACTGTAGGTGGCGGCATCTTGAACGAATGGTTGGCAAAACATCATGCAGAGTTGGTGCGCATAAGAGCCAAACTGTGCGATTTCCTGGCTCTTCAATTGCTTTAAGTAGCGCATTAGCTGCCGATTCGGTCAGACGATCAGCATCTTCCATGACAACCACGCGCCATCCGCCCATTGCTGGCGCCCAAGCAACGCGCGTTAACAATTCGCGAATCTCTTCAATCTTGATTGATAAACCTTCGGTGCGAATAATTTCTACATCAGCATGGGTGCCAGCCTTAGCAGCTCGACAATCAGTACAGGTGCCACAGCCATCACTGCTGCAGATCAACGCG
>JBILGH010000028.1:0-3594 GCA_044351155.1 Candidatus Planktophila sp. | reverse complement strand
TTTTCTCAGATGTTCCTGGTCGCGTTGCTAAAGCGTTAATTGATCTTGGCGATCGTTTCGGAAAAGTTACTGATGAAGGTTTATTTGTCCACCATGATTTAACTCAAGAAGAGTTAGCTCAATTAGTAGGCGCATCTCGCGAAACTGTTAACAAAGCGCTGGCCGATTTTGCGGGTCGCGGTTGGTTAAAGCTTGATGGCCGCGCTGTATTAATTACTGACGTTGAACGTTTAGGAAAACGCGGTAAGTAATTAGTCGGTAATCTCGACGGTTAGTTCGATTTCAATCGGTGAGTTCAACGGCAATTCGGCAATACCAACTGCGCTACGTGCGTGCTTTGCGCCATCGCCCCAGATTGCTAAGAACAATTCGCTAGCGCCGTTAACTACAACGGGTGCATTGATATAGCCAGGAACTCCGTTTACGTAACCAACTACGCGAACAATCTTGGTAATTTTATTTACATCAGCGACAGTTTCAACTGCGGCTAGACAATTAAGAGCACAGATCTGCGCAAGTTCTTTAGCGCGCTCTGGTGTGATCTCGCCATCGACTTTGCCGGTGCCAGCCATGGTGCCATCAACTAATGGCAATTGCCCAGCGGTGAAAACAAGATTTCCGGTACGAATCGCAGGAACGTAAGCCGCAACAGGTAGCGCAGCTACTGGAAGTTCTAAGCCAAGTTCTGCGAGCTTTGCGCGAACATCTACTTTATTCATTTGATTTCTCGCTTCATGTAAGCAACTAGCTGTTCGCCGGTTCCTGGTGCTGGCACAACTTGAACAAGTTCCCAACCATCAGAACCCCAAGTATCAAGAATCTGCTTGGTTGCATGTGAAAGTAATGGCACGGTTGCATATTCAAACTTCATTTGTTTAACGCTGCTTTCACTAGTGATGAAACGACACTGCCATCGGCTTTGCCGGCAATCTTGGCCTTAATGGCACCCATTACTTTGCCCATATCAGCAGGGCCAGCAGCACCAGTTGCCGCAATTGCTTCGGCAATCATGGCGGCGATATCTGCCTCAGTTAATTGAGCTGGTAAATACTTAGCAATTACTTCGCCTTCAGCTTTTTCCAGAGTGGCTTTATCAGCGCGGCCGGCATCGGCGAAAGCTTCAGCAGCTTCACGACGCTTCTTGGCTTCGCGCGATAACACCGCAATTACTTCATCTTCAGAAAGTTGGCGTGCTTCTTTGCCAGCAACTTCTTCATTAGTAATCGCAGTAAGCACCATGCGGATCGTGCCCGAAACGATCTCGTTGCGAGAACGAATAGCTTCAGTAAGGTCTAACTTCAATTGCTCTTTAATGCTCATGAGGTAAGCCTACTTAGTAAATTCAAGAGCTAGTAATTCGGCGATCTGCGCAGTATTTAGCGCAGCACCCTTGCGTAAGTTGTCGCCGCAAACGAACATATCAAGTGACATTGGATCATCAATGCTCTTGCGCACACGACCAACCCAAGTTGGGTCAGTGCCTACTACATCTGCCGGGGTCGGGAATTTATGATTTTCTGGGTCATCGACCAACTTCACCCCAGCAGCGTTTTCGAGGATATTTTGTGCCTCTTTGCGGCTTGGTTCTTTCGCGAAAGTAGCGTGGACTGTCAGTGAGTGAGTTGTAATTACTGGCACGCGCACGCAGGTGGCGGAAACTTTTAAGTTAGGCAGACCAAGAATTTTGCGAGATTCGTTGCGCACCTTTAACTCTTCAGATGAATACCCATCGGCCTTTAACGAACCAGCCCACGGAATAACATTTAGCGCAAGTGGTGCTGGGAAAGGACCTAAATCAGTTACATGTTTGCGAACATCACCTGCAACATTACCTGCCTCAGTATTGGCAACGGCTGCGATCTGTGCGCGCAACGAATCAATACCTGCTTGACCAGCACCGGATGCAGCTTGGTAAGAAGAAACAACTAACTCTTTAAGTTCATATTTCTCATGAAGTGCGCCGAGGGCGACAATCATGGAAAGAGTTGTGCAGTTTGGATTAGAGATAATTCCGCGCGGACGATTCTTCACATCTTGCGGATTAACTTCAGGCACAACTAGCGGAACATCGACATCCATGCGGAAGGCACCTGAGTTATCAACGACTACTGCCCCGCGGGACGCGGCAATTGGTGCCCACTCAGCCGAGATTTCATCGGGCACATCGAACATCGCAACATCAATGCCATCGAAAGCCTCGGGTGAAAGTGCGACCACGGTTAATTCTTCGCCACGACAAATTAACTTCTTGCCAGCGCTACGAGCAGATGCGATTAAACGAATCTCGCCCCAAACATCTGGGCGTTCTGACAAGATTCCGAGCATTACAGTGCCGACTGCACCAGTTGCTCCAACTACTGCCAAAGATGGTTTTTTACTCATCGTCCAGTGCCTCCGTAAACAACTGCTTCGCCAGATTCAGCATCTAGTTGGAAGGCAGTGTGCGCAGCTCTTACGCCTTTTTCTAGATCAGCTACGCGGCAAATGATCGAGATGCGAATTTCAGAGGTTGAAATCATTTCGATATTGATGCCAGCTTCAGCCATAGCCGCAAAGAAAGTAGCTGTAACACCTGGGTGGGAACGCATTCCAGCACCAACAAGTGAGATTTTGCCGACCTGATCGTCGTAGAGAATTGACGCAAATCCAACTTCACCTTGTAACTTCTGCAGAATTTGTGTTGCGTTAGCACCTTCAGATTTTGGCAAAGTAAATGAAATATCGGTAAGACCAGTTGCCGCCGCTGAAACATTCTGCACAATCATGTCGATGTTGATGTCGTTATCGGCAATTGCTTGGAAAATGCGCGCAGCAACACCAGTGCGGTCAGGTACACCAACGATAGTTATTTTCGCTTCTGATTTATCGTGAGCGATGCCTGAGATGATTGCTTGTTCCATTTGGTCTCCTTCCGGATGATCTTTGACCACCCAGGTTCCTTCGTTAGTAGAAAAACTTGAACGGACATGAATTGGTAAGTCATAACGGCGGGCATACTCAACGCAACGTAAGTGCAGAACTTTTGCACCACTTGCGGCTAGTTCTAACATTTCGTCGTAAGTAACACTCTTTAACTTTTTAGCAGATGGCACAACGCGAGGGTCGGCGCTAAAAACGCCATCGACATCAGTATAAATTTCACAAACATCAGCATCAAGTGCAGCCGCGAGTGCAACTGCTGTTGTGTCACTGCCACCGCGACCAAGAGTTGTAATGTCTTTGGTGTCTTGCGAAATTCCTTGGAAGCCAGCAACGATTGCAATTGCACCTTCGTTTAGTGCTTCTTGAATTCGCCCCGGTGTTACATCGATGATGCGTGCGCGACCGTGAGATGAATCAGTAATCACACCAGCTTGGCTGCCAGTAAACGAACGTGCTTCGTGACCCAAACTTGAAATCGCCATCGCAAGTAACGCCATTGAAATTCGCTCGCCGGCAGTTAACAACATGTCGAGCTCGCGGCCATTAGGAATTGGCGTGACTTGATTAGCTAAATCAATAAGTTCATCGGTGGTATCGCCCATGGCCGAAACCACGACCACGACCTGATTTCCATCGCGTTTGCTGGCCACAATGCGGGCGGCAACGCGCTTC
>JBILGH010000025.1:0-12302 GCA_044351155.1 Candidatus Planktophila sp. | reverse complement strand
GTAAATGGGGTCCAGGCAGGGCCAAGTTCCTGGAGATTAGAATTAATCTCACCGTATAGATCATCAATATTAATCACTTTTTGAGCGCGTAATTCAGCAATCACGAGGTTGTAACCTCCGAGAAAAATACTGTGATCACCGCTGACTAAAAAGATAAAATCTTTAGCATCTTGATATGGATACGGATCTGATGAATCCCAATAGTCATTATTGAAGAAAAGATCTTCAGATGGTCGACCGTCGTAATAGCCCCATCGAATGGCATCGCGCTTTGAATCTTGCACGCGAGTAAATAAAAATCGCTCGTCATCTACCCCAATTGGATAATAAGAACTAATGCCAGCTTTTCCAGCATCCATCTCTCGGTCACCTAATTTAGTCTTTAAGAAAATCTTGCCTTCTCGTTCAAAGAGAATATCTGTACCATTAGTTCTGTAATAAGGCATCGATGATTGGGCTTCGCCGAGACTTAGATAAGTTTTTGCACCTCCAGTTCGTTCAACTGTGGCGAGAACACCGTTTTCTTTGTAAACAATTGTCTTTCCATTGGGCGAGAATTTAGGATCTTCATCTCGTTTCCCATTTGGGCCAGTTAAATTCACTGGCTCATCCCAATTTGAGCCATTCCAGTGAGAAACGAAAACATCCCATTCATTTTCAGCAAGACCAGATTGAGTTCCCATAAATGTCATGTACTCGCCATCGTTACTGAGGTGGGCGTTGATAGGTGAAATCATCGACTGCCAATTCTTATTTACTTGGCTCAAGCTGCCGGTTCGAAGATCTAAACTCAGCAACTCGGCATCCCAGGCACCGTATTCGGAATACCGGTGGAAGAAGAGGGTTCCGGTGAGATTTTCGATTTGGCTTGGTTCTGGTTTGACCATATATATAGCGCCCGTGAATAAGCTTGCGGCGAGAAAACCTGCCACCAGGCGGTACAGAGCTCTTGCCCGTTCAGTTCGCGCCATTTAAACTCCAAATAGTTATCAAAATCGTTATCGAATTAGCCCATTCAGCTATTGACCTTGGCGATTGTATCTGTAAGGTTTCCTAACACAAAGAGGTAGGTTTCCTAACACACCAGCGCCCGCTGAGCGTGTACCTGCCAAAGGATTGTGACGGGAGTAATAAATTGATTAAAAAACGCTTTTTTGCCTCGTTCATGGTCGCGACCATTGCCGCAAGCAGTTTGATAGCTCTATCAAACACCGCATCTGCTGCTGATCGCACTGTGACCGTGTGGACTCCACATACTCGCGCATGGCAGGTAACTGAATGGAAAGCGGCTGTTGCTCGTATCCAGGCAGCTAACCCACAAATCAATATTGTCTTGAAGACAGGTATCGATATGGCTACCTCACTTAAGGCAATCGTTGCCAATAAGTCTGATGGTCCAGATATTTCCGTTACAAATGGAAATGGAAATATGGGCTGGTTCTGTGCCGGCGGTGAAGGAATTTGGCAGAAGTTAAACACCATGATCTCAAGCAAGCGCGATGGTCTTAACTTAAAAACCACCTTCAAGCCATCTGCTAACTCTGCAACTATTTCAGGAAATATTCGCTGTGCGCTACCAATGCCTGGAACAGAAGTTTTTGCTTTCTTCTATAACAAGGACTTGCTAGCTAAAGCTGGTTATTCAAAACCACCTTCAACAACTGCTGAACTTCTTGAATATTCAAAGAAGCTAACAACATTTGATAAAGATGGAAACATTCTGACTGCTGGCTTTGTTCCAAAGTCTGGCTACTACGGTTGGGGCATGGAATCAATGTGGCTTGGTCAAGCATTTGGTGCTCGCTGGTATAACGCCAATGGCTCATCTGCTCTAGCTACAGATACCAAGTGGGTAAAGATGCTCACTTGGCAGAAGAAGTTTATTGCTGATGTTTATGGTAACGGCGACTTCGAAAAGGGAACAAAGGCTCTAACTAAGTTCAATGCTGCAAAGGGTGGCGAATGGGGCGTTAAGCACGACTTCATTACTGGTCGCGTTGCCATGAAAATGGATGCGAACTGGATGGCACCTCTTTACTGTACTGGCGATTCATGGGCACTTGCTGATACCTGTAAGTATGTGAATATGGGTGTTACCGGCTTCCCAACTGATGCTTCAGTTAAAGCAACACACTCAGGATCAGGTCTTGTTGGATATCCAATTGCTGGTATCTCAAAGACAACTAAGAACGTTAAGGATGCTTGGATTGTTCTAAAGGGCTTAGCAACTGATGTAAAGCTTTCATACGCATATGACAAAGTTGGTGGAGCTCCATCACCTTTGACTGCTGCTGCTGCTAAGCCAGAAGGACTGCCAAAGTGGTATGAACCATTCTATGCAGTTCAAAATCACCCTAAATCAATCTACAAGTTGATGCCAAATACAGGTGAACACCAAGATGAAACAATCTTGGCTACTCTGATGGCTGCATGGCAAGACGGTGCAGTCACAGACCTAAAGGGCGCTCTAGAAGATGCTGCTGGCAAGATTGATCAAATCATCGCCCGCAACCAGGTTGATGAAAGCTAACTAAAACAAACATGTCAAACACGATGAAAGGAGCAACCTCCCTTTTCCAAAAGAAAGGGGGGGTTGCTCCTCCACGTAAAAAACTTAAGGTGCCTCGCCTTTTCATCTTCTTGTGTCTAGCGCCTTGGTTGTTTGGCATTATTTTCTTCACTGCTTACCCAATGATTTCCAGTTTCTATCAATCATTTACTCGATACAACATCATTGATAAGCCGGTATTTATTGGTTTAGATAACTATGAGCGAATGTTTTTTGAAGATGATGACTTCATGAAAGCTCTAAAGAACACTATCTGGATATCTGTTATTAGTATTCCGCTTAGAATTTGTTTTGCGATTTTTGCCGCATGGTTACTGACTCGCCCAAAGCGTGGTCGCAATATCTATCGCACAATATTTTTCTTGCCGTCAATGGTTCCGGCTGTTGCAGCAACTATTGTGTTTACCTATGTTTTCAATCCGGTTTATGGTCCAATTAACAAAGGGCTTGAATTCGTTGGTATAAACAATCCGCCTTATTGGTTTCTAGATCCAAATTGGTCTAAATGGGCGCTAATTATTCTGGGCCTTTGGGGTATCGGTGACACCATGATTATCTTCTTGGCTGGCTTACTTGATGTTCCAAAGTCTTTATATGAGGCGGCCGAGCTCGAAGGTGCCAGCGGTTTCCAATCATTTAGATTTATCACTCTGCCACTTTTAACTCCCGTAATCTTTTTCTCTGGTGTCACTGGCGTCATCGGCTCGTTCCAATACTTTACCCAGGCATTTGTGGCTTCTGGCCAAGTAAATGATTATTCAAAAGCGATGTACTTCTACGCCACTCATATTTACCAGACCGCATTTAAAGCCTACGAAATGGGCTACGCATCAGCGCTAGCTTGGTTCTTACTTTTAATAACCATGCTCTGCACTTTGGTAATTCTCAAGACTCAAAAGCGATGGGTCCACTATCCAAACGGGAGCCTTTTTAAATGAGCCAATTTACCGATGAGAAGCTTAAGCAAATTGACCAAGAGGCTGTAATTCTTAGGCGTAAAAAGAAATTTAAAGATTTTCTTCAGACTGTTGGAGATCATTCAGCTCTTATTACGATGTCTGTAATTTTTGCATTCCCGTTATTTATGGTCTTCATCATTTCGCTGATGAGTGCGGGCCAAGCTGAAACCAGATCTTTCTGGCCAAAGCCATTTGTGTGGCATAACTACATTGAGGTATTCACTACTGTTCCATTCTTAAAGTGGACTTTAAATACCATGTTTGTTTCAGTAATGGGAACAATCGGTGTGGTAATTTCAAGCGTTCCTGCCGCTTATGTCTTATCTAGATTGCAGTGGAAAGGTCGCCATACAACTTTCCTGATTATTCTCGGAACAATGATGCTTCCTGGACAAGTAACTCAAATTCCGGTTTACATAATCTTTGCAAAACTAGGATGGATTCCATCTTTCTTGCCTTTGATTGTTCCGGCATTCTTTGGAAGTGCTTTCTCCATATTCCTGTTACGCCAATTTTTCACCAGTATTCCTGATGAAATTTCAGACGCTGCCCGAATAGATGGCTGTAGCGAATTCAAGCTAATGATGAGAATTGTGGTTCCCCTAGCTAAGCCGGCTATTTCCGCCATCGCGCTATTCGCTTTTCTTGGATCGTGGAATGACTTTTTTGGGCCACTTCTTTACATCGCTGAAAACCCAGATTTGTACACGCTTGGCATTGGCCTAAATGCCTTTAAGGGTGACCACCACACTGAGACAAGTTTGATGATGACGGCATCTGTCCTCTTTATGCTTCCTGTCATCGTAATATTCTTTTTCAGTCAGAAAGTTTTCATTGAAGGCGTTACCCTCACGGGCGTAAAGGGGTAGATGAGCAAATGAAAAATGCAGCCGTAGGAATCCCAGCGATTCCCTCACTTATGCGTGAGATCAATGAGCGTCGGGTCATCGATACCCTGCGCTCAAATGGTGCTCTTCATGCGGCTGAGATTGCTCGTCTAATTGGATTATCAAAGCCAACTACATCTGACATTTTGCGGGGTCTAGTTGATTTCAATTTAATTCGAGAGTTCGAGCCTGGAGAAGGTGACTCGAAACGAGCTCGACTGGTTTATGAAGCAGTAAACGATTTGAAGGTTTCACTTGCTATCGATATCGGTACCCGTTTCGTACGCGCCGCAGTTGGTGATTTGAACTTAAATACGAGAGCTGAAGCTTCTATCGCAGTTAAATCACTCAAGCTAAGTGATTTAACAAAGGTTATGCACCAAGCGGTAGATCAGGTTCTAAAAGAATCAGGTTATAAGCTAAAACATGTAGCCGCAATTGCCGTCGGTACTCCCGGTGTAGTCGATCAAAAAACTGGCATTGTCTCAATCGCAGGAACAATTAGCGCTCTCGATGGTGTTAATTTGGCCGAGTTGATTCGCAAAGAATTTGGAATATACCCAACTGTTGAAAATGACATTAACCTAGTAACTGTCGGCGAACAGAGTGCGGGTCACGGAGTCGGCATCAACAACTTCGCAGTGCTCTCGGTGGGCTCTGGTTTAGGTTCTGGCATTGTTCTTAATGGAAAACTTCATCGTGGTCATCGTGGGGCAGCGGGCGAAGTTTTCTATGTGCCTTTCGGAGATCCCCATGACACTCATCGCAGTGCAACTAACCCATCTGGCGATCGCATTGCCGAAATTACCCGAGAGCTTGCTAAGAAGTATAAGAAATCTACTTTGGTCGAACCTTATACAACTATTGAAATACTTAAAGCAGCTAAAGATGGTGACGAATTAGGTCGTGCTGTGATTGAACTAGAGGCTGAACGAATTGCGCTTTATGTTGCCGCTATCTCTGCAGTTGTCGATGTCGAACTAGTTGTCTTGTCCGGCGGAATCGGGCGGCAAGCTGACTTCTTCATTACGCCAATCCGCAAATTGGTTAACGAAATCCTGCCTTTCCCGCCAAAAATAGAGGTATCTAAGCTTGGCGCGAGTGGAATTTTGGTTGGCGCTCTTCAGATAGCTACAGCTCAAGCTTGTGATTTGGTCTTTCAAACCCAGACTGGCGGTAGCACAAAGCCAAAAGCTGGGTCTATGTAATGAAAGTTGCGGTAATCGGTGGGGGCTCCACTTACACGCCCGAACTTATCGATGGAATTTTGCAGCGGCATGACCGTTTGCCAGTTTCAATAATTCATCTAATTGATATTGATGTAGATCGTTTAACAGTTATTGCCGCCTTTGCTAAGCGAATGATCAAAGCTGCTGGCCGCCAGATCGAAGTTGAGTTTTCCACAGATGCCCGTAAAGGAATCAAGGGTGCTTCATTTGTAGTTAGCCAATTTCGGGTTGGCAGCCAGAAAGCTCGTCACCGCGATGAAATGTTAGGTCGCAAGTATGGTCTCGTAGGTCAAGAGACAGTTGGCGTTGGTGGATTTGCTAAAGCACTACGTACTATTCCAGTAGCACTTAATGTTGCCCAAATTATTGAAGAAGAAGCACCTGATGCCATGTTGCTTAACTTCACTAATCCGGCTGGCTTAATTACGCAAGCGCTTAAAACTCATGCTCCTAAAGTTAAATCTATTGGTTTATGTAACGTACCCTGGAACACCCGTATCGAAATAGCTGGTGCTTTAAATGTTTCTGCGCAGTCAGTTGAATTTGATTACGTTGGATTAAATCATCTCTCTTGGATTCGTGGCGTAAAGGTAAATGGCACTGATCGCAGCCTTGAAGCAATTGCGGCTTTTCGAGGGCTAACAATTAATAAGGCAACCCCAGGTGACTCACCTGCCTGGATTCAAAGCACAATTGATTACCTTGAGGCAATACCAAACTATTACCTGCTTTATTATTACGAGGAAAAGGCTTGGGTTAATTACCAACTGAATAATCCAACCCGAGCAAGTGAAGTAATGAAAATTGAAGAAACCTTGATGGTGAAATTTGCTGATGAAGCCATAGTCACTAAGCCGGTTGAGTTGATGGAACGCGGTGGTGCTTATTATTCAGATTCCGCAGCTGAATTAATGGCTGATATTCATAACGACGCTGGCACTTTTCACATCGTAAATACCCTTAATAATGGCGCTATTCCAGGCTTTGCTGATGATGTGGTTATGGAGATTCCGGCTGTAATATCTAAATCAGGCGCTCAATCAATTAAAGCAGGCGCAATGCGTGGTGATATAGATGCCTTAGTGCGAAGCGTTAAAGATTTCGAAATGTTAACTATTGATGCAGCGACTACGGGCAATGAACAAAGTGCGCTATTGGCACTTTTAGCTAATCCCATTGGCCCAGATAGTTCGCAAGCACGTGATCTTTGGCGCGATTTACGCTCGGAAAATAATGGCTTGATCGGACTTTTCAATGAGTAAAGTGATTTTGGGCATCGACGGTGGCGGTACGAAAACTCATGCTGTATTGGTTGACTTGGCTGGCAATATTTTAGCTGCAGCGGCAAATGGTGGCGCTAATTGGGAACGTACTGGTATCGCTGCTACACAGGCAAGTTTGGTTGAAATAGTTACTCGAGCACTAGCTTCAACAGGCTTGGCTGATTTAGAAATAGTTTCATCAACTTTTGCCTTAGCTGGGATTGATTGGGAAACAGATAAAGAACTTTTCCATCCAACAGCTGCTGCCCTACGGCTAACTTATAAAACGTCTTTTATCAATGATTCGATTGCTGCCCTCTTCGCCGGCAATCCCTCTGGAATTGGTTGTGTCTCAATCGCTGGTACGGGCGGCAAGACTTCTGGTCGTAGTGCAACTAAGACTTTTCAGACTATGGGTATGGATCTTGGCGAAGGCGGCGGAGCAGGGCAGCTTGTCTCTTTAGCTTTAGATTATGTAGCACGGATACATCACGGTGTTGAAAGCCAATCCAAATTAACTGAACTTGTGCTTCAAGAAACTGGCTTTACTGATGAAACTTCATTTTTCAAAGCGGTTGCTCGAGATGGATTTAGACTGACCGAAGATTTAGCCCCAAAGATCTTTGACTTGGCTTGCGAAGGTGATGCTGGTTCTATAGCTATTGTGACCACAGTTGCTAACCAGCATGCGGCAGATGTCAGTGCAATGATCGAAAAGGTTGGGTTATCCGGAAGCCAAGTACACGTTATTCGTGCCGGCGGCTTACATACGGCTGGCTCTAAGACCTTTGATGAAACCTTTGAAAAAGCCCTTAAATCTAAGCATCCCGCGGCTATTACCCAGATTCTTGATATCTCGCCGGTATATGGCGCAGTGGTACACGCGGCTCATGAATATTTTGGCGAAATTCCAAAGGCTTTTCTGACTAACCTATTCGAGCAAGCGCGAGCTAAGGGCGATCTGTGAGCATAACTTTAACAAACGCTTCGAAACTACAGACTGATCTGGCAGGCGCTTTTGCTGCTCGCCATAACGCTGCAATTGGTGATTTTGATATTTCGATAACTTTAACGGCATACCGCTCTGAAAAAGTAGAAGGTTTCTCTATCTCAGCTAAGCGCAATGGTAAAAAGGTCGACGCCACGATTGGTTTAACTCTTGAGCATGCGCTTCGTTATTCGCTAAATGCAGTTCGTGATTGGCTAGAGACTGATAAAGCCGAACTTGAGTTAACTGATGGGCCAGATTTTGCAGTTCGTGGAGTTGTTGAAGGTTTCTACGGCAAACCTTGGTCACATGCCCAAAAGCTAAAAGGCATCGAGTATTTTGCTGACTACAACATGAATACCTATTTTTTAGCACCAAAAGATGATCCGCTGCAGAGATTTAACTGGCGTTCACCTTTTTCGGCGGATTATCTGCAAGAGACGGCTGAACTGATTAATCATGGCAAACTACATGGCATTGATTTTGTCTTATGCGTTTCTCCTGGACTGTCAGTTGAGTATTCAAATGAAGCTGATGTTGATGCCGTAGTAAATCGATTTAAGCAGCTAACTGATCTAGGTGCCACCCATTTTGGCATGCTCTGGGATGACATTGCCTGGGAAATGCAACATGATTCAGATAACGCTAAATATGTTTCGACAGCTCAGGCACATGCAGATTTTACGAATCGTGTTTGGGGCAAGTTAGTTACGTACAACGAGCAAGCTCAGCTAACTGTTTGCCCCATGCACTACGCCGGACGCGGAAACGAGCCTTACCTAATCGATTTAGGTCGCGAACTTAAATCACGAATTAACTTAATGTGGACAGGTCGGCAGATCTGTTCAGAATATCTCGATGTATCCGACGCTGTGGTTTTTGAGCGAAGTGCTCTGCGGCCAGCTCTTTATTGGGATAATTTCCCAGTAAACGACGGCGGAATGCAGGTGAATCTCTATATCGGGCCGATCCGTGGGCGCGAAAAAGGTTTACATAAATATTCAGCGGGGCTGCTATCAAATCCAATGCTGCAATTCGAAGCATCATTGATTCCGATCTCAACTATTGGTGATTACCTCTGGGATTCGGAAAATTACGATCCCGATAAATCTTGGGAAGCAGCCCTAATTAAGGTCATCCCTAACGGGGTAGACCGTGTCGCACTTCGTAAATTCTTCCGCACTTCCCTTGGTTCAAATGTTGGTGGCGACCCAGCACCTGATCTACGTAAAGTCTTTCGTGCCGGCGTAACTGCATGGCGAAGTGGCGACATGGCAACAGCAGCCAATGAATTTGAGGTTGAAGGCAGAGCGATGGAAAGTAACTATCAATACCTAACTACTGCCAAAACTACTGTTCCTGAATTGATCGCTGAAATTAAACCTTGGTTAGAGAAATATCGTGTAGGTGGTCAAGCTCTAATTGGCTTAGCTGAAGTACTGCGCACCTGTGCATATGATAGAGAAAAAATGATAATAACTGGCCCAGCAGATGCGCCAACAAAACTTGAAGCGCTGATTGAAAGTGTTGAGAGTGTGCGCAAACGTCTATTCGGTGATCAGATTGTCGGGCCTCTTAACGAATTGGCAGCTGAACTACAAACCTACAATTCGTAACCAGAGATCAGCCATAATCTGATGACCTAGTTTTGACGGATGAATTCCATCATCTGCTAATTCGGCCATTGCCATCTCCTTTGAAATAGCCTTAAAGTGTTGATCAAACGGAACTAACTTCGCACCAAACTCGGTAGCCATTTTATGAACTACTGCGATTTTAGGATCTAGATCTTCGCGCCATGCATTCATCTCATCGCGCACCTCGAGCAAGAATGGTTCGCAGAGAACTAATTGCGGGTTGCCTTCAGCTTTAGTGGTATTTAATACTCGGCGATAGCGTTCTTCAAAGTCTTCGACCGAAGTTGGGTCATTGTCGTCATAGCGCCGCCAAGTGTCATTGATGCCAATCGCAACCGAAACCAGCGTTGGCTGGTGGGCTAAAACATCTTTATTCCAGCGGTTTTCTAAGTCAATTAAGCGATGGCCACTGGTGCCGACATTAATGATCGAGCCAGATAACCGGCCGCTATTTACGATATCAAAGACATAGCCATCGCCATAAGGGGTTTCTATTGAGCGACCACAATCAGTGACACTATCTCCGATAAACACAGTTACTTTAGACATAAGGCATATCTTAACTATTAATCGATGCGTAAGATAGCGCTTATGTCCGTGGCTTCAATTCCCAATGATCCGAACTGGCCTCGCGCAACTTCATTGTTGAAACTTACTAAGTCAGAGTTAGCCATTATTGGTATCCCTGCATCTGCCACAGCTCTATCTCCATCATCAGCGCACCTAACGCCAACTGCAATTCGTGAAGCTTTAGCAAAATATTCAACATTTGCTGGTTCTACCCAAACCGAATTACAAACTTCAGGAATTACTGACCTCGGCGATGTTGCTTCTCCTGACCACGCTGAAGGCGAAGCTCGAGTAGCTAGTTCAGTTAAAGGCTTGTTAGATGAACATAAGATCTTGCTTGCCTTAGGTGGCGATAACTCGATTACTTACTCGGTCGCAACTGGCTTATTTCCCGATTTAAGTAAAATGGGCTTGATTACTTTTGATGCTCATCATGATCTGCGTGATGGTGTTTCAAATGGTTCACCGATCTGGCGATTAATCGAAGCAGGTTTGCTCGGTGAAAATATTGTCCAGATTGGCCTAAGCGACTTTGCAAATAGTGGTCCATACTCAAAACGAGCTATGGATTCAGGTATTACAACAATTCATCGCGCTGAATTACGAGATCGCAAGATGAGTGAAGTAATTGCCCAAGCACTTGAGATTGCTGGTGCAGGTGGTCGCGAAATTTACGTTGACATTGATGTTGACGTATGTGATCGAAGTGTTGCGCCAGCTTGTCCGGCATCTGTGCCTGGTGGCATAAGCGCCGATGAACTACGCCAAGCTGCTAATTTGGTTGCGCATGATTCACGAGTGCGCGCGATTGATATAACCGAAATTGATGCGGCTGCTGATACTGCCGATGGCCGCACGGTGCGCTTGGCAGCGCTTTTAGTTCTTGAAATTGCGGCGGGATTAGCCGCCCGCACCATTTAAATAAGGTCGGCAACCACTTCGCGAGCAGCTTTCACAACAGCACCAGATGCCACCAAAGCACTGGCGGCTTGAAGTTCGGGCGACAAAAAGCGATCTGGACCAACGCCACCAACGACATTGCGCAGCTCTTTTAATATTCGCCCGGTTGCAGCTCCAGGCTGTAGTCCTTTGCGAAGTTCGATCGCACGCGCTGCTGTAACTAATTCAATTGCTAAGATGTGATTTAGATTCTCAACAACTTTACGTAACTTGCGAGCTGCAGACCAGCCCATCGATACATGATCTTCTTGCATACCCGAACTTGGAATTGAATCAACGCTAGCCGGCGTTGCTAAGCGTTTGTTTTCGCTAACTAATCCAGCTTGGGTGTATTGCGCAATCATTAAACCAGAATCAACACCAGGATCATTTGCTAAAAATGGTGGTAGCCCGGCTGAACGATTTTGATCAAGTGCGCGATCGGTGCGACGCTCTGCGATTGAACCTAAATCTGCTGCGGCAATTGCTAGGAAATCTAAAACATAGCCAACTGGTGCGCCATGGAAATTTCCATTTGATTCAACTCGACCATCGGGCAATACAACTGGATTATCGATAGCACTTGCTAACTCACGAGTTGCAATGGTTGTTGCGTGCGCAATGGTGTCGCGCACTGCGCCGGCAACTTGTGGCGCACAGCGAAGTGAGTACGCATCTTGGACGCGAGAGTCATTTTCTAGATGCGATGCCACAATTGGCGAACCTTTTAACATGGCATAAATATTCGCAGCACTCTGTGCCTGACCAACTTGTGGGCGTAGCGGGAAGTGAAGATCTGGTGCAAAAACTCGATCTGTGCCCAGCAAACCTTCTATGCTCATCGCGGCTGTAATGTCAGCGACAGTACAGAGCTCAGTTAAATCATTGATTGCCATGATCAACATTCCGAGCATGCCGTCAGTACCGTTAATTAGCGCTAAACCTTCTTTTGCTTCTAGCTCAATTGGTTTGATCCCAGCCGCTGCTAGCGCCTGGGCAGTTTCCATCTCAATGCCATTGGCATCATGGACTCGACCTTCGCCCATTAGCGCCAGCGCGCAATGAGAAAGCGGGGCAAGGTCTCCACTACATCCAAGTGAGCCAAATTCAGGTACTACGGGTGTGATTCCAGCATTTAATAGATCGCAATATGTTTGAGCAACCGTAAGTCGCACGCCTGTGCGGCCAGATGCCATGGTTCGCAGGCGCAAAAGAATTAAAGCGCGCACAACCTCACGTTCAATAGCCGGGCCAACGCCGGC
>JBILGH010000030.1:0-40632 GCA_044351155.1 Candidatus Planktophila sp. | reverse complement strand
GGGGTTTCCCGCTTATTAGCGCGCAATAAAGAGGTATCAGTGAATCTTTTTCGGCTTCGTCAAAAGAAGATTAATGCGCGCCCAAAAGCAATATCCGCACTAGTCATAGCTTTAATTTCAGGGCTATTGGTTTCTATTCCCGCACCTGCGAATGCAGCCGAATGTGTTAAAACATCAACAACTGCAGCAAATGGTGAAACTATTCTTACATTTGCAAATGTTGGAACTTGTGAATGGACAGTGCCTGCCGGAGTTACATCTGTTCGTGTATTAGTTGTTGGCGGCGGAGGTAGTGGTGGCGCAGGACTTGCAGGCGCTTGGTGGCCTCAAGGCGGCGGCGGCGGTGCGGTTTCAAGCCAATCAAACTTTTCAATTACATCCTCAACCATTTCAGTAACAGTTGGTGCCGGTGGCGCTTCGATTGATACGCAAAGTGCATCGTCAACCTCAGTTAACAATGGTGGCCAATCTAGCTTTTCTACAATAACTGCAAATGGCGGAATCGCACCCGTTACTCACGGTGGTACTGGTGGCACAAGTGGCAACGGAAATTCCGGCGGCGGCGGAGGCTCCCCAACATCTGGCGGCGGCGGTGGCGCAGGCGGCTTAGGTAGCGGAACCACTGGTGGCTTAGGCATTAACTCAGACATTACTGGAACTACATTTATGTATGGCAGTGGTGGTGCTGGATCAAGTGGAGCTACGGGAAGTGCATCCTCAGGTGGTGGAACAAATGGCAATCCACCAACAGCCAATAGAGGTGGTGGTGGATCACAACCAACTGCAAATAGTGGATTGGGAAGTGCTGGTGGTTCAGGTGTTGTAATTGTTCGATATGCATTTGCATGTAATCCAACTTCAATAAATGTTGGCACTGACACCGTTTTAACTTTTACAAGTGTTGGAAGTTGTGCTTGGCAAGTTCCAGACGGTGTTGTAAGTATTTGGGCTGTTGCAGTTGGCGGCGGCGGCGCAGCTGGTGTTGGCGTTTCAGATAAATGGTGGGGTGCAGGCGGCGGCGGCGGTCAAGTTACATCTCAAACTATTTCAGCAAACCCCGGAAACTCATTAACAGTTTCAGTTGGTGCGGGTGGAACAACCGGAGATGGAGCGACAACTTCATTTGGATCTGTAACTGCTAGCGGCGGAAAAACTCCATTGAACACAACTGCACAAGGTGGAACTAGTGGAAGCGGCACGGCCGGCGGTTTAGGTACGACAGGTACAACAATTGCTGGCGGCGGCGGTGGTGCGTGGAAAGCTGGATCTGGAATTAGTGCCGGTGAAGGATTATCTTCAAGCATCACTGGAACCGCAGTTGAATACGGCGGCGGTGGAAATGGTTACAACTCAGTTGGAACGCCAGGAACTCCTAGACCAGGTGCCGGAAGTTATGGCGTAGCAGCTTTAGCAAATCGCGGTGGCGGTGGATCGCAAATGGCTACCGGTCGCGGTGCGGGTGGTACAGGTGTTGTAATTATTCGTTACGCAGCCCCAGCAGGATGTTCGCCAACTTCAACATCAATTGGCACAGATACGGTTTTAAGATTTGCAACAACCGGAACATGTACCTGGACGCCTCCCTCAAATATTTCAACTTATCAATTATTGGTTGTTGGTGCCGGTGGTGGTGGTGGATCTAACCTTGGCGGCGGTGGTGGTGGTGGCCAAGTAATTTCACAAAGCAATGTAGCTATTTCTCAAACTGCAACAATCACTGTAGGTGCAGGTGGTGCCGGTGGAGTTGGCAACTACACAGAGACTACAAACCATGGAAAGACCGGTGGCAGAAGCGCGGTTGTTTCTGGTTCGATAAATGTTGTCTCACTCGGCGGTAGCGGTGGCAATGGCCGCTTGTCTGCAACAAATTTAAATCCAGACGGAACTGCAATTAGCTCTGGTTACACAGGCGGCGGTGGTGCATACGAAAATCCACCAGCACACATCGCGATTGCTGGCGCAGGTGGCCCAGGATTTATTGGTGGTAATGGTTCCGGTAATGGCGGCGGCGGCGGCGGTGGTGCTGGTGGTCCCGGTGTTGCGCGCGGAAATGGAACTACACCAGCTTCGGCAGCATCTTCAGGTGGTATTGGCGTAAGTAGTTCTATTACTGGTACCGCTACTTATTTCGGTGGTGGTGGTGGTGCATCTTGGTACGGCGGCCCAGGCGGTTGGTCAGGTGCAGGCGGTCTTGGCGGTGGCGGGCAAGGAGCAAACGGCGCAGGCGCGGGTGCGAACGGAACTGCAAATACTGGCGGCGGTGGCGGTGGAGGCTATAGCACTATCAGTGGAAACGGTGGATCCGGAATTGTAATTATTCGATACGGAATTCCTGATGGATCTTCCCTGCTTTCATTTAATGCCAATGGTGGAACTGGTAGCGATGCTTCGGTAATTTTGACAACCGGAACTGCCGGTTCTGTTCCAAGTAGCACAAACATATTGCGTGCGGGTTTTGAATTTAATGGTTGGAACACTTTGGCAAATGGTTCAGGCGATTCATATGCACTCGGTGCCCCAATCACAATTGGCACCAGCACGATCTTGTACGCAAAATGGATTCGTATCCCTGGTCCGAGTTGTGCAGCTAGCGTAGGTAAAGGTGGTGTTCAAGCTGCAACTCTTGCATTATCCAAAGGCGGCGATGGTTGCGTTGGTATTACTTATAAATCAGCTGATGGAACCTATACACCGGTAACTTTTAACTACACAGGTACAGATCAACCTTGGACTTCGCCCGCAGGTGCAACGTCACTTACCTTCTTTTTAATTGGTGCAGGTGGTGGTTCTAGCGTTATTAGCGGAAATGGTCCTGGTGGAAGCGCCGGATTTACAATCGGAACATATGCGATTTCTGCGCCAACAACTTTTAAAGTAATTGTTGGTCAAGGTGGTTTCTCACTTGGAAATGTAAGTACCTATGGTGGCGGCGGTCGAGGCGGCGGCGCCGAAGGTGGTTATGGAAGTGGTGGCGGTCGCTCAGCGATCCGATTAGGCGAGAATGCCGCAGATTTGATTACCGCAGGCGGCGGCGGTGGTGGCGGTTATAACAATTTCTGCGGCGGTGCTGGTGGCGGAAACGTCGGCGGTGATGCAGTAAAGAGAAATAGCGTTGACGGTGGCGGTGGAACTCAAACAGCTGGCGGCGTGGGCGGATTCTCAATTAATAACTTAACTGGCACCGCAGGTGGCGCTTATCAAGGTGGAACTGGCCGCGATGGCAGCGGCGGCGGTGGTGGCGGATACTTCGGCGGCGGCGGCGGCGGTGACAACGCTGGTGGTGGTGGAGGTTCAGGATTTATTGGTGGTGCCGGAATCACTCGTGCATTGACAGTTGCAGGAACATGTTCGGCCGTCGGTAACTCTTCAGCGTTCGCTTTCAGCATTACTTACGATGGTAATCAAAACACTGGTGGTACAGCCCCAGGGAACACAGAAATGAACGCTCTTGCATCAACCGCGACTGCAACAAACTCTGGCAGTTTAACCAGGACCGGTTTTACACCTGCTGGCTGGAATACCCGAGCAGATGGCGCCGGAATTAATTATCCGTTCGGATCATCGATAACCCCATCAGGGGACACAACTTTGTATGCGCAGTGGAATGCCACAGTTACTTACAACTCAAATGGTGCGGCTGCCACTGCGCCGACTGCAGTAGTAACAACAGGTTCGGCATCGCGAACATTTAATTTAAATTCTGGAAGCGGTATTACTAAACCAAACTTAAGCTTTACTGGTTGGAACACTCAAGCTAATGGCAGCGGTATTAATTATTTAGGTAGCTCTTCATATACCGCGAGTGGCGATATAACTCTGTATGCAATTTTCAAACCTACTTACACTTACAACGCTAATGGTGCTACCGGCGGCACAGTTCCAGCCCCAAGCCTTGGGCCAGCTCCTGGTACTGGATGCGTAGTTGATGCTGGCTATACCAACTGCAAAGTTTTTAGTTACACCGGGGGCAATCAAAGCTTCACTGTCCCAAGTGATATCGATGCAACTGCAGGAATTACTGTTGAAGTATGGGGTGCGGGTGGCGGCGGAACCATTGCTTACTACGGTGACCCTTCAGGTGGTGCAGGCGGTTATTCAAAAGCAAAAATTAATTCTCCAACAGCCGGTGATGTTTTAACTGTTGTAGTCGGTCAAGGCGGTTTAGTAACTGATACGACAACGCAATATGGCGGTGGCGGTCCGGCTGGTACTGCCTCCGGCGCAAATTTGGGTTCTAGCGGTGGCGGCTACTCTGGAATTTTTTCAGGAACCGGAACCTCAGCACCAATATTAATTTCTGGTGGTGGTGGTGGTGGGTCACCCGGCACTGATGCAACTGGCACACCCGGCGGCGGTGGTGGTGCAAATCAAAGTGGTGGCCAGTCCTCAGCAACTAATGCAACTCTTGCAGGTGGTCGCGGCGGAACTATTCTCGCTGGTGGCGCAGGTGGAACTTCAAATAATTGCGCAACTGCGGGCAGCTCACTTCTTGGCGGAACTGGTTGTGCAATTAATGGATCAGAAGGCGGCGCTGGTGGCGGTGGCGGCTACTTCGGCGGCGGTGGCGGCGCATATCAAACTTCGACTTCGGGCATCAACGGTGGTGGCGGTGGTGGCTCGGGGTATCTAAATACAACAGTTGCAACACTTATTTCAGCAAATGCAGGTTCAAATGGTGTGTACGCAAACTTTGCCTTTCCGGATAGGACAAGTGCTAACTATGTAACTGGAATTGGTATTGGCGGCAAACCAAATACAAACACTGTTGCAGATAACTCTGGTGGTAATGGCTTAATTACTATTCAATGGAAGTCACCAACAGTTGAATCACCGGTATCAGATAACACCGGCAATCTAGTTCGTACTGGTTATGTTTTTTCTGGCTGGAACACCGCTGCAGATGGAACCGGCACGAACGTTGCAGTAGGTGCAGCATTTCCATCTTCAGTATCAGCAACTTTGTATGCAGCATGGACACCAAGTAATACAGGGTTAACACCTAATTTTAAGGCTGATACAGCTTCGCCAATTGGTGTTCTTGCAAGTACCGCTTATGTAATCAATAACGTCTATAGTGGATCCACTAACGATTTAATACTTTCAGATCTACCAGATAAAATTCAGATTATTGCTTCAGTTGTATCTGGAACACTGGCAATTACAACCACGACAAATTTAACTTTGCCAACTGGTTATCAGGCTGCGTTAGGTACTGCGGCTGCGAAGATATCTTTTATTGGAAATGTTACGGATGTAAATGCAGCGCTAGCATCCTTGAAATACACAGCTGCGGCTACTGCAGTTAGTGGCAACATAACTGTAATCGCTGCATATATTGGTTTGGCAGGAACTTTCCGTTACAACACTACAACACCAGTTGATTACTCTAATCTATTTCCAGCACTGACTAGAACAATTGCAATAAGCGCTCTCGCGACACCAGCTGCCCCAACTTTGGCAACTGCATCTGACACAGGAACTTCAAATTCTGACAAGATCACAAATGACAACACACCTGATATCAATATTGGTGGACTAACAGTTGGTGCAACAGTTACCTTGACAGCAACTCCAGCTTCAGGCCCTGCTGTAACTTGCACATTTGTTGCCACCGCAACAACTCAAGCTTGCACTTTCCCAACGATGGCTGATGGCACATATTCGATCTCAGCAACTCAAACTCTTGGTGGAACCACAACTGGAGCCTCTACCGCCTTAGCGAATGTAAAAATCGATGCCACTCGACCAACAGTTACATTAACTTCTTCACAGATTCTCTCTGGCGGAAATAGAACCGCAACCCAGGCAGCGCCATCAGTAACTAATCAGATCACGGTAACTTTTAGCGAGACCGTTAATGGAATGCTGATCTCAGAAATCACCAAGAATATTGAATCTACCGGCTGGGCAATTACCACAACTGCGTTCACGACTTCGCCTTTTGCGTCGGTCGTGTTTACCGTTACTAATGCGACAGGCGCAGGCGGTACTGCTGGAATTCTACGACTTTCAGTATTAGCAGGTGTAGCAAGTGATGTTGCAGGAAATACAAATACTGCGACATCCGCTGACTTTGTAATCAACACTTTAATTCAAGTTACTTTAACGAATGAATATGCAGCTTGTTGTGTTATCGGAGGAAACAACGAGTTACTCGCTCAAACCTCACCTGGTCAAGCTTTAACTATGCCAGGTCAAGGAACACTTACTCGCAGCGGTTATACATTTGCTGGCTGGTCACTAGAAACAACTAATGGAAGTGGCCCGGTAGTTGGTTCAACCTGGACACCAACGGTGCCAGTAAAACTTTATTCTTCGTGGACTCCAAATGTTTATGTTGTTACTTATAACGCCAATGGTGGCAATGGCGCACCCGCTACTGCGTCACAGAGCTTTAACTTCGGTGGTACCGCATTGGTTCCGTCAGCGATCGGAACTTTGAACCGTACGGGTTATCGATTTGATGGTTGGAGTACGACCCAAGTTGCTTCGGGAACTATTTATTCAAATCCGGCTGATACAACTGTTGTCGGTACAACTACGAAAACCTATTCACCAGCAGCCTCAATAATTCTTTACGCAAAGTGGACTGCGCTCCCATTTGCGGTCTCCTTTAATGCAAATGGCGGCACCGGATCCAAAGCGAACCTGGCAATCGTCGCCGGAACAGCTTCGACAATAGCTGCTAACACCGAAATCACCAGAACCGGATTTACTTTTACCGGCTGGAACACTGCCGCAGATAACACTGGTACTGCCTATGGAAATACCGGTTCTATTACCGCTTATTCCAACGTAACTCTGTTTGCGATTTGGGTGATTAAGGCTCCCGCGGTTCCAACAGTTAGTGCCGTGGCTGGCAATGGTCAGGCGACAATTTCGATCACTTCATCGTTGCTTAGTACTTCTACAAACGGAGCGCCTGCCACGTTTACGATCACTGCTCTTAATTCAAGCGGGGCGGCACTCTCGCCAGCAAAAACTTGTACGGTAATTACGCCAGCAACAAGTTGTGTAATTACCGGGCTAGATAACACAGTTGGTTACAAGTTCTCAGCAACTGCTACAAACGCTGGCGGAACTTCAGCTTCAGGGGCTGCATCAACGACAGTAACGCCGGCTGGTTTTGGTGTTACATATAACGTTGCCGCTAATGGCGGAACAACTGCAACCGCGAGTGCAACCTTTAACGCTGGATCACCACTTACTTTGCCAGCAGCAACAAGAAACGGCTTTACATTTGCGGGTTGGTATAGCGCAGCAAGTGGTGGAACTTTAATTGGCCCTGCGGGAGGTGCATATTCACCAACTGCTACTGCAATTGTCTATGCGACCTGGACAGCAATCACTTACGCAATTACTTATAACGGTAATGGAAACACCTCAGGTACTGCCCCGGCTAATGGTGCTTTTACAAGTGGCGGCACTAATTACAGCATTCTTGGCGCGAATACTTTAGTGAAAACTGGTTATGACTTTGCTGGTTGGAATACTGCAGCTGATGGTAGTGGTGCGAACTATGCAGCTGCTGCGACTTATTCAGTCTCGGCAAACCTAAATCTTTTCGCGAAGTGGACTGCCACAAATTACACAGTTACCTATTCACTAAATAGTGCAACTACCGGGACCTTGCCGACACAAGGAACCAAAACAATTGGTCAAACTTTCCAACTTGCAGCAGCTACTGGAATAACCAAGGACGGCTTTACTTTTGGTGGCTGGTCAGATGGCACTAATACCTATACCGCAGGCACAAATTACACAGTTGGCACCGCAAATGTGGCGCTCACAGCAGTATGGATCGCCACTTACATCATTACCTACGACAAGAACGGTGCCACTGCCGGAACTGCGCCAGAACTCGCTAGCTATGTAACAGGTGGAGCGGGAATTACTTTGGCTGGTGTTGGCGATTTAGTAAAGAGCGGTTACGCATTTGAAGGTTGGTCAACAACTCCGACCGGCACAGTTGTTTCGTCGCCATATACCGTTAGCGCGAATACAACTCTGTATGCCAAGTGGGCGCCTTCAACTATAAATATTAGCTTTGCAGTTGGAACCGCAAATGCTGCAGCAGCATCTCCGGTCACATTGCCATCAAATACCAGTGCGGTATTTGGTTCGCTCTATACCTTGCCAGCTTCCAGCACAGCTTCTGTAACCGCTGGTGGAAATGTCTATGTATTTTCTGGTTGGTCAGATGGCAGTGCAACATATCAAGTTGGTTCGCAATACCGAATGAATGCAACTGTGCCTACATTCACCGCGCAATGGAATCGCGTTTACGATGTTCGATATGTATTAGGTGGTGGTACATCCACTGATCCTGATATTGCTAACACCGATAATGAATGTATTGTCAGTGGTGCTGCCGGTCTATGTACCGATGGTCAAATAATAACCACTTCGATTGCGCCAACTCGTACCGGTTATGAATTTGCGGGCTGGGTAGATCAAAGTGGCGAGGCTGTAGCGGCCGCAACCAGCTACACAGTGAGAGATGATCACTATGTTCTTTTTGCTACTTGGACATTTAAGAGCTACAACATCACTTTCGATGCCCAAACCGGTTCAGGTGCACCCATAACTCAAACCGGCAACATGGGCCAAATTGTTAATCTTTCAGCGACTGCACCTACCCCACCAGCGGGTCAGAACTTCATAGGTTGGAATACCGCAGCAGATGGTTCGGGCACTTCTTATGGCCCTGGCGCTCAATTAATTATGCCCGCAGGCAATGTTGCTCTTCATGCGCAGTATGCCGCAGCGATAATCACCGTTATTTACAATGGTCTTAAGACCAGTGGCACGTTACCGGCTGCGCAAAGTGCAGCTAGTGGTGCAAGTATTCAATTAGCAGTGGGCACTGGGTTTACTCGTACCGGTTACAACTTTGCGGGCTGGTCAGATGGCTCACAAGTAATTGCCGCTGGAACTTCGTATCAAATGCCAGTTGTTAACACTCAATTAACTGCGCAATGGACTGTTGCTCTGCCAAATACCCCGGCTGCACCAACTGCAGTTGCTGGCGATGGAAGCGCGCTTGTAACCGTTAATCCTGGAACCGGCAGTGGTGGTGACGTAGTGTCTTACACAATTACGGCAGCCCCTGGTGGTGCAAGCTGTACCGTTTATGCGCCAGCACTTACTTGTGTAATTTCACCGCTGCCAAATAACACCACTTATACATTTACCACGACTGCGACAAACGCAACTGGTTCAAGCGCTGAGTCCGCAGCCTCTGCCGCAGTGAAGCCACTTGCTAAACCTGATGCGCCAAGTGGCGTAAATGCGACTGCTTCAAATGGGGCCGTGAGTGTTTCATTCACTGCTCCGGCAAACAGCGTAGATGCGGCGCCAACAAAATACACAATTACTTCATCCCCTGCTGGTGGATCATGTGAAATAGTCGCACCATTCCCAGATCCACTTGCCTGCAACATTACTGGCCTAACTAATGGAACCGCATATACCTTTACCGTTGTTGCGGAGAATGCACTATTTACTTCAGATGCTTCAGCCGCATCTATTGCAGCTACGCCAAAAACATTGCCAGGTGCACCTGGAATTGGCGCAACATCGAGCACACCGGGCACTGCGACAATTACAGTCACTGCACCTGCAAATAATGGTGGTTCAGCAATCACTGGCTACACAATTACTTCAGCGCCTAGTGGCTTCACTTGCACAGTAGACCCAGCCGCTAATCCGCTAACTTGTGACATTTCCACGCTGGTAAATGGCACTTCTTATACTTTCACCGCGATAGCAACCAATATTGTCGGTGATTCAGTAGCGTCTAGCGTTTCGTCACCATTGATTCCACAAGGTCCCGCTTCTGCGCCAACTACGATTTCTGCAACCGCTGGAGATGCCAAAGCCACCGTAACTTTCAGTGGCGCAGTAACAAATGGCTCGACAATTACGGGTTACACAGTGCAGGCATATGACAGCAACGGTAGCGCTGTTGCTGGTTCAACTTGCACTGTAACAACTTCAACAGGTGGCGGTTCTTGCGAAGTAACCGGGCTTGCCAACGGCTCAAGTTACACATTTAAAGCAATTACTAATTCAACTGCCAACGGATCAGCAGTTACTTCGGTCTTATCGATTCCGACTTCGGCCATCATGCCGGCATCAGCACCTGCTGCTCCTACTGACCTTGTAGTTACTTCGGGAACTGGCAAAGTAACAGTTAGCTGGACTGAACCATCAGCAAATGGATCAGTAATCCTTAGCTATTCGGTTCAAGCATATGATGCTGATGGCAATCCAGTTACTGGCGCAACATGTACCGCAATCGCACCAGCTGTAACTTGTGATGTATCAAGTAATTTAGTTGCTGGAAATAACTACACCTTTAAAGTAACTGCCACAAATGCAATCGGATCTTCAACAGCTTCTACTGCTTCGCCAGCAGCTGCAATTAATGCCGCACCTTCGGTTCCACTTTCAGTAACTGCAACTGCTGGAAATGCAACAGCTACCCCTTCATGGGATCTACCAGCAAATATCAATGGATCTGCGATAACTGGATATACGGCAACAGCTTACGACGCGAATAATGTTGCCAGGGGTACCTGTACGACGCTAGCGCCAGTCACAACTTGCGAAGTAACGGGCTTAACTAATGGCGCTCCTTATACATTTAAAGTAACTGCCACAAATGGAATCGGTACGTCGCTAGCATCATTGGCCTCTACCGCAGTTATCCCATCGACAGTGCCAAATGCGCCAACGGCGGTATCTGCTGGGCCGTTAGATGGTGGCGCAGTTGTTTCGTTTACAGCACCTGTTGACAATGGCGGGTCAGCAATTACTGGCTACTTGATCACCGCAAGCAATGGCGTGACCGGCACCGGAGCTTCATCACCACTTAATATCTCAGGGCTAGTTAACGGGACGGCTTACACATTTACCGTAAAAGCACTCAACATAAATGGTGAGTCGATTGCCTCAATTGCTTCAACATCGGTAACCCCGGCCGCAATTGTTCCGCCGTTTGTAAGTACTGACGCAAAGCCAATCGGGGTTCCGTACACAGGTTCAACACTAACCGCAGCACTAACTTTCAGCGGTGCTCCCAATCCGACAATTACTTATCAGTGGGTTGCGTGTACTTTAGAAACAGATCCTTCAACTTGCACTGACATTGCTGGCGCGACAAATACGACATTCACACTGACCTCAGCGCAAGTCGGAAAATACATCGCAGTTAAAGGAACCGCCAGCAATTCCGGCGGCACAGTAACTGAAATTTCGCTTACGACAGATTTAGCAACCGAAGCTCTAGCAATTGCTGCGCCAAATAGTGGAATCAATGGAACCGCAGATTCTGCTTATTCAATGACACCAACATCCACTGGTGGAACTTCACCAAAGACATTCGCAGTTACAAATGGAACTTTGCCAGCAGGTTTAAGTATTGACTCGACTTCTGGTGAAGTTAGTGGAACTCCAACCGCTGCAGGAACTTCAACAATCACAATTACCGTAACTGGCGCTAATGGTGTTACGGCATCTCTGACGTTAGCAATTTCGATCGCCGCTGCCTACGTTCCACCTGCACCAACTCCGCCACCAGCGCCAACTCCACCACCTGCGCCAACTCCAGCACCGACTCCGCCACCTGCGCCGGTAACGATTGCGCCAACAGTTCTCTCATCTGGCGCGCCAACTGGAATCTCAATGGCAAGCACACCTTTGAGCGCAAATACCTCATTTGCGGGCGCTCCAACACCGACAGTTACCTACCAATGGATACTTTGTCTGTCTCCAACGGATGTGACCACCTGTATTGAAGTTGGTGGCGCGACTGGTTCGACTTATATAGCTCGAGCTGCGGACATCGGAAGTTATGTGCGCTTGAAAGCTACTGCGACAAATAGCGCTGGAACAGTTTCAGATATTTCAAGTGCGAATGGTCCAATTGTTGCAGCAGCTGCAATTACTGCGCCGACTTCCGGATTAAATGGAACTACTGGCGCTGCGTATTCACTTCCGCTGAATATATCTGGCGGAAAGACTCCAATTACATTTGCGATCACTGATGGCGCACTACCAGGCGGGTTAACAATTAATCCGGCTACAGGTGAAATTAGTGGAACTCCGACAGGTAGCGGCACATTCACATTCACAGTTACAGCAACTGACGCTAATGGCGTTAAGACTTCAGTAACGCTAGCGATCACAATTACTAAACCAATTATTGAGTACGTAATCGAAAACTTTACTTATTCACTAGCTGGCACCGCGGCAACGCTTTCTTGGAAAGCAATCGATGTACCTGCAATTATTGAAATTACTGCATCCGATGGAACCAAGAAGAAGTTAACAGTTGCTGCCGGCATTGACCAAGTCGTGGTTTCAAATCTAGAACCGGGTTTTGCTTACTCAGCGACTGCAACACCAGATGCTGCGGTCAACAGCGCATCTTCTAAATCATTGTCATTTGGAATCGCACCACGCGACCCATCGAATATTCAAGTAACAGATTCAGGCGCAAGTTTGAAAGTTACCTGGACGGGGGCAGCGGGCTCTGCGCAATATCGAATTGCGCTAGTCGCCGAAGGAAAACCAATGCAGGTATTTACAACGAGTGATACCAACATTGTGATTCCAGCTGACTTGGCAATTAGATATACGGTTTCAATTGTTGCCCTTGGCGCTGGTGAACTGAAATCAAATGCAGTTTCTGGCCAATACACACCAACACCAACACCAACACCAACACCAACACCAACTCCAACACCAACTCCAACGCCAACTCCAACGCCTACCCCAACGCCTACCCCAACGCCTACCCCAACGCCTACCCCAACGCCAACTGCTACCCCAAAGCCTTCTGCAACACCAAAACCAACAGTGACACCGAAACCAACGCCTACACCAAAAGCATCGGTCACTCCTAAAGCATCGGTCACTCCAAAAGCATCGGTTACTCCAAAACCAACGGTGACACCAAAAGCATCGGTTACACCGAAAGCAACAGCGACACCGAAAGCAACTAATAAACCATCGATTGCGCCAACTATTAAAAGCTCAAAAGTATCTGTAAATAATTTGAAACCTGGTCAAAAGATCAAGGTTACTGTAAAGATAAAGGTGAAATAATGCGTAAAGTCCTTCTACTGGTTCTGCTATTTCTTAATCTTTCAGTCTTGCCTAGTTGGTCAGCAGATAGCGTGATTATTGATCGCATCTCGGCATCAGAGGCAGAAGACTTAGATATCGAGATACCAAACGATGTTCCACCTGGATTCCACTCCGTTGAGATTGAAGTTTATGATGAGAGCGGAACGCTAAGTACACAGGAGATTGTTTTCTGTAAGAATCTATCTGGTGAAGTCCGCTGGGATAACAAGTGTCCTGATGTTACCGAACTATGGGCTTATGAAGATTTAATGAAAATTAAGGAACGTGAAAAGCTTCCTGCATATAGCCCAGCTCAAGAGCCAGAGAAATCTAAAGATTTAGCGGTTGCCGCATTTGCTGCCCTTGCAGCCCTGACTGTTGCTGGCGCAGCTAAAGAAAAGGAAAGCAAGGAGAACGAAGATCAACCTGAAGGTGAAGATAAAGAGCAAGAAGATCTTGCCTCCGTTGATTCTGGAAAATTAGCGCTAATTAAACGTGATCCTGGTCGAGGTGATCTCTCAAAGACTTGGCGGAACCCATTTACCAATGAGAGTGATCATCTCTTTGTTGCAGCGGCTTTTAAAGCTTCAGGCTATTCACCATTATTGGCTCGCACCTTGGCTGATGGCAGCTATTTACGGGCTATTTTGGGTTCTTTCGCTGGATTCCTTTATCCAATAGCGGTGATATTGGGCCTAACTGCGCTTATCAACGTTGATTTTCAAGCAATGGCTCCAGCACTTGGAATCATCTTGGCAATTGTTGTGGTCGGAATTCTCGATTCTTTCGCTGGATTTATCGCAGCCGCAATTTTCTTCTTTGGAGTATTCATTACGGGCAACATGGGCACACGACATGAACTGCTAACGGTTGCTGGGTTGATGGTTATTTTCTTCGCGCCAGCGCTACTGGCCAGTGCGGTACGTCCATTGCGCAGATTAGTCAGTAATGGCGAAGAAGGCTGGGAACGTATCACTGACTACGCACTGGCAATTCTGCTAACTGGCTGGGCAGTAGAAAAGATGGTTAATGCACTAAATGGCCTAGCTTCAGTACAGCTCGCAATTACTTATCAAGCAACCACAATTGCAATCTGGTCAGCCGTGTTGGTAGGACTTCGTATCGCGCTTGAGGATATTTCTACTTACCATTATCCGGTTCGACTACAAGCAGTCACTGCACAACTACAAGACCCTGATCAGTATCAGAAGATAGTTTCCCTAATGATCAAGACTTTCATCTTTATCATGCTAGCCGCACCATTTGTTGGCTTCTCTATTCAGTTGTATCTTGGAACTGCGCTATTTGTTTTCCCAAGTATTGCCAATATGACATTTGCCAAGAAGCTACCAAAGTTCCCAAATATTCATTGGCTGATACCTAAAGGCGCATTCAAGATCGTGGCTATGGTATTTGTTGGATATCTGTTTGCTAATTGGGTACAAGGTCAGTTCAGTAACCCACAAACTTTCCTTAAGTGGAGCTTTGTAATTCTAACTTTCCCAGGAATTTTCTTTGCGATTCTGGGCTGGATTGCTAAAGCGCCTGAGAAGAGTTGGCGCTCAAACAAGAACGGTCAGATCGCATACCGAATTCTCGGTGTTGTGGTATTCCTATTGGTTGTTCAGATTGTGCGAGGGGTAGACCTAACCGCTTGGCTCTAAAACCATTGATTTATAGGGGTTTTACTTCATAAACAAAGCGTTTAGACGCTTGGTTGTGAAGAATAAGCCAACGCAAATCATCACTACGAAATAAGTGACATTTACCAATAAGCCAACACCGAAGTTGCCCGCCATAGCTTTAGTAACTAACTCAATTCCTTGCCCCAATGGCAAGGCCTTGATTATTGCCTGTGCCCAACCTGGAAAAACAGTTAGTGGATAGAAAGCGCCAGAGAACAAGAACATTGGCAGTAAGAAAATCTCGAAAAAGTTCATCTGATGATGTGACTTCATGTAGGAGGTAATGGCCATACCAAATGAGGCGAAGCCAAAAGCCACAATTATTGCTGCCGGAACCGCTAAGAGTGCCCACCACGAAGTAACTAGACCTAAGCCAGCGAGCACCAAGGTAAAGGCGGTTGCGTAAATTCCACCGCGCATAAGTGCCCATGCGATCTCACCAAGGGCGACATCTAGTGGCCCAAGGGAAGTTGCCAACATAGCTTTGTAAAGGCGACTTTCGTTTAGCTTGAAAAATACATTCCAAGTTGAATCGAACATCGCGCCATTCATCGCACTCGTTGCTAATAAACCTGGCGCAATGTAAGCGGCGTAGGAAATGTTTCCAGTAGAGGTAGAAATGTTGCCGACAAGTTCGCCAATGCCGTAGCCAAATGAAAGCAAGTAAAGAACTGGCTCAAAGAAACCACTTATTACTGCAATCCAGGCAGATGACTTAAAAGAAAGCCAGTTTCTGAGTAACACTTGCTGAGGGCGGCCGGAATAGTATTTTTCACCGAACTTTCCGGTTCGACGTTCAGAGATTTGTACAGCGTCAGATGTCATCTACTTCTCTAACCTTTTGGCAAAAATGCGAGTTGAAAAAAACAACCCAATTACAACCATGGCGGTTAATACGACAACATGTATAAAAAGTTGTAACCCGGACAGTGGGTAGTCATAAGTCAGATAGCGACCAAGTTCAGATGCGTGCCAAAGTGGCGAAATCCAGCCGAAAAACTGTAAGAAAATAGGCATTTGGGTAAGCGGATAAAAGGTGCCCGAGAAAAGAAACATCGGGATCATGATGAAACGTCCGACCAGGGTAAAGAAGTAATTCTCATTCTCAATTTTGGCCGCCATCGCCAGCATTACTGCGCCCATCGCCGCCCCTGCTAAAAGCGCTGCCGGCATTGCCAGCCAAGCGGTATCTGACTCAAGAGCGCCAAATAAGTAAAGAATGATCCAATAAATAACTATTGAAAACATCGCCCGAGCCATGGCGGCAAGAAAAACTCCCAAAGAAATTTGTTGGGCAGTCAACGTTGTAGAACGCATACCGAAAAAAGTACGGTTCCATTTAAATCCTCCCATAACCGGGAAAATTACTTCATCAGCACTTCCTTGAATTGCAGCACTTGCGAGTAATGCCGGGGCTAGGAAAGTTAAGTAACTAACGCCATTGACACCATTGTTGGCATCAATCAAAGAGCCCACACCAATGCCGATGGAGACCAGATAAAGCGATGGATTTACGACGGCATCAAACAAAATAATGCCCCGCCACTTGAGCATGTTGCGAATACGTGCTTCAGCTACATGAAATGAGCCGTACTTAGAAACTTTGCGAATCTTGGTGCTCATCATTCAACCAAGGTGCGACCAGTGAGGCGAAGGAATACATCTTCTAGAGAACTGCGCCTGACTAGTGAAGTATTTGGATGGATACCTTTTGCAGCGATCTGTTCAAGAAGTTGTTCACCATCTTCGGCGTAGAGCAAAATTCGATCAGGAAGAACTTCAATACGTTGAGCCAGTGGACGAAGTATTTCAACCATTTCTTGATTCCGGTCAGAGCCAAAGCGAACCTCAAGCACCTCTTTAGTTGAATAATCTTTAATCAGCTTGGCCGGACTATCTTCCGCCATGATCTTGCCTTTATCCATCACGATCAATCGATCGCAAAGTTGTTCAGCTTCATCCATGTAGTGAGTTGTAATAAGTAGTGTTACGCCTTGCTCTTTCAGACGGAATAAACGATCCCAGAGAATGTGGCGTGCTTGCGGATCTAATCCGGTAGTTGGCTCATCGAGCATCAAAATATCTGGCTCGCTAACCAGTGATCTAGCAATAGTTAGACGTCTTTTCATGCCACCGCTTAGCGCCTCAACTTTTGTATCTTTCTTCTCTTCAAGTTGTGCGAATTCAAGAAGCTCAGGAATCTTTTTATTGATAAAGCTGGATGACAGACCGAAGTAGCGACCGTATATAAAAATATTTTCAGAAACCGTTAGTTCACTATCTAAGTTATCTTGTTGTGGAACTACGCCTAGGTGCGCACGAATCTGTGGACCATTTAGCTCAGGGTCTTTACCTAAAATAGTTAAAGTGCCGGAAGTTCGAACTGATGTAGCGCCGATGATGCGCATAGTGGTTGATTTGCCGGCCCCGTTTGGCCCCAAGAAGCCAAAAGATTCACCTTTTGCAACATCAAAATCAATGCCATCGACGGCAATAAAATCACCGTAGGTTTTAGTTAACCCACGAGCACGGATTAGCGGTTCAGTCATTGGAGGATCCTACTAATTTATGGGGCAAATAGGATAAATTCACCTTATTGTCGGTTAAAGGAGCTGCTATGAAAGTTATCTTGTGGCACCTGCGCAAGAGTCTTATAGAGCTCTTTCCAACTAGACGGTATCGTCTAATCCTGATCGGCCTAATTCTTATCGCAGCGTTTATTTCTGTCTCCGAGTTGATAGTTGCGAAATTATTTACCAAGATCATTCTCGACGAAGGCGAAATTGATCAATCAAAGCTAGCAATTTTCATCACTTTCTTATTCTTGTTCTACGGATTTACTCGGGTCGGACAATTTGCGCAACGTATTTATCGTGTGCGAGTTTTTGATCGCGCCTTTAAGGCGAATGAAATTGAGATAACAAATGGTAAGAATAATTGGCGGTGGACCCAAGCTTTTGAACTCACCAATATATCGAGCACGTTAACTCAGATAAGTGTGATCTTGGTTTTTTTCTTTTACTTCAACTGGGTTTTTGCGTTACTGGACTTGTTAATGATTGTGACTGTTCTAGAAATACTGGGCCGCATTTTCGGAAAACAAGTTGATATTCAGCGCTCTTTTGTTAAAGCACAGAAAGAGAAGATCCAGATCGATAATGTGATCCGGGTAAGTACTCGAATAAAATCTGGCGAGGTTGGCACTTTGTTGGCAGGTTTTGCCTCAATTCTTCTTTTAGGTGTGCTTGTTTATCTCAATTACCGAGGTGAAATAAGCGCCTCAAATACTGTTGTCTTGTTTTTTGGTTTGAGAATGCAGACCTCTAATTTATCAAGTATCTCTACTGGCTTAATGAGATTTGCCCGCGCTAAAACTCATGGTGAGTGAGGGAACAACTCTTAGTCACGAAGAGCTTTAGCTAAAGACCTAAAATCTTCAACTAAAAGATCAATTTCAGTTTGGCCATGCGCCAATGAAATCAACCATTGTTCATCAAGACCCGGGGGCGTAATAATTCCGCGGTTTAGCGACCATAACCAAGAAAGTTCAGCTACTTGGAAATCAGTTGCTTTGTAGTCGCGGTAGTTACGCACTGGGGTTGTTGACCAAGTAATACAGCCCTTAACACCAAAACCAACGGTATGCGCTGGCAAGTTGTACTCATCGATAATTTCATTAACACGAACCAGCGCTTGTTGATTTAACGCTTCAGCTTTAGCTAAAGCTTCAGGCGTACAGATTTTATCTATCGCGCGAATACCGGCCATTGCAAGTGGATTTCCGTTGAAGGTACCGAAATGACCAAGACGACCATCGGTGACAGCCTGCATGTACTTATCTTTTCCACCGAATGCCGCAACTGGTACGCCACCACCAATAGATTTAGCAAGTGTGATCAAATCAGGTTGCACGCCTAAACGTTGCGCAGCACCTTGATAGCCAGCAGTTAAGCCAGTTTTTACTTCGTCAAAGATCAAAATGATTCCGTATTGATCACAAAGTTGGCGGACAGATTCGAGATAGCCAGCATCTGGCAACACAATCGCGATATTTTCGAGAACTGGCTCGAGAATAAAGCAAGAAATTTTGTCAGCATGAGCTTGGAAAACTCGTTCGAGTGATTCGATGTTGTTAAACGGCACCACGTAAACATCGCCTGGCACAGTTCCAACATTTGGTACCGGGGTTGGATCGTTGGCATCGCCAGCTTGAGACAAACTTGGCTTACAGGAAACCATCAATGGATCAAATGAACCGTGATAGCCGCCTTCGAGTTTTACAACACCGCTCTTGCCCGTAAAGGAGCGAGCCAAGCGAACTGCGTACATGGTTGCTTCGGTACCAGAGTTTGCAAAGCGAACTTGATCAATGGCAAAGCGCTTACAGATTCGTTCAGCTGCATCACGAGAAATTGGCGAAGGAGTTACAAAGAGCATTCCTTCGGCAAGCGAATTCTTGATTTCTTCAACCACGGCCGGATTTAAGTGGCCGGCGAACATTGCGCCAAAGCCCATCGACATATCGAGCAATTTGCGACCATCGACATCGGTCATGTAAGCGCCTTGCGCTGATGTGATGGAGATTGGGTATGGGTCCCAGTGCTGGAAGCTAGATGGCACACCCATAGGCATGGTCTCTCTGGCAACCGCGTTTTCGATTTCGGACTTGCCAGTTCCTTCTTTGAAGCGAGCCCATTCTTGGTCTAACAGAGCGGCGACTCGAGTTTTGGAGACTGGCGTTGATGTAGCAGGTACTGATCTAAACGTTTGCGGATGATTCGCAGTGGTTTTCATTTTTTGCGCTTTCGACTTCAAGACGATCCTGAAGCCCCTAGCGCCTTACTCCTATAAATTTTGTTACTTGGGAAGTTTAGCCGTTTATGCCTTTTAAGCAACGGGGAGGCTAGTTCATGCGTGGTTTGTCGCGTGTTTTCATAAATTTAACTTGATTTAATTAGGGTTTCAGTATGACTACCACCCTAAAAACTCGTAAAAAACTAGGCTTCGGTGTTTTTGCCGTTGCCGCAGCCCTATTGGTAACCATGGTTACCCCAATCGCTCAGGCCAATACTGTTTATGCAAAGCCTGAAGCACCGACAAATGTCACCTCTTATTTATCAGCCCGCGGCGTTATGGTTAAGTGGACTGCTTCGGTAACCGCAAATCCAGCAATTACCCATTATGTAGTTTCAGCTGGCTCTGGTTCATGTCCAGTTATTGTTCCAGCCACAAATAATCGACTTGTAACAATGCCAGTTGTTGTTGGCCAACCTGGCGGAACACCGGTTGTGCAGGCAGTAAACGCATACGGTTTCTCGGCAGCTGCTAAGTCAAACAAGTCTTACACCGCAGCCGAACTTGCAACAGTTGCATCAGCTTCGAACATTAAGTCTGTTCAAGTTCTACAACTTAGCGACCTACACGGCGCAATTGAAGGTTCACCATCAAGTTCAATTGGTGCTGCTGTACTAGCAACTGCATTTGCAAATGATCGCAAGAATGCTGCTGCAACTGTCACGCTTTCAGCAGGTGACAACATTGGCGCTGCGCCACCAATTTCAACTGAATTCGAAGAACTATCAACTATCGAATCAATGAACGCAATGAAGTTCGATGTTTCAACTTTCGGAAATCACGAACACGATCGCAACTTAGCGCACGTGCAAAAAGTTATTGGCGCATCTGATTTCGAGTGGGTTACATCAAACTACGGTGACTCATCTTTGGCAGTTCTAAAGTCAGGCGCTAAGGCTGCCAAGAGCTACACAATCATTGAACGTGGTGGCGTGAAGATCGGCATCGTCGGCGCAAACACTGAAACCACTATTGAACAAGTATTTCCAGGCAACTTGGACTACACAGATGCATCGGGCATTAAGCGCACAATTCAGATTGAAGCTGGCGTAACCGGCATCAACGCGGCAATTGTGGCAGCTAAGCAAGCTGGCGCAGATCTCGTTGTTGCGGTTATTCACCAAGGTTGGTCTGAAAATGCCGGTGGAGCAGCCGTTGGTGTACTTAACGATATGGCCCTACAAATCAAGGGAGCTGCAGCAATCTACGGTGGTCACAGCCACCAGACATTCGCAGCCTTAGTTCCAGGAAAACAGAAAATTCAAGGAACTCTGCTTGGTCAAACACTGAACTCAGGTCAGGAATACACCCGATCACAAATCTGTGTTAATACCGATACCGATAAAGTAATTGGTTCATCAATTGAAACCATTAAGAAGACTGCTTTAGCAACAGTTACAGCAGATGCTGATGCTGCTGCGATAGTTAAGAAGTACAAAGATCAAATGACTGGCAAGCTAGATGTAAAAATTGGCGCAGTATCTGGTGTCTTCCCTCGTGGCGGAACACCAGCTATTGAACGATCCGGTGAAAACCCAATGGGTATTTACATTGCTGACCTTCTTCGCGCAAAGTACAAGACCGATTTTGTACTTACTAATGGTGGCGGTATCCGCGATACCTTCCCAGCAAAGAACTATGTTCCAGTAGACACCAAGTTGGTTCGCACCGGTACAGGCGCTCTTGATGTGACACTTGGTGATGCACTAACTGTCTACCCATTCGGCAACCAAGTTGCAACAACCGTCGTTACTGGTGAGAATCTTTGGAAAGCACTCGAAAATGGAGTTGGTGGATTCCCAGCAGGTGGTCAATTCCCACAAATTTCCGGTTTCAAGTTCACTTTTGATCCAACTAAGGCAGTCGGAAGCCGCATCGTTTCAGTAACAAAGGACGATGGAACCGCAATTGCTAAAGATCAAACCATTTACACCTTAACCACACTTGATTTCATCATTTACGGTGGCGATGGGTATGCAAATGTGTTCTCTCCTTCAAAGGCTAAAGTCTTTGGTGCGCTACTTGATGTATTCGTAGATGCGCTAAAGGCTGATATGGCTGCTGGAAAAGTTACCCAACTGCCAGCACTCGATGGTCGTGTTAAAAAAGTCGGTTAATAGTTAAGAACTGATTAAAAATCAGGGGCGCATCCGATGAGGGTGTGCCCCTGATTTGTTTAGGCGGTAAACTTCAACTCTATGGTCTCGCAAGCGCAAAAACCCACAATTATTCTGGCCACCAGCAATGGCGTCGGAATGGGCCACCTTGCCCGCGCCAGTGCGATTGCCCTTGAATTAAAGGAAATTGCTAACCCGATCATTGTTTCAATGGCCGGCGGCGTAGCTGAAGTTCCTAATTTTGTAGGTGTTCGTTGTGAGTATATTCCAGGTCGCGATCGTGGCTGGATGCCGCGCAAACTTTGGGATGCTTATCTGCGCGATCGCTTGTTAGCGCTAATTGAAGAAACTGATGCCCAAGTTTTGTCTTTTGATGGCGTAGTTCCTTACCCTGGCGTCATAAGTGCGAAGTTAAAGAAAAATGATTTAGCTTTAGTGTGGGTTCGTCGTGGGTTATGGCAGAGAAAACCGCAAGGTTTAGCGCTAGGTCTACAGTCCATGATGATGGATGCAATCATCGAGCCTGGTGATTTTGCTCGAGTTTACGATCATGGCCCAACCAAGAATCGCAAAGATGCTGTTGTAACTTCGGCAGTATCGCTTTACCAAGAATCAACCGCACTTGATCGCAACGAAGCTCGACTTGTGTTAGGTCTTGATTTAAATCGCCCAGCAGTACTTGTGCAACTTGGCACCGGCGATAGCGATGTTAACGAAAAAATGACCGCTGCGCTAAAGGGTTTGATTGGCTGGAAAGATTTACAAGTTGTTCTAACTAAAAAACCAATCGACGTTAACGGAAATTCTCTTGTTCCAGACGGGCTTGACATTAAACAAGTTCGTTACTTCCCATTAGCTAATGTTCTACATGCCTTTGACGCAGCGATTTGCGCAACGGGTTACAACGGTGTGCACGAGCTATTGCCTGCGCAGGTACCCACAGTGCTGGTCTCGAATATCCGCGGTACTGATGATCAAGAGACTCGCGCCATTTGGTGTGATGATCTAGGTTATGCACTGCGAGCCGATCATGCCGATTTGGAAAATATCACCGAAACCGTGAAGTTGCTACAAGACCCCGAAGAGCGATCACGGCTGCATCGCATGTGCAAGAAGTTGCCTGAGGCGAATGGCGCGAAAGAGGCTGCCCAGATTCTCTACGAAATGGCCACCGTTAAGCATGGAGCGCAGCCCGCAGCGATCGCCAGAATGCGCCTAAAGTCGCGTGATTTTGGCTTAGTTAGTTATCGCCAATTGGCAAATGCCGTTTATCGCCAGTTAGCTCTGGTGTACCGCAAATTTAATCCTCATATCGTGGTTCAAATTGTAAAGACTGATTCACCCCACTTTGGCGACGAGACCGACGCACAAACAATGCGTCAGTTGATCAATGGTGAAGTTCGTTACGAACATCTAATTACGGGTGCTTCGGATAATTACCGTAGACGCCGCGATGAGATAGCATCGAGTGCATACGGGACGATGCGTCGAGTAGTAAACACACATAAGGAGTCGCTATGAGTATTCGTGGATTTGCGAAGCGTAGTAAAGCTGGCAAATTGATTTGGCGCATATTTATAGGAGTTCTAGGTGGAACCGTCACTGTACTCGGAGCAATTGCTTTAGTCGCTCCTGGCCCAGGTGTATTGATTTTATTGGCTGGTCTTGGAATTTTAGCTACCGAATTTGCTTGGGCAAGTAGAGCTATGAATAAAACCAAAAGCATGGCACAAACTGCTGCCGATAAAGTTGGCATGCCGACCTGGATTAAATACTTGATTTTTGCTGGCGCAGCGCTATTTTCAATCATTGCAATTATTTATTATCAAATGCATAAATAGGTGCTATAAATATTTCAAAGAGAGATTTTTGACTTACTAATCTACACTTTGCTAAATGAGCGCAATAACTTCAATTCCGATTCATCCGGTACTTTCAAACCGACGTAGCCCAAGATCCTTCGATGCTAATGCCAAAATCAAAAATGATGATTTGTTGGCGATTTTAGAAGCAGCTCGCTGGGCACCATCTGCAAACAATTTTCAGCCTTGGCGCTTTCATGTTGGCGTGCGCGGCGATGAAGTTTTTAACTCAATACTTGCCACGTTAGTTCCAATTAATCAAAGTTGGGCAAACCGCGCATCAGCTTTAGTTTTAGTCTCAGTTGTAAATCAAAATGAAGACGGAACTGCTCGTGCAATTTCTGGTTTTGATGCAGGTTTATCAGTAAGCCAGTTAACTTTTGAAGCTCATAGTCGAGGCCAAGTGGCCCATCAAATGGCTGGCTTTGATGCGGCAAAAGCCGCACAAACCTTTGATCTAGCTGAAGCAATCTCACCAATCGTCGTAATTGCGATCGGTACTCAAGGACCAGCTGATCAACTCGAAGGTGTGCTGCTTGAGCGTGAAAATGCGCCCCGCCAACGTAAAGAGTTAAGCGAAATTGTTTTAGCTGGTTTGCCAAACTAAAAGCGAGATCGGATCTCCCAGAGATCAACAAATACTGGATTAAATAAAGTGCTTGCCAGATATTTAACTCCAACTGACCCACCTGTACCCATTTTAGCGCCGATAGTTCGTTCAACCATTTTCACATGACGATAGCGCCATTCTTGTAAGCCTTCGTCGATATCAAGTAAGCGCTCGCATACACCAGCACTTTCCGGATCGTTGCGATGTACTTCAAGCAAAACATCTTGTACTTCCGGGTTTGCAACGTAGGCAACCGATTTATCACGAGCGAGAACATCAGCTGGAATTGCGTGCCCACGTTTTGAAATATAGAGAAGCAATGAATCCCATACTGAATTTCGATTGGTGATTTCCGAGATGTCGCTCTGCACATTTGCTGGCAGATGCCCCGCCATTGCGCTATCGCGACGCCCAAGAATTGCCTCGACTTTTCTAAACTGGGCAGATTGGAAACCGCTGGAAGAAGATAGATAAGAACGGAAACTATTGAACTGAAGCGGTGTCATTGTTTCGAGAATATCAATTTGCGCTACACAAACTTTCATAATGGTACGAATGCGCCCAAGGAGTGCTAGCGAACGATGTGTATCACCAGCTTCAAGAGCTGCTTGAGCTGCGAGAAACTCATGGATTAATTGTTTAAACCAAAGTTCATAACTCTGATGGATGACAATAAAAAGCATTTCATCATGTTCGGGGCCATCTGAAAGCGGTCTTTGTAAGCTAAGTAATTCATCTACCGCTAAATAAGAGGTGTATGTGAGGGCTGGATCTACCTGATCGTTGCTCATGTAACTCTCGAACCTGTTTTTTCAACCTTTTCATATTGGCGAGTTGTGACTAGATCGCGAAGACGTTGAAATCCATCCCAGATTTCCACATAAGAAGTAGGTAATGGTGAAATAGCCAAACGAATTGAATCTGGAGTGCGATAGTCCGGTACGACATTGGCGAACTGTCTAAGGGCCACACAAATACGTGCTGCGTCAGGGTGCCCAATAGAGATGTGGCCACCGCGCTCGCTAGCATCGCGTGAAGTTAATAAAGTGAAGCCAAGGTCAGCTAACCAAGCATCGTATAGCTCAATCATCATTTGAGTTCCGGTCGCACACTTATGCGAAATCTCAGCCATGCCCGCTTCTTCAATAATTGAGAACGCACTTTTAATACAACGAAGCCCGATTAAGGATGGGCTGGCGATTTGGAAACCACGAATTCCTTCAGCACGTTCAAAAACTGGCCCCATACCAAATTGATCAGCTTGTGAAAACCAACCTTGAATTGGAACTTGAAGTTCGGCTTGTACACGTTTGTTTACATATAACCAAGCTGGTGCACCTGGGCCAGAGTTTCCATACTTATAAGTACAACCAACTGCGATGTCTACGCCGTTAGCATCAAAATTCATTTCAATAGCACCAACCGCATGACTTGCATCCCAAAGTAGGAATGCGCCGAAACTGCGAACTAAATCGGTCAAAGATTTAATATCGTTTCGTGCTCCTGATCGATATTGAATTACTTCGAGCGTAACAAGTGCCACATCATCAGAGAGATATGGTTTTAAAACATCAACTGTAATTAACTCATTCTCGGCAACTTTAGGATCTTCGTTATCGATAATTACTAAGTTCAAATCAAATTGTTTAGCGATGCCATCGAGAATGTAGCGATCGGTTGGGAAATTTGCAGCATCGGTAATAATTGTTCTCCGACCAGGGCGCGCATGAATGGCGGCCAAACAAAGCTGATAGAAATTAACTGAGGTTGTGTCACAAGCTAGAACTTGACCTGCAGCAGCTCCTAGAGTTGATCGGCCAATTAAGTCACCAGTTGGTTGAGCTTCATCAACCCAGTGGCCCCAGCCATTTACAACTTCAGGTCCCCATTCCTTGGTCATAAAATCTGTTACGGCAACTACGGTTTCATGTGGCAAACGGCCCAATGAATTTCCGTCCAAATAACACATATCGGGGTCAGTAATCACATAACGTTCTTTGAAATGACGTAATGGGTCAGCGGCATCTAGCGCCAATGCATACTCTCGGTCAGTAACCTTCATGCCGTAAAGGTACGCTTTCCCCCTATGGCACGCAATCTTGTTAACGTCGAAAGCGTCAACAAAGCCTTTGATATCAAGCAATTACTAAATGGCGTATCGCTCGGTGTTGCCGAGGGCGAACGAATCGGAATTGTTGGACGAAATGGTGCTGGCAAGAGCACGTTAATGAAGATAATTGCTGGTATTGAACAACCAGATTCAGGTCGAGTAACCAAGAGCAATTCAGTCAAACTCGGAATGCTCAATCAAGTCGATGTCGCCGACAAAGCCGCAACCGTTAGAGATGTGGTGTTGGGCGATAAAGCAAAACATGAATGGGCTAGTGATGCCGGCGTTCGCGAAGTTTTCACTGGGTTATTTGGCGGCTTTGATGATCACTTATTTGAACGCACATTTCTCTCACTATCAGGTGGCGAAAGACGACGTGTTGGCTTAGCCAAGTTGCTTATTGATGACCTTGATTTAATTCTGCTCGATGAACCGACTAACCACTTAGATGTTGAAGGCGTGGCCTGGCTCGCTAGCCATTTAAAGAATCGTAAGAATATTGCGGTAACCGTTGTAACGCACGATCGTTGGTTTTTAGATGAAGTTACTGATCGCACCTGGGAAGTTGTGGGTGGCAAAGTTGAAGAATATGACGGCGGGTATTCCGCATTTGTATTGGCTAAAGCAGAACGTTCGCGCCAAGCTGCAGTTTTAGATCAACGCCGCAACATGCTGATTCGTAAAGAATTGGCTTGGTTACGACGCGGTGCGCCGGCTCAAACAGTTAAACCTAAGTTCCGAGTTGATGCAGCGAACGAGTTAATTTCAGCGGAACCTGCTCCGCGCGACACTACTGAGTTGTTGAAATTCGCTCAGAACCGTTTGGGAAATACTGTTTATGAGGCACATCATTTACAAATTCGCGCTGGCGATAAAGAGTTAATCGATGATCTTTATTGGAATGTTGGCCCCGGCGATCGCATTGGAATTGTTGGCATTAATGGTGCTGGAAAAACAACGCTAATGCGCACACTTGCCGGAGAAGTTCAGCCGTCTGCTGGAAAACTAGTAACTGGCATAACGGTAAAAGCTGGCTTCCTAACTCAGCATTTGGCAGAACTCGACCCAACTTGGCGCGTACTTGAAGCGGTTGAAAAAGTAGCTTCGCACATTGAACTTGGTAAAGGTCGCACTCTTTCAGCCTCACAACTTTGTGAGCGGTTAGGTTTTGATCGGGATTCACAGTGGACCCCAGTTGGTGATTTGTCTGGTGGTGAAAAACGCCGCCTGCAACTAACTAGGTTGCTGATGGAAAGCCCAAACGTTTTAATGCTTGATGAGCCAACTAATGATTTTGATATCGAAATCTTGACTGAGTTAGAAGATTTACTCGATAGCTACGCCGGTACTTTACTGATTATTTCGCACGATCGATATTTCCTTGAACGAGTATGTGATCGTTTTGTTGGCTTACTGGGTGATAAGAAGTTGCTTGATTTGCCTCGCGGAGTTGATCAATATCTAGAGTTACGCGAGAAAGCTATTTCAGGTAGTTCGATTAAAAAAGAGAACAAGTCAACATCTTCTGCTGCTGAACAACGCCAGGCCAAGAAAGATTTAGCACGCATCGAACGCCAGATAGCTAAGTTAGACGAGAAGATTGCTGCTCTAGTAACGGAACAGGAACTATCCGAATTTGATGCCTCACGCTTAGCTGCCATAGCTGCTGAATTAGTTGAGTTAAGTTCAGAGAAATCTCGACGCGAGGAAGAATGGTTAGCGGCTACCGTGCTAATCGACGGCTAAACTTCTACCTATGTCTAAGTTATCTCATGCCGTCGAAGTCACCTTATTTCGCAGCCGGTTTTTATTGGCCCCGCTGTACCTCGGTTTAGTAGGCGCTTTAGTACTTTTATGCTGGCGATTTATAATTGAGTTTTACCACTTAGCTAGCCATATCGGTGAGGCGACTGCTCAAACATTCACCTTAGATCTTTTAGCGCTTCTTGATTTAACACTTCTAGCGAATCTAATTTTGATGGTTATTTTTGCTGGTTATGAGAACTTTGTCTCTCGTATTGATGTCGCAGCTGAATCAAAAGATCGCCCACACTGGATGGGAACTATTGATTTCTCTGGTCTAAAGATCAAGTTAATTGGTTCACTGGTTGCGATTTCAGTTATCGAACTATTAAAAGACTTTATTGAACTTGCCGGTCAAGATGATGTAGGCGGTGGCACCAAGTGGCGCATTGTTATTCACTTGACTTTCGTAGCTTCAGGCGTGCTTTTCGCACTAATGGATTGGATCGCTGACAAGCGAGAGTTCCACGGCACACATAAGTAATGCGCCTTGACTTATTAGCAGCGCTTTCAGGAGTAATGATTGCGCTTCAAGCGCGTGCTAATGGTGAACTCTCGTATCGCTTAAATAATGGCCTCGAGGCTGCACTAGTTTCATTTGGGTCGGGACTAATAATCATCGCAGTGATTTCACTCTTCCATAAAGGAATACAAGAGGGAATCACTAACCTTCGAGCGGCAGTAGTTGCCAAAGAAATTCCGCGTTGGCGATTATTTGCCGGTGCACTTGGCGGAACTTTTGTTGCATTCCAAACTCAAGTTGTACCAATCATTGGCGTGGCAATCTATTCAGTGGCATCCATTGCTGGCCAAACAGCTATGTCTCTATATGTAGATCGGATTGGTTTAACTGGCGGCGGAAAGAAGTTAATTTCCAGACGTCGAATTGCTGCGGCCGCATTGACGGTCTTGGCAGTGTTAGTTTCAGTATGGGATCGCATTGATGCCAAAGACCTGTCGATGTGGGCAGTATTTTTCGGGGTTTTAGCAGGCGCTATTGTTGGTGTACAAAGAGCGCTTAACGGTCAAATTAATGAACATTCAAAACAGAGCTTCACTACATCTCTACTAAATTTCATTATGGGCACTAGCTTCCTGGTCATTCTTTTGATTATTGCAGTTATCGCTAATTGGTCAGAACTCTCACCACTGCCAGCAGGTCCTTGGTGGATATACACCGGTGGCGTGATTGGCGTTATCTATATTGCCTTCACTTCAACAATTGTTCAGCACCTAGGAGTTTTAACTTTCACGCTATTTAGTGTTGGCGGCCAACTAGTTGGTTCGCTAATTATTGATTTAGTGTCACCAACTAACGGTGTAAACGTGAGTGTTTATCTAGTAACTGGAATAGTTATGACGTACTTTGGGGTGATCGCCGGAGGCGTAGGTAGTTCACGAATCCGGAAACCAGCGAAAGCAGAATAAAGAAGAGCGCAATCAGTTTTGAATTTTCATCAATCCACGGAAATTGAACTGCGTAATAACCAAGCATTGTCATTCCGACGCCCCAAACAAATGCACCAAGCGCATTTGCCGTTAAGAAGCGGTAATAGTTCATTTTGGAAATTCCAGCAATTGGTGGCACGAAAGTTCTGATCCAAGGGTAGAAGCGCGCAAAAACAACGGCCCACCACCCGTATCGCGCATAGAAACGTTCAGCCCTAGCGACCATTTTGAGAAATCCCGGCCGTTTACTTTTCTCGAGATATGAACGCCCAACAGTTCGTCCCAGCGCAAAACCAACTTGATCACCCATGAAAGCTGCCAAGAAAATAATTGATACCAGTAAGAGAATGTTTACATTTTCAGTAGATGCCGCCACTAGCCCGGCAAAGAATAAAAGTGAGTCGCCAGGAATAAAGAAAGCAACCAGGACTCCTGTTTCCAGAAAGATGATGACGCCCATGAAGATATAGAGCAAAAACGGGGCCATCGAGCTTAAAAACCCTTGGTAGGACGAGAAATCCATTAAACGCTCTTCTTTACCGCCGCAGCGACTGCTGTAACTACTTGCGGGTCGAAAACACTAGGAACAATAAATGAGGCATTCAACTGTGAAGGGCTTACACAATCAGCGATAGCTTCAGCAGCAGCAATTAACAAAGTATCGGTAATTTTATGTGCGTTCGCATCGAGTAGCCCGCGGAAGATTCCGGGGAAAGCCAAAACATTATTGATTTGATTTGGCTGATCACTGCGACCGGTGGCAACAACTGCTGCGTACTTACGCGCAATCACTGGATCTATTTCAGGGTCTGGATTAGCTAGCGCAAAAACAACCGAGCCGGTTGCCATTGAAGCGACATCTGACTCAGTCAGCACATTTGGTGCGCTAACACCAATAAACACATCTGCTTTGTTCATAGCGTCATGAATGTTGCCGCTGAAGTTACTTGGGTTGCAGTTATCAACAAACCATTGACGCATAGGATCATGATCGGCTTTGGTTTCTTTACAGATAACCCCATCTTTATCAAAAGCAATAATGTTTGTCGCGCCGCTCTTAGTAAGTAAACGAGCAATTGCGGTACCGGCAGCACCTGCACCACTCATAATTATCTTTACTTGCGAGAGATCTTTCTTAACTAATTTCAAGGAATTGCGAAGGGCAGCTAGAACCACGATTGCAGTTCCGTGCTGATCATCATGAAAAACTGGAATATCAAGAAGTTCGCGTAAGCGCGCTTCAACTTCGAAACAACGAGGCGCTGAGATATCTTCTAAGTTAATGCCGCCATAAACTGGCGCAATTAACTGCACAGTGCGTACGATTTCATCAACATCTTGAGTATCTAAACAAACTGGCCAGGCATCAACATCGGCAAAGCGCTTAAAAAGTGCCGCTTTACCTTCCATTACAGGTAGTGCCGCAGCAGGACCAATATTGCCTAGGCCCAATACTGCTGAGCCATCAGTTACAACAGCCACAGTATTTCGCTTTATTGTTAAGCGTCTGGCATCGGCTGGATCATCAACAATTGCCTGGCAAATACGCGCTACGCCAGGGGTATAGGCACGAGAGAGATCATCGCGGGTCTTTAGCGGCACCTTTGATTGAATTTCGATTTTTCCGCCGAGGTGTAACAAGAAAGTGCGATCTGAAACTTTACGAACCGTTAAATCTGGGTGACTAGAGATCGAACTAGTAATTACATCAGCATGTTCTTGATCAATTGCGTCGCAAGTAATATCAATAACAACGCGTTCTAGAAGTGACTCAACAACATCGAGAGCGGTAATCGTTGCACCCGCTCCGCTGATAACAGCTGTGATTGCAGCTACTGGATGTGTATCAGGGTGTCCTTCAACGCGAATTGTGATTCCATAACCAGGACTCGTACTTGCCATTTAGACAACACCATACAAACGATCTCCGGCGTCGCCCAGACCAGGAACGATGTAGCCATGCTCATTTAGTTTTTCATCTAAAGCACCAGTGACAATTGTGATATCAATCTTGGCATCTTTAAATGCATCTTCAACAATTTTGATTCCTTCGGGTGCGGCCAAGATACAAACTGCAGTTATGTCAGATGCACCGCGCTCAATTAAAAAGTTAAAGGCAGCAACTAAAGTTCCGCCCGTAGCCAACATTGGGTCAAGTACAAATACTTGGCGGCCAGTTAGATCTTCGGGTAGACGATTGGCATAAGTGCTGGCTTGTAAAGTCTTTTCATCTCGCACCATGCCGAGGAAACCAACTTGGGCAGTCGGTAGCAACTTAACCATGCCTTCTAACATTCCGAGTCCTGCGCGAAGAATTGGCACAACTACGGGTGCAGGAGAAGCCATCTTGATACCAGTAGTTTTTGTTACTGGTGTCGTGATTTGAACTTCTTGTGTGCGCACATCACGCGTGGCTTCGTAAGCCAGCAGCGTTACAAGTTCTTCGACCAAATGTCGGAAAGTAGGTGAATCAGTTTCCTGATCACGCAGAATCGTTAACTTATGCGAAATTAAAGGGTGATTTGCTACGTGAACTTTCATAACGCAAACCTTACAGGGGTTTCTTTCCGCATAAAAAAGTGCCACTATGTCCGTATTGGGGCTCTTCGAAAGTTCCTTCTTGGCGATGCGGTGAGGGGTGGGAAAGTGACTGAACTCATTAATGAAGTCGATATCGCCGTTGAAGCTTGGCACGAAGACGGCCGTTGGACGCTAGCAAATCTGCCTGATGCCCAAGATCTACCAGGAATTATTGATCGCCTTAAATCACAACAAACAAATGGCGGCGCAGTCGCCTTGATTTCAATTGATGAAGAGTTTTTCATTTTAATCCGAGTTCTTGGCACTCACATTTACATGTTCTTAAGTGATGTTTCATGCGCCCTTGATTATGAGGTTGCTGAAGAATTTTTAGAAATAGCAGATCTTGATCAACCAACTGATGAAGATGAACCACTACCGGTTGGCCACAAAGATATTTTTGCTGATCTCGGAATGCCACACATGGAACTACTTGCTCTCTGTGATGATGGTGAGCTTTTTCCAGATGAACAATTAGAAGCTATTGCTAAGCGATTAGGTTTTGGCAATGAGTTTGCGGAGCTGCTAGAACTTTGATTCATCAAGATCTAATGCGCTCAGCAATTGCGATTGCGCAAAGCGCTTTAAAAACAGAAGACGTGCCAGTGGGTGCGCTAATTGTTGACTCTGAAAATAATATAATTTCAACGGGATACAACGAACGCGAAGCACATCAGGATCCAACCGCACATGCCGAGATTGTCGCAATCCGACGAGCGGCACAAAAACTTGGCACTTGGCGATTAGATGGCTGCAAATTAGTAGTAACACTTGAACCTTGTGCGATGTGTGCTGGTGCAATTGCGCAATCACGAGTTAACACTTTGATTTTTGGTGCATGGGATGGAAAAGCTGGAGCAGTAGGTTCAGTTTGGGATGTGCTGCGTGACCCGCGAGCTATTCATAAAATGGAAGTTGTTGGCGGCGTACTTGAAGCAGAATGTGCTGAACTGCTAACTAACTTTTTCCGCCAACCGTAATTTGGGGTATCGTCACCTACGGTGGCGTGTCTGAGCGGCCAAAAGAGCACGCCTCGAAAGCGTGTGTTGGGGAAACTCAACCGTGGGTTCAAATCCCACCGCCACCGCCATATTTTTTAGGATGCGACTACTTAAGTAGTTCGTATGAAGGATTCAAAATTGTCATTTTGCCTTCGTTATCAGCGACCATTCCTTCGGCCCGTAATTCAGTTCCAACATCTAAGCCACGAATCTCGCGACGGCCCAAGAACTGCAGAGTTACGCCACCAGTTTCATCCCAAACCTCGACATCAATTATCGGTGCTGACCCACTTGGTGCAGTGCGGATAGAGGTAACACGACCTTGGATATGTGCGCGTTTGCGCCAAGTAATATTTCCGATCGGGGTCATGTTTTCGGCGTAGTGACTTACTGGCTCTGCTGATTGCAGAACAACTGGCTTTGGTCCTGCTTTGGTAGTTACAGGTTTAGTTTCAATCACAGTTCTTCCCTTGTTGCTTTCAACAGTAATGGATTTACCGGAAATTATTTTGGACACATCAAACGGCAAAATTGTGGCAACAACCCGTGACAATTGTGAAATAGGTGCTGCAATATCTTCGGCAGTTTGATCATGTAGTAATCGACCTAAGAAACCAGAGTAAGAGCGACGAGGTAACAAAAGAGTTAATTCCACATCTGCTTGTTCGGTCATGCGGATTGCATAATCGAGCGCTGCATTAGGTAGGCGACGATCAGGACAATCAATTAGTTCTAACTCAACATCATCAACTGCTTCAGATGCTGCCCACAATTTTTTGATTGCAGCGGCACGACGATCATCGATGACAAAGTGAACTGCAGAAAGTTTGCGCGCATTCAAGGTACGGGCATAGCGAACTACGCTAACTGTTGCCAGGTCTACGGAGTCAACCAAAATAGTTACATCGTGACGCGTAATTGAAGTTGCCCGCTGTTGTTCGCGCTTAACAGTTAGAGCTTTCTGTTCGGCATCGTATTGATTATTGAATTTCAACATGAGTAGAACGACTAAAGGAGTACCAACAACCACAATCCAAGTACCTTCAGTAAACTTTAACAGTGACAAAACAATCACAGTGAAAGCCGCAATTGTGGCCGAAATACCGTGCAATAAAGCGCGGCCCTTTCCTAATCCATCTTTGATGGATTTCTTGGTCATGCCAGCACCAGTCAAGGTAAATCCAATGAATACGGCGAGTGCATAGATAGCTGCCAAAATCGTGATACTCGCTTGTGTTATGAGAACGAGCAACGCTGCGCCGCCAGCTATGAAAAGAATTCCATTTGAAAAAACTAATCGATGCCCTCTTTGGGTTAATCGGCGCGGTAGATAACCGTCGTTAGCAACATTGTTAATCATGTTAGGAAATGCACTAAAGCAAGTGTTAGCGCCCGCAAATAGAATAAGCATGGTTCCAAGTTGTGTTGTAACAAACAAGATTGAACCCAAAATTCCTTCACCTAATGAGGCTTTGGCTACTAGCGAGATAAGCGTTGGAGTTCCATCAGCATAAGGAACTGCCTGAGTTTCTTTAGCCAGCCATGCTATTCCGGCAATCAAAGCTGCAAGTGTTGCACTCATCAACATTAAAACTTTTCTGGCGTTCTTGTGTTCAGGAGACTTAAAAAGTGGGACGCTATCGGAAATAGCCTCAATGCCAGTTAAAGATGCGCTGCCATTTGCGAATGCTTTCAAAATTAGCAAAACGGCAGCCACCGAAAGTAGTCCTTGTGGCTCACCAATTGGTATTAAACCTTCAGTTTCAAGAGAGTACTTAGTAAGCGATCCAGTGAAATATCTATAAATACCAAAAATGAAAACCACCAGCATAGATCCCATAAATAGGTAAGAAGGAATAACAAAAATTAGACCTGCTTCTTTAACGCCTCTTAAGTTAACAAATGTTAAAAGCACAATTATCGATAGCGTAAGTTGTATCTTGTAAGAATTTATCTCCGGGAAAGTAGAAATTATTGCCGCAACACCTGCAGCAGATTGAATTGCCACAGTAATTATGTAGCCGAACATAAGTTCAATTGCAGCTACTTGAGATACAACGCGACCAAAATTTTCTCTAGCAACAATATAAGCACTACCAGATTGTGTGTAAGTATTTATAACATCGCGGTATGAAAAAGTTATCACCAGCAACATCAATAAAATTACACCAACTATGGGTGGGAAAATTGTGAATGCAGCCAAGCCAAATGCAGGAATCAAGGCCAATAGAATTTGCTCTCCACCATAAGCTGAAGACGAGATGCAATCGGATGACAAGATTCCAAATGCGTACTTCTTATTTAATCTTTGATTCCCCAAAGAATGGCGGTTAAGAGGTTTCCCCAAGAAGCGTCTTTTTATCTTGTAGGTAAGCGGGTCGCGCAGATGCGCATGATCCTGAAGCGCAACCGGGGCTGGGGCTCCATCAGTCCAAGACTTAGGCACTTTTACTCCTTGTTAGAGGCTCTATCTTAGATTGTTATGCTCTCCCTATGCGCACACAACTCTACATAAATGGCCAGTGGGTGCCGGGTGCAAGCACGGTTGCCGTAACTGACCCCAGCGATGGTTCCGTTATTGCCCAAGTTGCGATCGCCGATGATGCGCAATGCGAAGCTGCGATTGCCGCCGCCGATGCCGTAGCTGTTGAGTGGGCCGCGACTGCGCCGCGTTTTCGTTCGGAAATTCTGCGCAAAGCATTTGAAATCATGACCGCTGAAATTGAAGAGATCGCGACTTTGATTTCCCGTGAAAATGGCAAAGCAATGCCCGATGCTCGTGGTGAAGCTGCTTACGCCGCCGAATTTTTCCGTTGGTTTGCTGAAGAAACCGTGCGTACGCCCGGTGATTTCAGAATGTCACCAAGTGGCGACAAACGAATTTTAGTTACCCATCAGCCAATTGGTTTATCAATTTTAATTACGCCATGGAATTTCCCGGCCGGAATGGCAACTCGTAAAATTGGTCCAGCAATAGCTGCTGGCTGCACCATGATTTTGAAACCAGCAACCGAAACTCCGCTAACTGCAATGCACATCGTTGATATTTTGGAGCGCGCTGGATTACCTAAGGGTGTTTTGAATTTAGTTATTCCAGAAAAAACTGGCCCAGCAATTTCTAAGATGTTGCACGACCCACGTGTTAAGAATTTATCTTTCACTGGTTCAACTGAAGTTGGTCGCGTGCTTCTCAAGGAAGCTGCCGATAATGTAATTCGTTGTTCAATGGAACTTGGTGGTAACGCCCAAGTTATCGTGCACGATGACGCCGACCTTGCAGTCACAATTCCGCAACTGTTGTTAGCAAAGATGCGCAATGGTGGAGCTGCATGTACTTCAGCAAACCGCATATACGTTCAACGATCAATCGCCGATAAATTTATTGCCGAGCTAACTAAATCAATGTCAGCATTTGTAGTTGGCCGCGGCACTGATGTCACAACAACGCTAGGTGCCAGCGTTTCAATCAAAGAGCGCAACAAGATCGCTGAATTAGTTGATCAATCAATCGCAGCTGGCGCTAAGGTTGAAACCGGCGGTAAAACCCCCGATGGCCCAGGTGCTTTCTACCCAGCAACCGTGCTTTCAGTGGCTAAAGACAACCCAATTTTGCGCCACGAAATCTTTGGCCCAGTAGCCCCAGTCGTGATATTCGATACCGATGCTGAGGGAATTGCGCTGGCCAATGACACTGAGTTCGGACTAATTAGTTACGTGTTCTCAAGCGACTTAGCTCGTGCGATCCGCACCGCCGAAGCCATGGAATCCGGAATGGTTGCCATTAACAAGGGCGTAATTTCTGACCCAGCTGCCCCATTCGGTGGCGTTAAGCAATCTGGTTTAGGCCGTGAAGGTGGCTTCGATGGAATTCATGAGTTCCTGCAAACTAAATACATCGGCGTGCAGATTTAATTAGTCTCTCTCGCGAAGTGTTTTCTTAATCCAGATCGCAAGAGCTTCTTGAGTAATTTCACCACCGGCAAGTCCGAAGAAGATTGCTTCGGCGTCATCTATATCGAATTCCATTTCGAATCCGTTGATCCAGCAGAATTCAAACGCGGAAAGAAAAGCAAGTCGTTTGTTTCCATCTGGGAGTGCATGATTTCGTGCAATGTGAAAGGCCAAAGCCGAAGCTTTATCTGAAAGTTCAGGATATGGGTCTAGCCCGATTAGTTCTGTCTGGGGTGCTGCAACTGCCGAAGCGAGAAGGTGTAATTGAGAAACTCGTGCCAACGTTTCAAGTGATACACCGGTTACTTCTTCAGCAATATGCAGTACCTGATTCAAAGTCAGGTACAAGGTCACCTAGCTAGGCGATCCAGCAGATTTTTATGCTTTTTCGAATGCAATTTAAGGTCGATGATGAATTGATCATCGTCTTTCATGCGTGAGATCTCAGCCTGAAGAGCCTCAATTGCTAATTGATTAACACTGATATTTCTTACAGCAGCCACGACTTCTGCTTGATCGGCTAGATCATCGGGGAGGCGTAAAGTTGTTTGCTTAGTCATGACATCATGGTATCACGAAGTCAGACAAATAAGCGAGGAAAGTCGGACTTAAAGCTTCTTACTGGCTAACCACTTCTCTGTTGCCTGCATCCATTCAAGGGGCGCCTCGGCCGGGGCCATATGTGAAGCACCTTTAATGCAGTAATACTGCGAACCTTTAACGCGTGCTTTCATGAAGCGATGCATAACTGGTGTTGCCTCATCTTGGTCACCATTGATGAAGAAAGTTGGCACCTTAATTAGATGAAGTTCCTTTTCAACCGACCAGTCTTTCAAAGTTCCGCGCACCGTGAATTCAGTTGGTCCCCACATGGCTTCGTAAACATGCATTCCAAATTTCGGCTTCTGTGCGAAATCAACGAGTTGTGGAATCTGCCTGATATGGCGTTTAGCAAATTCAACGTTGGCAGCTAGATATTCCTTAGCTTTGTATTTCTCTAACTTCTCATATTTATAAATCGCATTGCGATGTTTAGGTGGCAGCTTCGCAACGAGTTTGCGAGTCTCGCGAACCCACATACGACTAGATGGAAGTGAGTTAGCAATGATTAAACCCTTTAAACCTTTTGGCTTTTTGATCGAATAGTTCAACGCCAACATTCCGCCCCAAGAAGCTCCTGCAAGCATGTAGCGATTCTCGATCTTAAGGTGCTTGATCAGGCGGCTTAGCTCTTCTTCAAACAATTCAATCGTCCAGAAGCTAGCGGGCTTTGCTTTCAGCGCAGTTGATTTACCGCAGCCCAGTTGGTCATAAACAATTACCGGGCGACCTGATGCGTTTAGTAATTTCGCCATAGTTAAAACTCCGACGTGTGTTCCGCCAGGGCCACCATGCATTACAACTATTGGAATCTGCCCATTTCTCAGGTCTCCAATTACACGAAACCAAGTTCGGCCATGCTTCCAAGTTAAGTATCCACTGCGATCTTTAGTTGCCATAGGTCAATACTTTACGCAAGGAAGCGAATTGATACACCTATTTCACTCGGCAATTTCTGGCAATCTGAGGCAGGCTTTGCCCATGGTTCTAGCAGTGATTACCGGCGCAAGCAGAGGTTTGGGTTTTGAAAATGCTAAATCTTTAGCGGCGCTTGGTCATGACATCGTGATGATCGCAAAGGACGCAGATCATTTGTTGCAAGCTCAACAAACGCTGCAATCCCAGTATCCGAATCAAAAGTTCACGACCTATGCTGTTGATCTAGAAGATCAGGTGGCTACTCGCAAAACCGTTGAACTAATTGCGCAGCAACAGATAGCCCCCGAAATCATGATTCTGGCCCATGGTGTGATGAGCGAGAAAATGTCTAAGACGCTTAAGACAACTGATGCCGAATGGCGTCGCGTGATGACAATCAATTTAGATTCAGTTTTCATAATCGTTAATGGGTTAGTGCCTGCCATGGCCGAAGCACGTAATGGTCGCATCATCATTTATTCCGCATGCTTAGGTCGAATGTCTGGCCCTGGAAATGCTGGCGGACTGGCGCCATATCGAATTAGCAAGGCTGGCGTTAATGCGTTGGTGCGAAACCTTGCACATGAAACTGGTTTGGGTGCCCGCGGAGTTTTAGTTGATGCCGTTTGCCCGAATCATTCGCGCACCGACATGGGTGGCCCTGATGCACCGCGCAGCGCAGAAGAAGGCGCAGCAACTGCACTTTGGTTAGCAACTAGAGAATTTAACCCAGGCGATACCACCGGAGTTCTATGGGAAGACAACCAGATTGTTCAGTGGTGAATAGTTTAATGGAGCGTCAAATTAGTTAATCAATGACAGATTAATGAATAAACCCAGCCTCAGTTTGAGCGAATAGCTCAATAAGAGTCTCCATTTTTTCCGCTTGCGAATTTGGAATTGGCACCTCAATCGCGTAGCTATTCCCTGACTTATCTAGATTAGTAATGCGACATTCATATGTGTCTGAGTTTATTCGATAAGAAAGGTCGTATCCGGTTGTTTTGGTGTGTAAAGAAATCTCTTCTAATAGTTTGTTTGCTTGAGACTCGTAACGAGATTTTTCACTTATTAGCAAGTTTTGAAAAGTGAATAGGATTTCAGACTCTCGAACTAGCTCATCGGGAGTTAATTGAATTTCATCTTCATGTTTCATAAAAACGAGTTTATCTCAAGTGCCGCACTTCAAGGGTTCTAGTTCTATTGAATATGTGTCACTGGCAAACTGCCACTTGCCTTGAATAAATGCTTTAGCGAAAGCTTTGCCGAAAAATCTAGTTTCTTCAAAAGTCTTACAGCGCCTCCAGGTATTAAAGTTACCTACCTTATTTCCGGGGTAGGTGATTTTCGGAACCCTTTTAACGGTTCTTGCAACAAGTTGAGGACCAAATAAGCCGTGTTTAAATATTTCCACGGTAAGGGTCACCTTGCTTTGCGGGACATTGCAGATTGAGGAAGCATTTACCTTCACAGCACGAACCCCGTACCTCAAAAAAACTGACTTTGAAATATGAGCATGTGCAATCTGAATTCTGCAGGGCGGTTTTGGATTCTTAGTTGAATCAAATGCATTTGCTGCACCTGATGCAATTCCCAAACAAATGAAAAGTGAACTAAAAATCATTATTGGATTTCTAAATTTTGTCATGTTCGAGGATCGCAAACTTTATCCAGGGGCCTCAAAAGTTATCCACAGATACCAAAGTCAAAACGAATGAAATGAGCGGACGTGACCGTACTTTCGCATTCCGCACTAGGCAGGGGTATAAGTTCGTTTGTAAATAAGTTCTCTAATCCAAGAGCGGAGGATGAGGGATTTATCCTCTCCGATCTGGGTAATTCCCCGTTTTTTAGGTAAACGGTTCATAAATCGACAGCGTAGTCCGCAAACTCGAACCTGTAAACAGTTAATCCACTAAAGGGACGGTGAAATTATGACGTGGCCACAGGCTTTGCCG
>JBILGH010000024.1:0-16199 GCA_044351155.1 Candidatus Planktophila sp. | reverse complement strand
GTCCCGAATTGTATTTTTCCTCTCAACATTTTTCATAGTGTTGATTGGCGCATTGGCCCTCATGGCTGAGTACTTGTTAGATGAAGATCTTGGAACAAGTACTGTGGTGAGCCTTGATGAGATTCTTCGAAATGGAACCTTCCTGGGGTCAATACCGGCAAGGCTAGAGCTCTGGTTACTCAGCATCTCATCGGGGATATTTCTTCAAGGCGGTTTGGCATTTGCGGCATTCTTACTTGGGGTGCGATTGGCGCGCTCCAATTTCCTATCCTCGCCTATAGATAAGGCTGCAAATTCAAGTTTAATCAAGAAGGGGCTAGTTTTCGGATTACCAATTCAAATTATTGCTGCTGTAATTCTTATCCAAAATGAGCAAGCGTCTGAGCCATCCGAAAGTATTTATCTAATCTCACTCTTTGCTGCAGTTGTGGCAGCTCCACTGCTTTCAATGTTCTATGTAGGAGTTATTCGTCAGCTAGTTGAAGAGAAGCCACATTTAGTTATATGGATGAGGCCAGCTGGAAAGATGTCATTGACCATCTATATTTCACAATCAGTAATCACTTCACTGATTTTTGGCCCTTGGGGTTTGGGCTTATTCCAAGATCTACAAACCTGGCAGGTATTTATCCTTGCATTCGCAATTTGGCTACTTCTTTCCTACCTTGCAGCACTTTGGCTAGAGAGATTCAAGCAAGGACCTCTTGAGAAATTGGTCAGCTCAATAACAAGAAATCGATAACTCTCTATCACCTGCCGGCAAAGAGAGCTTCGCTATTTCTTTAGTTCCTTGCTTTCAATAAGCCATTTCTTGCGCTCGCGTTCAGGCAACTTCTCGATTGAATATCTCAGCATCGTGCGGGGCATTTGATGAGAATGTTCTGCAAGGAACTGTCTGAGCAACATGACATCTCTTTTGCCTAGTTCGCGAAGCATCCAACCAACCGCCTTGTGAATCAGATCTTGGTCGTCCTTAAGCAATAACTTTGAAATAGCGATTGTTGGTGCCAAATCTCCATCACGAATTAGCGCAAAAGTGAGAATGATTGATACACGTCTTTGCCAAAGCGATTTCGATTTAGCGAACTTGATTAACAGTGGCATCGGATCTTTAACTTCAGTCAGGTAAACACCCATCCAAGGAGCTGATACATCAACAATGTCCCAGTTGTTCACTCGCTCAGCTCGAACTTGCTTGAGATAGAAATCAAAGATCCTTTTGCGGTCTTGTGATTTCTTGGCCGCCTTAAACTGCAAATTAAGAATGATGGCTGCACACAAGCGTGCTTCGTGAAAAGGCGAGTTAAAAAGTTTCTCTACTTCTCGCAGTTCTAAGTTTTGGTGTTTCTTTGCAACAGACCTAGTTTGCGGAACTGAGCCTCCGAGGAAAAGATCCCCTTCACCGTATTCGCCCGGAGCTGTCTTATAGAAGCGAGCAAGGTCGCTCACTCTTTTTTCCTTGGAAAAACTCTTTAGATCTTCAAGTGCAACTCTGGCGCTCATGTGAGAAATATACCTTTACCTATTTCTGGCTGATAGGGCGTATCGCTATTGAATTAGCCGTGAAGTAATGTTTTGGCATGGCAAAAGAACTCGTGATTTCCTTCTCAGCCGAAGTGATCTATTGGCGAGGCCCTTCACCGTTTTTCTTTTTGAGAGTTCCCGAGAGAGATGCCCTAGCGATTAACAAAATCGCTAAACAGGTTTCTTATGGCTGGGGCGTAATACCCAGCGATGTCACCATAGGTTCAAACGAGTTCTACACAGCCTTGATTCCCAAGGATGGCAGTTATTTAGTCCCCCTTAAGAAAGTGGTTCGAGAGGCTACAAAAATAGATCTTGGCGATAAAGCCAAAGTGGAGATTCGAATTAGCACTGGCCTATAGATCAAATTCATAGACATTGGTTTGTCTGAATAGTTATGATCGTTCACATAGTTCAATCCACGGAGGCGTAAATGAGTAATTTTCTAGCTGAAGCCAGTGAAATCCAAGGCGATCTAGTTGCTATTCGCCGACACATTCATCAAGAACCAGAAATTGGATTAGACCTACCCAAGACTCAGGCGAAAATTTTGGCCGCCCTCGATGGCTTAGGTCTTGAGATCACAACTGGAAAAGCACTTAGCTCTGTAACCGCTGTTCTTAGAGCTGGTAAATCTGACAAGACTGTTTTGTTACGTGCAGACATGGATGCGCTACCAGTAACTGAATTAGCTGACCTTCCATACAAGAGTCAGATTGATGGTGCCATGCACGCATGTGGTCATGACTTACATGTAACGATGTTAATTGGTGCGGCCAAGCTGCTTGTGAAAAACAAGTCACAGCTCAATGGCGATGTGGTCTTTATGTTTCAACCTGGCGAAGAAGGCGACGATGGCGCGGGACATATGATTAAAGAAGGCGTGCTGACCGCAAGTGGCAGAAAAGCCGACAGAACTTACGGAATTCACGTTATGTCATCTGCAATTCCAAGTGGAGTTTTCACTACTAAACCCGGAACCATGATGGCTTCTGCCGATGAAATACATGTAACAGTTGTTGGATTGGGCGGACATGGTTCACAACCTCATACTGCTAAAGATCCAATTCCAGTTGCCGCTGAAATGGTTAGTGCGCTGCAGCTATTGATTACTCGTTCCTTTGACGCCTTCGATCCAGTAGTAATCACTGTTGGACAATTCCATGCCGGCACCAAAGCAAACATCATTCCTGATACGGCAGAATTCCAAGCCACGATTCGCACATTCTCGCCCGAAAATAGAGATCGCATCAAGATAGAGGCAGTGCGTTTATGTGAATCAATTGCGCAGGGATATGGACTTAAGGCTGAAGTTAAAGTTGTCGAGCAATATCCGGTCACAGTAAATAATGATGTACAGGCACAATTTGTTGGCAAAATAGCTGCTGATCTATTTGGCAATGAGAGTTACATGGATATGCCACATGCAATTGCTGGAGCTGAGGATTATTCACGTGTTTTAGAAGCAGTTCAGGGCTCTTATGTATTCCTTGGTGCATCAGTTGATCAAGACTTTGCTAAGTCTGAAGTAAATCACTCACCGCGAGCAATGTTCGACGATGCCGTAATGTATAGAGGTGTAGCCCTACTAAGTGAGTTAGCAGTTCGATCACTTCATGAAATGGCTTAAATTGTTTAATCTAAATAACGCTGCCGGTTGCGGCTTCTAGGAGGTAGTTGGATTATGAGTAAGAACGAACCGGAGTTCGCCGATCTCGCTAAAGAGAACAGAGCCTGGAAATTACTAGCAAGAATTTTCGTGATAGCTGGCGGCATTGGCTGGTTCGCATCATTTGCTTTATTGGTCGAAAGAGTGCAGTCCCTAAAGAATCCAACCGAAAAGCCTTCATGTGACATCAGCCCCTTCGTTTCATGTGGACCTTTGTTTGATTTATGGCAAGCCTCACTCTTCGGGTTTCCCAACGCGATTCTTGGAGTAGCTGGGTTCGTAGCTCCAATAGTTATCGGTGTTGGCATTTTCGCTGGCGCAAAATTCAAAAGTTGGTTTTGGCGTATTGCAGTTATTGGCTTAGGCACTGCTTGGGTTTTTGTGACTTGGCTCTTCTCCCAAAGCGTTTATGAAATTGGCGTCCTTTGCCCATATTGCCTTGTTGTTTGGTTAGCAACGATTCCTATGTGGTGGGCTGTTTTGATTGTCACGATTGTTCAAGGTTATTGGGGAGCCAAACTTCGAAACCGAGTTAGTTCTTGGGGAATCTCGTATCTACCGGTTTTCATTGTTATCAACTATGGTGTGATTGCGCTTTTGATCATTCAGGAATTAGGCAGTCGAATTGCGAGCAGTTTTTAACTGCGCAATCGGCAATTTAAGGCAAGTAGGAATGAATCCCTACTTGAAAACTCGCAATTCTAAGACTTTTGTACTCCTAAATCTTGCGTTAATGTACAGATATGGCTATTTCAACGCACCGATTATTGGCTCACATGGCATGGGCAAATGCGAAGACAATTACACATCTTCAAACTTTGCCCGAGGAAGCACTTTCTGCATATGCAACAAATCCCGAATGGCATGCTGCAGAAATAATTCACCACATTGTGGATTCAGGCGACCATTACGCGTTTCGCATTAGTGGAATACCTGCCCTTACGCAGCCTGATGACCCGTGCATTGACGACGTTAAAGAAATCGCAGACCTTGCCCGACTTAAAGAACAGGCTGCGATTGTTGATAAGGCTCTCCTTGATTGCGCAGACCTAGATGATATTCAAATTGAGTTTAAGAACTACGAAGACAAATTGGTAAAGAGATGGCGTTCAACCATCTTGTCTCAATCAATTCACCACGCCACCGAGCATCGGGCTCAATTAGCATCTGCGCTAGAAGCAAAGGGATTTAAGCCCTTAGACCTAGATGCGTTAGATTTGTGGTCATATGAAATCGAAACAGGTGTCTGAGAAATTAGGACCGGCCTTTAATCGCCTCTTTAGCGCAAGTGTAATTAGCAACCTTTCAGATGGTCTCTTAGCTGTCGCGGCACCGCTCTTAGCGATCTCGCTTACTAAAGACCCAGTTCTCATCTCAATGCTCAGTGCATTTGTAATGTTGCCTTGGCTTCTTTTTGCGATCCCAATTGGCTTGATCGTTGATCGCTCAAATAAGCGTCTCTTAGTTACCTTTACTAATTCCATTAGATTTATTGCAGCTGGTCTCGTAGCGCTAGCTATTTCCACAGATACCATCACAATTTACTGGCTTCTTCTGGCTACTTTTCTGCTTGGTATCTTCGTGCACTGTTATGATATTAAGCGATCGCAAGAATGGAGAATGACATGCTTCGAAAGAGACTTTTTCTTATTCCCGTGTTAGCTCTGGCCCTTTCATCCTGTGCGAATAATTCAGCAGATTTGGTCCAGATAAGTCTTGCGCCTATTCCTTACGTTTTTGAAGTTCCATCTGATATCGCTAAGCATTTAACGATTGAGAATATGGAACTAGAAGTTGGAAACGACTTTAACTCGCAGTTTACTCAGCAGGCAAAGCAAGCTGGCGCGATCGCACAAATGTACATTAATTACACAGCCGATGACGGTTCTGTCCATGGCTTCGCTGGTGTTTACTATTTTAAAAAAGCTGATTTTGAAACGGCCCAGAACCCTAACGAACCACCGGTATACGGAAGCAAAGTCGTAGAAGAAAATGAAATGGTTTTAGCTATTGCCGGGCCACAAGATTCTATTTTTGACCCAACCTCACAAGATGGTAAAAATTCGATGGCTCTTTACGCACTGGTTTACGATCCAAAATCATTTAAATCTTCTTAACTTCGAGCCGAGGCCATTAGATTGCCTAAAAAGGTAAGATAGACCAATGGAAATAGAGATTCGAGCTATCTCGCGAGAGGAGCACCAGAGCTTTATTTCCGGATTACCGAACGCCTCTTTCTTGCAACTGCCCGAATGGGGCGCTGTTAAGAGTGACTGGAAGAATAAATCACTTGGTATTTATGAAGGCTCTTCACTAATTGGCGCAGGACTACTTCTAACTCGCGCGCTTCCTAAAGTCGGAAAGTTTTTTGGCTATATCCCAGAAGGACCACTATTTCGACCACAATACATTTTAAGCCAAGTAATTCTTGATGCTCTTGTTGCTTTCGCAAAGAGCGAGCAGATTTTCTTACTTCGGGTGGGCCCAGCAATTCCGTTTCGGGATTGGGACGGCGAAGTTATAAAGAGCGCTCTTGCCTCCGACCAAGCTAGCTCTTTACTAAACACCAAATCGAGTGCTGAATTTGAAAATGGTCGTATAGCAATTGAAAGTTTTGAAAAAGCCAGTTGGCGAGCAGTTGTTTCCGAAAGTGGCTTTAGCGAAGGTCAGCCTAATTTTGTCTTTCAGTTAGACCTGCGAAACCAAGATGAGGAATCACTCTTAGCTGGCTTTAATCAACTCTGGCGTAGAAATATTAAGAAAGCGGATAAAGAAGGCGTTGAAGTTTCCCGCGGCTCCAGAGAAGACTTGGCAGATTTTCATAAGGTTTATCTAGAAACTGCGAAGCGTGACAATTTCATTCCAAGACCACTTAGATATTTTGAGCGAATGTGGGATGAACTAAATCGCACTGAGACTCACTTAAAACTCTTCTTAGCTAACTGGCAGGGACAGACAATTGCTTCAACCATTGCGATTCAAGTTGGCGATCACTATTGGTATTCATACGGTGCATCTTCAGCATTTGGTCGTGAAGCTCGCGGCAGCAATGCCGTTCAATGGGTAATGATGAAAGATGCCTTGGCCAGCGGGGCAGCCTGTTATGACCTGCGCGGAATCACGCCAACCTTGGATCCCAATGACTCGCACGTTGGGTTGATCCAATTCAAGGTAGGCACTGGTGGCTATGCCCGCCAACTAGTTGGCGAATGGGAGATGCCAATAAGTAAGTTCTGGTCCTTCGCCTTCGCAACATATTTACGAATTCGCAAGTAACCTACGCTTATGCCACTTTCCCTACATGTCGATGGGCAGAAATGGCGTTCTCATTTAACCCAGATGATGAGCGCAAAGCCTGGGCTGGTACCGGTGATTAAGGGAAATGGTTACGGATTCGGTCTAGAACTTTTGGCTGCTGAATCAACTCGCTTAGGTGTTGAAACAATTGCAGTAGGTCTAGCCAGTGAAGTTGTAAAGGTGCGCACAGCTTTTGCTGGCGAAATAGTGATTCTTTCTCCTGATCAAGTTACTGGTGATCTAAAAGATGCCAAAGTTATTCAGACAGTTTCAAGTCTAGAAGTTCTGCAGAGTATTGATTCCAAAACCAATTTAATTGTCGAGATCCTGACCCCGTTAAACCGCCATGGAATTGATGTCTCAGAGATCAATCGCGCGCTAACAATCATTGAAGATCGCGGCTTAAAACTACGAGGTTTTACGCTGCACCTTCCGATTGTAAAGATTGATAGCAAGTGGATTAGCACAACACTTAATCTCTTGCCCGATGGAAGCAACGTCTGGATCTCTCACCTACATGGGGCGGATCGCGTAAAGAAAGAATTTCCGAAACTAACTTTCCACGAAAGAATCGGCACAGGGCTTTGGCTTGGTGCTGATTCGGCACTCGAGGTCACGGCAACTGTGCTTGAGAATCGAAAGATTCAAGGCACCGCTGGTTACCAACAACGGCGAGCTCGCGGAAATGTAATTGTGGCCAGCGGCGGAACTGCTCACGGGATAGGCCTAACAGCGCCTCAAAATGATTTCTCATTAATTGGTCGGTTAAAGATTGTTGCCCGCGCACTTGAAGCAGCTTTTGGCAGAATGCGCAGCCCATATCGTCATGATGGCAAAACGCTTGATTTCTTAGAATCACCACATATGCAGTGTTCGCTATTGATCTGCAGTGGTTCGAATCAACCAAAACTTGGCGATGAGTTAAAGGTGCGCGTTCGCTACACAACCACGACTTTCGATCAGATCAGCTTTAGCTAAGTATCTTTAAGGAAACTAGATGAGCGAGCAATCGGTTCTGAAATCTTCAGCCATTATGGCTGTCGGAACCATCTTTTCACGTATTACTGGATTGGCCCGAAATCTTCTTTTAGTTGCAGCCCTAGGGACGGCAATCGTTGGTGACACTTTTCAAGTCGCAAACACCATTCCAACCGTTGTCTACATATTGGTTGCAGGTGGTGCGCTAAATGCGGTCTTTGTCCCGCAAATTGTGCGAGAGATGAAGAAACCAGGCGGCGGTCATGCCTTTGTTTCGCAACTGGCAACCGCAACATTTACGATCTTGGCAATTGCTACCGCTATCGGAGTTCTTGCGGCCCCACTTGTAGTGCGACTTTACGCAGCTAAGTTCGGTGGCAGTGGTTTAGAGACTGAATTTGAACTTACTGTTTTGTTTACTCGTTATTGTCTGCCACAGATTCTTTTCTTAGGTCTGTTCACGCTCTTTGGCCAAATCGCTAATGCGCGTGGAAGTTTTGGGCCAATGATGTGGGCGCCAATTCTAAATAACCTAGTTGTAATTGGTGTTCTGATTAGTTTCATTGCTATTGCCCCAAATGCTCAAGATGGCGTCATCAGCACATCAGCTAAAACTCTCTTGGGTTTGGGAACCACCTTTGGTGCGTTTGTGCAAGCGGCAATTCTGATTCCAGTAATCGTAAAGTCTGGGGTGCGGTTACGTCCGAACTTCCACTGGTCATCGCTGGGTAAATCTGCTCATCTAGCTAAGTGGACCATGATTTTCGTACTTATAAATCAAGCTGGCTTTGTCGTGATTGTAAATTTAGCAACAGCTGCATCGGTTCGCGCTAAAGAATCAGGTATCGATGTGGGCGTTGGCTTTACGCCATATCAAAATGCTCACTTTATTTTCTTACTTCCTCATTCAATCATCGCAGTCTCTTTAGTAACTGCGCTTCTGCCAAGAATCTCAAGACTGGCAGCTGATACTCAAATCTCAAATGTGCGAGATGAAATTCAGCAGACGTTGTTAAATCTCTATTCACTAATCATTCCGGCGGCTTTTGCGATGTTATTTCTCGGCCAGCCAATTGCTCACTTAATCTTTGCCGGTTCAAGCAGCGCAGATGCGGGACAAATAGGAATGATCCTGTCGGGCTTTTCTCTTGGCTTAATCCCATTTTGTAGTTCATATGTGATGCTTCGCGGCTTCTATGCTTTCGAAGATACTAAGACGCCAGCGGCAATCACATTATTCATGAATATTGTGACTATTTTGTGCGCGACCATCAGCTACTTAATGCTGCCTATTCGTTTCATTACGGTGGGAATAGCGGTTTCATTTGGAATCGGATACTTATCTAGTTCACTTTTGGCACGATTCCTTCTTAGCAAACGAATCGGCCGCCTGAACATTAGAAAAGAACTACTTTCGATCCTATTAATCTCATTTATCGCATTTGCACCGGGCCTATTGATTTCAAGCCAGTCAGAGAGCCTTCTTAATTCAGGTGCGCCAAATGCCTTTACTTCACTTCTGACTTTGGTAGTTACTGGCGCTATAGCGCTACCGATATTTCTGGGGATTGGATATGTGCTCAAAGTGAGTTCAATTCTGGCTGTCGCAGCTTCGGTAAAGAGGAAATTAGCAAAGCGCTAGTTTTTGAAGCGCAATTTCGTTAGATCTCATTCATAATTGCGTTGTGAGCATCACCTCGACTGTGGCAATGACAAATAAATCCAACCCTGCCCTTGTGCTGGTCCATGGTTTAGGTTCGGCCGGAACTATTTGGAAAAGTTTGATTCCGGACTTAGAAAAAGATTTCACCGTTTATTCAATCGACCTACCTGGCCATGGCGAGGCAACTTTAGATAATCAGGAAAAATATGATCCGCGTTCACTTGGCGAAATGATTCTGCGCTACATGCAGAGCGCGCATAATGTGCGAAAGATGCATGTGGCTGGAAATTCTTTGGGTGGTTGGATTTCACTAGAAATGGCCGCCCTTGGGCCAGCACAAGTTGAAAGTGTCACCGCTTTAGCGCCGGCCGGCTTGTGGCAGCAAGCTCCGACCATGAAGATTCCACCAAGTATTGATGCTCGAATTTTGGCCAAGATCTCGCAATTCTTTATGCCGATTGCATTTCATTTGCCACCGTTAAAAGCTTTGGGGTATCGCAAGATCACCCACTTGTGGCGTGAACTCAATTATGAATCCTGCCGAGATTCAGTAATTGCGATGGCTCGTTCTAAAGGATACAAACATTTATGGCAAGGAATCAGAGGACAAAGGTTTGATTCAGCCGTTAACCCTGAAGTAAAGATTTCCGTGGTCTTTGGTGACGCTGATTTAACGTTGCCAGAGGAAATTGCTCAAGAAAAGTCGCTTCTGCCTAAACACGCAAAATGGATCCGGGTGCCAAATTGTGCTCATGTGATTATGTGGAACCACCGCGAAACCACGATAAAACTAATCAAGGAAACAGCCGGGGTATAGATTGCAGATGCGATTGATTCGCATTTTTACATTGTGATTTCATTAGCCTATATTTCTGCCTAGTTCATTTATATTTAGCTAAATGAAAAAGCGGAAAGGTAGTCACGATGTACTTCACTAAACGTCGCGTAATTGACTACTGCCGCATCACCAGCACTAGCTGCTGATCTTCTTAATTTTCTAGCACGTAAATATTCTGCTGTAAAAAAACTCTCATTTAAACCCGCAAATTAAAACTAACAAAGGAAAATAATGTCGATTTCAAAGAAATTAATCGCAGGAGCAATTGTTTCTGGTCTCCTGGCTACGACAGGTGTATTACCTGCTGAAGCTCGTCCAAAGAATCTAGCTCGCGCAGTTGCTCAACCTGATTGGCTAGAGCAGAACATTGATAACCCAAAGGTGCGAATTATTGAAGTGAGTACCGAGCCGGGTATCTATGAACGTGGTCATATTAAGAATTCAATTAAATTGGTCTGGCATACAGATCTAGTTGACACAGTAAATCGTGACATTATTAGCCAAGCTAAGTTCACCGCACTTGTTCAAAAAGCTGGCATCGATGATGACACAACGGTTGTTCTATACGGCGATAAGAACAACTGGTTTGCGGCTTGGGGTGCCTGGATCTTTAATATCTACGGTCAAAAAGATGTTCGAGTATTAGATGGCGGCCGCGTTAAGTGGGAAAAAGATGGTCGTGCGCTAACAACAGCCGTGCCAACATTTAAGGTGGGCAACTTTGTTGCAAAAGCTGCTGATAGTAATCTCCGTGCCACATTGACTAGAGACGTTCTTCCAGTTGCTAAAAAAGCGAGAAAAGCAACGTTGATCGATATTCGCTCTGCTGATGAATACAGTGGAAAGATCTTCGCACCAGCTGGATTCCAGGAACTAGCAGTTCGTGCCGGACATATCCCAGGAGCAGTCAATGTTCCTTGGGGTTTAAATGTTAATTCTGATGGCACATTTAAGACTGTGGCAGAACTTAAGAAGCTTTATGCAGATAAGGGCGTAACTGGCACTGATCAGATTATTACGTACTGCCGCATCGGTGAGCGCTCATCTCTTACCTGGTTCGTTTTAAGTGAGATTCTCGGATACAGCCGAGTTAAAAACTATGACGGATCATGGACTGAATATGGAAATTCAGTTGGTGCGCCAATTAGTAATCCTGCCGGCACTATCTGGGGATCCCTCTAATTTCATCTTTAAACCTAAAGAGCAGCAGCCCCGGCAACCCCGGGGCTGCTGATTCTCTATGGACAAAGCAAGAAAAGATCCGCACTGGCATTTCCTTCTTAGTTATTGCCGCCCTTCTAGCTACAGCTTTTATCCTCTCTTCAAATTTAGAGAATTCAACTGCGCCAATTTCTCTGTTAATTGGTATGAGTTTGGGTCTTTTACTCGAGCGTGGTCGATTCTGTTTCTTCTGTATTTTCAGAGATGGAATTGAAGATAAGAACAGCACACCATTTTTATCTGTATTAGTAGCTATTGCAGTTGGCTCAATCGGCTACACCATTATCTTTGGCCAATTCCTGCCTGATACCAGCACCGATCGGTTACCTCCAGTTGCACACATCGGGCCAGTTAGTTGGGTACTTGCAGTATCTGCTTTTACATTTGGAATTGGCATGGCGCTATCTGGTGCCTGCATCAGCGGACATCTCTATCGCCTTGGTCAAGGTTATTTGCGCGCTATTCCAGCGCTGTTTGGCACGTTAATTGGTTTCGTTCTAGCTTTTCTTACCTGGAATTGGCTCTACTTAAATGCAATTTCAGATGCCCCAACAATATGGCTGCCTCACTATGTTGGGTATTCCGGCGCACTTCTGCTAACTCTTGGCGCACTACTTCTATTGGCCGTATTTGCGATTAAAAAAGGTACCAATTCTGATCCGATTAGAAGCGCTCCAAGTGCCGCAATCTCAGTAAGTGCCACGTTTAAAAACTTGATTACCCAGCGCTGGAGCCCAATATCAACCGGTGCCATCGTGGGTTTAATCGGCACTTTTGCTTATCTTCGCGTTGAACCTCTCGGCGTTACTCGCCAGCTGAGTACTTCAGCTCGCACCTTTATGGATGGCAATCAAATTGGCGCAGATACTTTATTTGGGCTAGACAAGTTGGCGGGTTGCGTTGCTGTACTAACTGAAACCATAACTAACAACGGTTGGTTGGTTATCGGCATAGTGGGCACTTCGTTCGCAGCAGCACTTGCCGGTGGAAGATTTAAATTTTCTAAGTTAACCGTAACTAATAGTTCTACGGCACTGGTCGGTGGAGTGCTACTTGGCTGGGGCTCAATGACCTCACTCGGTTGCACCATTGGTGTTCTACTATCTGGCACTCAAGCATTTGCACTATCTGGTTGGTTATTCTTTGCCTTTGTATTCCTCGGAAGTTATGTTGGAATCAAATTAAAGTTCCACACAACGGGCTGAGTTACATTTTATTACTCCGCGTAACAAAGATTTAGGTAATACTTCAACCACGATGGATTGGTAGTAATCGGGACTTGGTTAATCACCAAGTCCCTTTTGCTTTCCCATGGACAAATGATCGGCTTATTGAAAGAATCCGCCTATGACATTTAGATCTCCTATCTTCGAACTCAGCCACTCCTATATTGATGACGCTGCCGCCCTTAGCCCGATGGATTGCACCTATTTGGGCAATGGGCTCAATCAAGACAAACTTGATGATTTCTCAATTGCCGGCGCCCAAAAATCTGCTGATCTAACTAAGGCAACCCTGGCCAAGCTGATGGCGCTAAAGCCGATAGATGAGATTGATCGAATTGCCCAGACTGTTATGAAAGAGCGCCTCGAGTCAGGTCTGGCCCTACACGAGAGCCAAGAATCATTCGTTCTCTGGAATGTGCTGACTTCTCCGCCTTCGAATATCCGTTCAATTTTTGAATTGATGCCAAAGGCCAACGATCAGGATTTCGACAATATTGCCAAGCGTTTAGCGGCTGTCGATGGCGCATTTAAGTCCTGGACTGGCACCATCATGGAAGTTGCCAAGAACGGCAAGACAACTGCGCAACGTCAGGTGCGCGGAGTTATCGAGCAACTAGAAAGTTATGCCAACGGTGGTTTTAGCACGATGTGTAAAAACTTCGATGCCGATGGCAAGTATCCAGAAATGCACGCCAACGCAAAACTTGCTGAAAAAGCAGCAGCTGAAACTGCAGAGTTTCTAAAGACGCAATACCTTCCTATTGCTAACCCAAATGACGCAGTTGGCGCAGAACGCTACGCAGTATGGGCACGTTATTTCACCGGTGCAAAGCTAGATCTTCGCGCAACCTACGAGTGGGGCATGGCAGATCTCAAAGCGATCAACGCCCGCATGTGGGAGATTGCTGAACAAATTAAGCCAGGTGCAAAAACTCTTCGCGAAGTTGCCGATCACTTAGATCACGACCCTAAGTATGTAATCAAGGGCGAAGCTAATGTAATTAAGTTCTTGCAAGATTTCACCGATGCCGCAATGGCACGCATGGATGGCGAGTACTTTGAAATTGATGATCGCATCAAAATCTGCGAAGCCCGCTTAGCCCCTGAAGGCAGCGCATCTGCGCCTTATTACAACCCACCTTCAGAGGATCTATCTCGCCCAGGCACAACCTGGATTCCAATGTTGGGCAAAGATGAAGTCAGTAGCTGGCACTTAGTTTCGACTTGGTATCACGAAGCAGTACCTGGCCATCACTTGCAATGTGCAACTGTTGCGATTGAAAAAGATCGCCTCTCACGTTTTCAAATAAATGCAGCATGGATTAGTGGTTATGGCGAAGGCTGGGCACTCTATGCCGAACGCTTCATGAATGAACTTGGCGCATTCGATGAACCAGGTATCGAAATGGGCTATTTATCAGCTCAAGCTTTACGTGCAGCTCGCATCGTTGTTGATATCGGAATGCACCTTGGCTACACCGATTTCGATGGCAATGTTTGGAACGCTGAATCATCACGCAAACTTCTAAACGAGCAAGCGTTACTTGATGATGTTCACTCACGCAGCGAAACCGATCGCTACTTGGGCTGGCCGGGCCAAGCTATTTCCTACAAGGTAGGCGAGCGAGTTTGGATGAAAGCACGCGAAGATGCCAAAGTGCGTCTAGGTGCCGACTTCTCACTAAAGAAGTTCCACACTTATGCGCTAAAGATTGGCCCGATGGGTCTTGATCCATTTGCCGCAGAACTTGCTAATTGGAATGGCAACTAATTTGTTGAGTTATTACTCCGCGTAACAAAGATTTAGGCAATACTTCATTCACGACGGTTTGGTAGTAATCGGGACTTGGTTAATCACCAAGTCCCTTTTGCTTTTTATTCCGTTTCTCAAATTGTGTGTCATAATTTCACCACGATCGCTTGGTAGTAATTGGGACTTGGTTAATCACCAAGTCCCTTTTGCTTTTCCATAGTTTTCTTTATCCACAAGATTTTCTAATAGCTAATTCCACTCGTCCGCCAATGCGTAACTTCGCTCTCGTGATGGGGGCGTGTTGTAATTGGCAGCCTGATTGTCTACCAAGCGATCGGAACGGGTTCGAACCCCGTCGTCTCCACCACAGTCTTAGTTATAGCAATTCGATCTATTGGTAGCGATCAAGGGAATTGAAGTAGCTGTGCATGGGAGAGCCTCGAGAAATCGAGGCTCTTTCCTTTTTGGCCACTCTTACGCATGAGTTAAACTTTCTACATGAAATTTCAAATCTCAGTTATAGATGATTTGTCTAATTCAGGAACCCCAGCCGAGATGGTTGAAATCGATAAATTCAACGATGAACTACGTGCCAACGGGCAATTTGTATTTGCTTGGGGGCTGCACGAACCTGAATCAGCCACAGTTATTGATAATCGAAACGGGGCAAACTTAAGCACCGGAAAGCCGCTTTTTGATGCCAAAGAAAACTTTAGTGGGCTATGGATTATTGAGGCAGCAGATGCCGAGACTGCTGAGAAGTTAGCTTTCGCAGCATCGAAAGCTTGCAACCGAAAAGTTGAGCTGCGCCCGTTTCACTAGTTCTGATCGTTACTATACGAAAATGAGCGTGATACTTCGTCCCTACCAACAAAGTGAGTTTGATCGTGCCTGCGAAATCAGAGAGATTGATTCTGATGAACGCCGAGAGAGATTCCGATTACGGTTTTCAAACATTGGCGATTGGTATGACCATTATTTTCATTTAGCAATTGAATCTGATGCGGTATTAGTGGGGGATTTTCAATTACGTAAATGCGACAAAACTATGCCTGAAGGCTCTTGGGAAATGGGTTTAGAAATTGCAGCAGAATCTCGCGGTAAAGGAATTGGAACTAAAGCGCTAATCGCTGGAACTGAATATGCCTTCAATAATGGCGCTCATCGCATTCAAGGCTCAACCGAAGAGGGTAATACCGCAATGCGCAAAGCTTTTGATAAAGCTGGCTGGAAATTTGAAGGTGTCCAGAAAGCTTTATTTCTAGAAGCCGGCCTACCTATCGATTACTACTCTTACGCAATTACTAAGTTCGATTAATTAGCGGTGGGCGCGCTCATAAGAAATAGGGTCTAGCGCATCTAAGTTAATTACATTCATATTGTTGATTGCCAGAATGTCGGCAATTTGGGCACGATGTTCAATCGAGTGATTAACTATTTGCGCAACGATTGTGGTGTTCTGGAAAGAAACGGTCTTTCCGTATCGCACAAAGGTCAACATTTCTTCTGGTTGATCAATCCAGTTTAGGAATTCGGCGTCGTTTTTAAGTGATTGTGCAGCGAGTGCTTTCATGCCCGCTGAAGTCATTGGGAAATCTTGGTCAGCCGGTGCTTCCTCTTTCTTCAACCGCGCCAGCAATCGTGGTTGCGCCACAACAATATGGTTAGCAATTGTGCCAACTTTCCATTCTGGGTCCCAGGCCGAGAAAGAAAGGGCTTCTTCAGGTAGCTCACTTAGTGTTGTAAAGACAGAGTGGTTTGCCCAGGACATATGCTTGAAAAGTTTTACTAATGATTGATCGCTCATATTGCGATCCTAAACTGTCACGTGGTTGCACTTCAAGAAAGTTCCACTTCAATTCACTTAAATCTCATATTTTGAGTGAAAAAAGCCTATAAAAAGCCGATAAATTGCGATTTTCAGGAACTCCTTTAGGATCTATATATAAGGTTTTGCAAGAGAACTTCATTAAGAATCGAAAGGTCAACTCATGTCTGATTCCGGAAAGTGTCCAGTACCTCACGGCGCA
>JBILGH010000023.1:0-17889 GCA_044351155.1 Candidatus Planktophila sp. | reverse complement strand
CGCATCAGTTAGCTGAAGAAGCAACTGATGCTTATGAAGGTGCCCGCGAAACTGTGGCTAAATTTTTAGGTGGCAGCGTTGATGAAATTATTTTTACTAAGAGCGCAACCGAAAGTCTGAATTTACTTGCTTATGCTTTTAGCAATGGCGGCACTGATAATCGGTTTAATTTAACTTCAGCAGATCGCATCGTAGTTTCCGAAATGGAGCACCACGCGAATCTGATTCCGTGGCAGCAATTAGCTAAGCGATCAGGTGCCGAGTTAGCTTGGTTTGCAGTAACACCTGATGGTCGCTTAGATCTTTCCAATTTGGCTGAAGTTATTACGTCAAATACCAAAGTAGTTGCGCTGACTCATCAATCTAATGTTTTAGGAACCGTAAATCCGATGGCCGCAATCGTGGCCCGTGCACATGAAGTTGGCGCGGTGGTAGTTCTTGATGCGTGCCAATCTGTTCCGCATATGCCGGTAAACGTAAAAGATTTAGCTGTTGATTTTCTAGCCTTCTCCGGGCATAAAACAGTTGGCCCAACTGGCATTGGTGTCTTATGGGGCCGCGCAGAGCTACTCAAGGATTTACCGCCATTTCTCTTTGGTGGATCAATGATCGAATCTGTAACGATGACAGATGCGGTTTGGGCGCCATCACCACGACGTCATGAAGCAGGTGTGCCAAATATGGCTCAGGCAGTTGGCTTGGCTGCCGCTCTTGAGTATTTATCTGCAATTGGTATGGCTGAGATTTATGCCCATGAACAAAAATTGGGTGGATATTTATTGAAACGTTTACAAGAAGTACCAGGACTCAAATTAGTTGGTCCACTCGACATGGCAGAGCGTGGGGCAGTAGCTTCATTTACGCTGGGCGAAATTCATCCTCACGACGTTGGTCAATTCTTAGATTCCCAAGGAATTGCCGTGCGAACTGGCCATCACTGTGCATGGCCATTAACTCGCAAACTTGGAGTTCAAGCGACAACTAGAGCATCTTTATATCTATATAACGATGAGCAAGATGTAGATGCGCTTATCGAAGGAATTCTCGGAGCACAAAAGTATTTCGGTGAGAAGTAATGCAACTAGATAGCCTCTATCAAGAAGTCATCCTTGATCATTACAAGCGTCCGCAGCACAAAGGATTAGCCGCTACTTACGATGCTCAAGTGCACCATGTAAATCCCAGCTGTGGTGATGAGATAACTCTTAACGTTGCTCTCGATGGCGATAAAGTGGCAGCTATTACCTGGGATGGCGTGGGTTGTTCAATTTCGCAGGCAAGTGTTTCTATCTTGAGTGATTTATTGTTAGGCAAAAGTATTACCGAGGCAGATCTGATTCTGAACAACTTCACTGAACTCATGCAGAGCAAAGGCACCATGGTGGGCGACGATGCAATCCTTGAAGATGCCGTGGCCATGGCTGGTGTCTCTAAGTTTCCGGCTCGAATCAAATGCGCATTACTTGGCTGGATGGCCTATAAAGATGCCGTTGTACAAGCTCAAGCCAAGTTATAGATAGACTTCCAACTAGATACAAGAGCAATAGGGGCGTGTGATGACAGCAGCAATTGATGATGTGACAGAGGCGATGAAGGATGTAGTTGATCCTGAACTCGGAATCAATGTAGTCGATCTCGGTTTAATTTACGATGTAATGGTTGATGAAAACAACATCGCAATTTTGAACATGACTCTTACTTCAGCAGCTTGCCCACTTCAAGATGTAATTGAAGACCAAACCCGCCAAGCTCTTGCGCCTCTTACTAGTGATGTAAAAATTAACTGGGTCTGGATGCCACCTTGGGGTCCAGATAAGATTTCTGACGACGGAAGAGATCAGCTGCGCGCTCTCGGCTTCACGGTTTAGTAAATGTCTAACCAGGCCGTCTGGATGACCTTTCGGTCAATGACCGCAGATCCTTCAGTTAAGAATCAGAAGTTAAAGCCAGGTACTGTAAAGCGGATCGCATCCTATGCAAAGCCGTATAAGAAATACATAACAGTATTCTTAATTACCGTTGTCATCGAAGCTTTTCTCATTGTCACTTCGCCGCTTTTGCTTCGCGAACTTATTGATAAAGGCGTAATTCCTAAAGATGGCGCTCTAGTTACCAAGTTAGCTTTAGCAGTCGCCTTCATCGCAATTTTCGATTCACTGATCAGCATAGTCGGGCGTTGGTTCTCGGCTCGAATCGGTGAAGGTCTCATCTACGATTTGCGTTCAGAGGTTTTTGAACATGTACAACGGCAATCAGTTGCTTTCTTTACACGCACCCAGACCGGCGCGCTGATCTCGCGAATCAACTCCGATGTAATTGGCGCTCAGCAAGCATTTACGGCGACCCTTTCTGGTGTGCTTAGCAATTCAGTGAGCCTAGTTCTGGTAATTGGAACGATGCTAGTTCTCTCTTGGCAGATCACCATAGTTTCGCTCTTACTTTTACCGCTCTTTCTAGTGCCAACTAAATGGGTCGGCAAGAAGCTGCAGTCGCTAACCCGGGATTCATTTAATTTAAATGCTGAAATGTCCTCAACGATGACTGAGCGTTTTAATGTTTCTGGTGCCATGTTGGTTTCGCTTTACGGGCGACAGAGCGATGAAAAAAGCTATTTCCGCTCCCGAGCTCGCAAAGTCGCTGATATTGGTATTGAGATTGCACTTCTCAATCGAATTTTCTTTATCGCACTAACCAGTATTGCCGCGATCGCAACCGCAATCGCTTACGGCATCGGCGGACACCTTGCGATTAATGGCACCGTAACTGTTGGTACTTTGTTAGCAATCACTGCTCTGTTAGCCCGTCTTTACGGACCACTTACTGCGTTATCGAATGTGCGAATTGATGTCATGACCGCGTTAGTTTCATTCGAGCGAATCTTTGAAGTTCTGGATTTAGCGCCAATGGTGCAGGATCGCCCGAGCGCCAAAGAACTAATCGGTAAAGATTTCGCAATTGAATTCAAAGGAGTTTCCTTTGCTTATCCAAAAGCTGAAGAAATTTCGCTTTCATCCCTTGAGTCAGTGGCAAAACCGGAAACTGTCGAAAGTGGCGTAGTTCTAGACGGTCTTACTTTCACCGCTAAGCCGGGCACCATGACCGCACTAGTTGGTCCATCTGGTGCAGGCAAGACCACAATTAGTGCGCTAGTGCCACGCCTTTACGATGTGACAGACGGATCAATTGAAGTTGGTGGCGTTGATATTCGTGAACTAACCATGAAGTCACTTCGCGAGAATATTGGCGTGGTAATGCAAGATGCGCATTTATTTCATGACACGATCGGTGAAAATCTGCGGTACGCCAAGCCAGATGCAACTGAAGCCGAAATGCAGGCGGCTTGTGAAGCTGCGCAAATTTGGACACTTGTTTCTTCGCTACCAAACGGCTTTGACACAATGGTGGGAGAACGCGGACATCGTTTATCTGGCGGCGAGAAACAGCGTCTCGCAATTGCCCGCTTGCTTTTGAAATCTCCACAGGTAGTTATCCTCGATGAAGCAACTGCGCACTTGGACTCAGAGAATGAAGCTCTGGTTCACCAAGCACTTAGCGCTGCGCTTAGGGGTCGTACTAGTTTGGTAATCGCTCACCGTTTAAGTACGGTGCGAGATGCTGACCAGATTTTGGTTCTAGAAAAAGGTTCAATTGTTGAACGTGGAACTCATGAAGAGTTAGTCGCAAAAAACGGTTTATATGCCGAACTTTATAATCGCCAAGATTTATCTGGCTCTACGGATTAAGAAACGTCCGTAACCAACTAAACCAGCAAAGAAAACCCACTGCAGCGCGTACGCCATGTGTGGACCATCGCTAAGTTCAGGTAGTTGAGCCGGAACCTTAGGCGTTAATTCAGGAGTTGATCCGTTAAGTAGGTCGAGATAATAACCTTCAGTCACAACTTCTTTCTGAGCATTCCATTTACTAATTAAGCCGGTACCGCTTGCGGGTAAGGCAAAGAATGAACCGCGAGGCAGTGAAGTATCAAGTCGCAATCGACCAATTATTTCAACGGTGCCAGAAGGAGTAGCAGGGATAATGGGAGCTGTTAAGGCATCTTTGCCAGCAGCAATCCAGCCGCGATCAACCCAAAATTTCTCGCCATTAGAGTTCGTAAAAATTGTCAGAAACTCAAAACCATATTTACCTTCGAAGTATCTATTACGCAACAAAATCGTTTGGCTAGCATCGAAAACGCCTGCGGTAGTAACTGTGCGCCACTCATTTTTTGAGAGTTCGGTGGCTGCTTTATCTAATGAGATATCTGGTGCCGCGATATTCTTTTCAATCAAGGAATTCCGCTCATGTCGATCGACGCCACGGTTATATTGCCATTCTGCGGCAATAAAGCAGAGAGCGATTAGCGCTAGAGCAACCAGAGACTTCAGAACAGAAAATTTCTCGCGTGAGCGCATAATCAGATTCTAATCGCAGAAATAGCTTAGGAAATCGAGCGGCGTTTCTCTTTCATCACAGCTCTGCCTGGAGCCATTGTCTCGCGTCCGGCATTTGCAATTACTACCGCGATATATGGCAATCCGATTGCGCCAGCTAGGAAAAACCAACGAAAGGGACTTGGTGTAACAACAGCGAGGACAAAACAGAGAGTGCGGAGCATCATGGAGAAGAAATATCTTTTCTGGCGAGCCCCCTGATCACCGCTCAAACCAGGTTGGGCGTTGGTTACATCATAAATCTCATCAGCCATGTGCCTAGAGTAGATGTGTTCTTAGGTTTACGCAGAAGTAACGAGTAGCCTTGCCAACTATGAGCGCAATCGCATTGGTAACGGGCGGCAACCGCGGAATAGGTTCAGCAATCGCCAAATCACTATCTGCGGCTGGCTACACCGTGGTTGTTACCTACCGTTCCGGGCCAGCACCAACTGAATACAAGTCAGTACAGATGGATGTCACCTCTACTGAAAGCGTGGACGCTGCCTTTACCGTGATTGAAGAGAGTTGGGGTTCGCCTGAGATTGTGGTGTGTAACGCGGGCATAACCAAGGACACCTTATCGATGCGCATGAGCGATGAAGATTTTGAAGACGTCATCGATGCCAATTTAACCGGAGCGTTTCGTACAGCGCGTCGTGCCACAAAGGGCTTGTTGAAATTAAAGCGAGGCAGGTTGATTTTCGTCGGTTCAGTTGTCGGGCTTTCTGGTTCTGCCGGACAAGTTAATTACTCTGCTAGCAAAGCAGGTTTAGTCGGTATGGCACGATCATTTGCTCGCGAATTGGGTAGTCGTGGCATAACTGCGAACGTAGTTGCTCCAGGTTTTGTCGAGACTGACATGACTGCGACTCTCGATGAAAAACGACGTGACGAGATCGCTAAATCAGTTCCATTGCAACGTTTTTGTTCAGCCGAGGAAATTGCTGATGTAGTAACTTTCTTAGCATCGCCAAAAGCAAGCTATATAACTGGTGCGGTGATTCCAGTTGATGGCGGATTAGGAATGGGTCATTAAAAATGGGAATTCTGACTGGTAAAAAGATTTTGGTTACAGGGGTACTAACTGATGCTTCGATTGCTTTTCATGTTGCTCGCTTAGCGCAAGAGGAAGGCGCTACGGTCATCTTGTCTTCTTATGGCCGAGTAATGTCATTGACCACGCGCATTGCTGGCCGCCTTCCACAACCTGCGCCAGTGATTGAACTTGATGTAACAAATGATTCAGATTTAGCTGCTCTTGAAACTCGAGTTCGCGAACATGTTGATGGTCTCGATGGGGTAGTGCACTCGATTGGTTTTGCCCCAGAAGCTGCACTCGGTGGTAATTTCTTAAATACCGAATGGGCAGATGTGGCAACGGCGATGCAGGTTTCGGCCTATTCATTTAAATCATTAGCAATGGCAACCAGACCGTTATTTAATGGCGGCGCCTCGATCGTGGGTCTTGATTTCGATGCCACAGTTGCGTGGCCAAAGTATGACTGGATGGGTGTAGCAAAAGCTGCCCTCGAATCAACTTCACGATATTTAGCTCGTGATCTTGGTGCTGAAAACATTCGCGTTAATTTAGTTGCAGCAGGTCCGATTAAAACTATGGCAGCAAAAGCAATTCCGGGATTTTCTGATTTCGAAGAAGTCTGGAACTCGCGATCTCCATTAGCTTGGGATGTAACTGATCCAGTACCAGCTGCTCAAGCAGTGGTGGCGCTGTTATCTGATTGGTTCCCAAAAACCACAGGCGAGATTATTCACGTCGATGGTGGCGTTCACGCCATGGGCTAAGCCCGGCCTTATTTGCTCTGAACTAGGCTCAATTTCGCCTTTGCCCAACCCTCTAGTACCCTTGGCCTCAGACCAGTAGTTCGCTACTGCAAGAGGAGTTACCGCTCCCACCTAAGAATCTTCTAGATTCCTGGTAAGTCGTGAGTTCGACTTAGTTGAAGTAATTTCAGCTGACGTAGTACTCCTTGGCGGTTGCTTATTTTGCATGGCGCGGTTACTGAGCGCGAAGTACCAGCAAACCGAATAAGAGGAGCAAAAATCACAACTGACCCACGTATCAACGATCGAATTCGTACACCCCAAATTCGTTTAATCGGTTACACCGGTGAACAAGTTGGCGTAGTAGATATCGAAGTTGCGCTACAGATGGCTGATGAAGTTGGTCTCGACTTAGTTGAGATCGCACCAGAAGCTAATCCACCTGTCTGCAAGATCATGGATTTCGGAAAGTACAAATACGAGATCGCGCAGAAAGCTCGGGAAGCACGTCAAAACCAGACCCACATCGTGGTTAAGGAAGTACGTATGCGACCAAAGATTGAGACTCACGATTATGAGACCAAACGGAATCACATCGAGAAGTTCTTAAAAGGTGGCGATAAGGTCAAGGTGACAATGCAATTCCGTGGTCGCGAACAAACGCGTCCCGAACTCGGTTACAAGATCTTGCAACGTCTTGCAGAAGATGTCGCAGAAATTGCTTTCGTTGAATTCGCCCCTAAACAAGAGGGACGAAATATGACAATGGTGCTTGGTCCAACTAAGCGCAAGACTGAAGCAGTAGCCGAAGCAAAGGCAGCGCGTAAAGCAAAAGCCGATGCCGCAGCAGCAGCTGCTGAGACCGAATAAGAACTAGCAACGGGAGACCCAAGATGCCAAAGATGAAAACCCATAGTGGTGCGAAGAAGACTTTCCGCATTACTGGTTCCGGAAAAGTTATGCATGAGCGCGCCGGAAAGCGCCACTTACTCGAGCGCAAGTCCTCACGTCTTACTCGACGTTTGAGCACTGAGTCCGCAGCTAAGCCAACCGTTGCAACAACAGCCAAGCGCATGCTTGGTTTGAAGTAAGGAGTACTTAAATGAGAGTAAAGCGCGGAGTCCACGCAGCCAAGAAGCGTCGTACAACTCTAGAACGTGCCAGCGGTTACCGCGGTCAACGGTCACGTCTTTTCACAAAGGCGAAAGAGCAAGTTACTCACTCAATGGTTTATGCCTTCAACGATCGCAAGGATAAGAAGGGCGACTTCCGTCGTCTCTGGATCCAACGTATCAATGCGGCAGCTCGTGAAAACGGTCTTACTTATAACCGTTTGATCCAAGGTCTTAAGGAAGCTGGCGTTGAAGTTGATCGCCGTTTACTTTCAGAGCTAGCAACTAATGACCCAGCGACTTTCAAAGCGCTAGTTGAAGTTGCTCGCAAGACTTTAGCTGCACTTTAATTCGTTAATCGAAACTAGAAGTAATGATCGAGAGCCTTCACTCGCCGCACATCGCGCGAGTGAAGGCTCTTATCAGTTCTAAAGGCGCTAAAGAACGTCGCGAAAGTGCGCGTTATGTTGCCGAAGGTGCGCAGTTTGTGCGCGAAGCCATCAAAGCAAAAGCGATTGATCAAGTAGATGTTCTGTATTTAACTACTAACGGGCGTTCTCGATTAGAGAATGACAATATCGATTTAACAAAATTTAAGTGCGAAGATGTCACAGACGCGGTCATGAAGGCGATGAGTGAAACCATCTCGCCGCAAGGCATTCTGGCTATCGGTAAGATCCCAAATCCAAATTTGGAAACATTGAAGTTCTCTGGAAAATCAATTTTGCTTTACCTTCATGAAATTCAAGACCCTGGTAATGCGGGCACGATCTTGCGATCAGCCGATGCACTTGGGGCGACCGCAGTGATTACCTCACCAGGTAGCGTCGATATGTATTCACCGAAGGTGGTTCGTTCAACTGCCGGATCACTTTGGCACTTGCCTATTTTCGAGCGGGTATCACTTGATCAACTACAAACAACTATTCCAAACCTAGACTTTGCGACTTTGTCGGCAGATGGCAAGAAATCTATTCGTGATTTCTCGATCACTCAAAATACAGTTTTGATTTTCGGAAATGAGGCTCGCGGATTAACTGATCTAGAAGTACCTCAATCGACGCAGAAGCTAGCGATACCAATGGCTGGCAACGCCGAAAGTCTTAATCTTTCAGCCGCAGTTTCGATAGTTTTATTTGAGTTAACGGCAAAAATTGCCGGCGATAAGTAAAGCCGACCAAGTAGACTTCAGCTCATGAATCCGCAGGAAATCAACGAATGGGTCAGCGCTGCCAAGTCGGCATTCGCAACTGCTGGTGACCTCGATGAACTCAAGGCGGCGCGGTTAGCCCACACTGGCGATAAAGCTCCCATCTCACTTGCCAGCCGTGGCCTAGGTTCGCTATCACCAGATGAAAAAGCTTCTTTTGGAAAAATTATTGGTGAGGCTAAGGCAGCGATTGCTTCGGCCTTAGCTGATGACACTGCGCGATTAGAGATCGCTCGCGATCAGAAGATTTTGCTCGAGGAAGTTGTAGATATAACTCTTCCCGCCAAGCTCGCCCATACTGGGGGACTGCACCCGATTACGATTATCAAGAATGACATTAGTGATTTCTTTCTGGCACAAGGTTATTCAGTAGTCGAAGGCCCGGAACTCGAATCCAGTTGGCTTAATTTTGATGCGCTAAATATGCCAGCCGATCACCCAGCACGAACTATGCAAGACACTTTTTTCGTTGAACCGTTAAGTGCTGGATTAGTTTTGCGCACGCAAACTTCACCACTTCAGATCCGCACGATGTTAACTAATGAGCCACCGATTTACATTGTCTCTCCTGGTCGCACCTTCCGTGCTGATGAGCTAGATGCGACGCATAGTCCGGTCTTTCATCAAGTCGAAGGCTTAGTAGTTGATCGTGGAATTTCAATGGCGCATCTAAAAGGCACTCTCGATAATTTTGCTCGCCATATGTTTGGTCCTGATGTTACAACGCGTTTACGTCCATCCTTCTTCCCGTTTACCGAGCCAAGTGCTGAAGTTGATGTTTTCTTCAACGGCCGCTGGATCGAATGGGGCGGCTGCGGAATGGTTAATCCCAAAGTCTTAGCAACCTGCGGCATCGACACTACACAGTTCAGTGGCTTTGCTTTCGGTATGGGTCTTGAGCGCACACTTATGGTGCGACATGGCATTACCGATCTACACGAAATTGTTGAAGGTGATCTGCGCTTCACACGTCAGTTCGGAGTTGGCCTCTAATGCGAATTCCACGTTCCTGGGTTAATGATTTTGTAGATCTAACCGGCATTTCTGATGAGGTAATCGCAGATGCTTTTGTTCGCGTTGGGTTTGAAATTGAAGATGTAATCAAGCAAGGTGCGGATTTAACAGGCCCACTTGTTGTCGCGCGAGTTATTGCTATTGAAGAGCTAGCCGAACACAAGAAACCAATTCGCTACGTTGAATTAGACTGCAACGAAGGCCAAAGCCGCTTTGTAATATGTGGCGCGCGTAATTTTGCCGTAAATGATTTAGTTGTAGCTGCTCTACCAGGTGCGGTGCTGCCTGGAAACTTTGCAATCAGTGCGCGCGAGACTTATGGCAAGACTAGCAATGGCATGATCTGCTCTTCCAAAGAATTGGGATTAGGCGAAGATCATTCTGGCATTATCGTTCTAGCCGAAGGGTCTGCCTCAGTTGGGCAAGACGCAATTGAGTTACTTCAAATTAATGACACAATCTTTGACATCGCAGTTAACCCTGATCGTGGTTACGCGTTAAGTATTCGAGGTGCTGCTCGTGAAATAGCGGGGGCTTTGAATTTGAATATTACCGACCCGATTGCACACGCTAAGTCAATATCTTTTGCCGAAGCTGGTACACCGACATCGATCAAAATATCCAATGGCGCAATGGTCGCTGTTTTGCGCTCGCTAGATAATTTCAATCCTAAAGCGCCATCGCCGATTTGGTTAAGTCGCCGAGTTGAAAAAGTTGGCATGCGTTCGATCTCATTAGCCGTAGATGTTACGAACTATGTGATGGTCGAACTTGGTCAGCCGCTGCACGCGTTCGACCGGGCAAAGATTGTCGATGGTTTAGAAATTACCTACGCTGTCGATGGAACTAAGTTTAAAACGCTAGATAGTCAAGAACGTGAATTAGCTTCCAGTGATCTAGTTGTGCGAGATTCAAAACAAGTACTAGCTCTTGCCGGCACCATGGGTGGTCTAGATTCCGAAATTACTGATGACACGACCACGATTGCGATTGAAGCAGTTCGCTTTGACCCAATTGCCATTGCCAAGAATTCACGTCGACATAAACTTTCAACCGAAGCATCTCGTCGCTTAGAGCGTGGCGTAGATCCATCGTTAGCTGAGTTTGCATCAGCTCGGGCAGCCGAATTAATGATCTCACTAGGCGGGGCTACCTATGTAGGAACTTCCGTTTCGGGCGAGGAAAGATATCCGCCGCTCATCAACCTAGATCCTAAGTACGTAAACGATCGCTTGGGCACCGAACTCTCTAATGAAGTTATCGCAAAGGCACTTACAACTGTAGGTTGCGATGTAGATACCAAGAGCTGGATTGTTGATCCGCCTTCATGGCGTGGCGACTTACAAATCCCAGCTGATTTAGTTGAAGAAGTAGCTCGCATTGTCGGATACGACCAAATCCCATCAGTTCTGCCACGCAGCCCATATGCGGCAACGCTGACACCAGCACAATTTCGTCGTCGCACCATTGCGGCAGCGCTAGCTGCTCGTGGATTGACTGAAGTCCAGAATTTTCCATTCGTTGCTGAAGCCACCATGAAAGCGCTTAATTACACGGGCGAGCGCGCCGCAACTTTCCGCATTGCTAATCCAATGTCTGAAGAAACTCCGCTAATGCGCACACATTTAATTCCTGGCTTAATCGGTGTGGCCCAACGAAACCTCTCACGTGGTGCTCGCGATTTCGCCCTTTTTGAAATTGGCGCGATTTTCCGTAACACGACAAAGTTAGTAGATGGAATTTTTCCAGCACTTGAGAGAAAACCAGATGCGGCAACAATCAAAGCAATTTTCGACAGCGTTCCACCACAGCCTATTCATTTAGGTGCGATATTTGTAGGCAAGACCACAGGTGATAATTGGCGAACCAAAGCGCGCAGTTACGAATGGGCAGATGCAATCGCTGAAGCGCAGACCGTTCTAGACCTTTGCGGGTTGTCCTACACAATCGAACGTTCAGATTTCGCGCCATGGCATCCTGGCCGTTGCGCCGAGCTGTTAGTTGATGGCAAGGCTGTCGCGCACGCTGGTGAACTTCATCCGCGGGTTTGTTCTGAGTTTGGTCTACCACCACGCTCTTGTGCCTTAGTTATCAATCTAGACGCGCTACCAGCGAGTGATACCGTGCGAGCGGCAGTCATTGGTTCTATGCCAATAGCGGTACAAGATGTCGCTTTGGTTATCGATGCGAATGTTTCGGCAGCCCAACTTGAGCAAGCGCTTGTCGATGGGGCAGGAGAGTTACTTGAATCCATCGTGCTCTTTGATCGCTACGACAAGATCGGCGATGGCAAAATTTCACTAGCTTTCACGCTCTCCTTCCGGGCGCCAGATCGCACGCTAACAGGCGAGGAAATAAGTGCCGCGCGCGAGGCCGCCGTGGCTAACGCCAGCAAACTCTACGGAGCAACTGTCCGCTCTTAATCTTGCATAATTATGAATATTCGTGCATAATTATTCCTATGAAAACAGCAATTGTTGGCGCTAGCGGGTATGCCGGAACCGAGCTACTGAAGCTCCTGCTTGGGCATCCAAAATTTGAAGTGAGCGTAATTACGGCGCATTCCAATGCTGGTGAACTGATCTCATCAGTTGCGCCTCAACTGGCCAAACTTGGCGATCGCCGTTTCGAGCAGTTTGACTTGGCCCATGTAAACAGTTGCGACTTAGTCTTCTTAGCTCTGCCACATGGTGAGTCGGCTGCCCTGATTGCGCAACTAGATCCAACCCTGAAAATTGTTGATCTGGGCGCTGACTTTAGGTTAACCAGTGCTGATCAATGGGTTAAGTACTACGGCGGATCACATGCCGGTACTTGGACATACGGCTTACCCGAACTTCCAGGCCAGCGTGATCAAATCAAGAAAGCAAGTCGCGTAGCTAACCCAGGCTGCTATGCCACTTCCATCTCACTCGCAATTGCACCAGCTATTGGCTTAGTGGATTGCGCAGACATTGTGGTTGTTGCAGCATCAGGAACAACAGGCGCTGGTCGAAGCGCGAAAGTTAATCTAATTGGCAGCGAAATAATGGGATCGCTTTCTTCATACAAATTTGGGGGAGTACATCAGCACACTCCTGAAATCGAAGAAGCCCTGACTCTGGTTGCCGGCAATGAAGTTAAGATTTCCTTCACCCCGATCTTAGCGCCGATGCCTCGTGGAATTCTGAGCACCGTCACGGCGAAGTTAACTTACAGCGCTACGACTGAAAGCATCCATGATCTCTACACCAAGGCTTATTCGAATGATGAATTTGTTACCGTATTGCCGCTTGGGCAAATGCCAAAGACAAACTCAGTCATTGGTAGCAACCATGTGCACTTACAAGTTGCGGTAGATACACATACCAATCGGTTAGTTGTTTCGGCAGCGATCGATAACTTAGGCAAGGGTGCGGCCAGTCAAGCTATTCAAAACGCCAATCTGATTTGTGGGCTAACCGAAAACGCTGGATTGCACGCATTGGGGCTAGGCGTTTGATCGTCATTAAATATGGTGGTCATGCCATGAAAGATGAGAGCGGCGCTTTCGCGCAAACTATTGCCGCTGCCATAAATCAGGGAATCGAACTAGTAATTGTTCATGGTGGGGGACCGCAAATAGATGCTGCTTTGGTCTCAGCTGGCATAGAAAGTCAAAGTATTGGTGGTTTTCGAGTCACCACCCCCGAGATCTTTGAGATTGTACAAAGCGTCCTAGCGGGCGAAGTGTGTGCATCAATTGTTTCGAACTTGCGCAAAGCTGGTGTCAACGCCGCAGGAATTTCTGGCCGTGATGGCAATACATTGCAAGGAGTACGAATGAACAAGATTGTTGATGGCACGCCCGCCGAACTCGGTTTAGTTGGCGAAGTTACCGAGGTTGATACAGATTTAGTTGAATCGCTATTGGAAGAAAAGTTCACGCCAGTTATTTCACCGCTAGCAAATGAAATTGGCGCTGAAAATGGATTAAACGTTAATGCCGATCTTGCCGCAGCTGCAATCGCGGGAGGTCTGAAAGCTGACTCTTTAATTGTGCTTACTGATGTTTCTGGAATTTATCGAAACTATCCAGATCCAACTTCGATCATCTCCGAAATCTCAGCGACTGAATTGGCAACCATGAAGAATGATTTCAAAGGCGGAATGGCACCGAAAGTTGCTGCCTGTTTGGCCGCAATTACAGCGGGTGCTACGACCGTCAGGATCATTGATGGCAACAACGCCGAGAACTTATTGTTGGCACTTGCTGGTAACGGCGGGACTCTGGTGCACGCATGAATGCAAATAACGCCAATGCTCGTAAGTCACTAGTTTCAAAGTTGATTGCCGGCGGCAAGATTGCCTCCCAAGGCGACTTAGTCAAAGCGCTAAAGAAGCAAGGGATCATCGTTACGCAAGGAACTGCTAGTCGTGACCTGGAAGATATTGGCGCAATTAGAGTTCGCAATAGTGCAGGAGAGATGGTTTATGCGTTGACTGATACGCAACCAATCTCGACTAAGAACTCTTTTCCCAGTGAGCTAGTTTTAACTGCTACACCAAGTGGAAATTTGGTAGTTATTCGTACTCCGATAGCAGCAGCGCAAATGCTGGCGAGTGCAATCGATGGCCTCTCGCAGAGTGGCAAGCTCTCTTCTGCGATTGGCACAGTTGCTGGTGACGACACAGTCATTGTTGTAGCCGACACAGCAAATGGCGGCAGTGCTTTAGCAAAGAAGATCTTAGGATTAGCCAATTCGAAAAGCGGGGGTAAGTAATGAGCACCGGAGATAGCCATACAGCCGGAACTTTGTGGGGTGGCAGATTTGCCGATGGTCCCAGCGATGCTCTATTTGCCTTGTCCCGAAGCGTTGACTTTGATTGGCGTTTAGCGCCTTATGACTTGCGCTCATCCCTTGCCCATTTAACAGTCTTGGAAAGCTCTGGTTTACTCCCGGCCGATACGATTTCAAAGCTGCGAGGCGCACTAAAAGAACTCCAACTTGAAGTCAAAAATGGAAAATTCGCGCCCATTGAAACTGATGAAGATGTACATAGCGCTTTAGAGCGTGGGTTAACCGAGAAAATCGGCGCCGTTGGGGGAGCGATCAGAGCAGGTCGTTCTCGTAATGATCAAGTTGCAACCGATTTAAGACTCTACGCAATCGATCACATGTTGGCAGTTGCCGATCAATTAACTGCCTTGTGCGAAGTAATCATTGCTAAAGCAACCGAGTATTCCGATGCGCCAGCTCCAGGCTTTACGCATTTACAACATGCGCAGCCAGTGACTTTCGGCCACGAGATTGCGAAACATGCACACGCCTTTCAACGTGATTTAAGTCGTATCAACGATTGGCTAGAGCGCACATCGGTAAGCCCGCTTGGTTCCGGCGCACTCGCTGGATCCTCGCTACCGCTAAATCCAAAAGCAGCGGCAACTGATTTAGGTTTCGCTGAATCTGCGGCCAACAGCATTGACGGCGTAAGTGATCGTGATTTTGTTTCAGAGGCCCTTTATATTTTGGCCACTATCGGCGTTCATCTATCTCGAATTGGCGAAGAGTGGTGCATTTTGGCGACCACCGAATTTGGTTGGGCAAAAGTAGCCGACGCGTATTCAACTGGTTCATCAATCATGCCGCAGAAAAAGAATCCAGATATTGCCGAACTTGCTCGCGGTAAAGCGGGCCGACTGATTGGCAATTTAACTGGCGTGATGACCATGCTAAAAGGTTTGCCATTTGCCTATAACCGTGATCTCCAAGAAGATAAAGAACCGCTTTTTGACAGTATCGAAACTTTATTAATTCTGCTGCCAGCTGTTTCGGGAATGATCGCAACTACTAATTTTGATCGCGACAAAATGGCCGCTGCAGCGCCAACCGGATTCTCGCTTGCAACTGAAGTTGCGGATTATTTAGTTCGCGCACAAATTCCATTCTCGCAAGCACATGAAGCTGCTGGCGCTTGCGTTGCACTCTGTGAAAAAACAAGTCGGGAACTTCATGAACTAACTGATAAAGAGTTCCTGGATATTCACCCATCACTTACCGGGGGAGTCCGCGAAGTTTTGACAGTGGCAGGCGCGCTCTCTTCGCGAACTACAGCAGGTGGAACAGCACCTAGTGAAGTAATAAAACAACTGAAAGATTTAACTGCCAAGAACTCGCAATTCGCAAAGTTAATTAGCAGCCGTATCGCGGCCTTTTCGGGCATGATGAGCGCATGAAATCAGAGCTCTTAGAAGACCTGCGTTGGCGCGGGTTACTCGCCCAAAGCACCGATGAGGCAGCTCTAGCTGAAGCGTTAAAGAAACCAACGACTCTTTACATTGGTTTTGATCCAACAGCGCCAAGCATGCATGTCGGAAACCTAGTTGTTCTATTGGTTTTGCGTCGCTTTCAGCTAGCCGGTCATATTCCAATTGCTTTAGTTGGCGGCGCAACCGGACTAGTTGGCGATCCCAGTGGCAAGAACGAAGAGCGCGTTTTAAACACAGCTGACACTGTTGCAAATTGGGTAGAACGAATCAAAACCCAACTCTCACAGTATCTAGATTTCAATGGGCCTAAGAATGCTGCCATTATGGCAAATAACTTAGATTGGACCTCACCGTTATCTGCCATCGAATTCTTGCGTGACATAGGCAAACATTTCAGCGTTAATCAAATGCTTTCAAAAGATTCGGTATCAGCGCGTTTAGAAGGTGGCGGAATTTCATATACCGAATTCTCATATTCGGTTCTGCAAGCTTACGATTACTTAGAACTTTTCCGTCGCCACAACTGCACTCTTCAGATGGGTGGCTCTGATCAATGGGGCAACATAGTTGCGGGCCTTGATCTGATTCGTAAAGTAGAACAAGGTAGTGCGCACGCGTTAACTATTCCGCTATTAACTAAAGCCGATGGAACTAAGTTTGGTAAGACCGCCGGCGGTAGTGTGTGGCTTGATCCTGAGATGACTTCACCGTATGCCTTCTTCCAATATTGGCTTAACACTGACGATAAAGATGTAATCAATTTTCTCAAAGTCTTCTCATTCAAATCCCACGCGGAAATTTCAGAACTGGAGAAATCTCATAATGAGAATCCTGGTGCTCGCACTGCGCACCGTGAATTAGCGCGCGAGTTAACTTCACTCGTTCACTCTTCCGATATTTGCGATCGCGTGGAATCGGCGGCACGAGCATTATTTGGTCAAGGTGAGCTTTCTGAGTTAGATGAAGCAACATTGACTGCTGCACTTTCGGAATTACCGCGCACAACAGTTAAGCGCAGTGAGCCAATGCCTACTTGGGTTGATTTATTGGCAGCTACTGGTGTTGTAGATTCGAAATCAGCAGCACGTCGCATCGTTAAAGAGAATGGCGCTTACCTAAATAACGCCAAAGTTGCGGCTGAAGATTTTGCCCCGTCAGAATCTGACTTTTTATGCGGAAAATATGCAGTTTTACGCAAAGGTAAGCGAGATCTGGCAGCTGTCGAACTAGTCGATTAGTCCGGCAAGCTACCCCAAGCCATTCAAATCTGGCCGCAAAATTGACCGTTTAGTAAAGACCTATTTTGTCGCAAAAGCTCTGAAACCCTTATAAATCAATGATTTTAGAGCTTTTCTGCCTTTGTGAGATGTTGCTAATCCTGTGTCCTACGCCTCAGCAAATTGCGCTTAGCCGATTTGACCTGCCCAGTTCTACTGCCTATAGTTACGCTCCTTGCTGTGAAACGGACGATTTAGGCCGAACAGCATAGAAATTCCCGCAGAAAAAGGCTGGACTTAGCGCGGTTTGACCGCGTGAGCGTCTATGCACTAGATTTGCGAGTCTGCCCTGAAAATAGGAAGAAATTCCTGGACGCAGTGCGCATCCGTACCTTGAGAACTCAACAGCGTGCCATAAGTCAATGCCAGAAGATGGCTTATTTAGTCATGCAAATTTCTAATAACCATCTTCTAAATTAATACTTCATCGAAGTATTGGAACATCAGTATTTATACTGAAAAAAGCTAATACTCGTTGATTTCCTTTGGTAAAGACAAAAAATAACGACAGTTGTTTATGTCATGTATGCCAGATAAAACTTTCTATGGAGAGTTTGATCCTGGCTCAGGACGAACGCTGGCGGCGTGCTTAACACATGCAAGTCGAGCGATGAGATCCCTTCGGGGATGGATTAGCGGCGAACGGGTGAGGAACACGTGAAGAATCTGCCTTCAACTCTGGGATAACACCGGGAAACCGGTGCTAATACCGGATATGAGCCTTGATCGCATGATCGGGGCTGGAAAGTTTTTCGGTTGAAGATGACTTCGCGGCCTATCAGCTTGTTGGTGAGGTAATGGCTCACCAAGGCGACGACGGGTAGCCGGC